>CAVVYE010000001.1:0-24815 GCA_963752455.1 uncultured Thermoleophilaceae bacterium
AAGTTCGGCGGCGCCACGAACACCTCCACGGCGGGGTCGAACAGCTCGAGCATCCCTTTCACGTCGCCCGCGCTGTAGCGCTCGTAGGCCAGCCCGGTGAGCTGTTCGGAGGAGTTGCTCACGACGGCCTATAGTGTGCCCGTACTCAGGCTTGGAACCGCCTTCCCACGCGCCGCGCCTCGTCGTCCACCTCGCGCCGGGCGTCTCGCGGGAGCGGCTCGATGGTTCGACCTCATGCAGCCCTCCCTCCTCGCGCCCAGACCCCGGCCACCGCGCCGTCGACGAGGAACGCGGCACCAAGTGCGGCGTCTTCGTGTTGACAGGGCAGACGGAAGCGCTCCGGGGAGGATGTCCGCGCGGCGCACGTGGACGAGCGGGGTGGCGTCCCAGGTCGGAAGAAGCGGACGGGGACGCGGGGTGGACGGGATCCGGGGCGGACGCGGGGCAGGTCGAGCAGAACGCGTCGTTCGTCGCGGAAGCGGCGCAGCCGAGCCGCCGAGCGCCGGTTCGACGGGACCCGGCGACAGCCCGGCCCAGTCGGCCGCATCGATGGCGCGCCCGGCCCGAAGGCGCCGCAGGTCCACGCAGCACCAGGTCCTCCTCCAGGGTCCTCCGAGGCTCGCACCCGAGCCAGCCTTCGGCCGGGCGGACGGAGATCCGCCCGCCGCCACTCCCAGGTGCCGGCCGGCGGGACGCGGAGCACGTCGAGCCAGAGGATCACGCGTTGAAAAGCCGCGGGTCGCCCCCGGCCAGCTCGAGTGGCTCGGCGAGTCGGCCGACCCTCCTCAGCCGGGCCCGAACGCGGCCGGGCGCGGTCCACCTCCGTCTCCATGGATCCGTCCCTCGCGCGCCCGCACAGCCCACCGTTCGCGGCGCGCCTCACGCATGGCGTCCGTGAGCAACCGATAGTCCTTCCGCGAGACCAGATCGATGGTCGACCCGCATCAGCGTGCCTTGGACGACGGCTCGGCGTTCGCGAGCGCGGGCGTCGAGGCACCCGCGGAAAACCGGCGAGCCGCGACCGCAGCCCCACGTACACGGACGGCGCGTACTGAGCTGGATCCGCCGACCCGCTCGAGCGCCCGGGGAGCGAGAGCCCGGCGGCGCTCCAGGAGCAGCTGCCGCTCCAGCAGCGCCAGGTTCAGCGCCCACGCTGCCGAGAGGACACGCTGCCCCGCCGCGCGCCGGTTTCAGGTGCCGGTATTGCTATCAGAGGAAACCGCAGCGGCAGGCGGGCGGCTACTTCGCACCGTTCCGCCCGGCCGGTCAGCGAACTCGATCTCGAGCGTCAACCGGTGACGTCCGCCGCGTACCAGCGCCCTCACGCCGGCTCGGGTCAGCCTCAACCTCACGGCGTGGCGGCCGGAACGGGTCACGGTGCGCCGGCCGCGGCCCACCACCGCGTTCCCCCGGCGAAGCGTCAGCGAGAAGCGGCCGGCCGGCGGCGAGCGTCCAGGCGCCTCACGGTAAGGCCACGGCGTCGGACGAGCGCGCCGCCGGCCGGTCCGGCGCAGCACCCGCGCCGTGTCCTTCACGTCGCCGCGGAGGGCCGCGGCCAGCTCGCGCGTCGAAGGGCGCTCGGGGGTGGGTGAGGGCGACTCCGGTGAGGCCGGCGGCTTCGGCGGGGCGGGGTCCTTCGGAGGCGGTGGGGTCGCGGCGATCGTCCAGGTCCACGCGGCGCCGGTGGGGTTCACGTTGCCGGCGGGGTCGGTGGCCCGCACCCGCAGCACGTGGTGGCCCACGGCCAGCCCCGTGAGCTGCGAGCGGAGAGGCGCACGTGCTCCAGTCGCCGTCGTCGAGGCGGCATTCGAACGCGGAGCCGCCCACGGCGGAGAAGACGAAGGTCGCACGGGTGGAGCGCGCGCCGGTCGTGGGTCCGGAGTCGAACGAGATCTCGGGGGCCGCGGTGTCCACGCTCCAGGTGCGCTCGGCCGGTGTGGGATCCGCGTTGCCGGCGCCGTCCCGGCTCCGCGCTCGCAGGACGTGCTCCCCATCGCCCAGCTCATCGAGGTCCACCGTCGGCGTGCAGGCCTCCCAGTCGCCCGAGTCCAGCCGGCACTCGAACGTCGAGCCCGCCTCGGTGGATGTGAGGGTGAGGCGCGCGCTGGCGCTCCGCTCGAGCCCGGACGGGCCCGAGTCGATGGCCGTGTCGGGCGCGTGCGTGTCCACGGTCCAGGTGCGCTCGGCCGGTGTGGGGTCCACGTTGCCCACGGCGTCCCCGCGCGCGGACCCGGAGGATGTGCGATCCCTCTGTTTAGGCTGGGTGAGCGTGTGCGGCGAGGTGCAGGCGGTCCACTGCTGCGGCGTCGTCCAGCCGGCACTCGAACGTGGAGCCCGCGCCCGTGGCCGGCCAGGCCCAACGTGGCCTCGTCGCTTGCCACCAGACCGGACGGCCCCGACGCGATCGACGTGTCGGGGTACGCTGCCGGCGTCCACCGCCCAGGTGCGTTCGGCGGGTGTGGCGTCCACGTTCCCGGCGGCGTCGCGGGCTCGCACGGCGAAGGGGTGAGATTCCTGCCCGAGTCCGGTGAGTGTGCGCGGCGAGGCGCAGGACGGTCCACTGCGCGGCGTCGTCGAGGTGGCACTCCAGCGTGCCGGCGTCGGACGAGCCGAAGGTGAATGAGGCGGACGTGGACGCCACGGTGCCCGAGGGCCCGGACTCGATGGTGGTCGTCGGGCGCCTCGGTGTCCACGGTCCAGGTGCGTTCGGGGTGTGGTGTCCACGTTCCCGGCGGCGTCGCGGGCTCGCACGGCGCGGGAAGGTGTGGGATCCCTGGCCCGAGTCCGGTGAGTGTGCGCGGCGAGGCGCAGGAGGGTCCACTGGGCGGCGCCGTCGAGGCGGCACTCGAAGGTGGAGCCGCCCTCGGTGGCCGCGAAGGCGAGGGTCGCCGTTTCGCTTGCCGCCAGAGCCGGCGGGCCCGGACTCGATCGACGTCTCGGGTGCCTGGGTGTCCGAGGTCCAGGTGCGTTCGGCGGGTGTGGCTTCCACGTTCCCGGCGGCGTCGCGGGCTCGCACGGCGAAGGTGTGGGATCCCTGTCCCAGTCCCGTGAGGGTGCGGGGCGAGGTGCAGACGGTCCACTGGGCGGCGCCGTCGAGGCGGCACTCGAGCGTGCCGGCCTCGGAGGAGCTGAAGGTGAAGGTGGCCGAGGTGGAGGCCACCGTGCCCGACGGGCCCGACCCGGCGATCGTGGTGGTGGGCGCCTGCGTGTCCACCGTCCACGTGCGCTCCGCGGGCGAGGCGTCCACGTTGCCCACGGCGTCGCGGGCGCGGGCGCGGAACGAAGCGGGACCCTGGCCCAGGCCGGTGAGGGTGCGCGGTG
Source organism: uncultured Thermoleophilaceae bacterium (assembly GCA_963752455.1). Taxonomy (GTDB): domain Bacteria; phylum Actinomycetota; class Thermoleophilia; order Solirubrobacterales; family Thermoleophilaceae; genus JACVRW01. Next base: position 3,322 of record CAVVYE010000001.1, read on the forward strand.
ACGCGCAGGCCGTCCACTGGGCGGCGCCGTCCACCTGGCACTCGAAGGTGGAGCCGCCCTCGGTGGCGCTGAGGGCGAAGGTGGCCTCGTCGCTCGCCACCAGGCCGGAGGGGCCCGAGTCGATCGTCGTGCCCGGCGGGTCCGCGTCCACGGTCCAGGTGTGCTCGGCGGGCGTCGCGTCGGTGTTGCCCGCGGCGTCCTGGGCGCGCACCCGGAAGGTGTGGGACCCGAGGCCAGCCCGCCGAGCGCGCGCGGCGGGGTGCAGGCGGTCCACTGCGATGCCCCGTCGAGCCGGCACTCGAAGGTGGAACCGGGCTCGGTGGAGGTGAAGCTCACCGAGGTGTCGGCGCCGGTCACGGCGGCCGGGGCCGAGGAGATCGTGGTGTCCGGTGCCCTGTTGTCCACCATCAGCGGCGAGCACTGGGTGGAGCCGGAGTCGGTGAAGCTGCGTCCGGCCTGCGAGAGGAAGCGCCAGTCGTAGCTGTTCGCGTGGAGCGTGAAGCGCATGACGCCGAAGGCGCCCGTGTGCTGCACCTCGGTGTTGGGCTTCGGCGCGCCGAGCGGGTAGTGCTGCGTGCCGCCGGTGCCGAGCACGAACTGGCGCAGCCCCTTCTCCTGGTCCACCTGGCCCGCCGGGGTCTGAGGCGCGAAGCGCTGGTAGGTGTGGTCGTTCCCGCCGTACACGAACTCGGCGCTGTACTCGTACAGGACGTCCCAGAAGGGGGCCACCCGGGTCTGGTTGCCGTGCAGCGCTCCGGCGCTCCAGCGCGGGTGGTGCACGTAGGCGCCGACGCAATCCCCGGCGTTCTCGTGCAGATCCTGCTGGAGCCACTCGTACTGCTCGGAGCCGGGGCCGCAGCCGCCGATCTGGTCGCAGTTGCTGTTCAGGACCACGATGTGCCAGGCGCCCAGGTCGTAGCTGTACCACCCCTTCAGGCGGGGCCCGGCCCGGCTCCCGAAGTAGTCGAAGTAGCCGGTGGCGTCCGCCACGCGGTACTCGTGGTCGCCCACGGCCGGCCGGCTGCGGGCGTTGTGGCGCCCCCAGGTCGAGTCGTAGCAGCCGTTGAACTCAGGAGTGGTGCCGTTGTTCTGCTCGGTGTCGCCCACGATGCCGATCACGCCGGGGGTGGAGTCGAGGAGCCGGGCCGTGGCCTCGTCGCCCGAGGACCAGCAGGAGGCGATGTCCCCGAGGCCGAGCAGCACCGGGTCGCCCGTGACCTCGGGCGTCGGGGGCACGGCCAGCGGCTCGGTGTCCCGGAGCGCGATGGTGTCGAGCTCGAACCAGTCGCCGGCCGACGCGGTGGTGGAGCGGTAGGCGTACACGTCGATCTCGCTTCCCGCCCCGGTGGTCGTGTAGTCGACCGCCGCGAAGGCCTGCCAGGAGGACGTGGCGTTCACGCACGACTCGGCCGCGCCGAGGACGCTCTGAGGCGGAGTCTGGGTCTCGGGAGGGGTGGGTGCGGGGGCATCGGCGGGCGACCACTCGCGCACCCGCAGGCACACGCGCGCGCCCGGGGCGCTTCTCACCATGCCGGATGCGGTGAACTGCGTGCCGGCGGCAGCCGCGTTCACCGGCCGCGGGGCCACCCGCGTGGACAGCGAGCCGGCGCCCACCGCCGTGGCGCGGCCGGCCTTCTCGCCTCCGGCACCGCCGCTCACCACGGACAGGGTGGTGTTGCTGCTGTCGGTCTTCCAGCCCGGAATGACGTAGCCCTGCTGGAGCCACCCGTCGCCCGCCGTCTCGAAGTTTCCGTTCTGAACGGTGGCGTCGGCCCACCACGTGCGCTCGGCCGGGGTGGGATCGGTCTGGTTGCCCAAGCGTGGCGCGGACCTCGAGCGTGTGAGAGCCGTTGGCCACGTCGAAGGCCGGATTGGCGGAGCACGACGACCACGCACCCGAGTCCAGCCGGCATTCGAAGTGGGCGCCCGGGGACGGCGAGGAGAGCGAGAACTGAGCGGTGCCCGAGCGGTAGGTGCCGGACGGTCCGCCGTCGATCGCGGTCTCGGGTGTGGTGGCTGCGCCCGCGGACACGGCCACGAGCGCGCTCGCGACGAGCACGGTGATGAGGGTGAGCGCGACGAATATCGCGCGCACGTTGATGTGCGTGGCGTCCTGCCCTGGGTCCTGCAAGGTGGGTCCGAGTCCTTTCGAAGCCTCGTACCCAAGGTATCGGCGATTCCCCCGGATCGCCAGAGGCGCAAGCGTGCTGGCGCCGGAGTGCTAGTCGGAGCCGGCCAGCGCGTAGCGGAGCTCGACGAGGCCCCCGCCCACCTGGGACGTACCGGTGAGCTCCAGGGCGCCGCGCACCGCCCTCGGGAACAGCGGAACGCCCGCGCCCAGCACCACCGGCACCACGGTGAGCCTGAGTTCGTGCACCAGCCCCGCGTCCACGAACTGGCTGAGCAGGTCGCCGCCGCCCACCACCCATACGTGCGCGTCGCCGGCTGCCGCACGCATCTCGGCGTGAGCCTCGGACACCGGGCCCTCCACGAACCTCACGTCCGCTCCCTCGGGCGCCTCCAGCCGGCGGTGGGTGAACACCCATGTGGGCTGCTCCTGGTAGGGCCACGCCGCCGATCCGAGCTGCTCGAGCAGGGCGTCGTAGGTGGCCGCCCCCATGGCCAGCGCCCCGACCCCGGCGATGAAATCCTCGTAGAGGTCGCGCCCGGCGTCGTCGTAGGAGCGGAGCCAGTCGATGCCGCCGTCGGGCGTCGCGATGAAGCCGTCGAGGCTCGCCGCGCCGAAGAACTGTGTCCTGGCCAAGGGCGCGAATCTACAGACGGGAGGCGAGCACGGCGTGGATCGCGCCCACGGCGCTCTCGCCCGCGGCCTCCAGCGGCTCGGTGCTGCGCATGGCCCGGCTGAGCACGAAGGCGCCCTCCAGAGCACACAGCATCTGAATCGCCAGGCGCCGCGCGTTCTGCTCGTCGATCCCGGCGGCCGCGAAGCGCACCGTGGCCGCGGCCGTCCAGCTCTCGAACACATCGGCCGTGGCCCTCCTGAGCGGCTCGCTCACGCTGGCCACCTCGAGGGCGATGGTGGCGATGGGGCAGGCGTCGGCGTACTCCGTGAGCCGGAGCGTCTCGGCGGCGCCCCCGAAGAAGTCCGCCACCCCGCTCTCCACATCGGCCGCCTGGTCCATGATGAGCTCGAACAGCTCGCCGTACATTCGCCCGGAGCGGCGGATCGACTCCTCCGCGAGCTGTTCCTTTCCCCCGGGGAAGAAGTGGTAGAGCGAGCCGAACTGGGCGTTCGCGTCGCCCACGATCTGCTTGAGGCCGGTACCCGTGTAGCCGTAGCGGCGGAACAGCTCGGCGGTGGTCTCGAGGATGCGGTCTCTGGTGTCGGCGGGCATCGGTCCTCCCTCGTCGTGGAGGATACGGTAGCGTGTCGCTAGAGCGATCTATCAAGTAACGCGAGAGGAGTCCGGAGAATGTCTCGCCTGACCGATCCGAAGGCACGGGTGGAGCTCCTGAGGGGGCTGATCGTCTTCAGCGTGCTGTCCACGGCGATCCACTTCACCCACAACTTCGTGGCCGCCGATCAGTATCCGGACGACCTGGTGGGGCCCGGCACGGTGAAGGTGGGAGTGATCCTGTTCTGGCCGACGCTCACCGCGATCGGCCTGCTGGGGTATTTCCTCTACTCGCGCGGGCGTTACCGCGAGGCGCACCCCGCGCTGCTCATCTACTCGATGCTCGGGATCTCCACGCTGGGCCACTTCCTCGACGGTTCACCCGACATCCCGGCGTTCTTCTACGCAACGATCTTCACCGACGGCCTCGCCGGCTTCGCCATCGCCGCCTTCACGCTCTGGTCGATGCGCGTTACGCGAGGCGAACCGGCAGCGTCTTCAGCTGGTTCACGAACGGCGACTCCACGAACAGGGGCGCCCCGGTGATGCTCATCGCCGGATAGCGGGCCAGCGTCTCCTCCAGCAGGATCCGCAGCTCGAGCCGCGCGAGCGCGGTGCCGAGGCAGAAATGCCGGCCACCCGCGCCGAAGGCCTGGTGCTCCGGGTTGCGGGTGACGGAGAAGGTGTCGGGATCCTCGTATCTGTCCTCGTCCCGGTTGGACGCGACGTACCACATGACCACCTTCTCGCCCTTCCGGATCTGCGTCCCGTTCAGCACGGTGTCCTCGGTGGCGGTGCGGCGGAAATGCGCGAACGCCGGGAACATCCGCAGCGCCTCCTCCACCGCCGCCGGGACCAGCGACGGGTCGTCCAGCAGCAGCTGACGCTGTTCCGGCGCCTCCATCAGCGCGCGCATGGCGCTGCTGTAGGTGGCCTTCGTGCTGTCGTTGCCGGCCGCCACCAGCAGGAAGAACCCCATCACGATCTCGTGCTCCTCGAGCCCCTGGCCGTCGAGCTCCGCGTGCACCAGGACGCTCGTCAGGTCATCGGTCGGGTTCTCGCGCCGCTCGGCGATCAGGCGCCCGCAGCGCTCGAAGATCTCCGGCACGTCGCGCTGCATCACGGACTCCACGCCGTGGGGATTCAGGTCGGGGTCGCCCGCACCCAGCGTCGTGTTCATCAGCCGGGCCCAGATCTCGTCGTCCTCCGGCGGGATCCCCATGAAGCTGCCGATCACGCGCGACACCACGGGCTGGGCCACCTCGGTCACCAGGTCGCATTCGTCGCGGCCCGCCAGCCGGTCGAGCACGCCCACGGTGATCTCGCGGATCGTGTCCTCGTGCTCCGCGATCCGCTTGGGGGTGAAGCCGCGCTGGAAGAGCGCCTTCAGCCGGTCGTGCTTCGGCGGGTCCATCCCGATGAACATCGCCTGCGTCAGCTCCAGCGGCATGATCGCGTTGGTCAGCGCGGTGACGCCGCCGATCTCGGAGGAGTAGGTCTTCCAGTCGCGGCTCACCTCGTGCACGTCGTCGGCCTTGGTCACCGACCAGTAGCCGGCCTCGTCCGGGTACTCCGAGATGCGTGGCGTCCAGTGCACCGGGCACTCGTTGCGCATCCGGCGGAACAGCTCGTGGGGCGGCCCGTCCAGCCACTCCGGCCGCTCGGTGAGCAGGACCTCCTCGATCGGCCGGGTGTCGGGCGAGGTGCGCGGCTCGGTTGAGGACATGGCGCGACCCTAACCCCCCATGCAGCTGAAGCCAAGCGGCCTTAGAGTTCGCGCGGACCCGGCACGGAGCCCGTTGACCCACCGGACCCGACTACCGCAACTCGACGGTGGCCTGTTCCTCACCGACGGCGGCATCGAGACCACCCTGATCTTCCACGAGGGTCTCGACCTGCCGGAGTTCGCGGCGTTCGATCTCCTGAAGGACGACGAGGGCACGGAGGCGCTGCGGCGCTACTACGAGCCCTACGCGGAGCTCGCGCGCAGCCAAGGGGCCGGCCTGGTGCTCGAAAGTCCCACCTGGCGGGCCAGCCCCCGCTGGGCCGAGCGGATCGGCCACTCGCGGGAGGAGCTGGACGTGCTGAACCGCCGCGCGATCGACCTCATGGAGGAGATCAGGCAGCGGCACGAGGCGGCCGGGATGCCGATCGTGATCAGCGGCTGTATCGGACCGCACGCCGACGCCTACCAACCCGAGGTGGCGCTGACGCCCGAGGCCGCGCGGGACTACCACTCCACCCAGATCGCCACCTTCGCGGGCACCTCGGCGGACATGGTCGCGGCGATCACGCTCACCTATTCCGAGGAGGCCGTGGGCATCACGCGCGCGGCGGCCGATCACGGGCTGCCGGTGGCCATCTCCTTCACGGTGGAGACGGACGGCCGCCTCCCCAGCGGCCAGGGCCTCGCGGATGCCATCCGGCAGGTGGACGACGAGACGGCCGGCGTCCCTGCGTATTTCATGGTCAACTGCGCGCACCCGACGCACTTCCACGGGGTGCTCGGCACCGGCGAGCCGTGGGAGGAGCGCATCAGGGGCCTGCGGGCCAACGCGTCCACGAAAAGCCACGCCGAGCTGGACGAGGCGGACGAGCTGGACGAGGGCGATCCCGGCGATCTCGGGGCGAGATACGCGGCGCTGGCGGAGACGCTCCCGTGGGTGAACGTGCTCGGCGGATGCTGCGGCACGGATCAGCGTCACATCGCCGCGATAGCCGAGGCCTGGCCCGGCGCGTGACCCCGATTGACGCAGCTCCTTACGCAGCCCTGACGCAGGTCTTGCGAAAGAAATTGATCTCGCATACGTTCGTCTCTTAACCCCACTGGAGGAACGAAGACTTGGAACTCAGACGCGAACTCATCGAGCGGGCAGACTTCCCCCAGGTACGGCGGGGACTCGACCCGGAGGCAGTCAGCAACCACCTCAGCGAGGTGGCCAAGGCCGTCGAGGCCATCAAGAAGGAAGACAAGGGCTCCGCGGCCACCACCGGCGAGCACGTCACCGCGATCGTGCAGGCGGCCGAGACCGCCGCGACGCAGCTCGAGCAGACGGCCCGCGCGGACGCCGAGCGGATGCGCTCCAGCGCCAAGGCCGAGGCCGACAGCGTTCTGACCGCCGCCAAGAACGAGGCCGAGAGCACTCTCACGAGCGCTCGCAGCGAGGCCCACAGCACGCTCACCAGCGCGCGCGAAGAGGCTGAGAGCACCCTCACCAGCGCCCGCACCGAGGCCAAGAACACCCTCACCAGCGCCCGGGACGAGGCCGAGAGCACGACCTCCAACGCCAAGAGTCAGGCGGAGAAGACCGTCTCGAGTGCCAACGCGAGCGCCCAGAGCACCCTGTCCAGCGCCAAGGCCGAGGCCGAGAAGACCGTGAACTCGGCGAACGCCAGCGCCCATCAGACGCTGTCCAGCGCGAAGGCCGAGTCCGAGAAGACGATCTCGGACGCGAACTCGAGCGCCGACAGCACGCTGTCGCGGGCCAAGGTCGAGTCCGAGCGGATGGTCACCTCCGCGCGCAAGGAGGCGGAGAGCACGCTGTCCGCCGCGCGGTCCGAGGCGGCCAGCACGCGTGCCAGCTCCCGGGCCCAGGCCCAGGCGCACATGGAGCGCGCGGAGCAGGCGGTCCTCCGTCTGCTCGAGCGGGCCAACCTCGTCGAGGGCGACCTCGGCAAGCTCGTGTCCGACGCCAAGGGTTCCATCTGGACCCTCGCTGAGTCCGTTCGCGCCGGAGCCGACAAGCTCCGGACCGAGCTCGACATTCCTCGCGAGGAGCGCGCGTCCGGTCGCTTTGCCAGGACCGGTCAGCCCGCCGCGCCGAGCAACGGCCCGGCGAAGCAGGACGAGCCCGCTGCCCCGGCTGCCGCGTCCGCGGCCGCCGAGCGGACTCCGCCGGCGCCCCAGAAGCCCGGCTCCGCGGCCGCCCCGGCGTCAGCGCCGTCGGCGACCATGGAGAAGCCCGCGGAGGCTCCGGCCGCCCCGGCGGCTCCCGAAAGCGCGGCAACGCCCGCCCAGGCGGCTCCGGACACTCCGGCGGCTCCCGCGGCGAGCGCACCGGCGTCCACCCCTCCCGCCGCGAAGCCGCGGCTGGGCTGGGGCACGGCTCCGGCCAACCCCTCGCCTCAGACCGCCGCACAGCGGCGCTTCGGCGAGACCCTGGTCCCGCCCCCGGCGAGCGCGCCGCGCGAGCCCAAGGCCGAGTCCACGACCGTGGGGCTCAGCGGAGTTCGCACGCCGGCCGTGGGACCGCGCCTTGCCGCGTTCAACATGGCCCGCGCGGGCACGTCACGCGATGAGGTGGCCACCCACCTCAAGGAGAAGTTCGGCCTCGAGGACTCCACCGAGATCCTCGACGACGTGTTCAACCGCGCCCAGGGCGGGTCGTAGAGAGCCGCCCGGGAGGAGCGCAGCCCGATCGGTGATCGGGCGAGCACCGGACCACTCATACCCTTCGCCGCCTGCGGGCGGTCGATGACGAAGCACTGGAGGCCCTCCCCTCGCTGAGACAGGGGAGGGCCTCCGCGCTTTTCGGGTGTCCTCAGGCGATCAGGGCGACGCCGGCGGCGACCAGCCAGAGCGACCAGCCGACGTAGGCGACCGGCGTCAGCTTCCCGGCGAGCTTCCAGCCCTCGGGCTCGTCGGACCCGACGAACTCGAGCGAGCAGAGCAGCAGGCACGGCGCCGAACACGATGCCGGGGACGCCGAGCCAGGCCGGGACCGCGGCGGTCTGCGTGAGCGCGACGCCGGCGAGCACGCTCCAGGCGCCGGTGAGCGCGTAGCCGAGGTGCTCGCCGACGGCCACGCCGAGGTAGCGGTTGAAGGACTGGAAGACGACGTCGACCGCCTCCTCCGGGCCGGGCGCGGCGTCCGGGTCGGCGGCCTCGCGGGCGAGGTAGGGCACGAGGAAGGGCCAGCGGATCAGGCCGAGGAACTGGACGACCGACGCGAGGACGCCGACCGTCGTGCCACGCGCGAGAAGCGTCGGCGTCGGCGTCGTCGACGGCGCCGGACGAGCAGCACGACGAGCGGCGCGAAGAGGACGGCGGTGAGCGCGAAGCGCCCACCAGAGCAGGAGCAGCGCCGGCCGCCCGCCGGAATCGCTCGAGCACCTCGTCGGTCGGCCGGCGCAGGATGTCCGGGTAGTCGAAGCGCGCCGCGAGCAGCGCGAAGGCGACGTTGAAGGCGACGGCACGGCGATCAGGGGGAGGCCCGCGAGCGTGGCTGCGCTCATCCGCGCTCCGCCGGGCGAGCCGCCAGCCCGGGAGGGAGCCGAGCACCAGCCCCACCTCGGGGGCGAGCGGAACGCCGGTGATGAGGCTGACGACGATCCTGAGCGCTGGACCGGCCACGGCAAACAGCGCGATGGTCGCTCCGACGCTGATGCCGCCCACGCGCTCAAAGCTATTGCACCGGTCCGCCGGCACGCGTTAGGGTCGGCGCAGAGGCAACCATCTGGAGGTCAGCGGATGCCCCCGCCCCGAGACTCGCAAGATTCCTCCGCCACGCTCGGCTGGCGCGGAGAAGGAACTCGCCCGTACCCGCGCCGGTGTGTGGAGTGCCCGGCACCGCAAGCTGGCGATCTGGGGCTGGCTCGCCTTCGTGTTCCTCGCGTTCGCCATTGGCGAACGCGAGGAACACGAAGGCGAGCCAGCCCCAGATCGCCAGCTTGGGGTGCCGGCACTCCACACACCGGCGCGGGCTGCCAGTCCCTTCCGGCGCCAGCCGAGCGTGGCGGAGGAACTTGCGAGTCTCGGGGCGGGGGGATCCGCTGACCTCCAGATGGTTGCCTCTGCGCCGACCCTAACGCGTGCCGGCGGACCGGTGCAATAGCTTTGAGCGCGTGGGCGGCATGAGCGTCGGAGCGACCATCGCGCTGTTCGCCGTGGCCGGTCTCGCGCTCGGGATCGTCGTGAGCGTCACCACCGGCATACCGCTCGCCCCCGAGGTCGGGCTCGCGCTCGGCGCCCTCGCCGGCTGGCTCTCGCGGCGAGAGCGCGGATGAGCGTCGCCACCTCGCCGGGCATCTTCCTGATCGCCGTGCCGGTGGCCTTCAACACGGCCTTCGCGCTGCTCGCGGCGCGCTTCGACTACCCGGACATCCTGAGGCGGCCGACGGGCGAGGTGCTGAGCGAATTCCAGGCGGGTGGCCGCCGCTGGTGCTGCTGTGGTGGGGCTTCGCCATGACGGCCGTCCTGTTCGCGCCGCTGGTGGTCCTGCTCTCCCGCGCCGTGGACGACGCCGACGCCGGCCTGCTGGCGGTGACCACGACGTCGGCGTGCTGGCCGCGGTCGTCCAGTTCCTCGGGCTGATCCGCTGGCCCTTCCTGGTGCCCTACCTCGCGCGGGTCGCCGTCGGACCCGGAGGCCCGCCCGCGCGGAGGGAGGCCGTGGACGTGGTCTTCCAATCGTTCAACCGCTACCTGGGCGTGGGCGTGGGCGAGCACCTCGGATACGCCCTCACCGGAGCGTGGAGCGTGCTCGCCGGAGTGGCGCTCACGCAGACCTCCGCGGTCCCGGAATGGCTCGGCATCCCCGGCATCGCGACCGGCGCCGCCTGCTGCTCTGCTCGCTGGAGTTCGTCGGGCCGCACGAGCCCACGCGGCTGGAAGCTCGCCGAGACGCTGACGCCCGTCACGTACGTCGTCTGGTCGGTCTGGCTCGTGGCGGCCGGCGTCGCTCTGATCGCCTGAGGGACCCGAAAAGCGCGGAGGCCCTCCCCTGTCTCAGCGAGGGGAGGGCCTCCAGTGCTTCGTCATCGACCGCCCGCAGGCGGCGAAGGTATGTGTGGTCCGGTGCTCGCCCGATCACCGATCGGCTGCGCTCCTCCCAGGGCCTCCCTACGGGCGCGGTTGAACACGTCGTCGAGGATCTCGGTGGAGTCGTCGAGGCCGAACTTCTCCTTGAGGTGCGTGGCCACCTCATCGCGTGACGTGCCGGCGCGGGCCATGTTGAACGCGGCAAGGCGCGGTCCCACGGCCGGCGTGCGGACTCCGCTGAGCCCCACGGTCGTGGACTCGGCCTTGGGCTCACGCGGCGCGGCGGTCGCCGGGGGCGGGACCAGGGTCTCGCCGAACCGCCGCTGCGCGGCGGTCTGAGGCGAGGGGCGGCCGGAGCCGTGCCCCAGCCCAGCCGCGGCTTGGCCGCCGGAGGGGGGACGCCGGTGCGCTCGCCGCGGGAGCCGCCGGACTGTCCGGGGCCGCCTGGGCGGGCGGTGCCGCGCTTTCGGGAGCCGCCGGGGCGGCCGGAGCCTCCGCGGGCTTCTCCATGGTCGCCGACGGCGCTGACGCCGGGGCGGCCGCGGAGCCGGGCTTCGGGGCGGCCGGCGGAGTCCGCTCGGCGGCCGCGGGTGCGGCAGCCGGGGCAGCGGGCTCGTCCTGCTTCGCCGGGCCGTTGCTCGGCGCGGCGGGCTGCCGGTCCTGGCAAAGCGACCGGACGCGCGCTCCTCGCGAGGAATGTCGAGCTCCGTCCGGAGCTTGTCGGCTCCGGCGCGAACGGACTCGGCGAGGGTCCAGATGGAGCCCTTGGCGTCGGCCACGAGCTTGCCGAGGTCGCCCTCGACGAGGTTGGCCCGCTCGAGCAGACGGAGGACCGCCTGCTCCGCGCGCTCCATGTGCGCCTGGGCCTGGGCCCGGGAGCTGGCACGCGTGCTGGCCGCCTCGGACCGCGCGGCGGACAGCGTGCTCTCCGCCTCCTTGCGCGCGGAGGTGACCATCCGCTCGGACTCGACCTTGGCCCGCGAGAGCGTGCTGTCGGCGCTCGCGTTGGCGTCCGAGATCGTCTTCTCGGCCTCGGCCTTTGCGCTGGTCAGCGTCTGGTGGGCGCTGGAGTTGCCGGTTCACGGTCTTCTCGGCCTCTGCCTTGGCGCTGGACAGGGTGCTCTGGGCGCTCGCGTTGGCGCTCGAGACGGTCTTCTCCGCCTGACTCTTGGCGTTGGAGGTCGTGCTCTCGGCCTCGTCCCGGGCGCTGGTGAGGGTGTTCTTGGCCTCGGTGCGGGCGCTGGTGAGGGTGCTCTCAGCCTCTTCGCGGGCGCTGGTGAGCGTGCTGTGGGCCTCGCTGCGAGCGCTCGTGAGAGTGCTCTCGGCCTCGTTCTTGGCGGCGGTCAGAGCGGCTGTCGGCCTCGGCCTTGGCGCTGGAGCGCATCCGCTCGGCGTCCGCGCGGGCAGTCTGCTCGAGCTGCGACGCGGCGGTCTCGGCCGCCTGCACGATCGCGGTGACGTGCTCGCCGGTGGTGGCCGCGGAGCCCTTGTCTTCCTTCTTGATGGCCTCGACAGCCTTGGCCACCTCGCTCAGGTGGTTGCTGACTGCCTCCGGGTCGAGTCCCCGCCGTACCTGGGGGAAGTCTGCCCGCTCGATGAGTTCGCGTCTGAGTTCCAAGTCTTCGTTCCTCCAGTGGGGTTAAGAGACGAACGTAAGCGAGATCAATTTCTTTCGCAAGACCTGCGTCAGGGCTGCGTAAGGAGCTGCGTCAATCGGGGTCACGCGCCAGGCCAGGCCTCGGCTATCGCCGCGATGTGGCGCTGATCGGTGCCGCAGCAGCCGCCGAGCACGTTCACCCACGGGAGCGTCTCCGCCAGCGCCGCGTATCTCGCCCCGAGGTCCACGGGATCGCCCTCGTCCAGCTCCTCGGCCTCGTCCAGCTCGGCGTGGCTTTTCGTGGACGCGTTGGCCCGCAGGTCCGCGGATGCGCTCCTCCCAGGGCTCGCCGGTGCCGAGCACGCCGTGGAAGTGGGTCGGGTGGGCGCAGTTGACCATGAAATACGCAGGGCGCCGGCCGTCTCGTCGTCCACCTGCCGGATGGCGTCGGCGAGGTCCTGGCCGCTGGGAAGGCGGCCGTCCGTCTCCACCGTGAACGAGATGGCCACCGGCAGGCCGTGATCGGCCGCCGCGTGGGCGATGCCACGGCCTCCTCGGCATACGTGAGCGTGAGCGCGCGTGACCATGTCGGCCGCGGTGTCCGCGAAGGTCGCGATCTGGGTGGCGTGGTAGTCCCGCGCAGCCTCGGCGGTGAGCGTCACGTCCGGCCGGTAGGCGTCGGCGTGCGGTCCGATGCAGCCGCTGATCACGATCGGCATGGCGTCCGAGCCGTGACGCTCCCTGATCTCCGCCATGAGGTCGATCGCGCGGCGGTTCAGCACGTCCAGCTCCTCCCGCGAGTGGCCGATCTCCTCGGCCCAGCGGGGGTTGGCCCTCCAGGTGGGGCTCTCCAGCACCAGGCCGGCCCCTCGGCCACGCGCGAGCTCCGCGTAGGGCTCGTAGTACCGCCGCAGCGCCTCCGTGCCCTCGCGCGTCCTTCAGGAGATCGAAGGCCGCGAACTCCGGCAGCTCGAGGCCTCGTGGAAGATGAGGGTGGTCTCGATGCCGCCGTCGGTGAGGAACAGGCCGCCGTCGAGCTGCGGTAGTCGGGTCCGGTGGGTCAACGGGCTCCAGTGTTGGGTCGCGCGAACTCTAAGGCCGCTTGGCTTCAACTGCATGGGCGGTTAGGGTCGCGCCATGTCCTCAACCGAGCCGCGCACCTCGCCCGATACCCGGCCGATCGAGGAGGTGCTGCTCACCGAGCGGCCGGAGTGGCTGGAGGGGCCGCCGCACGAGCTGTTCCGGCGGATGCGGAGCGAGTGCCCGGTGCACTGGACGCCGCGAATCTCCGAGTACCCGGACGAGGCCGGCTACTGGTCGGTGACCAAGGCCGACGACGTGCACGAGGTGAGCCGGGACTGGCAGACCTACTCGTCCGAGATCGGCGGCGTCACCGCGCTGACCAACGCGATCATGCCGCTGGAGCTGACGCAGGCGATGTTCATCGGGATGGACCCGCCGAAGCACGACCGGCTCAAGGCGCTCTTCCAGCGCGGCTTCACCCCCAAGCGGATCGCGGAGCACGAGGCCACGATCCGCGAGATCACCGTGGGCGTGCTCGACCGGCTGGCGGGCCGCGACGAATGCGACCTGGTGACCGAGGTGGCCCAGCCCGTGGTGTCGCGCGTGATCGGCAGCTTCATGGGCATCCCGCCGGAGGACGACGAGATCTGGGCCCGGCTGATGAACACGACGCTGGGCGCGGGCGACCCCGACCTGAATCCCCACGGCGTGGAGTCGGTGATGCAGCGCGACGTGCCGGAGATCTTCGAGCGCTGCCGGCGCCTGATCGCCGAGCGGCGCGAGAACCCGACCGATGACCTGACGAGCGTCCTGGTGCACGCCGAGCTGGACGGCCAGGGGCTCGAGGAGCACGAGATCGTGATGGGGTTCTTCCTGCTGGTGGCCGCCGGCAACGACAGCACGAAGGCCACCTACAGCAGCGCCATGCGGGCGCTGATGGAGGCGCCGGACCAGCGTCAGCTGCTGCTGGACGACCCGTCTCTGGTGCCGGCGGCCGTGGAGGAGGCGCTGCGGATGTTCCCGGCCTTCGCGCACTTCCGCCGTACCGCCACCAAGGACACCGTGCTGAACGGGACGCAGATCAGCAAGGGCGACAAGGTGGTCATGTGGTACGTCGGCCTCCAACCGTGACGAGGACCGCTACGAGGATCCCGACACCTTCTCGGTGACCCGCAATCCCGAGCACCAGGCCTTCGGCGCCGGCGGCCGGCATTTCTGTCTCGGCACCGCGCTCGCGCGGCTCGAGCTGCGGATCCTGCTGGAGGAGACCCTGGCCCGCTACCCGGCGATGAGCATCACCGGGGCGCCTCTGTTCGTGGAGTCGCCCTTCGTGAACCAGCTGAAGACGCTGCCGGTTCGCCTCGCGTAACGCGCATCGACCAGATCGTGAAGGCGGCGATGGCGAACCCGGCCAGGCCGTCGGTGAAGATCGTGGCGTAGAAGAAGGCCGGGATGTCGGGCGAGCCGTCGAGGAAGTGGCCCAGCGTGGAGATCCCGAGGATCGAGTAAACGAGCAGCGCCGGGTGCGCCTCGCGGTAGCGCCCGCGCGAGTAGAAGCGATACCCCAGCAGGCCGATCGCGGTGAGCGTCGGCCAGGACAGGATCACCCCCACCTTCACCGTGTCCGCCGCCACCAGATCGTCCGGGTACTGGTCGGCGGCCACGAAGTTGTGGGTGAAATGGATCGCCGTGGAGAGCACGCTGAAGACCATCAGCCCCCTCAACAGCTCCAAACGCCCCTTCGGATCGGACAGGCGAGACATGGTCCGGTCTCCTCTCGCCTTCACTTGATAGATCGCTCTAGCGACACGCTACCGTATCCTCACCCACCGAGGGAGCCATGCCCGCCGACACCAGAGACCGCATTCTCGAGACCACAGCCGAGCTGTTCCGCCGCTACGGCTACACGGGCACGGGCCTCAAGCAGATCGTGGGCGACGCCAACGCCCAGTTCGGCTCGCTCTATCACTTCTTCCCCGGGGGAAAGGAGCAGCTCGCCGAGGAGTCGATCCGCCGCTCGGGGCAGATGTACGGCGAGCTGTTCGAGGCCATCATGGACCAGGCGGCCGATGTGGAGAGCGGGGTGGCGGACTTCTTCGCGGGCGCCGCCGAGACGCTCCGGCTCACCGAGTACGCGGACGCCTGCCCATCGCCACCATCGCGCTCGAGGTGGCCAGCGTGAGTGAGCCCCTGCAGGAAGGCCACGGCCGACGTGTTCGAGAGCTGGACGGCCGCGGCCACGGCGCGATTCGCGGCCGCCGGCATGGATGAGCGGGACGCCCGGCGGCTGGCGATCCAGATGCTGTGCGCGCTGGAGGGGGCGTTCGTGCTCAGCCGGGCAATGCGAAGCACCGAGCCGCTGGAGGCCGCGGGCGAGAGCTCGGTGAGCGCGATCCACGCCGCGCTCGCCTCCCGTCGGTAGATTCGCGCCCTTGGCCAGGACACAGTTCTTCGGCGCGGCGAGCCTCGACGGCTTCATCGCGGAGCCCGACGGCGGCATCGCCTGGCTCCGCTCCTACGAGGACGCCGGCCGCGACCTCTACGAGGAGTTCCTCGCCGGGGTCGGCGCGCTGGCCATGGGGGCGGCCACCTACGACGCCCTGCTCGACGAGCTCGGATCGGCGGCCTGGCCCTACCAGGACCAGCCCACATGGGTATTCACACACCGGCGGCAGGAGCCGCCTGAGGGAGCGGATGTGAGGTTCGTGGAGGGACCGGTGGCCGAGGCCCACGCCGAGATGCGAGCGGCTGCCGGCGACGCCAACGTATGGGTGGTGGGCGGCGGCGACCTGCTGAGCCAGTTCGTGGACGCGGGGCTGCTCCACGACCTCCGGCTCACCGTGGTGCCGGTGGTGCTCGGCGCGGGCGTCCCGCTGTTTCCCAAGGCGGTGCCGGCCGCCCTGGAGCTCACCGGCACCTCGTCGGTGGGCGGCGGGCTCGTCGAGCTCCGCTACGAGCTGGCCGGCTCCGACTAGCCCTCCGGCGCCAGACCGGTTGCGCCTCTGGCGATTCGAGGGAATCGCCGGTACCTTCGGTGTGAGGCTTCGAAAGGACTCGGACCCACCTTGCAGGACCCGGCAGGACGCCACGCACATCAACGTGCGCGCGATATTCGTCGCGCTCACCCTCATCTCCGTGCTCGTCGCGAGCGCGCTGGTGGCCGTGTCCGCGGGCGCCGCCACAACGCCCGAGACCGCCATCGACGCCGGACCGTCCGGCACCTACCGCTCGGGCAGCGCGCAGTTCTCGCTCTCCTCGCCGTCCCCGGGCGCCCACTTCGAATGCCGGCTGGACTCGGGCGCCTGGGCGGCGTGCTCCGCCAATCCCGCCTTCGAGGTGGCCAACGGCTCCCACACGCTCGAGGTGCGCGCCACCGTGGGCAACCAGACCGATCCCACTCCGGCCGAGCGCACGTGGTGGGCGGACGCCACCGTCCAGAACGGAAACTTCGAGACCGCGGGTGACGGCTGGCTCCAGCAGGGCTACGTGATTCCCGGCTGGAAGACCGACAGCAGCAACACCACCCTCTCCGTGGTGAGCGGCGGCGCCGGCGGCGAGAAGGCGGGCCGGGCCACGGCGGTGGGCGCCGGCTCGCTCTCCACGCGGGTGGCCCCGCGGCCGGTGAACGCGGCCGCCGCCGGCACGCAGTTCACAGCATCCGGCATGGTGCGAAGCGCCCCGGGGCGCGGGTATGCCTTCGCGTGCGCGAGTGGTCGCCCGCCGACGCCCCCGCGCCCACGCCGCCGGAGACCGAGACCCCGCCGCAGAGCGTCCTCGGCGCGGCCGAGTCGTGCGTGAACGCCACGTCGTCCTGGCAGGCCTTCGCGGCGGTGGACTACACGACCACCGGGGCGGGAAGCGAGATCGACGTCTACGCCTACCGCTCCACCACCGCGGCGGCCGGCGACTGGTTCGAGCTCGACACGATCGCGCTCCGGGACACCGATCCGCTGGCCGTGCCCCCGACGCCCGAGGTCACGGGCGACCCGGTGCTGCTCGGCCTCGGGGACATCGCCTCCTGCTGGTCCTCGGGCGACGAGGCCACGGCCCGGCTCCTCGATTCCACCCCCGGCGTGATCGGCATCGTGGGCGACACGGAGCAGAACAACGGCACCGCTCCGGAGTTCAAGGGCTGCTACGACTCGACCTGGGGGCGCCACAACGCCCGCAGCCGGCCCGCCGTGGGCGATCACGAGTACCGCGTGGCGGACGCCACCGGCTACTTCGACTACTTCGGGAGCCGGGCCGGGCCCCGCCTGAAGGGCTGGTACAGCTACGACCTGGGCGCCTGGCACATCGTGGTCCTGAACAGCAACTGCGACCAGATCGGCGGCTGCGGCCCCGGCTCCGAGCAGTACGAGTGGCTTCAGGACGATCTGCACGAGAACGCCGGGGACTGCGTCGGCGCCTACGTGCACCACCCGCGCTGGAGCGCCGGGCGCTGCACGGCAACCAGACCCGGGTGGCCCCCTTCTGGGACGTCCTGTACGAGTACAGCGCCGAGTTCGTGCTACGGCGGGAACGACCACACCTACCAGCGCTTCGCGCCTCAGACCCCGGCGGGCCAGGTGGACCAGGAGAAGGGCCTGCGCCAGTTCGTGCTCGGCACCGGCGGCACGCAGCACTACCCGCTCACCGCGCCGAAGCCGAACACCGAGGTGCAGCACACGGGCGCGTTCGGCGTCATGCGGTTCACGCTCCATGCGAACAGCTACGACTGGCGCTTCCTCCCGCAGGCCGGGCGCAGCTTCACCGACTCCGGCTCCACCCAGTGCTCGCCGCTGATGGTGGACAACAGGGCACCGGACACCACGATCTCCTCGGCCCCGGCCGCCGTGACCGGCGCCGACACCTCGGTGGGCTTCACCTCCACCGAGCCCGGTCCACTTTCGAGTGCCGCCTCGACGGGGCGTCGAGTGGACCGCCTGCACCTCGCCGCGCGTCCTCGGTGGGCTCGCCTCGGGGTCCCACACCTTCCGGGTGCGCGCCCAGGACGCCGCGGGCAACACCGACGCGACGCCCGCCGAGCACACCTGGACCGTGGACGCGGACCCGCCGGGCACGACGATCGAGTCGGGGCCGTCCGGGCTCGTGGCGAGCGACGAGGCCACCTTCGCCCTGAGCGCCGCCGAGGGCGGCTCCACCTTCGAGTGTCAGTCGACGGCGCCGCCCAGTGGACGGCCTGCGCCTCGCCGCGCACCCTCACCGGACTCGGCCAGGGATCCCACACCTTCCGCGCCCGCGCCCGCGACGCCGTGGGCAACGTGGACGCGACACCCGCCGAGCGCACCTGGACCGTGGACACCCAGGCGCCCACCACCACGATCGGGACGGGACCGTCGGGCAGGTGGCGTCCGCCTCGGCCACCTTCACCTTCAGCTCCTCCGAGGCCGGCACGCTCGAGTGCCGCCTGGACGGCGCCGGTGCGTGGACCACCTGCACCTCACCCCGCACCCTACGGGGCTGGGACAGGGATCGCACACCTCGCCAGCGAGCCCCGCGACACCGCCGGGAACGTGGACCCCAGACGGCCGAGCGCACTGGAGCGTGGATACCCAGGCTCCCGAGACGTCGATCGATTCCGGGCCGCCTGCTGTTGCCGCTGGCGACACGGCGACGCTCGCATTCTCCGCCACCGAGGGCGGCTCGACCTTCGAGTGCCGCCTCGACGGCGCCGCGCAGTGGACCACCTGCACCTCGCCGCGCACACTCACCGGCCTCGCCCAGGGATCCCACACGTTCGAGGCCGTGCGAGCCCGGACGCCGCCGGGAACGTGGACGTCAGCCCGCCGAACGCACTGGCCGTGGACACCGAGGCGCCGAGACCACCATGGCGTCCGGGCCCTCGGGCACCGGGCGTGAACGTCGGCCACATTCACTTTCGGCTCGTCCGACGCCGGCACGCTGGAGTGCCGCCTCGACGGCGCCGCGCAGTGGACCTGTGCGACTCGCCGCGCACCTTACCGGGGTCGGGCAGGGATCCCAATCTTCGCCGTGCGGCGCGCGAGACCGCCGGGAACGTGGACGCCACCCCGCCGAGCGCACCTGGGCGGTGGACACCGACGACCCCGACAAGTCGATCGAGTCGGGGCCGTGCGGTCTGGTGGCAAACGATGCGGCCACGTTCGTCCTGGGCGCCACCGAGGACGGCTCGACCATCGAGTGCAGGCTCGACCGGCGCGCAGTGGACCGCCTGCAACTCGCCGCGAACGCTCGGCCGGCTGAGGGATCGCAGACCTCCGGGTCCGCGCGCGGGACGCGGTGGGAAACGTTGACCCCAGACGGTGAAGCGACCTGGAACTGTGGAGCATGCATGCTCTGAGACGGCCATTGACTGGTCTGATTGGGGCCCTCTAGTGAGTGCTAGTGTGTGCTGATGCCACTCCAGACGAGCCAGGTCCATGTTCCGAAGTGCTGGCTGAACGGCGACCGGCCTGCACGCCGACGGTGGAAGTTGATGAGCTGAGCGACGGGGAGCATGTCTGCAAAGCGTGGAGCCGGGACCTGCTGCCAACGCGGACCGTTGCCGAAGCGCACTGAGCGTGGACACCGCGGCGGCCGAGACCTCGTTCGATCGGGGCCCGCCTCCGGCACCCGTTCCACCCCGCGACCTTCGCGTTCTCCGCGCCCGGCGCCTCCGGCTTCGAGTGCCGCCTGGACCCGGCGACTGGAGCATGCTCCTCCCCCCTCGAGCTCACGGGCCTGGCCATGGGCGACGACGTGCTGCGGGTGCGGGCCGACGACCCGGCCGGAAACGTGAACCCACGGGCGCCGTGTGGACGTGGACCATCGCCGCGACCCCCCCCGCCGCCCAAGCATCCCTCTCCGCCGAAGTCGCCGGCCCCGCCGGAGTCGCCCCGACCCTACGCCGGCGCCCCCCGATGCGCGGGCTGGCCGCGGCCCTCAGTGGCGACGTGAACAACACGGCGCGGGCGCTGCGCCGCACCGGCCGCGCCGCGCTCGTTCGCCGGCGCGGAGTGACCGTCAGGGGCCTGGACGCCGCCTGGCCGGACGCTCTCGCTGACCTTTCGCCGTGGCCACGCGGGCTGGGTCGCGGCCGCCGCACCACGACCCGCTCCGGCCGTCACGCCGTGAGGCTGCGGCTGACCCGGGCGGGCCTGCGAGCGCTCGCACGCGACGGGCATCACCGGTTGACGCTCCACATCGCGTTCCGGGACGCCACCGGCCGCATCGTGCGCAGGAGCACGCGACTGCGCCTGCGCGGCTAGGGGCTCGCAATAGCGGAGGTGGCCCGCGGAAACGAGCGCGTCCTCTCCGAGAGGGACCTGAACCGGGCGGTCCTGGGCACGCCAGCTGCTCCTGGAGCGGCGGGCGCGTGGCCCTACCGGCGGCGCTCGAGCGGGTCGGAGGAATCCAGGCGCAATACGCGCCGTCCATGTACATCGGGCTGTGGTTGCGGCTGGAAGGACCTCAGGCGGGACGGCCCTCACGCGGGCGCTGGAGCGCCCGGACGGTGGTGCAGGGCACGCTGATGAGAGTGACCATCCACCTGGTGTCGCGGGCGGACTACTGGCCGCTCACGGACGCGGTGCGGGACGAGCGCCGCGTGCGCTGGCTGCGCGGGCGGGCAGAAGACCGGACCCAGCGAGCCGGAGGTGGAGCGCGCCGCGGGAGCTGATGCGTGCCCGCCTGGATGAGGGACCCGCGGGACGGGCCGAGCTGCTCGAGATGGCCGGCGGCGACTCGCGGGTGTTCAACGGCGCGACGCTGTGGCTCGACGTGGTGAGGGGTGCCCCCGTCGGGCACGTGGGAGCACCGCCGCGCGGACATGTACGCGCTGGCCGAGAGCTGGCTCGGGCGCGACCCGCGCGGAGGACCCCCTGGACCATCTGGTGCTTGCGCTACCTCCGGAGCCTTCGGCCCCGCGCCGGGTGACCGATCTGGCCGACTGGGCCGGGCTTGCCGCGGGAGCGGTGGAAGCCGGCGGTGGAGCGGCTCCGGCTGCGCCGGTTCCGAGATGAGCAGGATCGCGTGCTGGTGGACGTGCCGCGGGGTTCTGTTGCCGGATGCCTTCCACTCCGGCGCCCGGCGCGCTTCCTGCCCACATGGGACGCCACTCTGCTGGTGAACGTGCGCCGCGCAGGCATCCTGCCGGAGCGGTTTCGCCCGTTGCTCTTCAGCACCAAGACACCGCAGTCCAAGCCCTTCCTTCACCGTCGACGGCGCCGTGGCGGGCAGCTCGCGAGAGGAGAAGGGACGTGTGAGGATCGAGCCGTTCGAGCCGCTGCCCCGGAACGCGCGGCGCGAGGTGGAGGACGAGGCACGCCGCCTGGAGGCGTTCATCGCCTGAGGGACGGAGCAACCCGCGGGCCCGCCCGGCACAATTGGCACTCATGAGCGGGTCTCCAGAAGAGCTCACCCGGCTGGCCTACGGCCGATACGGCGCGGGGGAAGTGGACGGGAATGCTCGAGCTGTTCGATCCCGGGGTCGAGGTCTTCGTAGCCCCGCCGAACTTCGAGAGCGGCACCTACCACGGCCACGGGGAGTACCGCGCCCTCCTGGAGCGCTGAGGGGCGCAGCCTGGGACGAGATGCGCGTGGAGCCCCGCGCCCTGGAGACGGCCGGACGGTGGGTGTTCGCCTGGGTGGAGTACATCGGGCTGGGCAGCGGATCCTCGGTGGAGGTGACCCAGCCCTCTTGGGAGCTCTCCAGCTAGGCCGACGGCCTGTGCACCCGGTACGAGGTGTATTGGGACCAGGCCGAGGGCCTGGCCGCCTTCGCCGAGCGCACCCCCAGA
>CAVVYE010000002.1:0-140864 GCA_963752455.1 uncultured Thermoleophilaceae bacterium
CGTGCTTCTGAAGGGCTCCGCGACCTACTAGCGGTCTCGCCGCCGCGGCTTCCTACACTGCGCGGCGTGCCGTCCGCCTTCGCCTGCCAGGGACTGGAGAAGCGCTACGGCGACAAGCTCGCTCTGGGCGGGGTGGACCTGCGGGTCGAGCCGGGGGAGCTGATCGGGCTGCTCGGACCCAACGGGGCCGGCAAGTCGACCCTCACCAAGATCGCCTGCGGGCTCGTCCGGGCCGGGGCCGGGAGCGCCGAGGTGAACGGAGCGCCGGCCGGGTCCGCGGAGGCCCGGGCGACGATCGGCTATCTCGCCGAGCTGTTTCGCTTTCCCGACTGGCTGAGCGCCGACGAGCTGGTGGGCCTGCACCAGCGTCTGGCCGGGTCGCCCGGCGGGGCGAAGGAGCGGACGGAGCTGCTGAGCCTGGTGGGTCTCGAGGAGGCGGCGGACGTTCGCGTGGGTGCGATGTCCAAGGGGATGCAGCAGCGCCTCGGCATTGCCCAGGCGCTGGTGGGATCCCCGACGCTGCTGCTGCTCGACGAGCCCACGAGCGCGCTGGACCCGATGGGCCGCCGGGTGGTACGCGACCTCCTCCGGGAGCTGCGCAGCCGCGGGGTGGCGGTGCTGCTGAACTCCCACCTGCTGAGCGAGGTCGAGCTGGTCTGCGACCGGGTGGCCATCCTGAATGCGGGACTGGTCGTGGCCGAGGGCGCACCGAGCGATCTCACCCGGCCCCGCGGCCTGGAGGTGGAGACGGCGAGCGGCCTCAGGTCCTACCCGGACGTCACCCGCGAGGAGGTGCCGGAGATCGTTGCCGGCCTGGTGGGTGACGGAGCCTCCGTGTACGGCGTGCGGCTGCTGGAGTCGACGCCTCGAGGATGCCTATCTGGAGCTGCTCGGCCGCCGAGTGAGCGCCCGCGACGGCATGCTCATCGCCGGGTACACGCTGCGCGAGTGCGTTCGGCGGCGGGTGTTCGTGGTGGTGCTCGTGCTCTCGCTCCTGTTCCTCGGCCTCTACTGGCTGGGCACGGCCTCCGCGTTCGACGAGGCCCGGACGCTCACCGGCCAGGAGGCCTTCGACGAGAAGGTGCTGGTGGGCTCCACGCTCCTCGGGCTCGCGATGTTCACCACGTTGTTCCTCGGCGCCGTGCTGGCGGCGTTCCTGACCCTCAACGGGGTGCGGGGCGACGCCGACCGCGGCCTGCTCCAGCCGCTGGTGGTGCGTCCCGTCGGCCGGACGACGGTGCTCGCCGGGCGCTTCGCCGCCGCCGGCGTGGTCTGCGTGGCCTACGTGCTCGCCATGTACGGGGCCGCGGTCCTGATCACCGGGGCCACCGGGGACTGGTGGCCCGACGAGGCGCTCGGGCCGGCGCTCGGACTGGCGGCGGGCGTCCTGGTGATCGCGGGCCTGTCCCTGCTCGGCTCCGTGTGGCTGTCGGCCACGGCCAACGGGATCGCCGTCTTCATGCTCTTCGGCGCCGGCCTGGCCGCCGGGCTGCTGGGGCAGATCGGCGAGGCGCTGGAGGCGGACACGCTGAAGACGGTGGCGGAGATCACGTCCTGGGCCCTGCCCTTCGAGGCGCTGTACCAGGCCGGGCTCCACGGGCTGACGAGCGAGACCGTCGGGATCACCGGCGTCGTGGTGGAACTGGGGCCGTTCGGCGGCGCGCAGGAGGGCGGCGACCTGCTGTGGCCCTGGGCGGTCGGCGTACATGGCGGTGGTGGCCGCGCTGGCGCGCGCCGGGTTCGCCCGTCGCGACCTGTAGGGCTCCTCACACCGGCGGCAGGGGCGGGGTCAGCGTTCCGCTCTCGGCGCACGCTTGGAGCAGCCGTTCGTGGAGCCGGCGGCGCTCGACCTCCGCCGACCTCGTCCTCCCGCGCCCGGTGTTCTTGTCCACGAGGTTCAGCGCCTCGTCGGGATCGGTTTCGAGGTCGTACATCTCGTACTCGGGCGCGGTGAGGCCCGCGGGATCGAGGTACAGGGCGTACTTCCAGCGGTCATCGCGCACGCAGCGGATCCGGTTCGGCTGCCCGGACACGTTCTGGAACGCGGTGCCCGCCTGATGGTCGTCGTAGGTGAAGAGCACGGCGTCGCGCACGGTCTCCTCGGTGCCCCTCAGGAGCGGGCCGAGATCACGCCCGTCGAAGCGCGCCGGGTCGCCCTGGTCCCCGGCCAGGCCGAGCAGGGTCGGCACCAGATCGACGAGTGACACGAGCGCGTCACTTTCGCGGGGCTCGGGGAAGAGCACCGGGTTGGACACCACGAGCGGCACGCGGATCGATTCCTCGTACGCGTTGAACATCTTCTGGCGCAGCCCGCCGTGTGACATCCCCAGCTCGCCGTGGTCGGACGTTCGCGCGATGACGGTGCGAGAGCGCAGGGAGTCGGGATCGTCGGCCGGACCGAGGGCGGCGAGGAGCCGGCCGATCTTCTCGTCCACCACGCGGTGGAGGTGCGCGTAGAAGTTCACGTAGTCCCGCTTCGCCTGCTCGTCGGGAAGTGCGCCGATGTACGCCGCCTGGCCGAGCTTCATGAGCGAGTGCACCGTGGGCTTCTCGCGCAGGTCCTCGTCCACCGTCGCGGGAAGCGGCACGCCGAGCGAGTCGAAGGCCGCCCGCTCGTAGCCGCCCACCTCGTAGGAGGACGGGTAGCCCAGCACGTCGTGGGGGTTGACGAGCGAGAAGACGAGACAGAACGGCTCGGGGAGGTTCGCCTGCCGCAGCCACTGCTCCATCTGCCGCGTGTAGTCCTCGTCCCAGCCCTCGTGCGTCGTGCCGGCGTTCCCGCCGCCGAAGGTGTGGGCCTTCGCATCGCCGCCCGCGTCCGGCGGCTCCCAGTCCGCGAAGCCGTAGTCGCGCTCGATCCGCTCGGGATCGGCGTCGCTCCACTCGCTCCCGTTGACGGGCTTCGAGAGGTGCCACTTGCCCTTGATGGCCACGTGGTAGCCCCGCTCGCGCAGGAGGGTGGCGAGCGTGTCGAAGCCGGCGGGCAGCTCCGGCTCGTTGCCGCTCTTGGGCCCCAGGCGCAGGAGCCCACGGAAGAAGCGGCTCAAGAGGCGCGAGCGCGGCACCTCGCCGGTGCGGGCAAGGTGGCCCACCGCCCGGATCACGGCGGGGTTGTTGTCGCGGTCGGGATAGAGGTCGCCCTCGGTGAGGGTGAGCGTCACCCCGTGGCGGGAGGGGTACTTCCCGGTGAGGAAGCTCGCCCGGCTGGGCGAGCACATGGCCGTGGCCGTGAAGGCGCGCGTGAAGCTAATGCCCGTGCGCCGCAGCTCGGCGTCGTTCGGCATCAGCTCGTCGAGCCACGCCGGGTCCTCGGGCCAGTGCTGCGGGGCGCGCTGCTGGTCGGTGACCAGGAGGACGAGGTTGGGCGGTCGGTCGGGCACGGGTCCTCCTAGGAGCGGATGGGGTGAGGGTTGACGTTCTGGGCCATGTCGACGATCGGCGGAAGCGCGCCCTCGAGGATCGCCTCCACCTCGGGGCGGCTGACGGCCGAGTGCGCGAGCCACTCCTCCATCAGCACCTCGGCGAGCGCCAGGTATCCGGTGATGGCCACCACCACGGTCTCCGGCGGGTCCACGTGGCCGAGGTGGTTCTCGGCGATGAGACGCGACCAGGACCGGCGGGCGTCGCGCGTCACGGCTCGGACCCGGGGCTCGTCCACGCGGCGTGCCTGGGCGAGCACGGCCATGGCCGGATCGCCGCGCTCGGCCAGGTCGAGGAACACGGTCACATTGTCCGGAAGCTTGTGCTCGAGGGGGCGGGCGGCGTCCGTGTCCACCTTCTCCACGAGGCGACGCCACGCCTCCTCCACCACGGCCAGGTACAGGTCCGGCTTGCCGCCCGGGAAGTAGCGGTACAGGAGGCTGCGCCGGACGTGAGCGCGCGCGGCCACGTGCTCGAGCCCCACCTCGTCGTGTCCGCCGGCGGCGAACAGGGCGAGCGCCGCGTCCACCAGCTGGCGCCGGCGGGCCTCCGGGGCGAGTCTCCGAGACTGGACGGCCACGGGCGGCAATATAGCTGACACGGTGTCATGTTGACAATATGTCAGCACTCGCCCTAGGCTCCCGGCATGCTCCGGCGCGCGCTCCCGCTCGTCCTCGTCCCGCTCGTGCTCGGGCCCGCCGCCGTGGCGGAGGCGCGGGGCTGCCCGGCCGCGCACTCCCTCCATCCCGGCCGCGCCGCGGCTCCCCACTACAGGACGGTGGCGCCGTTCGAGCACTTCTCCTCCTCCCGGACGCAGGTGTTCCCGCACACCTGCACGCTCCGTGAGCTCACCGGCGGGGGCCGCGCGCGAATCCTCACCCGGGCCGCGCCGGCGTGACTACCGGACCCCCTACATCGCGGCCACCCGCGACCGCGACGAGCTCTTCGTCTACGGGTACGGACCGGACGCGAGCCGCGACGGCGGCTTCGTGGCCGGCGTCGACCCGCGCTCGCTGAGGGCGCGCTGGCGCACGCCGATTCCCGACCGCAGCCCTCCCGGCCAGTGGAGCTATCCCGGCGTGCTGCTCGTGCACGGCAATGGCTTCCTCTACGCCGTGTACGGCAGTGTCATGGTGAAGCTGGATCCCCTCACCGGCGAGACGCTGGCCCGGCGCGAGCTGCCCGAGGATCCCGGCCTCACCGGCGCGGCGTACAACGGAATGATCGTGATGCCCGACGGCATGATCGTGGCGAAGAAGATCGAGCGCGGTCCATGCCCGGCGGCCGCGGTGCCGCCGAACCCGATGGCCACGGTGGGTGCCTTCACCGGACTCTCGTGCGCCGCGGCCAACGCCCTGCCGACGCGCATCGTGGTCGTCGACCCCCGCCGGCTGCGTGTGGTGTCCAGGATGACCGCACCCGAGCCCGTCACCGGGCGCATCACCTTCGGGCGGTCCGGCGGGCGCGACTACGTGTACGCCGCCGGGCGGGACTCGCTGTTCCGCTTTCGCTACCGCCGGAGGGCACTCGCGGTCGACCGGGGGTGGGGGCCCGTGCGCTACCGGCGGGGCGCCCAGCGTCCGGGCACCGGGCCCGGCCTGCTCGGCCACTTCGTCGTGGTGCAGACGAACTTCCTGCCGTCGCCCGAGCCCCTGACGGTGACCGCGGTGAACGTCCACGACAGCCGGCGGGTGTTCCGCATCACGCCGTTCGCCGGCCGAAGGCAGCAGGGCAGTTGGATCGTGTCCAAGCCCGCGCTCGACGCCGCCAATCGCACGATCGTGACCCACGATTCCTCCGCGGGCAGGATGGCGGCGCTGCGCCTGGATCCGAGACGAGGCCTGTCGGTGACCTGGCGGCGGGCGCTCAGCTCCCTCGACTTCGCGGCCCTGGTCGGTGACCCCCGCCACCGCGAGATCGTCATTCCCGATCTCGGCGCACGGGGCGACGAGGTGGTCTGGCTGGATGAGCGCACGGGCGCCGAGCATGCGCGCTCCGCGCCGCTCGCGGCCACCGGCGCGCCGGGCAACATCGTGACCCCGGGCTTCGCCGGCCGCTTCTACTACCTGTCCGCGGAGGGCAGGCTCTGGAAGCTCCGCCCTAGCCGAGGTCGAGCTTCGCCAGACCCGCGCTGATCGTGCTCGCGGTGGCGGCCCTGACCAGCGGGGCCACCCCGGGTATCCCGGAGGAGATCCGGATTCGGTAGTCGAGGTGCGTGCCGCCCCCGGGGAGCGCCTCGAAGCGCATCACTCCCACGTGATCGCGCAGCGGCGTGCCCTTCGTGATCCGGTACTCGATCAGGTCGTCCGGGACGAACTTGGTCACGGTCTCCTCGAACGGAGGCAGGGGTCCGATACGCAGGCGCCGCCGGGATCCCACCCCGTTGCGCTGGGGCTGCCCGTCCCCGAGGCGCTCGATCTTCGCCCCGAGGAGGGGCTCGAGATTCTCGTGCTCGCTGAAGTGAGCGAAGACACGATCCACGGGCGCGGAGAAGTCCTGTTCCACCTCGACCCAGAGCGCGCGCACCGGCGGAGCATGCCGCAAGTGGGCGAGCGGTGCTTTCCTCAGGCGCGGAGCAGCCTGTCCAGGTCCGGCAGGGCGGCCTGGGCGGCGCTGCCGGCCCAGCTCGCGCACCGAGTCGAGGCGCTTCCAGTCCATGAGACCCACGCCGTCGACCTCGGGACTGATCACCACATCGGCGTGGAGGCGCGCCGCGGCCACGGTGTCGATGCTTCCGACGGTCACGGCGCGCACGATGGTCTCACCGAGGCGGGGCAGCTCCGTCTCGGTGCCGGTCAGGGTGCGCCGGACCCGGCCGGCCAGCCGGACCAGGCGCGGGCGGCCCGCGCGCCGGAAGGACCCGACTCGCCCGGTCACATCGCTCGCGATCACCGGTCCCTCGCCCGAGCGCGCCATCGCGGCCACGGGAAGGTTGTCGAGCACACCGCCGTCCACGAGCACGCCGCCGTCGGGACCCGCCATCGGGGGGAAGAGAGCGGGGATCGCCAGCGAGGCGTACACCGCCTCGTGAAGAGGCCCGGTCCGGTGCTCCACGGCCTCGCGGGAGACGAGGTCGCAGCTGAGGCAGAAGAAGCGAACGGGCAGCTCCTCGATCCGCAGCCCCTCGAAGCTCTCGGCCAGCATGCGGCGCACCCGGCCGCCGCGCAGGAGCGCGTAGGCGGGCACCGCGTAGTCGCCGGTCGGATTGGCGTTCGCGAACGACTCCCGGAAGACCCGGTACACCGCCTCGGGATCCGCGCCCGTGGCTATCCCCGCGGCCACCGCCGCGCCGAGGCTGACTCCCCCCACGCGGTCGATCACCAGGCCGGCGGCGCACAGCTCCTCGAGCACCCCGAGGTGAGCGAAGGCCCTCGCTCCCCCGCCGGAGAGCACCACACCCACCGCGCGGCCGGTGAGGCGCCGGGCCGTGGAGTCGAGTGCCGGGCCGAGCCGGTCCGGATCGGAGATGACCTGCACCTCGCGCGGCTGGAGCGAGGCGAGCAGGGAGGCGCTGGGCGCTCCGCCGGCGCTCAGCAGCTCACAGCCCTGCAGCGCGGGGGCGTGGGCCCGCCAGCCCATGTCCGGCGCGCCCGAGGTGAGGGCCAGGATCAGGTCCGCCTCGCGCAGGCACAGCCCGGTCCATGCCTCGTCCGCCGGGCCGGCGACGAGCAGGACGCGCTCGGCCTCGCGCTCAGCGCGCTCGATCGCGCCGAGCCGCTCGGCCTCGGTTCCCGCGGAGTCCTCCAGCCGCGCGAGAGTGCCCGCGCTCCTGAGACCCGCCGCGAGTCGCTCCACCGCGTCCTGTCCCGGTGCCCCGGCGTCGAGGCGGACCACGGCGATCGTGCGCGGCGGCGGCGCGGAGGCTATCGG
Source organism: uncultured Thermoleophilaceae bacterium (assembly GCA_963752455.1). Lineage (GTDB taxonomy): Bacteria > Actinomycetota > Thermoleophilia > Solirubrobacterales > Thermoleophilaceae > JACVRW01. Next base: position 7,291 of record CAVVYE010000002.1, read on the forward strand.
CGTGCGACTCGCCGCCAGCTGGGCGCCCAGCGCCCGCGTGAGCCCCACGGCGAAGCCCGGTTCCTGGCGGACGAGCGCTTCGAACTGCGCCCGCGACACCTCGAGCAGCACGGAGTCCCGGCGTGCCCTGACCGACGCGGTCCGCCGGCCCGCGTGCAGGAGGGCAAGCTCGCCCACCACGTCGCCGCGGCGCAGCGTGCGCACCAGGGTCTCCGGCGGACCCTCGACCAGGACGTCGAGGCGGCCCGAGCGGATCACGTACATCACATCCGCCTCGTCGCCCTCGCGTAGGAGCCAGTCGCCCGCGGCCACCGTCACGTTGGTGCCCAGTGCGGCCAACCGTTCCCTGTTCTCGCGGGAGAGACCGGTGAACACGGGCACCCCGCGCAGCAGGCGGCCCTCGGTACCGGACGCGTCTGGCGGCACGCCGGGTATCTTCGCTCAGCGGGGCAAGAGGGCCCGTTGCAGCCGCGTGAGGTTCCGTGGGGAGAGCACCGAGCCCCCCCGGGCCGCCACGGGAAGCTTCCAGAAGCTGCGCTCCACGGCCTCGATGATCACCGTGTCAGCCGATCGGATCACCGGCACGATGTTCTCCGGGTCCTGGAGCGGCCAGCCGAGATCGACCAATCGCTGCGCGTAGTGGGTCAGCATCGCAAAAGGTGCGTTTCCGTAGGAGTCGTGGATGAAGACGGTGGTGCCGCGGAGTACGGGCGCCGGCCCGACGGCGTGCGTCGTGACCAGCGCCGGCACGCCGCCGATCTTGCGGAACCTCGCATGCCCCTTGTCGTTACCCGGGCGGGCGATTGTGATGGTCGGCGTGGTGGCAGATTGATCCTCGCCATGGAACCGGGCCAGGTCGGACCTGATCCTGCCGGTGCCCCGCCGTTCCTCGTCCGGCCGGATGCGAACGGTGGCGCCTCCCACGTGTTCGAGCGCCCTGCGTGCCAGCTCGATGGCTCCAATGTCGTTCCAGTGACTGTTCTCCGAGAAATAGAGCTGCTCCTCCGATCGCTGCTTGAGGTCCATGAGCGGACGGCGCAGCGGTATCAGGTCGGAATCGGGAGACGCCTCTATGCGTGCCCACGCTCGCCGCTTGGCGGCCAGCGCGCAGTCGCGGTTCACCGTCTCAGGTCCGAGGTTCTCCGAATAGATGGTGGACTTCTCCGGCGCGAACAGCAGGACGACACGTCGTCCGCTCGCCCGGATGATGGACACGAGCCGGCTCCAGCGGCGAAGTGCGGTGCCCAGTCCCACCGGGGGGTGGCAGGTCACATCCAGGTCTCCCTGAAGGAAGCTCCACCCGTGGAGCCCCTCAACGACCGGAATGTTGCCGGCGGACGCGCCACCTGTCTGATCGTCCGTCCGCTTGTTCGCGCCCGTCACGTTCCCAGAGGGGACTCCCTCCGCCCCCGGTGCGGCCGCCGTGCCGTACACAGCCCTCCCCCCGAGCACATCCTTGGCGATGAAGTTGTTCGCCTGCACGGCCCGGGCGCGCCCGGGCAGGTGTTCCGCGAGATAGCGGGCTCCGCTGTCGAACGCCTCCCAGCCCTCGTCGAAGCGGGGCACGTGCGCCGCTCGCTCGCCCTCGATCCGGGAGCCTGACGCACCGAGCAGGATCAGCACGAGCGGGGCGCCGAAGAACATGAGCGCGAGGACCGCGAGTGCCGCGCCGAGAGCCCGGGGCGGACGCGGTGCCCGGGGACGGGGTGGCTCCTCCGGTGCGAGCGGGTCGGGTGCGTCAGCCATCAGAAGCGGAAGTAGAGGAAGGGGCTGAAGGAGCCGGCGGCGATCACGATGGCCGTGTAGGGAAGTACTGCCAGCGCGGCCCCGCGCGCCAAGAGGCGGACTCCTGTCCAGCCGCCCTGCACCAGTCGCCCGGCGACCAGGTCGCGAGGCAGGAGGACGGTGGCCAGCCCGAGGCCCAGAGCGATCTTGGCCTGTGGCGTGAGCGCCTGCTGCATCGTGGCGGGCAGGTCCAGCGCAATGCCCGGATGCGGGATCATCGCTTCGAGGAAGTCCACCGCCTGCCCGATCCCGGTGGCTCGGAAGAGCACCCAGCCGACCACCACCGTCAGGAACGTGACCGCGCGGCGGGGTGCCTGAAGGCGCGTGGCCGGGCATTGCCGCAAGACCGGAGAGCCGCTCGACCACGAGCACCGTGCCGTGGAAGAGACCCCAGAGCACGAAGGTCCACGCCGCGCCGTGCCAGATCCCGGTCAGGAAGAAGACGACCATGAGGTTGCGCACCGTCTCCCCCTGCGAGCCGTGCGAGCCGCCGAGCGGGATGTAGAGATAGTCGCGAAACCAGCGCGACAGCGTCATGTGCCAGCGGCGCCAGAAGTCCGTCACCGAGACGGCCGAATAGGGGCGACGGAAGTTCTCAGGAAGCCGAAGCCCGAACATGCGCGCAAGGCCGATGGCCATGTCCGAGTAACCCGAGAAGTCGAAATAGATCTGGACGGTGTACGCGAGGGCGCCGATCCAGGCGACGGCAAAGCTCGGACTCCCGCCACCGTCGAAGGCCGCGGCCACGACCGCGCCCAGCGGGTCGGCCACCACGACCTTCTTGCTCAGTCCGAGGGCAAAGCGCGGAAACCCCTCGGCGATGTCCCACATGCGCTGCTCACGCGGCGGGGGATGCCTGATCTGCTCGTCGATCTCGTGATACCGCACGATCGGACCGGCGACGAGCTGCGGGAAGAAGGCGATGTACTGCGTGTAGTCGACCACGCTCCGCATCGGCCGGGAGGTGCCGCGGTACAGGTCGACCACGTAGGAGATCCCGTGGAAGGTGAAGAACGAGATGCCGAGCGGCAGGACGATGCTCGGCGAGTCGATGTCACCCCCGCCCACCGCCCCGCTGAACGTCGACAGCTGCGTGACGGCGAACACCGTGTACTTCCAGAACAGCAGGGCCGCCAGATTCGCGCCGACGGCGACCCACATGATCCGGCGGGACCGCTCGTGGTTTCCGAGATCGCGAGCCCGGGCGATCGACAGGCCGGCGACGTAGTTGACGGCGATGCTGGCCAGGAAGAACAGCAGCAGGGCGTGAGCGCCCCACGCGTAGAACACGAGGCTGACTGCGGCGAGAAGCCCATTGCGCAGCCGCGGAGCCAGCGCCAGGTACAGCGCCAGCACCAGCGGCATGAAGAACCACAAGAACTCGATCGAGGAGAACGGCAAGCACACTCAGCATAAGTCGAGTGGTTGCCCTGACTCAAACGGCAACCGACTGCTGCCATCCTGCCCGTGTCGCCCCCGGAACCAGAACCTGACAACAGCGCAAACAGTCGCCGCAGTCGCCGCACCGGTCTTCGCCGCGCTCGCGGCCTACCGCGTCTACCAGCGGCGCCCCCTACGGGCCGCGATCAGCCTGACGGTCGCCGCGCTGCTCGTGCTGGTCGCCACCCAGGTCGTGACCGGCGTGCCCGACCCCCAGGCGGAGATCGAGAGCTCGGGCGAAACCCTCGGCCGCTGGGCCTACCTCGTCGTCGCCGGGATGGCGTTCCTCGAGACGGGCGCACCGCCGTTCACCGTCATCTTCCCCGGCGAGTGGGGGGTGGCGTTCGGCGGCCTGCTCGCCCGGCAGGGTGTGATCGACCTCGTTCCGCTCGTGCTGGTCGTCTGGGTCACCTCGCTTGTGGGAGACAGCTGGAGCTTCTACCTCGGCCGGCGCTTCGGACGCGGATATCTCGTGAGGCACGGGACGAGGTTCGGCGTCACCGAGGAGCGGCTGGAGCCGCTCGACGCCTTCTTCGCCCGCTGGGGCGCCGCCACCGTCGCCGTGGCCCGCCTCGTGCCCTTCGCCCGGCCCCTCGTGCCACTCGTTGCCGGGGCATCGGGATGGCCCTACCGACGGTTCCTCCCCTGGAGCATCCTCGGAACCGGCGTCTTCGCGCTCGCCTTCTCGATCCTCGGATACGCCGCGTACGCCACCGCCGAGCGAGTCGTCGAGATCGGCGGCGACGTGGCGCTGATCGGAATACCCGTCGCGCTCGCCCTGGCCACGCTCGGCGTCCTGGTGCGCCGCCGGGCCGCGGCCGCCAACCGCGAGTAAAAAAGGGTCGGGCGGTCGCCCATGTCATCTCATTGAGGTGATGTGGACGGAGCGGCGGGACGGGACGATGGACCCATGAGAATCGCATCGCGGCCCAGGGCGACGGTGGCGGCGTTGACGGCGGTGGTTGTCTGCGTTGCTCTGAGCGCGGCGCCGTCTCAGGCAGCCGCCAAGGTGAACTACGGCCCGATCTCCCACAAGGACCTGCACAAGGTGGGAGCGGCGTCCACGGGTCTCAAGCTGGCGCTCCAGATCGGCCTCGTCGCGAACAACTCGGGCGTGCAGAAGGCAGCGAAGTCCGCCAGCAACCCGTCGTCTTCGTCGTACGGCAAGTACCTCTCGTTGTCGAAGCTCCAGAGCAAGTACGGGGCCACGTCGTCGAAGCGCAAGGCCGTGGTGAACGCGTTCAAGTCGAAGAGCGTGAAGGCCACCGTCGATGTGACCCATCTGCGAGCGAGCGCGACGGTGTCGGTGGGCAAGGCGCAGAAGATGTTCGGGACGAAGTGGGCCCGCTACAAGACGTCCTCGGGCGCGATCGTCGCCCTGCCGGTCAACACGCCAAAGGCCCCGAAGGGGCTGAAGGGGAACGTGGACACGGTGGCGGGCATGCGGCTGACGGTGAAGCAAGGGTCGTCGTCCGGCTGGCCCGGCGCGGGGGCCCGGCCGCCAGCATCCGCTGCCGTCTACGACGGCGGCACCCCGACGCGGACCGGCACGGTGGGCGCATCGTGTGTCGGCACGACCTATCCCGGCGCACTCGCCTCGTCCTCCGGCCTGTACCCGAACCAGATCCTGGAGGCGTACGGGATCGCGTCCGCTTCACTCCGCCGGCATGCTGGGGCAGGACGCGCGGCTGGCGATCGTCGGCGAGGCGCCCACGCCGACCTCGGACGTGAATCAGTACCGCGACTGCTTCGGCGCGCAGGGGACGGCGCTCAAGATCCATAACGGCTCCGGCATCAAGCCGATCCTGGAGAGCTCGCTCGACGCGATGGTGGTCTCGATGGTGGCGCCGCAGCTCGATCGGTTCGACCTCTGGGTCCACCCGATCGACGAGGAGCAGGACGACGGGGACGTGCTCGGCTTCCTGAAGCTGCTCGCCTCGCCGCTTCAGGCGACCACCAACGGCGCACCGCCTCCCCAATGTCGTGTCGGTGTCCTACGGCGTCTGCGAGTCGACGGTCTCCAAGTACTCGGCGTCGCGGACACTGGTCACCCGCCTGCTCGCGGCGGAGGCGGCGCTGGGGATCACGGTGGTGGTCGCCGCCGGCGACACCGGCTCGTCCGCATGCGCTCGCGGCGTGCCGGCCGAGCCAGCTCACCTCGAGCGATAAGAAGCCACAGGTGTCCTGGCCCGCCAGCTCGGGGTGGGTGCTGGCCGTGGGCGGGACGAACCTGACGCTGAACTCGAACAACACGATCGCCTCCACGGGCCCGTGGAACGACACGGTCTACCCGGCGCCGTTCAACGCGGCCAAGGGCGGCGGCGGCGGGCAGAGCACCTTCCAGAGCCGGCCCTCGTGGCAGCCCGCCCAGTCGTTCGCGAACTCGAAGTACCGGATGGTCCCCGACATCGCCGCCTTCGCCGACGAGAGCCCCGGCTACCCGATCGTCTGCTCGAGCGGCGTCAAGAGCTGCCCCAAGTCCCCTGCCCAGAGCATCACGTTCGTGGGCGGCACGAGCGCGGCCACGCCGCTCGTGGCGGGCATGATCGCCCTCTGGTCACAGCAGGCCAAGCAGCAGGGGTTGCCGCGGCCCGGCTTCGTGCCGCCGCTGCTCTACGCCATCGCCAAGCGCAATCCGAGCGCGTTCATCGACATCACCGAGGGCGGCAACGCCCTATTCGGCGGGTCGTGCTGCCCGGCCCGGCCGGGCTACGACCTCGCCACCGGGCTGGGCTCCCCCGTGGCGAACCAAATCGCCGCGCTCCTGGGCGCCGGCGGCTGACCGCGCAGCACGCAGTAGGTGGACCCGAGGCTCGTCGCATCGCCGGGGTCGTGATGAACGCGGGGCGAGTGCAGGCCGCAGGCGCGTGCGTCGGCGGCCAGGTCCTCGGGGCTCACGCGGTGGTAGGTCACGAGGGCGGGCGCGACCGGTCGGGCGATCAGACGACCCGCGGTCCGCCGATGGACGCCGCGCTTCCAGGTGACCTGCGCGCCGGCCTCGGTCTCGGTCGCGGCGAGCTGCTGGCAGACGAAGGTTCGCCCGCGAGCGCGTAGACGCTGTCGGGCCGCGGGCGTCGTGCACTCGCGCAGCACCTCGTCCACATCCACGAGCGCCACCACCGCCACGCCGGTCGTGGCCAGGTGACGTGCGATCACGCGCATCAGCGCCTGCCGCTCGCACCGGCCGCCGACGAACTGCGCCAAGCCGGTGGACACGATGATCAGGTCGAAGGTCCGGCCGAGGTCGAGCTTGGTTGCATCGCCCGGGACCGGCGTGACCGATAGCCCGCACGCTTCGGCACGGCGGCTGAGCTCCCCGAGCAATCGATCGTCGAGGTCGTTCGCCCAGAGGTCCGTGAGGCCGGCCAGCTCGAGTGCGACCCTGCCCGTACCCGCTCCCAGCTCCAGGGTTGCGCCCGCCCTCCGGGCCAGCTCCCGGTAGTACGGGAGGTCGCCCGTGCGGCCACCCTGCTGGAGATCGTGAAAGACGATGCTCTCGGTCCTTAGGGGAGTCCGCTTACGTCGAGCACCGGCGGTGGAGTGGCGCGGCACCGCTGGACCGTAACGCGCGGCAGTCTGTGCGTCACACTCATGCCGATGTCCGAGCTGGTCCTGGACTCGACCTTCGCCAACTGCCACATCGAGGGGGTGGCCGGGCGTGGAGGGATGGGTGTCGTCTACCGCGCGACCCAGCTTCCGCTCGGGCGTAGGGTCGCGCTCAAGGTCGTGGCGCCCGAGCGGGCCGCCGACCCGCTGTTCCACGCCCGCTTCGAGCGCGAGACGCGCCTGGCGGCGGCGATCGACCACCCGAACGTGATCCCCGTCTACGAGGCCGGCGAGCAGGACGGGCGGCTCTACCTCGTGATGCGCTGGGTCGAGGGTGGCGACCTCCAGGGCCTGATCGCCTCGTCCGGGCGCCTCGACCCGGCGCTGGCGGCGGCGGTCGTGGCGCAGGTCGGATCCGGGCTCGAGGGGGCGCACGCCGCCGGTCTGGTCCACCGCGACGTGAAGCCGGCGAACGTCCTGCTGGCGAGTGACGAGGGCGCCCTGCACGTCTACCTGAGCGACTTCGGCCTGACGCTCGACGCCTCCTCGGACACCCGGCTCACCCAGACCGGCGACCTTCTGGGCACCGTGGAGTTCATGGCCCCCGAGCAGCTCGAGGCGGAGCCGGTGAGCGCCCGGACGGATGTCTACGCACTCGGTTGCGTGCTGTACGCGGCCCTCACCGGCCGGCCACCCTTCTCGCGGGGCACCTACGCGGCCACGATGCTGGCCCAACTGACCGAGCCGCCCCCGCGGCCGTCCGCGACCGAGGGGGTACCTGAGGCCTTCGACGCCGTGGTGGCCCGGGCGCTCGCGAAGCGGCCCGAGGACCGCTACCCGTCGGCGCGCGCCCTGGTGGAGGCGGCGCTCGCGGCGGCCGGCACCCCGGCGGACGCGACGATCCCTCCCCGGGCGCCCACGACGCCGGCGGGGAACGGCGCTCCCGGCGCGCTCACAGCGCCGCTGCCGGCCTCAACTGTCGCGCTGCCGGCGAATCGAGCCGGAGCGACCGGCCCATCCCAGGCCCCCACCGCCCGGATCAGTCGCGCGCCAAGGGGTCGCGTGCCGCGGGGTCTGGCCGCGGCGGCCGTGGCCCTGGCCGCCGCCGCGGCCGTCGCCGTGCTGCTCGCCCTCGACGCTGGCCCGTTCGCCTCCGCCGAGGAGTCCGGCGCGGTGACGGCCGCGGACGTCCGTGACGTGGCCGACTCGTTCGCCGCTGCCTACGCACGCGAGGACGACGACGCGCTCGCGGACCTGCTGAGCCGCGACGTGTCTCGGATCACGCCCGCCGACTCGCAGCGCGGCCGCGCCGCGGTGCTGCGCGAGTACCGCGGCCAGTTCGCCGCCAACGTGACACAGGACTACCGGCTCACCGGGCTCGCGGTGCGGGCCGGCGCGGCCGGCCGCGCGACGGGGAGCTACGTGGCCTCCCGCTCCGGTGCCGGGCCGATCACCGGGCGGATCGTGCTCGGTGTGCACCGGGACGGCGGACGCGCTCGCGTCGGCCTGATCGCCGTCACGCCCGACGGCTGAGCAGGACGCGCTCAGCAGCGCTTCGAGACGGCCACGTCCACGGTCGCGCCCCGGCGCACTTCCGCACCCGCGCCGGGCCGCGTCTCGCAGACGCGCGGGTCGCCGGGCAGCAGCTCGTCGAGCAGGCCGCCCACCTCCCTCACCTCCGCCCGCAGGCCGAGTGACTCGAGCCGGTCCACCGCGTCGTCGCGCGCGGCGCCGGTCACCGCCGGCACAGCCACAAGCGTCTCGCGCGCGACGCGCAGGGCCGCCCAGGCCGTGCGCGCACCCGGCGCGGAGGCGCCCACGTCGATCACGTTCGCTCCCTCGCGAAGAGGCGCCTGCTCTCGGAACTCGCCGTTCGAGACCGCGGCAGGCCGGCCACCCACCAGAACCCGTGCGCCCGCGGGCCTCACCCGGCCGCGGACCTCGACCGTGTCCTCGCGCACCACAGCTCCGTCGGCCGGGCTCACAAGCGAGATGCTCACGGGCTTCGGAGAGTCGTCTCCTCCGCACCCGGCGCTGCCGGCGGCCGCCAGGAGCGCGAGCACGAGGCAGCCGGCGCGCGCCACTGATCTCACCGTCGAGGGCACTTCGGGCAGGCTAGCGTGGGAAGCCGGGCTCGAACTTGGGCAGTGCCAGCGCGTGCCTTGATTCGCGGCGTGGGACCCAATACCCATCGCGGACCTTGCCCGAGCGTCGACTCGAAGGGACCTGCGCCGGCTTGTCCGGCGGCGACTGCCGCTGCTGGTCGCGGGTGTGCTCGTCCTCGCTTCGTCCGGCTGCACGCCGGCGATCGGCGGCTGCCCGGTCTTCCCGGCGGACAACGCCTGGAACCAGGATGTCTCGCAGGCCCCGGTGGACACCTCGCACGACTACATCGGCTCGCTCGGCTCGATGACGCTGTGGCCCGACTTCGGCGGGAATGGCCAGTACGGCATTCCGTACGTCAGCGTGCCCTCCTCGCAGCCTCTCGTTCCGATCTCGTTCGACGTGCCCGAGGAATCGGATCCCGGCCCCTACCCGATCCCGCCCAATGCCCCGGTGGAGGGGGGCGGCGACCGGCACGTGATCGCGCTGCGGCAGGGTGACTGCAAGCTCTTCGAGCTCTACGCGGCCGCGCGCCAGGGCACGGGCTGGCATGCCTACAGCGGCGCGGTGTGGAACCTGCGCTCGAACGCGCTGCGGCCCGAAGGCTGGACCTCGGCGGACGCGGCCGGTCTGCCGATCCTCCCCGGACTGGCGCGCCGCGACGAGGCCGACAGGGGAGTGATCAGCCACGCACTGCGGATCACGGTGCCCACCACCCAGAGGGCGTACATCCACCCGGCCACGCACTGGGCGTCGTCGAACACCGATCCCGACCAGCCCCCGATGGGCCTGCGGGTGCGCCTCAAGGCGAGCTACGACATCAGCCGCCTGCGCGGCCAGGCGCGAGTGGTCGCCCAGGCCCTCAAGACCTACGGCGCGCTGGTGGCCGACAACGCCGGCTCGTCCCGCGTCTACATCGCGGGCGCCGTGGACCCCGGCTGGAACGACGACGACCTCAACGGCCTCAAGACCATCCCGGCCAGCGCGCTCGAAGCCGTGCGCACGAACCCCGTCGTGCGGGGCTACTGAGCCACTCGCTCTAGGCGGGCGCGGGCTCGGCGTCGGTGGCCACCTCGATGGTGTCCGCCGGGTGGTCCTGGCGCCGCGAGAGCCACAGGCAGGGCAGTGCGAAGACGGTGATGCCCGCGCCGACCAGGTACGAGGGGGCGTAGCCGTAGACATCGGCGGTGCGCCCCAGCACGGGCTGCGACCAGACGCCTCCGGCCGAGCTCATCAGCGAGTCGAAGGACAGGATCGTGGCCCGCTGCTTCGAGGGAATCATCCCGTTGATGTAGGCCTGCCGGATCGGAAGCGTGGCCGCGAACATGAGCCCCCAGACCACGATCAGCGCGATGGCCACCCAGAAGTTCTCGATCAGGCCCACGAGCACCAGCGCCGCGGTGCTGATCGCCGACGTGGTGAGCAGGGCCGATGTGCGGCGCTTGAAGAGGCGCCGGATGCGGGGCGCGGCCAGACCGCCGAGGATCTGCGACCCGGCCACGATCGCCGCCACGAGGCCCGCGACCTGGTACGCCTCCGGATCGCCGTAGAGCTCGAGCAGGTACGGCTGGAGCGCGTAGAACGCGTAGATGCCGACGCCTCCGGTGAACAGCGACTCGACCATCAGCCACTTGACCGACGGAACTCGCCAGCCGTAGTCGATCGACGCGCTCGCGATCTTGCGCATCTCGGCCAGCGGCCGCCCGCCCCGCTCGGGCGTGAAGCCCACGTCGTGCATCAGCCGGAAGGCCGCGGCGAACATGAGCACCAGCACCACTCCGCGCAGCACGAACGGCACGCCAAGGCTCGTCTGCTGGGCGACGAAGCCTCCGGCCACCGAACCGGACAGCATGGCCGCCCCGCTCGCCACCTGTCCGCGCCCGAACACCGACTCGATCTCACCGCGGAAGCCGGTGGCGGCCAGGGCGTCCACGAGCCACGCCTCCACCGCGCCGGAGAAGAAGGTGAAGCCGAGCCCGAGCAGAAGCGAGACCACCGCCCACTGCCAGAACGGCGCCTCCATCTGCCACAGCAGGACGTAGAGGAGCGTCGTGGCACTCAGCGTGATCGTGCCGAGCAGGTACGAGGCCCGGCGGCCGACGGTGTCCGCCACGATTCCCGTGGGCACCTCGAACAGCATCATGCCCGCGGTGAAGAACGCGTTGGCGGCGAACGCCTCGAGATTCGACAGCCCCGCGTCGAGCAGGAAGATGGTGTTGATGCCCCAGATGAACGAGGCCGCCAGCGTGTTGCCGAACATCAGCAGCAGATAGGTGCGCTGGATGCGCTCGGGTGTGGGCAGAGGCTCGCTCAAGCGGCTCCGACGGTAGTGGGCATCGCCCGAATCCACATGAGCGTTCCGAGCGCCAGGCCGACGAGGAGAGGGGGACCGTGCATGTCCTCGTGGAAGGCAAGGATCAGAGCGCCGGGCACAGCGATCACGGCGAGTAGGCGTGGGGGTAACGGGGCGCCTGAGCCGGGGGACAGGAGCCACGCTGCCAGCGCACCGAGCAGGCCGGCGCCCGCGACGGAGGCGCCCGCGTCCGGTGGCTCCCAGGCGTATCCGAAGGCCTGCCCGACGATCCCACAGATGAGGTAGACGCCCAGCAGCCGTCTGGCTCCGTAGACGCGTTCCACCGCGGTGCCTGTGAACGCGATCAGGACCAGCACCGCGACTGCGTCCTGCCAGGGGTCGTACTGAATCAGCAGCGGCGTGGCCAACCGCCAGAACTCACCCGAGTCCAGAGCGCCCTGGTCGCGCCACAGATGCAGGCGTAGCTCAGGCACGGCGATCTGTACAAGCGTCACAACAGACGTGATCGCCACGACCGCGACCGTTGCGACCGGAAATTCGCGGCTCTGCTGTAGCTCGGGCCACGTCGGCAGGGGAGTGGCCTTCAATGAGCCCTTGTCAGACGTTCGAGTATCCGACCGGCGGGCGGCATGCTCGGATTGCGCCATACGTGCCGCTGCTCGAAGGGCCAGGCGTAGATCGGGCTGCCGTCGCGCACCAGCTCGAGCAGGCGTGGTTCGCCGAGCTCGTCGGCTGACCACTCGTAGAGGCGTTGCAGCCGCGGCACGATCACCGCGTAGTCGAGCATCCGGCCAAGGCGCTGCTCATCGTCGATGTAGCGCTCCACGTCGAGCGCGAGCGGATAGCGGTTCGGCAGCACGCGGCGGAGTGACAGGAAGGCGCCGGCCATGCCGAGTCGGGGGTCGCCGAGCAGCCGGCCCAGCGGGGCGAACCGTCCGAGCGCCAGGCGCGGCGCCGCGGCGAGTGCGTGCGCGTACAGCACACGCACCAGCGCGACGTTCATGAAGAAACGCTCCGGGGCGCCCTCCGCGTCGGCGAGATTCCGGTGCTCCAGAAATCCGGACACGATGCTCGCGTTGTGCGCCCGGTACCAGTTACGCCCCGTCGGGCGCGCGCCGAACTCCAGCCAGAGCCGCACGGCCCGCGACGACGGCTCGCCGGCCACTCCACCCAGGAGCGCGACCGTTTCGCAGCCATCCCGGAGGAGGCCCTCGTTCACCGCCCGCCACCACACGCTGCCGGGCGGCGACGCGTCGAGCGGGTTGAGCACACCGCGGCGCGATTGCCAGCGCATGAACGACAACGCCGCCCGTCGGAACGGCAGGTGTCGCGGTGCGCGGCCGGTCGGCCCGCGGAACACCTGCGCCATCAATGCGAGACGAGCCGCCGGATCGTCTCGCACGGCTGCCACCTGCGCCCCAGCCAGGGCGAGCGCGCCCGCGTGGTCGCTCATCGCGGGTAGTGATACCTCAAGAGAACGCGACCTCGCACGCGATGTAGCGGTGCCCGGATCGAACAGGCGACCTCCTGCTTGTAAGGGACCAGCTAGTCGCTGCCACTCGCTGCCAACTGGTGCCGGGACCGCTCGACGGCGGGAAATGCACGCCTGCCAGCTGCGTGCTGCTGCCGGCTACCGCTTCCAGGGCGCTTCCACGGCTGGGGTCGGTTGTCGCCCGCACCGCCGCGGCGCGTCGCGGCGTCACCAAGGTCAGGACAGGACTCGGGGTCCTGCGCCTCAGCGCCGGGGTCGAGTTCCTCGACGCTGCCGGCCGGAGAAGGCGGCCTGGCAGAGCACGTCGTCGAAGACGAGCTGAGCCCGTTCGGGAAATGACCGTTACGCCTGGCAATCCGGGCAGGGCAGACCTGCGAGTATGCACCTGAGACCGATGGCCCGCCGTTCGTTTCGTGTCGCGACGCTCGCCGTGATGGCCCTGCTGGCTGTTGCGGGCAGCACGCACGCGCAGATGAGGGCGCGGTTCCGCCCGACCTGGGCACACCGCCTGCGGACCAGCCCGCACCGGCCGATACGCCCGCGACCCTCCCGGCCGCGGAACCCGCCGGTGAAGCGGAAGTTGGCGACCAGGGAGTAGCGGGCGGAGCCCCGTCTCAGGACGCGTCCCAGGAGTTGAGCGCGTCGGAGGCGGCCGTGACCCCGCCTGAGGCTGCCGAGCCGCCGGACCCTTCGACCTCGGGCGCTCCTGCGCCAACCGTGCCCCTATCCGGCGATCAGGCGCGCGTCGTGGAGCTGCCTGCGCCGGAGGGCGGGGCTGGGAACCCGCCGGTTGAGGCGGCCGGCCAGTCACCTCCGGCAGCTCACCAGGCACCGATGGCGCCGCCGTCTGCTCCCAGAACGCTCGCACCCGGCGACCGCTCACCACAGGCGCTGTTGTCCGGGGTTGCGCGCGAGCTGACCACCTTGGGGGCGGAGATCGACGAGCTCCAGCGCCTGGTGGAAGCAGGAGTGGGGCCCCCGGCCAGCCGCCTGATCCGGCTGCGCTCGAGGCTCGAGCGGCTCGCGCCGACTCTCCTCGCACTCCAGGCCCGCCTCGAGGCGTCGGGCAGGCTGAGCCCGCTTGCGCAGGAGTTCCTGCGCCGGGTGCGCGCCCGTCTCTCCCGCGCCCGCGTCTCGGCGTCTGGCCTGATCGCCACGTTGCGCGAAACCGGCTTGCCCGGACCCGAGGTGCGCTTGCTGCTGGACGAACTCAGGCGCTTCCGCGTGATCGGCGCCGCGCTGGCCACGACCCTCCACCCGGTGCCGGCGCCGTCGGGACCCGGCCTCGGTCTCCCGTACCTGCAATCGCAACCGGCCCCTGTGACCGCTCGGCCGTACGCGGCCGCCGCGCCCGCGGAGCCACCCGCCGCGGCTTCCCGAGCGGGCGAATCGCCCCCCGGCGGCGGTTCCGATGCGCCTCGACCGTGGTCCCCTGCGCCCATGTCCGCCAGCGCGGGCCCGGGCAGCGCCTTCTTCGCAGCGGGCCTGGCGTCCCTGTCAGCGCTGCTGATCGGCCTGGCCGCCGCTCGGCTGGGGGGGCGCCGCCGGCTCTCCCCGGGCCGTGGCTACATGGCGGTGTTCCTCACGCCGCTCGACTGTCCCGGCTAGCTCCTCGGAGCGACTCCACCGGGCCGGGACGCATCACGTTCCGGCGGCGTACCTGAAACACGGAGGACCCATTCCATGACCGTGAAGCCGACCGCCCTGGGCGCGGTTTCCACCGAGCAGCGAGCCGGGCCCGCCGGCAGACAACCCCGGCGGCACAACGCACCTGATCCCGACGCGGCTGGTCAGGTGCGCGCGGTGCCCGAGGAACCAGGCAGCGCGCGGTTTGGTCGCCCGGCCAGCAAGCGCCGGATATGGCTTCCAGCCACCCCGGCGAGCGCGGGGGCGGCCCGCGTGTTCGTTCACGAGGGCGCCACGACGGCAGGACTCGACGACGCCTGCATCTGGGATCTGATGCTCGCGACCAGCGAGGCCGTGGCCAACGCCGTGCAGCACGGAAAGGCCTGGCCCAATGGCAGCATCCTGGTGACGACCGAGCCGTGCCCGCGCGGCCTGCGCGTGGAGGTCACGGATTGCGGGAGCTTTGACAGCACGATCGAGCCGACCCCGCTCGAGTCGGAGTCCGGGCGCGGCCTCCCGATCATCGCCGCCGTCGTCGATCTCCTCGAGGTGCGCAACAGAGACGGACGCACCCTCGTGAGCTTCGAGAGGCACTCGGCCACGAGCTGAGCAGGCACGACAGCACTCCACTCCTGAAGCGGCTCAGCCGTGATGGGCGGTGCCCGGATCGAACAGGCGACCTCCTGCTTGTAAGGCAGGCGCTCTACCAGCTGAGCTAACCGCCCGCGAGCGCCGAGTGTAGGCCGCCTGGGAGAATGGCCGCGTGGACGACGCCGTCACGCGCTTCATGCGCGCCACCGAGGCCAACGACATCGACGCCGTGATGGAGACGCTCTCCCCCGACGCCGAGCTCGTCTCGCCGATCTCGGGACGCATGGTGTTCCGCGGCACGGACGACGTGCGCACCCTCCTCACCGCGGTCTACGGCACCCTGAGGGGGCTCCGCTGGGACGAGCAGATGGGTGACGGGGCGGTGCGCGCGGTGGTCGGCGAGGCCGCGGTGGGCCCGATCAGGCTCACCGACGCCATGGTCTTCGACCTGGCCGCCGACGGGCGGATCCGGCGCGTCCGGCCGCACCTGCGCCCCTGGCTCGCGCTCACCCTCTTCGCCCTCGTGCTCGGCCCGAAGGTGGGGCGCCACCCCGGGATCGTCGCGGCGCGGCGCTGCGGCAGGCGGTGCTCGACCGCCGGCGCTCCTAGAATCCGCGCCCGTGGACGCCCGCCTGTTCTGGAAGGCCCTCGTCGTTCAGGCCGTGATCGTCGGCGTGCTCTTCGGCGTGCTGGTGGCGCTTCCGCTCCCCGAGGACTTCTTCGAGGACGCCGGCTTCGTGGTGGGGCCGGTCGCGTGGCTCCTCTGCTCGCTCGCCACCGCGCGGGTGCTCTCCATGCCGGTGCCCTTCGTCGCTGTTCTCCGCGGTGGCCGGGGGCGTGGCCGGCGGGATCGTGATGCTCGTGGCCGGCCACATCGCCGGGATGGTGGTGGCGCTGCTCGTGTTCAGCGCCTCCTGCGCCAGCTACGACCCCACCGCGGAGGAAGCGGCCGCGAACAGCGCTGTGGAGTAGGGGCGACGGGATTCGAACCCGTGATCCCCGGCGTGAAAGGCCGGTGTCCTAGACCGCTAGACCACGCCCCCGGGTCGGAGCCGATTGTAGGTGCAGGCCCGCCGGGGCCTCCGCGCCGCGAATAATGCGTGCGCAGGGTCGTTAGCTCAATTGGCAGAGCACCGGACTTCAACAAAAGGAGCGCCAGTCGGGAGACCGCTGGTATGTCGGCGGCTGTTTGCTGGAACCCCCTGAGAGCCTGAGGTACCCATCGCGGTGACAATCCTCAGGATTGGGCAATCAGCAGGCAACCCGGAGATTGGTATGGACCAACCCGGAGAGCCCTCAGAGGCCATACGCCGCCCGCCCTAACGTCGAGTCGAGGGTGAAGAGATGGTCCAGACCGCAACGCCGCGTCCCCCGGGACGCGAGCGGCCGGTGAGAGCCGGTGCGGCAGGTTAATCCGTGAGATCTGGGTTCAAGTCCCAGGCGACCCACTACCCACCGCCACCTCGCGGCGCTCCACCTCGCGCCGCACGATGGGAGCCACCTCGGTGCCCAGCAGCTCGATCGCCCGGAGGATCCGGTCGTGGGGCATGTCGCCCACGCTGAGCTGGGCCAGGAAGCGCTGGTGCCCGAACAGCTCGTGCTGGAAGAGGATCTTCTCCGCCACCTCCTCCGGCCCGCCCACCACGAGGGCGCCGCGCGGGGAGCGAAGGGTGTCGAACTGGTGGCGGGTCATCGGCGACCATCCCCGCTCCCGGCCGATCCGGTTCATCATCCCGGCGTAGGCCGGGAAGTACTCGTCGGCCGCCTGCTGGGAGCCGTCGGCCACGTAGGTGTGGGAGTTGATGCCCACCGGCTGCGACGGGTGGCCCGCCTCGGCGAGCGACTCGCGGTAGAGCTGCACCAGCGGGACGAAGCGCTCGGGGGCGCCGCCGATGATCGCGAGAGCGAGCGGCAGGCCGAGCCGCCCGGCCCGGATCAGCGAGTGCGGCGTGCCGCCCACCGCGATCCACACGGGCAGCGGGTCCTGCACCGGGCGGGGGTAGACCCCGATGTCGTCGAGCGGCGCGCGGTGGCGGCCGGACCAGGTGACCCGCACCGACTCGCGGATGGCCAGCAGCAGCTCGAGCTTCTCGGCGAACAGCTCGTCGTAGTCGTCCAGGTCGTAGCCGAACAGCGGAAACGACTCCACGAACGAGCCGCGCCCGGCCATGATCTCCGCCCGGCCGCCGGACAGGAGGTCGAGCGTCGCGAACTCCTGGAACACCCGCACCGGGTCGTCCGAGCTGAGCACCGACACGGCGCTCGTGAGGCGGATGCGCTCGGTGCGCGCGGCGCCCGCGGCCAGCGCGACGGCCGGGGCCGACACCGCGAAGTCGGGCCGGTGGTGCTCGCCGAGACCGAACACGTCGAGGCCCACCTGGTCGGCCAGCTCCATCTCCTCCAGCAGGTTGCGCATCCGCTGCTCGGGGCTCACGCCTGGCCGTCGCCGACCTCCGCGAACGTGTAGACGCCGATCTCCATCACGGCGGCGCTCGCGCCTAGGGCGCGGGGCGCAGGCGGTGGGCCTGCGTGGCGGCGAGCGAGGCGCTCGCCGCGGCGGCGGCAGGCCTGCACCGCCCCGGCACCGGCCGCCGCGGCCGACAGAACCGGGGACATGGCGCTGCGGCCGTCGGCCAGCACCGCCTGGAGCAGTCCGGGGAAGCGTGCGTTCAGGTCGCTCTCGCGCAGGGAGAGCAGCCGCTTGCGGCCGTCGGGCCGGGTGCGCAGGATGCCGGCCTCGCGCAGCACGCGGAAGTGATGGGAGAGCGTGGCCTTGGACAGGCCGAGCTCGAACGTGCCGCAGGACCACTCGGACACCGGCCGCCAGGCGGCGGACGATCTCCAGCCGGGCGGGATCGCTCAGGGCGTGGAGAATCGAGGGCAACTCGAGCTCCTCGCGAGGTGGGTGATGGGGCTCTCTCATGGGAGGGAACGACCGTCGGGGCCCAACTCTAGCGACGGTTCGACAGTCGTCGAACGCCTTACTAGTGGCGGAAGTGGCGGCGGGCGGTGAAGACCATGGCCACGCCGGCCTCGTCGGCCGCGTCCACCACCTCCGCGTCGCGCTGCGAGCCACCGGGCTGGATGATCGCCCGCACACCCGCGGCGATGGCGAGCTGCGGGCCGTCCGCGAACGGGAAGAACGCGTCGGAGGCCATGACCGCCCCGGTGAGATCGATGTCGGCCGCGGCGGCCTTGTCCACCGCGAGCCGCACCGAGTCCACGCGGCTCATCTGCCCCGCGCCGATGCCGGCCGTGGCCAGGCCCTTCGTCATGACGATGGCGTTGGAGCGCACGTGCTTGCACACGCGCATGGCGAAGATCATCTCGCCCCACTCCTCCTCGCTCGGCTGGCGCTTGGTGGCCACCCGCATCTCGTCGCGGGACTCGAGGCCGGTGTCGCGGTCCTGGACCAGCATCCCGCCGCGCACGCGCTTCATGTCGTGCTCGCTGATGGGCGGGCGCCGGCGCTCCTGGTTCTCGAGCAGGCGGATGTTGGGCTTGGCCTGCAGCACCTCGAGCGCGTCGTCGTCGAAGCCCGGGGCCAGCACCAGCTCCACGAACATCGAGTTGAGGCGCTCGGCCAGCGGCCCGCTCCACCCGCCGGTTGAAGCAGAAGACGCCGCCGAAGGCGCTCTGGCGATCCGTGGCCAGCGCGAGCTCGAAGGCGTCGTCCTGGTGCGCGCCCACGGCCACGCCGCAGGGGTTGTTGTGCTTGATGATCGCCACCGCGGGCAGCTCGAACTCGTCCACCAGCCGGCGCCCGGAGTCCACGTCGAGCAGGTTGTTGAACGACAGCTCCTTGCCGTGCAGCTTGGAGATCATCGAGAGCAGGTGGGTGCGCGACCCCACCTCGGCGTAGTAGGCGGCCCGCTGGTGGGGGTTCTCGCCGTAGGGAAGGTCGAGCACCTTCTCGAACGAGGTGGTGAGCTGCGCCGGGGAAGTCGTCCTCGCGCTCGGCGAACCAGCGGGAGATGGCCGTGTCGTAGCGCGCGGTGTAGGCGAAGGCCTCGAGGGCGAGGCTCTCGCGGGTGCGGTCGGACAGCCGGCCGTCGCTCTGGCGCAGCTCCTCGAGCACCGCGTCGTAGCTCTCGGGCGAGACCACCACGGCCGCGAAGTCGTGGTTCTTGGCCGCGGCCCTGATCAGCGTGGGCCCGCCGACGTCGATGTTCTCGATCACCTCGCTGGGCTCCACCCCGCGCTTGGACGACACCCGCTCGAACGGGTAGAGGTTCACGCACACCAGGTCGATGGGCTCGATCTCGTGCTCGTTCAGCGTGTCCACGTGCTCCTCGCTCGAGCGCACCGCGAGCAGCCCGGCGTGGATGCGCGGGTGAAGCGTCTTGACCCTGCCCGTCGAGGATCTCGGGGAAGCCGGTGTAGCTCTCCACCGAGCGGATCGGGATGCCCTCGGCCTCGAGCTCGGCGGCGGTGCCGCCGGTGGAGACGATCTCCACCCCGAGCTCGGCGAGCCCGCGGGCGAAGTCCGCGAGACCGCGCTTGTCGGACACCGACAGGAGCGCCCGGCGGACCTGGACCTCGCCCGGCGCCGGTGGGCTGGGACGCGCTACTCGACGTGGTCATCTTCGATCCTCAGCAGGCGGGGGTTGTCGGCGTCGGCGCGCACGCGGCCCTCGGCAATCAGCCTGATGGCCCGTGGCAGCAACCTGTGCTCCACCTCATGCACCCGCTCCTCGATCTCTTCGATCCCGCGAGGATAAGGCAGAAGCGAGAACGACTCCTGTAAGACGATGGGCCCGCTGTCCACGCCCTCGTCCACCAGGTGGACGGTGACGCCCATCACCTTCACCCCGTAGTCCACCGCCTGCTGGATGGCGCGCACGCCGGCGAAGGCCGGAAGCAGCGAGGGATGGACGTTGAGAATGCGGCCGGCGAAGCGGCCGATGAACGCCGCGCCGAGCAGCTCCATGAACCCCGCGAGCACCACCAGGTCCACCTCGCGCTCCTCCAGCCATGCGGCCAGCGCGTCGTCGCGCGCGTCGCGGCCGGCATGGTCGGCGATGGCGAACACCGCGGTGTCCACGCCCGCG
Source organism: uncultured Thermoleophilaceae bacterium (assembly GCA_963752455.1). Taxonomy (GTDB): domain Bacteria; phylum Actinomycetota; class Thermoleophilia; order Solirubrobacterales; family Thermoleophilaceae; genus JACVRW01. The sequence continues at coordinate 27,239 of CAVVYE010000002.1, forward strand.
GCCCGGGCGCGGTCGAGTCCCCGCGCCTCCTTCCGGCTCGACGCCACGCCCACCACCTCCACCCGGCCGGCGGGGCCGGCGATCGTCCTGCTGGTGAAGCGTGTCGAGCACCGCCTGGAGGTTCGTGCCCTCGCCGGAAACGAGTACGGCGAGCCGGAACGCCACCGTCAGGCGGCCGTCCGGGCGGGCAACCGGAGCACCGGGTAGGGGCCGCCGGTGGTCTCGAGCGCCCCGTCCTCGATCAGCTCGTCCACGCGGGCGAGGATGTCCGCCCGGCGGCGGTGCGAGGAGACGCCGTACGCGGCGAGGCCGTCGTAGGAGTTTCGCTCGATCTTCTTCGTGCGCGCGCCGTGGAGAATCTCCGCGCACGTGGTGCGGCCCACCGCCGGCTGGGCGGTGGAGGCCACCGACACGATCGCGTCGTCCAGGTCGTGCAGCTCCTGCGGGTCGGGCGGCGGGGGCGTGGGCGCGATCCCGGGATCGCACACGTCGCAGCATGCGAGGCCCGGCGCGCGGAACGGGCGCGAGGTGTCGCCGAAGTGGGCGAGCAGGGCGCCGCGGCGGCAGCTCGTGCCCTCCACGTAGGCCCAGATCTCGCGGTACTGGCGCCAGCGGGTGCGCCCGCCCTCCTCCACCGAGGCCCGGCAGAGGCCGGCGGCGCGGGCATCGAAGCGGCTGAGGATCCGCCCGGCCACGCGGTCGGGGGCCGCGGGGGTGGGCACGATCACCCCGGCGCGGGTGAGGTGGCCGATGAGCGACCGCAGCCGGTCCCCGCCACCGCCGAGGTCGCGGGCCAGCGGCGTGGCCTCGAGCGCGTAGCGCCCGTCGCCGTCCGCGGCCGCGGTGAGGCGATCGGCGAGCCAGCCGGGCAGGCCCGGGTCCATCTCATCGCGCTTGATGAAGTGCACGTGCAGCGCCTTGTCCCGGTTCTCGGCCAGGAGCAGGGCCCGCGCCGGGGCGCCGTCGCGGCCCGCGCGGCCGGCCTCCTGGTAGTAGGCCTCGAGCGAGGACGGCACGGTGGAGTGCACCACGGTGCGCACGTTCGGCTTGTCCACACCCATCCCGAAGGCGTTGGTGGCGCAGATGACGCGCACGTCGTCGGTGAGGAAGCGGCGCTGGATCTCGGCCCGGCGGTCCCGCTGGAGGCCGGCGTGGTAGGGCACCGCCTCCTCGCCCAGCGCCCGGGTGAGCTCGGCCGCGGTGTCCTCCGCCCCCGCCCGCGTGCCCGTGTAGACGATGGCCGGCAGCGCGTCCTCGGCGCGGAGGCTCTCGGCCAGGAGCGCGCGCTTCTCGTGCGCGGCCGGGCGGGCCACCGTGAAGGAGATGTTGGGCCGGTCGAATCCCGTGGCCACCCGCAGGGGGTCGCTGCAGCCGCAGGCGCTTCTCCACGTCGGCGGCCACCCGCGGCGTGGCCGTGGCCGTGGAGGCCACGAGCGATCCCGCTCCGAGCGCGCGGGCGGCGTCGGCCAGGCGGAAGTAGTCGGGCCGGAAGTCGTGCCCCCACTGGGAGACGCAGTGCGCCTCGTCCACCACGAACAGCCCGACCCGGGTCTCCTTCATCCGGCCCATGAAGCCCTGAGCGGCGAACCGCTCGGGGGCCACGTAGAGCAGCCGGAGATCGCCCGCGGCGGCCCGGTCGAGGGCGGCCGAGTTGTCGGCCTGGTCCTGCTGGGCGTTGACCACCGCGACCTGCTCGCTCAGGCCGCGCGCCTGAAGCGCCTCCACCTGGTCCTGCATCAGCGCCACCAGCGGCGAGACGACCACGGTGAGGTCGTCGCGGAGGAGCGCCGGCAGCTGGTAGCAGAGCGACTTGCCCGAGCCCGTGGGCATCACCACGAGCACGTCGCGGCCGGCCAGGGCGGCCTCACATGCCTCGCGCTGACCGGGCCGGAAGCTCCGGAATCCGAACAGCCGGTGGAGCGAATCGGTCAGGTCCATCGGGACGGCCACCCTAGCGCCGTACGCGGCGGGGAGGAGAGGGCCGTGGCACGCCCGTCACGCACGTTGGTGAGAAGTCGCATACTGCCCCCGATGGGTGAGCTCACGGCGCTTCTGCGCGGCATCTACGAGGCGCGCGACCCCGAGGAGGCGATCGCCGCGCTGCTCGCGGCGAGTGACCCCGAGGTGGAGCTCTGGCCCGCCGGGCTGTGGCTGGACTCCAGCACCGTGGTGCGCGGCCACGAGGAGCTGGCCGGCGTTCTTCCGGCGCCTCCAGGACGCCTTCGGCGAGTTCCACTTCGAGCCCGAGCGCTTCGAGGAGCGGGGGAGCGCGGTGGCGGTGGCCGTCCGGCTCGAGGTGCGCGGGCGCTTCAGCGGCCTGGCCGAGAGCCGGGCGGTGGGCCACCTCTGGACCTTCCGGGACGGGCGGGCGCTCCGGCTCGACGCGTACAACGACCCCGAGGAGGCCTTCGCCGCGCTCTAGCTGCGGATGACGGCGAGCTCTTCGAGCGCGAACTTGCCGTTCGCGGTGTCGCTGCGCTCGAGTGGGTAGTTCCCCGAGAAGCAGGCGTCGCAGTGGGTGGCGCGGGTGGAGCGGATCGCCTCGTACACGCCGTCGAGCGAGAGGTAGGCGAGCGAGTCGCAGTCCAGCTCCTTCGCGATCTCCTCCTCGGTGCGGCCGTGGGCCACCATCTCCTGCGTGGTGGACATGTCGATCCCGTAGTGGCAGGTGTGGCGGATCGGCGGAGCCGACACCCGCATGTGGATCTCGAGCGCCCCGGCGTCGCGGAGCATCTTCACGATCTGGCGCGTGGTGTTGCCGCGCACGATCGAGTCGTCCACCACCACGAGGCGCTTGTCCGCCACCACCTCGCGCAGCGGGTTGAACTTCATGCGCAGGCCGTGCTTGCGCAGCTCCTGCCCCGGCTGGATGAAGGTGCGTGCCACGTAGCGGTTCTTGATCAGGCCGTCGTCGCGGGGGATGCCCGAGGCCTTCGAGTACCCGTTGGCGGCCGCGTTGCCCGAGTCGGGAACGGCGATCACCACGTCCGCCTCGGCCGGCGACTCGCGCCAGAGGATCTCCCCCATCTTGCGCCGGGACACCTGGGTGCGGTTGCCCTCGAGGATCGAGTCCGGGCGGGCGAAGTAGATGTGCTCGAACACGCAGAAGGCCTTGCGGTCGGAGTTCACCACCTGGCGGGTCTCGATCCCGCGCGGGGTGAGGGATACGAGCTCGCCCGGCAGCACCTCGCGCAGCAGCTCGGCGCCGATGATGTCGAAGGCGCAGCTCTCGGAGGCCACGCAGTAGCTCTCGCCGATCCGCCCGAGCGAGAGCGGCCGCAGGCCCGCGCCGTCGCGGAAGGCCACCACCGAGTCCTTGGTGAGCACCACGGTGGAGAAGGCTCCCTCGAGGCGGGGCATGACCTCCACCAGGGCGTCCTCGATGCGCTCCGCAGGGTGCGTGGAGAGCAGGGCGGCGATGATCTCGGAGTCCGAGGTGCCGCGGAACTGCACCCCGGCCTCGGTGAGCTCGGCGTGGAGCTCCACCGCGTTGATGAGGTTGCCGTTGTGCGCGAGGGCCACCTGGCGGCGGTCGGAGCGCCACACGGGCTGGGCGTTCTCCCACGCCGACGAGCCGGTGGTGGAGTAGCGCACGTGGCCCACGGCCATCTGCCCCTGCAGGGCGCGCAGCTTCTCCTCGTCGAAGACCTGGGACACGAGGCCGAGGTCGCGCACGGTCATGATCTGGCCGTTGTCGCAGGAGGCGATGCCGGCCGACTCCTGGCCGCGGTGCTGCAACGCGTAGAGAGCGAAGTAGGCGAGGCGCGCGACATCCGACTCTGCCGCGCAGACCCCGAAGACTCCACACTCGTCGCGAGGTCCGTCGCGATGAATCGAGCTCTTGGATCATGGGAGGATCCAGGGTCCTTCGAGGGTGCCGGCCACGAGGTTCCCTGCTGGGACAGAGGCTACCAGCGAGATAGGCGTGCGCCCGCCGCTCGGCCTCACGCGAAGGCAGCGGGGATGGCGCCCTCGAAGCGCTCATGGAGTGCCGCCACCTCGATCTCGAGGTCGCCCTCGATCCGCAGGCTCGTGCCGCTCACCTCACCCAGCACGATCGCTCCCGGAAGCGCGCGCACGACCTCCGGCGGGCCGGCCACCACGGCGCCTCCGGGACCCTCGCCGAAGAGGGCGGTGTCCCGGTCGTCGTGCCCGAGCGCCTGCGCGCAGCGGAGACAGGTCCACCCGCGCGCCCAGCCCGCCCTCGATGCAGGACTCGGCGAGCGCCGTGGCCAGGCCGCCCTCGGACACGTCGTGGGCCGTGGCCAGCTCGCCGCCGCGCACGGCCGCCCGCAGTGCGATGAGCGCCTCCGCGTGGCGCTCGAGCGCCACCTCGGGCAGGCCGTCGGCCATGTGCCCGCGCAGCTTGTCGAGCTCCGATCCCGCCAGCGAGGGCGCGAAGGGCCCGACGAGCGCGATCGCGTGGCCCTCGTGCGTGAACGCCGGACACGGGCACCCGCTCGGGATCCGGCAGCCGCCCGACCATGCCCACGATCGGGGTGGGATAGATCGGGCCGCCGCCGCCCTCGTTGTAGAGCGACACGTTCCCGCCCACCACCGGCACGCCGAGGGCCAGGCAGGCGTCCCGGAGTCCCTCCACCGCCCGCGTGAGCTGCCAGGCGATGTGCGGCTTCTCCGGGTTGCCGAAGTTCAGGCAGTTGGTGAGCCCGAGCGGCTCGGCGCCGACGCAGGCCAGGTTGAGCGCGCACTCGAGCACCGCCTCCACCGCGCCGGTGTAGGGATCGCAGGCCACGCGCCGGCCGTTGCCGTCGATCGACACGGCCAGGGCGCCGTGCCCGCCGTCGGGGGCGAGCTGGAGCACCGCGGCGTCGGCCGCCTGCGGGCGCCGCACGGTCCGCGAGCCCACCATCGAGTCGTACTGCTCGAAGGCGAAGCGCTTGGAGGCCACCGTGGGGGCGCCGAGCACGGCCATCAGGCTCTCGGCGGCATCGGCATCCGGGCCGATCCGGGCCGGCGGGTCCGGGTAGATCGGCTCGGCGGGCTCCTCGGGCTCGAGGTCGTAGAGCGGGCAGTCGTCCACCAGGGCGGGCACCGGCATGTCGCCCACCAGCTCGTCCCCGTCGAGGATGCGCAGCCGCCCCGTGTCGGTGACCTCGCCGATCTGCGTGGCGCGCACCTCCCAGCGCTCGCACACCTCGAGCAGCTCGGGGAGCCGGCCGGGCTCCACCACGGCGAGCATCCGCTCCTGGGACTCCGAGATCATGATCTCGAAGGGCTCCATGTCGTCCTCGCGCAGCGGCACCCGCGACACGTCGATGTCGAGGCCGACCTCGCCCTTGGAGGCCATCTCGGACGAGCTGGAGGACAGCCCGGCCGCGCCCAGGTCCTGGAGGGCCACGAGCGAGTCGCGGTCCAGCAGCTCGAGACAGCACTCGAGCAGGCGCTTCTCCTCGAACGGATCGCCGATCTGCACGGTGGGCCGCTTGGAGGCGTCCTCCTCGCCGAGCTCGGCACTGGCCAGGACCGACGCTCCTCCGATTCCGTCGCGCCCCGTGCGCGCGCCCATCAGCACGAGCGGGTTGCCCGGACCCGAGGCCGCGCTGCGGATGAGCCGGTCGCGGCGGGCCAGGCCCACGCACATGGCGTTCACGAGGCAGTTCTGCTCGTAGCTCGGCTCGAAGGCCACCTCGCCGCCCACGGTGGCCACCCCGATCGAGTTCCCGTAGTGGCCGATGCCCTGCACCGACCAGTCGAAGAGGTACCGGGAGCGTGCCGAATCCAGCTCCCCGAAGCGCAGGGAGTCGAGGATGGCGATCGGCCGCGCGCCAATGGCGAACACGTCGCGGAGGATTCCGCCCACGCCCGTGGCCGCGCCCTGGAAGGGCTCGACCGCGCTCGGGTGGTTGTGGGACTCCACCTTGAACGCGGCCACCAGGCCGTCGCCCACGTCCACCGCGCCCGCGTTCTCGCCCGGGCCCATGACCACGTGCGGGCCCTCCGTGGGCAGGCGGCGCAGCAGCTTCTTCGAGTGCTTGTAGGCGCAGTGCTCGGACCACATGAGCGAGAACACGGCCAGCTCCAGCCCGTTCGGCTCCCGGCCCAGGCGCTCGACGATCCCGTCGTACTCGGCGTCGGTGAGGCCGAGCTCGCGGTGCGCCGCCACCGTGCTCACGCGGTGGCGACCAGCTCTTCCACGTGCGCCACGACGGACGCGAACAGCGTGGCGCCGTCGGCGGAGCCGGTGAGCGGCTCCACGGCGTGCTCGGGATGAGGCATGAGGCCCATCACGTTCTTCTGCGCGTTGGCCACGCCCGCGATGTCCCGCGCCGAGCCGTTCGGATTCTGGCCCCGGGCGTAGCGCAGGATCACCTGGCCGGAGGCCTCGAGCTCGTCCAGGGTCTCGGGCGGGGCCCAGTAGCGGCCGGTGGTGTGCTTCACCGGAATCGAGAGCGACTGCCCCTCCTCGCATGCGCGCGTGAAGGGCGTGGCCGCGTTCACCACCTCCACGTCCACCTGGCGGCACACGAAGCGCAGCGAGGTGTTCGGCAGCAGCGCGCCCGGGAGGAGACCCGCCTCGCAGAGCACCTGGAAGCCGTTGCAGATGCCGAGCACGGGACCCCCGGAGCGGGCGAAGTCGGCCACCGCCTCCATGGCGGGCGAGAAGCGGGCGATGGCCCCGGCGCGCAGGTAGTCCCCGTAGGAGAAGCCGCCGGGAATCACCACGGCGTCCACGCCGCCGAGGTCGCGGTCGCCGTGCCACAGGAGCTCCGCGTCCGCGTACCGCCGGCAGGCCTGGAGCGCGTCGATCTCGTCGCAGCTCCCGGGGAAGCGGAGGACGCCGAACCTCACGTGGAGGGGCTCACCGGCTCGGCCACCAGCACCTCGTAGTCCTCCACCAGCGGGTTGGCGAGCAGCCGCTCGCACATCTCCGGCACCTGTGAGGGGTCCTCCACGTCGAGCTCGATCAGGCGGCCGACGCGGACGTTGGACACGCCCTCGAACCCGAGCGCGGGAAGAGCCCTCTCCACGGCCTGCCCCTGAGGGTCGAGGATGCCCTCCTTGGGCCGGATCAGGATGCGCGTGGTCACGCTCCGGACCGCTCGAGCCAGGCCGAGAACGGCTCGTCGGTCACGCGCTCGTACGCCTCCAGGTAGCGCGACCGGGTGCCCTCCACCACGTCGTCGGGGATCGGCGGAGCGGGGGGCGACTTGTCCCAGCCCGAGCCCGCGGCCCAGTCGCGCACGAACTGCTTGTCGAAGCTCGGCTGCGAGCGGCCCGGCTCGTAGCCGTCGGCCGGCCAGAAGCGCGACGAGTCCGGGGTGAGCACCTCGTCCCCCAGGACGATCGTGCCGTCGGGCCGGCGGCCGAACTCGAACTTGGTGTCGGCCAGGATGATCCCGCGCTCGCGCGCGTGGGCCGCGCCGAACTCGTAGATGGCGAGCGAGAGGCGGCGCAGCTCCTCGAGCAGCGCGCGGTCCCCCACGATCTCGGCGGCCCGGTCGAAGTCCACGTTCTCGTCGTGATCGCCCACCTCGGCCTTCGTGGCGGGCGTGAAGAGCGGCTCGGGGAGCTGCTCGGACTCCCGCAGGCCGGCGGGAAGGTCGATGCCGCACACCGCCCCGGTGGAGAGGTAGTCCTTCCATCCCGAGCCCGTGATGTAGCCGCGCACGACGCACTCCACGGGCACCATCTCGAGCCGCTCCACCAGCATCGCCCGGCCGCGCACCTCTTCGGGCACCTCCGTGTACGAGACCAGGTGGTTGGGCACGATCCCGCCGGTGTGCTCGAGCCAGAAGGCCGTGAGCCCGGTGAGCATCTTGCCCTTGTCCGGCACCGGCGTGGGATGCACCACGTCGTAGGTCGAGATGCGGTCGGAGACCACCATCAGCAGGCGGTCATCCCCAACCCGGTAGATGTCCCGAACCTTGCCCTGGGACACCAGTTCCACACCCTGGAGAACGGCGGCTTCGCTCACCGCCCCGAGGCTAACACCCGCTCCCGACCGCTGGCCGGTCGGGTGCCCACGACGGTCCTCTGAGTGAGGGCAACGCAGAGCACGATGGCCACCGCGGCGGCCACGGCGCCCGCACTCACGTGCTCGCCGAGCAGCAGCGCCGACCACACCAGGGTGAGCAGCGGCTGCACGAGCTGGACCTGGCCGATCTTGGCCACGCCACCCGCGGCAAGGCCCGCGTACCAGGCGAGAAAGCCGAGGAAGGCGCTCACCGCCGATACGTAGGCGAAGCCGAGCCAGGCATCGGCGGGAGCGTCGAGACCCCCCGCCAGCGCACCCGCCACGGCCGCGGGCAGGGTCACCGGCAGCCCGGCGATCAGTGCCCACGAGATCGTCTGGCGGCCCGCCGATCTCGCGGGTGAGCACAGCCCCCTCCGCGTATCCCATGGCGGCGGCCGCAACCGCCCCCAGCAGGAGGAGGTCCGCCGGCTGCGGCGCTCCGGCGCCCTGCGCGGCGGCGAACACCAGGGCGGCGACCAGGCCCGCGCCGCTGGCAAGCCAGAAGGCACCGGAGGGCCGCTCTCCCGTGCGCAGCACCGCGGCCACGGCGGTGGCGGCGGGCAGGACGCCGACGATCACCGCGCGAGTGCGCCGACGGCAGGTCCCTCAGCGCGAGGGCGGTGAGCAGCGGAAAGCCGAGCACCACGCCGCCCACCACCACGGCCAGGGACGCGCCACTGGGACCGGGTCGGCCACGGGTCGCGGCGCACGGCAAGCCATGCCGCGGCGAGCAGCGGCGGCCACCACCGCGCGCCCGAGGCCCACGAAGGTGGCGTCGAGATCCTCCACCGCCACCCGGGTCGCGGGCAGCGTGAAGCTGAACGCGAGCACGCCGAGGAGTCCGAGCCACACCGCCACCGGCCGGACGCTAGGGCGCGGGGCCGCCGGCGGCGATGTCCCACAAGCCCGGCTTGCTCGCTCGGACTCGGACCACGCCCTACCTCACGTCGAGCGTGGTGCTCATACCCAGCGCCTCGTGGCCCTCCAGGGAGCACCAGAGCACGTAGCGGCCGGGCGCGAGGTCCTCGAACCGGCGGTCGTTCTCGTCCGGGAGCAGCGTGGGGAAGCCCAGGAGCACCGCCAGGGGCGATTCCTCGCGTGCGATCTGGAGGTTGTGCGGATCCTCTCCGGCGTTGCGCAACTGGATCGCCCACCCGGCCGTGGTCCACCACGGGGCGGGAGAGCAGGAACGAGAACTCACTCGCGGTCACGGACACGTTGCGCTGCGGCGTGGCCGCGGGCGGCTCGCCCGAGGGTGGCGTCACCGGGCCCGGGCCGGAGGGTGGTCCGCCTCCGGGCGTCGCGCGCACGAGCATGTCGGTCAGCGCCTCGCGCCCTGCGGCGCAGCCCGCCGCGGCGTGATCCGCGCGCAGCGGGCGCGCGCCCGTCCCCCACGGCGATGGGTGACCCGGCACCGGCGCACCCGGACGCGATGGGCGCGCCGGGCGGCGGCCTTGGCCCCGGCGTCCGGAGCGACGCGGCCGGCATCGGCGCGCTCGGGTGCCCGCCGGAGGCCCCACCGAGCAGGCCGCTCGCCCCGAGCACCAGGGCCACCAGGGCCGCGGCCGCCCCGGTCATGCCACCAGATTCGGCCGCGCGAACGAGCCGGCCCCGGGCACGATCGAGCCCGCGTCCACGTCCATCCACTGCTCCATCAGCGCCGCGTAGACGCCGCGGAAGTCCGAGGTCGAGCGCAGGTTGTCGTCCTCGTCGAGCTGGGCCAGGCCCGGGAACTCGCCGACCGTCTCGCCCGACGCCTGCTGGCCCATCACGAAGCCCAGGCCGGCCGCACCGTGGTCGGTGCCCGAGCCGTTCTCCTGCGGCCGCCGGCCGAACTCGCTCCACACGTGCACCAGCACGCGGTCGGCGAGGCCGCGCGCCTCGAGGTCCCGCTGGAAGGCCAGCAGTCCCGCGCCCGTGGCTGCCGATCTTCGTGCGAGATCTCCTGCGCCTGGTTCGAGTGGGTGTCGTAGCTGCCGTCCGCCTCGAGCGCCACCACCCGCAGCGGGAGGTTCTCCTTGATCATCGCCGCGAGCGCCGAGAGCCGGCGGCCGAACTCGGTGTTCGGGTAGGCCACCGGCGAGCTGAAGCCGTCCTGGAAGGGCGCGAGCTGGCGGCGCAGGCCCCCGGTCGCGGCCACGGCCGACCGCGTGCGTAGGCCAGCCCGCGTCCGTGGTGGGCAGCTCGCCCAGCGTCGCCGAAGGCGTCGAGCATCGGAGTCGGCGATCGGGTCCCACACCCCGGGCGCGTAGAAGTCGTAGTCGTCCGGGCGCGCCACGGTGGCCACGGGCACGTTGCGCGCGGCCAGCGAGGGCTGGAGCTCGTAGCCCGAGCGTCAGGCCCTGGAGCGGGTTGTCGGCGGTGCCGTGCTGGTCGAGGAACCGGCCGAGCCAGCCCCAGCGGCCGTACGGGTTGGTCTCCCCCACCTCGTAGTAGTGCCGGCTCGTGAAGTGGGACTGGTTGGCGCCGGTGTAGCCGATCGCCGGCATCACCGTGAGCTTGCCCTCTCCGTGGAGCGTGGCCAGGTCCCCCGCCGCGGGGTGCCAGCGCAGGGCGGGGTCGCCGGCGAACTGCCGTGCCCTCGTCGGGGCTCAGCTTCAGCGTGGGTCGCAGGCTCGCGTACCGCGGGTCGCCGGTGGGGGCGAGCACGCCGAGCGAGTCGGCGCCGCCCGAGAGGAACACCGACACCAGGATGCGCTGGTCGGGCGCGGCCGCGGCGGCCTCGGCGATGCCCGCCTCGAAGGCCTTGGGGCCCAGGCTCGCGGCCCCGTAGACGGCGAACGCCATGCCCGCGGCGCGGGACATGAAGGTGCGCCGGGTGAGCCCCGTGCCCGCCGGCATGGGCATGCCCGGCTCGATCGAGGGAAGCCCGCGACCCGCCTGGGCGGCCGCGCCGCGCAGCATCGCGGAGCGGGAGAAGCCGGCACAGCTGCAGGTCGACGCGGGTCATGCCACCTGGAGGTCGGGGGAGCAGTAGATGAGCTGGCGCAGGGCGTTCTGGCGCAGCGGCGCGGTACTGCTTCTGCTGCCACGACGGCATGCCCGCGTTCACGCACGCCGGCGGCGAAGGAGGTGAGGCGGCTGAGCGTCTCCGCCGTCATGTCCGGGTTCCCCCAGAAGGCGCGCGCCTTGGCCACGGCCTGGGCCGCGGTCTCGGTCGGGTCGTACTCGTTGGCGTCGCGTGCCGCGCACCCGGTAGGGGTCGACGCCGTAGCGTCACGTACCCCCAGCGGCCCCTGCACCGTGCTGGTGTCGAGCCAGCGCTGCGTCGTCCCAGCCGGACACGTCCGGCGGCCGGAAGAGGCGCTGACCGGCGGCCTCGGACAGCCACCACCAGCCATCCACGTCCACGGGGCGGCGAAGCGCGCGGAGCATGCCCGCCAGGAACACCACCGGCGGCTTCACCATGCGCGGGCCCGTGTGCAGCGCCGAATGGAGCAGGATCGCCTCCAGCACGGGACGCACCTGCCAGCCGCTCGACACGTAGAGGCGGGCCAGCTCGGCGAGGTGGTTGGCCGGCGGCGGAGTGGGGATGAAGTAGCCCCAGAGCTTGTTCACGAAGAACGACGCGTGCAGCGGATTGCGCACGCACAGCCCCACCGCCTCCGCCCAGTCGTAGGAGCCCGCCTTCCCGAAGATCGTCTTCGTCCCCGCGTCGTGGCGGTCGGGGTCCATGCGGAAGTTGTGGGCACCGAGCTGGGAGCTCCAGTCGTAGCGGAACCCGGTGAGGGCGCGCGCGAGCTCGCGCACGTCGTCCTCCGTGTAGGCGCCGCGGTCGGCTCCGAGCGTGAACAGCTCCATCACCTCGCGCGCGTAGTTCTCGTTCGGGCTCCAGCGGGTGTTCTCCGCGAGGTTGAGCCAGAGGATCATCGCCGGGTCCTGGGTCACGTCGCGCAGGAGCTGGTCGAAGGAGCCGAAGGCGTGAGCGGCGGAAGAGCTCGTTCTGGTCGAGCATCAGGTTCTGCTGGCTCACCCCGTCGAGCGAGGTGGCGAACCAGTCGTGCCAGATCAGCGTCATCCGCTCCACGAGCGGCTGATTCGTGCGCACCATCCGGTCGAGCCACCAGAGGTGGTCGTGGCCCCACACGTCCTCGGGGGCCAGCGGGTTGCCGTCGTCGTCCACGGGCTCGGCGCCCGTGAGCTGGCCGGCCCCACGGGCGGGTGAGCGAGGCCACGGCGCCCCTGAGGCCCATCGCCGCCAGCGCCTGGGCGTGGCCGGGCGACGGGACCGAACCCGGCCCGCCACAGAAGCCGCTCGGCCTGGCGCACGCCGAACGGGCCCGTGTAGGCGCCCAGCGGTGGCCACGGCGGCGAGGCGCTGCGGCACGGGCGGGGGCCTTGGGCACGGGCTGCGGCGTGGGTGCGTCCGCGCCGGCGGCCTGGCGGTCTTCTTCGGCGGCGCCTCTTCTTCTTCTTCGGCTTGCGGTGGTGGTGCTTCTACAGCGCCCGGCAGCGCGCCTTGCTGCGCTTGCGCTTACGGCTGCCGGCGTCCTGCGCGAGCGGGTGCTCGGCGCTCGACTTCCGCGCCTGCCGCTTCGGGGCGGGGCGGCAGCGGAGCTTCGTCTTGCGCTTACGGCGCTTTCGCCGGGCGGCGGCGCTGGCGCGGCCGGGGTCCACCCTTCGGCCATCGACGCGCCATGTCAGCCCATTGCATCGATCGGGCGTGGCCATGGAACGCGCGTCCAGGTCGTCCAGGCGTGCCACCAGGTCGCGGGCGTGGCGCACGAACGCGCCGGGGTCGAACACGGCGTCCAGATCCAGCTCGGGCGCCGCCTCGGCCAGCAGCTCCCGCAGGTGCGGCCCGCCGCGCGAACGCGCGCTGCGCCGCCTCCTGCACCACCCGGTAGGCGTCGTCGCGCGACCGCCCGGACTCCACCAGGGCGAGCAGCGCTCGCTGCGAGTAGAGCGCGCCGTGGGTGAGCTCGAGGTTGGCCGCCATGCGATCGGCGTCCACCACCATGCCCGTCCGCCACCCGGGTGGCCAGATGCTGGGCGTAGTCGAGCAGCGTGGTGGCGTCCGGCAGCGCCACCCGCTCGACCGAGGAGTGGGAGATGTCGCGCTCGTGCCAGAGGGCCACGTTCTCGAGCCCGGCCTGCGCGTAGCCGCGCAGGAGCCGGGCGATCCCGGTCACGCGCTCGCTCACGATCGGGTTGCGCTTGTGGGGCATGGCCGAGGAGCCCTTCTGGGCGCCGGCCCGGAACGGCTCCTCCACCTCCCGCACCTCGGTGCGCTGGAGATGGCGCACCTCGGTGCGCGAAGCGCTCGAGACCCGCGCCCGGCGAGGGCCACCGCGCGAGAGCAGCTCGGCGTGGCGGTCGCGCGGCACCACCTGGGTGGACACGCTCTCCGGGCGCAGGTCCAGCCGCTCGAGCACGGCCGCCTCCACCTCGGGCCCGTTGGCGGCGTAGGTGCCCACCGCTCCCGACAGCGCCCCGACCGACGACCCCCTCCACGGCCCGCTCGAGCCGCCTCAGGTTGCGATCCGCCTCGAAGGCGAACCCGGCCAGCTTGAGCCCGAAGGTGGTGGGCTCGGCGTGCACCCCGTGCGTGCGGCCCACGCAGAGCGTGTCCACGTGCTCGCGCGCCCGGCCGCACCAGCGCGTCGCGGTAGGCGCGCGCGCCCTCCACGAGCACCGCGCCCGCGTCGGCCAGCTGGAGGGCCAGCGCGGTGTCCAGCACGTCCGAGGAGGTGAGCCCGTGGTGCACCCAGCGCCCGGCCTCCCCCACCGACTCGGCCACCACGTCCACGAACGCGGCCACGTCGTGGTCGGTCACCTTCTCGCGCTCGCTCACGGCCTCCGGCGGTGAAGGCCGCGCGCTCGCGGATCGCGGCGGCGTCGGCCGCCGGCACCACGCCGCCCTCGGCCAGCGCGTCCACCACCGCCAGCTCCACCTGGAGCCAGGTCTCGAGCTTGCGCTGCTCGGACCACACCGACCGCATGGCCGGACGCGTGTAGCGCTCGATCACGTCGAGGCGGTCAGGCGTCGAGGATCTTCGCCGCCAGCACGGCGGCGTTGCGGGCGTTGTCCACCCCGACCGTGGCCACGGGCACGCCGGGGGGCATCTGGGCGATGGCCAGCAGGGCGTCGAGGCCGCCGGCGATCGAGGTCTTGGAGGTGAGGGGCACCCCGATCACCGGGCAGCTCGGTGTGCGCCGCCACCACGCCGGGGAGCGCGGCGGCCAGGCCCGCGCCGGCGATGATCACCCGGAGCCCGCGGAACTTCGCGTTCTTCGCGTAGTCGGCCACGGTGTCCGGGTCGCGGTGGGCGCTCATCACGCGGATCTCGAAGCGGATGCCCTCGCTCCTCGAGCACCGCGCCGGCCTTCTCCATCACCGGCATGTCGCTCTTCGAGCCCATCACGATCCCCACGCGCGGGGCGTCCACGTCGAGGTCGTCGAACTGGTGCTCCACCTCGGTCTCGGTCACGGGTGCCGGGGCGCTCTCCTCGCTGTGCATCAGACCCCCACCCTCTCCACGGCCCTCGCCGCGATGTCCGTTCTCATCTGCTTGCCGTCGAACCGGATGCGCTCCGCGGCCGCGTAGGCCCGGTCCCGTGCCGCGGCCGCGCCGGGCCCGAGCCCGGTCACGTTCAGAACCCGGCCACCGGCGGTCACGATCTTGCCGTCCCGCTCGGCCGTGCCCGCGTGGAACACGTCGGCGTCCAGCCCGTCGAGGCCGGTGATCTCGTCACCGCTCGACGAGGACTCGGGGTACCCGCGCGAGGCCAGCACCACGGTCACGGCCCAGTCGGGCGCCCACTCGGGCTCCACGCCGGCGAGCCCGCCCGGGGTGACGGCGGCGTCCAGGAGCTCGAGCAGGTCGCTGCGCAGCCGGGGCAGCACGGCCTGGGTCTCGGGGTCGCCGAAGCGGCAGTTGAACTCGAGCACCCGCGGCCCGGCGGGGGTGAGCATCAGCCCGGCGTAGAGGATCGCCGTGGTAGGGCGTGCCGCGCCGGCGCAGCTCGTCCACCACCGGCTGGTGCGCCGTCCGCACGATCTCCGCGGCCAGACTCGGCGTCCACGCCGGGCACGGGCGAGTAGCTGCCCATGCCGCCCGTGTTGGGCCCGGCGTCGCCGTCGAGGGCGCGCTTGTAGTCCTGGGCCGGGGCCAGCGGCACGGCGCGCTCGCCGTCGCAGACCGCCAGCAGCGAGAGCTCCTCGCCCTCGAGGAACTCCTCGAGCACCACCTCGGTCTCGCCGAAGCGCTTCTCGGAGAAGAACACGTCCAGGGAGGCGCGCGCCTCGGCCTCGTCGGCGGCGATGATCACGCCCTTGCCCGCCGCCAGCACGTCGGCCTTCAGCACCGCCGGGTAGGAGGCGCAGGCCAGGTGGGCGGCGGCCTCCTCGCGATCGCGGAGCACCACGTGCCCGGCGGTGGACACCCCGCAGTCGCGCATCAGCTCCTTGGCGTAGGTCTTCGACCCCTCGATGCGGGCGGCGGCCGCGGAGGGCCCGAAGGCGCGGATGCCCTCCTCGCCGAGCCGGTCCACCAGGCCGTCCACCAGCGGCACCTCGGGCCCCACCACCACGAGGTCCGGGGCGAAGTCCGGGCCGCCTCCACGAGCGCGTCCACGTCCCCGGACCCCGCGTCCAGGCAGGCCACGCCGTCGCGGGCGATGCCGGCGTTGCCGGGCACGCAGGCCACCTCGGGGCGCTGCGGGCTGCGCAGGAGGGTGCGCACGAGCGCGTGCTCGCGCCCGCCCTGCCCGACCACTAGGACACGACGACCCACTACAGCGCCGCTATGAAGTCGTCGATCGGGATGGCGGTGAGCGTCTCGTAGTGGCTGGTGCCGCGCGAGCCCAGCTCCATCGACACGCGGGCCACCGTCTGCTCGTCGGGGGCCTCCACCACGTTCACGAAGTCGTAGCGCCCGAGCACCGCCCACTGGGCCGTGACCGTGACCCCGAGCTGCTCGATCTCCTTGTTGACCTCGCGCAGGCGCTGCGGATTGCTCTTCAGCGTCTGAACGCCCTCGGGCGTCAGGGTGCTCAGCATCACGTAGGTCGGCACGCTGGGTCCTTTCGGTGGTTGGCCCGTCGGTTCGGAATCTAGCCTGGCGGACCGCTCCATCGCAGCCACGCCGGTGTTTCCACGACCGGTGTTCGCTACCCTCGCCGATCCCATGGGAGTCAGGAGGACTCAATGAAGCTGTGCCTCGCCGCGCTGCGCCGCCACGATGCTGCTGGCCACCGGCGCCACCGCCGCCTCCGCGGCCACGATGACGGCTTCGCCGGCCAAGAAGTGCTACCGCGACGGCGAGGCCGTGACACCTGGACGGGACCGGCTTCAGCCCCAACAACCAGGTGAGCATCTCGCGCGACGGCATGGTCTTCGCCCAGCAGCTCACCACGAGCCCCATGGGTGAGTTCGTGGGCGCGCTCACGCTGCGCCAGGGCACCGGCCAGACCAAGCGCACGGTACACGGCCACCGACGTGGTCAATCCCGCGCTCACCGCGTCCACCTCCCTGCTGGTCAGCGCGATCGAGGTGAAGGTGCGCCCCGATACGGGCACGCCCGGGAAGCTGCTGCGCATCGGCGCCCGCGGGTTCACCACGGGCAAGACGCTCTACGCCCACATCGTGCGCAAGGGCAAGTCCCGCAACGAGCGCATCGGCCGCCTCAGCGGTCCCTGCTCGAAGCTGGTGGCCCGCAAGCGCCTGTTCACCAAGAAGACCAAGGTGGGCAACTACCGGGTGCAGTTCGACACCAAGCGGCGCTACGACGCGGACACCGAGGTGCGCTACGCCTTCACCGTGGAGATCTCGCTCCAGCCGAAGGCGTCGGCCAGCGGCTGGCGCCCCGCCGGCTGAGGCGCACTCAGAGATCCACGGACGGGTGGCGCTCGCTGAGGTGATCGCCCAGCGCGCGCGTGACCGCGCGCCGCTCCTCCGCGCTGGCCAGGCGCAGGCGGCCCAGCAGCTCCTTCTGGCCCTCCAGCGGCAGCCCGGCGATCTCCCAGCGCACCACCAGCCGCTCGAAGAGGAACTCGAGGCGCCGCTGCCAGCGGTCCTCGGCCGAAGCCGCCGGGCGCGCGTCCAGGTCCTCGAGCTTGCGCAGCGTGCCGGCCGAGAGGGAGTCCCGGAGGGTCAGCACCGACCCGTCCTCGAGGGTGTGGTCGGTGGTGCTCGCCGCGTCCGCGGGAGCGCCGCCGCCGTCGCGGCCGCGCCTGCGTGAGCGTCGGCCCATGCGAGCAGGTTAGGCGGAGGCGGGGACCGGCTCGGGGGCGGCGGCCTTCGCGAAGGTCAGGTCGCCGTCCGCCGCGCCCACCAGCACACGGTCGCCGGGCTCGAACTCGCCCTCCAGCAGCTTCAGCGCCAGGCGGTCCACCAGGCTCTTCTGGATCACCCGCTTCAGCGGCCGGGCGCCGTAGGTGGGGTCGTAGCCGAGGTTCCCGATCAGCATCCGGGCCTCCTCGGTCAGCTCGATCTCCACCCCGCGCTCGCGTAGGCGGCGGGCCAGGCTCGCCACCTGGAACTCCACGATCTGCGCGATCTCCTCGCGCGTGAGCTGGTGGAACTCCACGATCTCGTCCAGCCGGTTCACGAACTCGGGCTTGAAGAGCGCGCGCACGCCGTCGAGGCCGCCGGCCACGTTCGAGGTCATGATCACCACGGTGTTCTTGAAGTCCACGGTGCGGCCCTGGCCGTCCGTGAGACGGCCGTCGTCCATCAGCTGGAGCAGCACGTTGAACACGTCGGAGTGGGCCTTCTCGATCTCGTCGAGGAGCACCACCGAGTAGGGCCGGCGGCGCACCGCCTCGGTGAGCTGCCCGCCCTCCTCGTATCCCACGTAGCCGGGCGGAGCGCCCACGAGGCGGGACACGGAGTGCTTCTCCATGTACTCGGACATGTCGATCCGGACCATGGCCTGCTCGGAGTCGAACATGAACTCGGCCAGGGCCCGCGCGAGCTCGGTCTTGCCCACCCCGGTGGGCCCGATGAAGAGGAAGGTGCCGATCGGGCGATCGGGATCCTGGAGGCCCGCGCGGGAGCGGCGAAGCGCGGCGGACACGGCCTCCACGGCCTCGTCCTGCCCCACGACCCGCTCGTGCAGGCGCTGCTCCATGTGGATCAGCTTCTCCACCTCGCCCTCCAGGAGCCGGGAGACGGGGATGCCGGTCCAGCGGCCCACCACCTCGGCCACGTCCTCGTCGTCCACCTCCTCCTTCAGGAAGGTGGTGTCGGACTGGAGCTCGCGCAGGCGCGCCTCCTGGTCCTTCACCAGCTGCTCCAGCTCGGGGATCTCCCCGTAGCGCAGCTCGGCCGCCCGCTGAAGATCGGCGTCGCGCTCGGCGCGCTCGGCATCGCGGTGGGCCTGCTCCAGGCGCTCCTTCGCGTCGCGGATGGCCTCGATGGCCTCCTTCTCCCCCGTCCAGTGGGCCTTCATCTCGTTCGAGCGCTCGCGCAGGTCGGCCAGCTCGCGCTCGATCGCCTCGCGCCGGGCCACGGAGGCGTCGTCCTTCTCCTTCTTGAGCGCCTGGAGCTCGATCTCGAGCTGCTGGAGCCGCCGGTCCACCTCGTCGATCTCGGTGGGCAGCGAGTCGATCTCGATGCGCAGGCGCGAGGCGGCCTCGTCGATCAGGTCGATGGCCTTGTCGGGAAGGAAGCGGTCGGCGATGTAGCGCTCCGAGAGCGTGGCCGCCGCGATGATCGCCGCGTCCTGGATGCGCACGCCGTGATGCACCTCGTAGCGCTCCTTCAGCCCGCGCAGAATGGCGATCGTGTCCTCCACCGACGGCTCGCCCACCATCACCGGCTGGAAGCGCCGCTCGAGGGCAGCGTCCTTCTCGATGTGCTTCCGGTACTCGTCGAGCGTGGTGGCGCCCACCGCGCGCAGCTCGCCGCGCGCCAGCATGGGCTTCAGCAGGTTGGCCGCGTCCACCGCGCCCTCGGCCGCCCCGGCGCCGACGATCGTGTGCAGCTCGTCCATGAACAGGATCACCTGGCCCTGGGCCTCGGCGATCTCCTTGAGCACGGCCTTCAGCCGGTCCTCGAACTCACCCCGGTACTTCGAGCCGGCGATGAGTGCGCCGATGTCGAGCGAGATCACGCGCCGGTCGCGCAGCGACGAGGGCACGTCGCCGGACACGATGCGCTGGGCCAGGCCCTCCACGATCGCCGTCTTGCCCACGCCGGGCTCGCCGATCAGGACGGGGTTGTTCTTCGTGCGCCGGGAGAGCACCTGCATCACGCGGCGCACCTCGTCGTCGCGCCCGATCACCGGGTCGAGCTTGCCCTGCTCGGCCGCCTCGGTGAGGTCGCGGCCGAAGCGCTCCAGCGCCTGATAGCGGTCCTCGGGGTTCTGGTCGGTCACGCGGTGCGGGCCGCGCACCTCCTCCACGGCGCCGGCAAGCTGGTCGCGCGTGGCGCCCACGTCCACCGCGGCGTGGCCCGCCAGGGCCAGCAGCAGATGCTCGGTGGACACGTACTCGTCGCCCATGTCCGCGGGCCTCGTCATCGGCGCGCTGGAGAAGATCGATCAGCTCCGACGCCGAGGGCGGGTGCCGAGGCGGAGTCCCCGGTGATGGTGGGCACGGCGTCGAGGGCGGCGTTCGCGAGGCTCCGAACCCGCTCGGGATCGGCTCCGGCCCGGCGCAGGACGGGGACCACGATCCCACCCTCCTGCTCGAGCAGCGCGAGCAGGAGGTGATGGGGCACCACCTCCGGGTTGCGCCGGGCTCCGGCCAGGCGCTGAGCGGCGGCCAGAGCCTCCTGCGACTTGATGGTGAAGCGGTCTGCCTGCATAAAATCTAAGTGTGTATATAGCAGATCATGGCGGTCAGCTGTCACCTGTGGTTTGATAGACGCCATGTCCCGCACCTTCAATCTCACTCCAACCGAGACCGTGACCGTCGTGGAGCACACCTCCGGCGCGCTCGAGGTCGAGGGCAACTGGGGCGCCGGGCGGCTCCCCGCCCCCGCCGCACTTCCACCCCACCCAGGACGAGCGCTTCGAGGTGCTCGAGGGTGAGCTCACGACGTGGGTGGACGGCCAGGAGCGGACGCTGCGCCCGGGTGAGACGCTGGACGTGCCGCGCGGCGCGGTGCACAAGATGTGGAACCCCGGCGCCGACGCCCGCCCGCGCCCTCTGGCGGACGTCTCCCTCAGGGCGGACGTTGGAGTGGTTCGAGGCCCTCGACGGTCTGGGCAGGCGCCACCCGCCCGGACGCGTGGGCATCCCGAGCCCGACGAGGCTCGCGGCACTGCTCAGCGAGTACGACGACGTGATCAAGCTGGCCGCCGGCCCGCGGCCGCTGGTGGGCGCGGTGCTCTCCGGGCTGGCGGCCGTCGGGCGCCGCCAGGGGCCCTAGCGGGCGACGGCGGTGGCCGCGGGCGCGGCGGCGGACCCGGACGGATCCTGAGTCAGGCGAGTGGCCAGGTACACGGGGATGATCGAGAACAGGATCAGCATCAGGCCCACGACGTTCACGATCGGCAGCTGGTTGGGACGCGAGTAATTGGTGAAGATCCAAATCGGCAGCGTCTCGTCGGAGCCCGCCGTGAACGTGGTGACGATGATCTCGTCGAAGGAGAGAGCGAAGGCCAGCAGCGCCCCGGCCACGAGGGCGGAGCGCAAGCGAGGGCATGGTGATGTGCCGGAAGGTCTGCCAGCCGTCGGCGCCCAGGTCCTGGGAGGCCTCCTCCAGCGAGGTGCCCGTTCGTCGCAGCCGGGCCACGGCGTTGTTGAAGACCAGCACGATGCAGAACGTGGCGTGGCCCACGATCACCGTGAACAGGGTGAGATCCACGTTCAGGACCTGCGTGAACGTCGCGTTCAGCGCCATCCCGGTCACGATCCCGGGCAGGGCGAGCGGCAGGATCACGAGGAACGACACGGTGTCGCGCCCGAAGAAGCGGTAGCGCGACACGGCGAGCGCCGCCATGGTGCCCAGCACGAGCGCGATGGCCGTGGCCCCGAGGCCCGCCTTGACCGAGGTCCAGAGCGCGTCCCGCACACCTGGGTTGTCGAAGGCCTTGGAGAACCACTCGGTGGTCAGCCCATCGATGGGCCAGCTCTGCGAGCGGGACTCGTTGAACGCGTAGATGGCGATCACGATCAGCGGGATGTAGATGAACGCGAGCGTGATCCCGGTGCCGATCCGGAGCATCCAGCGGGTGCCGTTCGAGAGGTGCATGCTCAGAGGGACTCGAACGCGCCCAGCCGCCGGGCGATGAGGAGGTAGACGACCATGATCGCCACCGGCACCGTGGCGAACGCCGCGGCCAGCGGCAGGTTGTTGGCGATCCCGACGTTGCTGTACACGACATTGCCGATGAACTGCGTGCTGGAGACGAGCGTGGGCGTGATGTAGTCGCCCAGCGTGAGCGAGAAGGTGAAGATCGAGCCGGCCACCACCGCCGGCAGCGCGAGCGGCAGCACCACCCGGCGGAACGTCATCCACGGCCGGCCGCCCAGGTCCCCGGAGGCGTCCAGCAGCGAGTTGGGGATGCGCTCGAGCCCGGCGTAGATCGGCAGCACCATGAAGGGCAGCCAGAGGTAGGAGAACACGAGCCAGGTGGCCACGTTCCCGAAGCCGGGCCCGCTGAGGCCGAACGGCTCGAGCGCCCAGTTGATGATCCCCGACTCGCCCAGCATGATGCGCCAGGAGTAGACCTTCACCAGATAGCTCGACCACAGCGGCATGAGCACCGCCACCACGAGCAGCGCCCGCGCCCGGGGCGAGGCCACCTTGGCCATGTAGAAGGCGATCGGGAAGGCGAGCAGCGCGTCCGTGACCGTCACCGCGGCGGCGATCAGCACCGTGCGCTGCACGATCGACCGGTAGACCGGGGTCTCGGCGAGCTCCTGGAAGTTCTGGAAGCCCGTCTTGTGGACGATCTCGCCGCTGAAGTCGTCCAGTTGCCACAGCGAGGCCACGAACAGCACCGCCAGCGACCCCAGGTAGGCCACCACCAGCCAGCCCAGCGGGCCGGACAGCAGGAGGCCCAGCTGGGCCCGGGGGTGCCGCCAGAGGAAGCCGGTGAGCCTGCGGCCCACCGGCTTCCGCGTCCTGGCGGTGGCTGCTTCCACCTAGTGCCCGGCTCCGGAGATCAGCCCTTGATCTCCGTCCACGCCTTGACCCATTCGGAGTAGGGCTTGCACTCCGCTCCGCGGTCATCGCCGCAGTCCGTCTCGGGCGTGGTCCAGTAGGAGACCTTGTCGAAGTAGGCCTCGTCGTCCGCGTGGAACGTGTCGCAGTGGTCCTCATCCGAGGTCTCGGCACAGGACTTCTCGTTCGCCGGTGCCTCCCCGAACCACTCGGCCACCGCGGCATTCGCCTTGGGGCTGACGATGTGGTTCATCCACCGGTACATGCAGTTCGGGTGCTTCGCGTCCGACGGCGAGCATCCATGTGTCCGACCATCCCGTGGCCCCCTCCTTGGGGAGCGCCGCGCCGATCGGCGGTGAGTTCTTGTCTCCCTCGACCAGGTTGGCGATCACCTGCCAGGTGGTGCCCACCACGGAGTCACCGCCCGTGAAGGCGGCCTGCTCCTTGGTGTAGTCCGACCAGTACTCGCCGATCACGTCGCGCTGCTGCTTGAGCAGGTCCACCGCGGCGTCGAACTGCTTGTCGTCCAGCTCGTAGACGTTGTCGATCCCGAGCTCCGGCTTCGTCGCCTTCAGGTACAGCGCGGCGTCCGCGATGTAGATCGGGTTGTCGTACGCGGTCACGTTGCCCTTGTACTTCTCGCTCTCGGGCCCGCCGAACACCACGCCCCAGGAGTCGGGAGCCGGCTTCACCACGTCCTTGTTCCACATCAGCAGGTTGGCCCCGCGGCCGTGGGGAATGCCGTAATGCACGCCGTCCACCGTGTTGTGCGGCTGGTTCTTCAGCGCCGGGAAGATGTCCTTGTAGTTGGGCACGAGATCGACGTTGACCGGATCCACGTCGCCGCCCGCCACCAGGCGCAGCGTGGCGTCACCCGACGCCGACACGCCGTCGTACTTCCCCGTCCGCATGAGCGTGACCATCTCGTCCGAGGTGTTGCCGATCTTCACGTTGACCTTGCAGCCGGTCTGCTTCTCGAAGTCGCTCACCCAGTCGACCTTGGGGTCCGTGGAGCCGTCCTCCACGTAGCCGGCCCAGGCGATCAGGTTCACCTCGCCCTCGCCCTTGCCGACCTTCTGCAGAGCGTCCGACTGCGAACCACCTCCGCCACCGTCGTCGTCATCGTCACCACAGCCCGCTGCGGTCAGCGCCGCCAGGGCCAGGGTGAGCACGGCCAGGCCGCTCCACCAGCGCCAGTTGGTCACTCTCACGATTCCTCCTCCGTCGATTGCGAATCCGGGATGGCGTACGCGTGCTCGCCGGCCCAGCCGACCCGCACGCGCCTTCCCTTCTGCTCGAGCGCCTCCTGCGAGGACATCTCGAGGTTCTGCCGGACGACCTGCAGCTCGCCGCCCTTGTCCAGTTCCACCACGAAGCGCGTGATCATCCCCGCGTACGACACGTCGCGGATGCGCCCCTCCTCCACCAGCAGCCCGCCGGGCTGCTCCGAGGCCTCGAGCATCCGGACCTTCTCCGGCCGGATCGTGACCCGGCGCCCCTCGCGCTCCACGATGTTCGACACGCCCACGAATCCGGCCACGAACTCGTTGGCCGGGTGCTCGTACACGTCGGCCGGCACTCCCACCTGCTCGATGCGGCCCTCGCTGAACACGGCCAGGCGGTCGCTCATGGTCAGCGCCTCCTCCTGGTCATGGGTCACGTAGACGAAGGTGATGCCCACCTCCCCCTGGATCGAGCGGAGCTCGTGCTGCATCTGCTGGCGGAGCTTCAGGTCGAGCGCGCCCAGGGGCTCGTCCAGCAGCAGCACGCGCGGGCGGTTCACGAGCGCCCGGGCCAGGGCCACGCGCTGGCGCTGGCCGCCCGAGAGCTGGCCCGGGCGGCGATCCTCGTAGCCGCCGAGGCGCACCATCTCGAGCGCCTCGGAGGCCCGCCGGCGGCGCTCGTCCTTCGGCACGCCCTTGATCTTCAGGCCGTACTGCACGTTCTCCCCGACGGTCATGTGCGGGAAGAGCGCGTAGTCCTGGAAGACCGTGTTCACGTCGCGGTCGTAGGGCGGGACGTTGGTCACGTCCCGGCCGCCGAGCTCGATCACGCCCTCGTCCGGCCGCTCGAATCCGGCGATCATCCGGAGGCAGGTGGTCTTGCCCGAACCCGAGGGGCCGAGCATCGTGAAGAACTCGTCGGTGGCGATGGAGAGGTCCACGCGGTCCACGGCCACCACGTCGCCGTAGGTCTTGCGAACGTCCCCGAGCCGCACCGCGACCCCGTCGGAGGTCGCATCGGCCTGCCCGCTCATGGCCGCTTTGTACACCCTGGCGCCGTCGGCGCGCGACCCCCCGGCGAAATTTGCGCCGCTTCGGCCAACGGCGAGGCCCTCCGTGCGCCGCCTCGCCGTCCCAGGGCACCTCCTGGTCGTCGTCGCCCACGATCCGGCGCCTCCACCAGGGGCGAGGGACGCCCGGCGGTGGAGCGGCAGCGCCAGTGCTCGGCGCGTCGACGCTCCCGGCGGGCGCGCGGGCGATCGATCCCAGCGGGCTGGTCTCGGTCATCCCCCAGGCCTGGAGGATCGGGATGTCGTGGCGCTCCTCGAAGTCCTGCATCAGCGTGGTGGGCACGGCCGACCCGCCACAGATCACGAGACGGAGAGCTGGAGAGGTCACACGAGTGCTGGTCTGCGTGGCGCAGGAGGTCCATCCAGATGGTGGGCACCGCGGCGGAGAGCGTGACCCGCTCCTCGGCGATCAGCGGCGGCCAGCGCGGGCGGCCTGAGGTCGGAGCCCGGCATGACCATGTCGAGTGCCGGCCAGGCAGCAGGCGTAGGGCATGCCCCACGCGTTCGCGTGGAACATCGGAACCACGGGCATGATGCGGTCGTCCGCGCTCAGCCCGAAGGAATCGGCCAGGCATTGCACCGAGCGCGTGCAGCACGTTCGACCGGTGCGAGTAGAGCACGCCCTTCGGGTTGCCGGTGGTGCCGCTCGTGTAGCAGAGGCCCGCGGCCTGGCGCTCGTCGAGCTCGGGGTAGTCGAAGCCGGGCTCGGCGGAGGCCAGCAGCTCCTCGTAGTGCAGGGCGTTCGGCAGCGAGCCGGCGTCGCCCGTCGCCCATCACCACGAAGTGGCGGACGGTGTGGAACCGCGGCGCCAGCTCCTCGAGGAGCGGGCACGAGGCTCGAGTCCACGAGCACCACCGAGTCCTCGGCGTGGCCACGATGTACTCGATCTGGTCGGCGAAGAGGCGCACGTTCAGCGTGTGGAGCACGGCGCCCATGCAGGGCACGGCCAGATACGCCTCCAGGTGCTCGCGCGTGTTCCAGGCGAAGGTGGCCACGCGCTCGCCCTGCTTCACGCCCAGTCCGTCGAGAGCGCCCGGGCGAGCCGGTCCGCGCGCTCGGCGACCTCGGCGAAGCTCAGCGCTGGGGGCGACGGATGGGCACGCGCACCGTGCGGCCGCCGTCCCGGAGGGGGGCGAGGGCCTCGGTGGGCGGCTGGTACAGCACCAGCTCGCGCTTGAAGGATCGCCGCACCCGTTCCACCTCGGCGCGCATCTCCTGCTCGATGCCGGCGGCGTGACGCTCCAGGTTGCGAAGTCGCCGCTCCATCCGCTCGACCTGAGCCTCGAGCTCGAAGACCCGCTCCACGCCGGCCAGGTTCATGCCCAGCTCGCCGGTGAGCTCCTGGATCCGGCGCAGCCGCTCCACGTCCGCCTGTGAGTACAGGCGCGTGTTCTTGGGCGAGCGCTTGGGGGTGATGAGCCCGCGTGCCTCGTAGATCCGCAGCGTCTGGGGGTGCATCCCCGCGAGCTCGGCGGCCACCGAGATCATGTACACGCCGCGGCTCGTGTCGGCGTCGCCGCGGCCCATCAGCTCATGCCTTCCTCGGCGACAGCAGGCGCTCGCGAGGGTTGCCGTCCATCACCGTGGCCAGCTCGTCCACCACCTCCTGCTGCTCGCGCGAGAGCGAGCTCGGGCACGTCCACCACCAGGCGGTAGTGGATGTCCCCGCGACCGCGGCCGCCGAGCCGCGGCGGGCCCTCGTTGCGGAGCCGCTGCACCGTTCCGTGCTGGGTGCCCGGGGGGACCCGGATGCGCTTGCTGGCGCTGAGCGTGGGCACCTCGATCGTGGCTCCCCGGATGGCCTCGGGGATCGTGATCGGCACCTCCACCTCGAGGTTGTCGCCCTTGCGGGTGAACACGGGCGACTCGGCCACCCGGGTGATCACGTAGAGGTCCCCCTGCGCGCCTCCGCGCGGTCCGGCCTCGCCCTTGGACGCCAGCCGCACGCGGCTTCCGTCGCGCACGCCCGCCGGGATGTTCACGCGGTAGCGCTTGACCTGGCGGGTGCGGCCCGAGCCGGCGCAGGTGGGGCACGGGTCCTTGATCTCCGTGCCCGTGCCGCCGCACTGCCGGCACGGCTGCGAGATCGAGAAGAGGCCCTGCGACTCGGCCTCCACGCCGCGCCCCTGGCATCGCGTGCAGACCTGCGGGGACGTGCCCGGGCGGGCGCCGGTGCCGTGGCAGGTGGCACAGGGCGCCGAGAGCGGGACGCTCACCGGAACCTGGGCGCCCTCCATGGCCTGGTCGAAGGAGATGTGCACCTCGGTCTCGAGGTCGCGGCCGCGCTCGGGCGCGGGCGCACGGGCGCCGCCGGGCCGGTTGGCGGTGAACAGGTCGGACAGGATGTCCCCGAACCCGCCGAAGCCGCCGCGGAACGCGCCCGGGTCGAAGCCGGCGCCGCCGAACACTCCGCCGCCCGAGTCGTAGGCCTTGCGCTTCTCCGGGTCGGAGAGGATCGAGTTGGCCTCCTGGATCTCCTTGAAGCGCTCCTCGGCACTCGCGTTGTCCGGGTTGCGGTCCGGGTGGTACTGGCGCGCGAGCTTGCGGTACGCCTTCTTGATCTCCTCGTCGGAGGCCTTGCGATCGACGCCGAGCGTCTTGTACGGATCGTTCACGGTGGCCATGGCGCGTTACCCCGACACGACCACCCGGGCGGGGCGCAGCACGCTGCCGGCGGACCGGTAGCCCTTCTCCACCACGTCCAGGACAACGCCGGGAGCGGCGCCCTCCTCGGGACGGGTGGACAGCGCCTCGTGCCAGGTGGGGTCGAACTGCTCCCCGCTCGGGTCGAACTGCTCCACACCGTGGCGCTCCAGCACCGCGATGAGCTCGGAGTGCACGAGCGCCACGCCCTCGGCGAGATGCCCGTCCGTGTCACCGGCCGACCCGAGCGCGCGCTCGAGGTTGTCCACCACGGGCAGCAGCTCGCGAACGAGCCCGCCCCTGGCGCGCTCCCCCGCCGCGGCCGCCTCGCGGGCGGCACGCTTGCGGTAGTTCTCGAAGTCGGCCTGCGAGCGCCGGGCCAGGTCGAGGTACTCGTCCCGCTCGCGCGTGACCGTGGCCAGGGGGTCGTTCTCGTCCGGGGCCTCGGGTGCGTCGTCGGGGCGACCCGCCTCCTCCGCCGCATTCACTCCGGCGGCCTCGTTGGCGGGATCCTCGTCGCCGGCGGGCTCGTCCGCTTCGTCGCGGGCGGTGGCCAGCTCGTCGTCGGGCGCGGCCGCGGGCCGGGGGTCGTCCCCGGCCCGCTGATCCTCGGTGGGCGCGGATCCGCGCCCGGTGCGATCGGCCATTCCTACGCCTTGCCCTCGCCGTCGACCACCTCGGCGTCAACGACCTCCTCCTCGTCGGAGGACGCGTCGGCCGCGGCGCCGTCGGCACCCGCGCCGTTGCCCGGCTGGCCCTGGGCCTGCTGGGCCGCCGCGGCGTACATCTGCTCCGAGACCTTGTGGAAGGCGGACTGCAGGGCTTCCGTCTTCTGCCGCAGCAGGTCCGCATCCTCGGACTCGAGGTTGTCCCGCACGTCCTTGATGGCGGCCTCGATCTCCTCCTTCGAGGAGGCGTCGAGCGTGTCGCCCATATCGGCCACCTGGCGCTCGGACTGGTAGGCGGCGTTCTCGGCCGTGTTCCGGGCCTCCACGAGCTCGCGCAGGCGGCGGTCGTCCTCGGCGTGCGTCTCGGCGTCCTTCACCATCCGCTCGACCTCTTCGTCGGCCAGGCCCGAGCCCGCCTTGATCTCGATCTTCTGCTCCTTGCCGGTGCCGAGGTCCTTGGCCCCCACGGCGAGGATCCCGTTCGCGTCGATGTCGAACGTGACCTCCACCTGCGGGATGCCGCGCGGCGCCGGCGGGATGCCGGTGAGCTGGAACTTGCCGAGCGACTTGTTGTAGGTGGCCATCTCGCGCTCGCCCTGGAGCACGTGGACCTCCACGCTCGGCTGGTTGTCCTCGGCCGTGGAGAAGATCTCCGACTTCCGGGTGGGGATCGTGGTGTTGCGCTCGATGAGCTTCGTCATCACGCCGCCCTTGGTCTCGATGCCCAGGGTCAGCGGGGTCACGTCGAGCAGGAGCACGTCCTTCACGTCGCCGGCGAGCACGCCCGCCTGGATGGCGGCGCCCACGGCCACGACCTCGTCCGGGTTCACCCCGCGATGCGGGTCCTTGCCGGTGAGCTCCTTGACCTTCTCCTGCACCGCGGGCATGCGGGTCATGCCGCCCACGAGCACCACGTGGTCGATGCCCTTGCCGCCGGCGGTGCCGGCGTCCTCGAGCGCCTGCTTGGTGGGCGCCACGACGCGGTCGACCAGCTCGGCCGTGAGCTCGTTGAGCTTCGACCGGGTGAGCCGCTGGTTCAGGTGCTTCGGCACCGAGTCCACCGCCGTGATGAACGGCAGGTTGATCGCCGACTCCTGCGCCGACGAGAGCTCGGTCTTGGCCTTCTCCGCCTCCTGGTAGAGGCGCTGCAGGGCCATCTTGTCCTGCGAGAGGTCCACGGCCTCGGCCTTCTTGAACTCGGCCACCAGCCAGTCCACGATCGCCTTGTCGAAGTTGTCGCCGCCGAGGTGGTTGTCACCCGCGGTGGACTTCACCTCGAACACGCCGTCGCCGATCTCCAGCACCGACACGTCGAACGTGCCGCCGCCGAGGTCGAAGACGAGGATCGTCTGGTCGGACTCCTTGTCGAGCCCGTACGCCAGCGAGGCGGCCGTGGGCTCGTTGATGATCCGCTTCACGTCCAGCCCGGCGATCTTGCCGGCGTCCTTGGTGGCCTGCCGCTGGTCGTCGTTGAAGTACGCCGGGCACGGTGATCACGGCGCTGTCCACCATGTCGCCGAGGTAGGCCTCGGCGTCTGCCTTCAGCTTCTGGAGGATCATCGCGCTGATCTGCGGCGGGGCGTGCTCCTCGCCGCCCGCCTTGATGCGCGCGTCCCCGTTCGGGCCCGGAGACGACCTCGAAGGGGACGATCTTCTCCTCCTCCTTGACCTCCGCCTCCTTGCGTCCCATGAAGCGCTTGACGGAGAACACCGTGTTCTCCGGGTTGGTCACCGCCTGGCGCCGTGCCGGCGCGCCCACGAGACGCTCGCCGCCCTCCGTGAACGCGACCACCGAGGGCGTGGTGCGCGCGCCCTCGGCGTTCTCGATCACAGTGGGCTCGCCGCCCTCGAGGACGGCCATGCACGAGTTGGTCGTGCCGAGATCGATTCCGATCGTCTTGCCCATCCGCTCTGCTCCTTTACCGCTTACGCTTTCGTGTCAGCCTGCGCATTCGCGCAGAAAGAAATCTGAGCGCGAGTATGGCAGATCGTTTCCGCCGACCGGGCCGTTCGGAGCCGCAGCACCGGCGCTCGCTGCGGATACTCGGCGGGCGATGTCACAGGAGAACGTGGAGCTGACCCGGCGCGGATTTCAGGCGTTCAACGATCGCGACCTCGACGTCCTGCTGACACTGCTGGACGACGACGTGGAGGTGGTCCCGATCCTGGCCGCGATGGAGGGCGGCTATCGCGGCCATGACGGGCTCCGCCGCTGGTGGACGGGCCTGCTCGGCGGCTTCCCCGACATCAACGTCGAGGTACTCGAGGTGCGCGACCTCGGCGAGGTCACCGTCGCACTCGTGCGTGTGAGCGGTCGCGGGGCCGAGAGCGACACGCCCTTCGACGCGGCGGTTTGGCAGGTCAACAGGTGGCGACACGGGAAGTGCACCCACTGGCACGCCTACAACAGCGAGAGCGATGCCCTCGAAGCGGTGAGGTTGTCGGAGTAGGCGCCCGGCGCGACTGGCTAGTCTCCGCCGCCGCATGCGGCGCCTTCTCATCCCCCTCGCCCTCCTCGCTTCTCGCCCTCGGCCTCGTGGCCTGCGGTGACGACGACTCGGGAGACGACGGCTCGTCGGCCGACACCCCGTCGCTCGACGCGACCGTGGACCCCGGGGACCGACACCGAGACGCAGACCGAGGCCGCCGACCCGAAGGACACGAGCGTGAAGCCGGTGATCGAGAAGCCGGCCGGGTCGCCCCCGCGGAAGCTCGTGAAGGAGGACATCGTCAAGGGCAAGGGGCCCGCCGCGAAGAAGGGCGACAGCGTGACCATGCAGTACGTGGGCGTGTCCTTCTCGAACGGCGAGCAGTTCGACGCGTCCTGGGACACGGGCGCGCCCTTCGGGCCCTTCCAGCTCGGCACCGGTCAGGTGATCCCCGGATGGGACAAGGGCATCGTGGGCATGCGCAAGGGCGGCCGCCGCAAGCTGGTGATCCCGCCCGAGCTGGCCTACGGATCCACCGGCCAGGGACCGATCGCGCCGAACGAGACGCTGATCTTCGTGGTCGACCTCGTGTCGATCGGCTGACCTCGAGGGAGGAGCGGAGGTCCGATCGGTGATCGGGCCGAGCACCGCACCATGCCGTCTTCAGTCTGCCGGCGAAGCTGAGCGCGTAGGCCACGAAGGCCACGCGCCAGCACCGCCAGTGCCGGCGTAGTCCCACCGCCGCCTCAGGTCACTCGGCCGGAACAGCAGCGCCAGGGTGACCAGCACCATCGGGTCGAAGTACTTCTGGTAGACGAGGCGCACGGGCAGGGCGGCCAGCAGGAAGAACGCGAACGCCACCGCCGGCAGCGACAGCACCCCCGCCCGCCTGACCAGCACGGCGAGCGCGAGCAGCCCGACGGGCACGAGCACGAAGAACACGAGCGACGAGCCCGCCACCTCGGGCAGGCGATCGGCGAGCTTCCACAGCCAGCCGCCGTCGCCGGGGCGGCCGGGCGCGTTCGGCTCGTAGGTGAGGGGCGACACCAGCAGCAGGGCCAGCCCCGCCACGGCGACTCCCCCGAGCACGACCCACGCGCGGCGCACGACGCTCGGGCCGGTAGAGCCACCACCACGCGCGGCGCACGAGCGCGGGCTGGGAGTACAGGCGGCGCGCGCGGCGCACCAGCGACGGTCCGTAGAGCACCGCGCCGTACGCGCCGAACAGCGCGAGCGTGAACCCGACGGGCCGGAGGGTGAGGCCCCCGCCGCCGGGCTGGTCCCCGCACAGCCCGCACGATCCCGGATCCGAGCCCTTCGGGACCAGGCCGTCCCACACCGCCACCAGCGCGGCCAGGGGGGCGAGCGCCGCGCCCAGCATCGCCAGGCCGGCGAGCTTCCTCGGGACCGGCCACGGCGCGAGAACGAGGAACACGGCGGCCACGGGCGCGAGCCACACGAACGACTGGCGGGTGAGCACGGCGGCGCAGATCGCGAGGCACGCCGCGGCGAACGTCCCGAGCGATGCCGACCTGCCGGAACGACTCGATCCGCTCCAGCGCCACGAAGGCGAACAGCAGCGCCAGGTTGTCCGTGAGCAGCGTGAAGGACGCGCCGAAGAAGTAGGGCGAGAGCACGAACACGAGCGTGAGCGCCAGCGCCTGCGCGGGCTCGAGCGGCGTGGCTCGGCGGAGCAGCCGGAGCAGCGCCAGCGCGGCGCCGTACGAGATGGCCGCGTTCAGCAGCCGGAGCTTCCACAGCTCGAAGCCCGCGACCTTCCCGAAGCCGGCGAACAGCAGGTGGTACAGCGGCGTCTGCGCGGCCGGGTAGGACTCGAGGTCCACGTGGTCCGCGAACTGCCTGATCGTGGGCAGGTGGTAGAGCCCGGCGTCGGTGCCGTGGAAGGTGTCGATCTCGACCGTGAGGCCCTTCAGCGCGGCGATGGCCACGAGGAAGGGACGGCGAGAACGGCGGCGGGCAGCAGGCGCCCGGAGGCGCTCATGCCGCCGCCAGGCGGCGGCGACCCTCGGGACACATGCGCCGCAGCGGGCACTCCGCCGCAACGCGGGCTGCGGGCCACGCAGGTGCGCCGGCCGTGGCGGATCAGCAGCATGTGCACCTCGTAGGCGTCGCCCTCCGGCGTGAGCCGCAGCATCTCGTCGTGGGCCTCGTCCAGGGGCGCCCGCGGCCGGAACAGCCCGAGCCGGGTGCCCACGCGGTACACGTGCGTGTCCACCGGCACGTCGTGGCGGCCGAACGAGAAGAGGAGCACGCAGGCCGCCGTCTTGCGACCCACGCCGGGCAGGTCGCACAGGTACGCGCGCGCCTCCGGCAGCGGCGCGTCGGCGAGCCAGGCCAGGGCGTCGTCGGCCAGCGGCCCGTCGTCGCCGGCGATGGCCCGGAGGATGCGCACGATCCGCACCGCCTTGGTGGGGGCGAGGCCGCCGGGGCGGATGGCCTCCTCCACCTCGGCCACCGGCGCCACGCGCACCTCCTCCCACGAACCGAAGCGCTCGCGCAGCCGCCCGTAGGCCACGTCGCGGTTGCGGTCGTTGGTGTTCTGGGAGAGCACCGTGAGCACCAGCTCGTCCACGGGCCGGTGGTGCGGGCGCAGGACCGGACGGCCGTACTCCCTCCGCAGGCGATCGCGGATCGCCCGCAGGCGACGGCGGTCGGGGCGGGCGGGCATCGGCGGAAGGCTACGACCCTGGTAAGAAGGCGGACCGTGGAGATCGAGGAGCGACACGAGCGCATCGGCGGCCTGGAGGTGAACCGGCGCGTCGCCGGCGACGCTCCCGTGCTCTACGTGCACGGGGTGCCCACGGCCGCGTTCCAGTGGGACCGGTTCCTCGAGCGCACGGGCGGCGTGGCCCCCGACCTGCCCGGCTTCGGAGCGTCGGACAAGCCTCCGCACTTCGACTACTCGATCCAGGGCTACGGCGACTTCCTCGAGACCTTCGTCGACGCGCTCGGGATGGAGCGCTACTCGCTCGTCCTGCACGACTGGGGCGCCGTGGGGCTGGAGCTGGCCCGGCGCCGCCCGGAGAGCGTCGAGCGGCTGGTGCTGCTCAGCCACCGTGCCGCTGGCTGCCGGGCTACCGCTGGCACCGCGTGGCCCGCGGCTGGCGGCGGCCGCTGGTGGGCGAGTTCATGATGGCGGCCACCACGCGCTGGGGGCTGCGCCGGGCCATGCCCGCCACGCTGGCCGACCCGACCTGGGAGCGGTTCGACCACGGCACCCAGCGGGCCATCCTCAAGCTCTACCGCTCCGCTCCTCCCGAGGTGCTGGCGCGAGGCGGGCGAGGGCCTCGACCGCGTGCGCGCACCGGCGCTCGTGCTCTGGGCCACGGCCGACCCGTACATCGGCCCGGAGTTCGGCGCGTCCACGGCCGAGTCGCTCGGCGGTCCGGCGGAGCTCGAGATGGTGGAGAGCGGGCACTGGATGTGGGACGACCGGCCCGAGCTGGTGGACCGCGTGGCGGACTTCCTGGTTCGGCCGCTCGGCTAGCCTCTCCCGTCAGGTGCTCCGGGCCGCGCTCTCCGCAGTCACGGCGCCACCTCGCGGCCGTAAGGGCGAGGTAGCGCCCGGCTCCCGCTTCGCGCGGAACGGGGACGTTTCCGAACGCGAGCCGCTGTACCGCCGGATCGACTGGTGGCGCTCGGCCCCGGTGCTCCTCGCGCTGCTGTTCGCGGTCGTCTACCTGATCTGGCAGCCGCGCACGGTGGACCTGGCCGCGCACACCTTCCGGGCCGACCTGTTCGGCCAGGAGGGGTTCACGATCTGGAACGGCCAGTGGTACGGCGGCCACCACACCCCCGCCTACAGCATCATCTCGCCGCCGATCGCCTGGCTCCTCGGGCCGCCGCTGGCGCTGGCCATCGCCGCCGTGTCCGCGGCGGCGCTGTTCGAGCCGCTGGCCCGCGGGTACTTCGGCGCCGAGCGCTCGCGCTGGGGGGCGATCTGGTTCGGGGTCGGGCACGGCCACCCTGCTCTTCACGAGCCCGGCTGCCCTTCGCCATCGGCGTGGCCCTCGGCCTGGCCGCCCTGCTCGCGCTCCAGCGCCGCCGCTACGCGCTCGCGGTGTTCTTCGCCGTGCTCTGCCCGCTGGGCAGTCCCGGTGGCCGGGCTCTTCCTGGCCATGGCCGGTGTCGCCTTCGCCATCGCCGCGGGCCGCGACCGCACGAAGCGCCGCGAGGGCATCGCCATCGCGGCCGGCGCGTTCATCCCTCCCGTCCTTCTCGCCTGGGCCTTCCCGGAGGGCGGATGGGCGCCCGTTCCCGTTCACGGCCTACCTGCCGATCCCGTTGTTCGCGATCGTCTGCCTGCTGGTCCTGCCCCGCCGCGAGAAGGCGCTCCGCTGGGGCGCCGCGCTCTACGGCCTCGGCGCCACCGCCGCGCTCTTCATCGACACGCAGATGGGCGGCAACGCGGTGCGGCTCGGGCGCGCTCTTCGGTGGACCCGTGCTCGTGTGCGCGCTCTGGGACCGGCCGTGGGTGCGGCGCGCGTGGGCCGTGCCCGCTGCTGGCCGTCGTGCTGGTGCCGCTCGCGTTCTGGCAGTGGTCGCCGGCCGTGCGCGACGTGATCAAGTACCTCGAGGACCCGGCGGCCAAGTCGCACTACTTCGAGCCGCTCCGCCAGTACCTCGCCACCCTTCCCGACCAGCGGCGGATCGAGATCCCCTTCACCCGCAGCCACTGGGAGGGGGCGGAGATCGCGCTGCACACGCCGCTCGCCCGCGGCTGGCTGCGGCAGCTCGACACGGGCCGCAACCCGATCTTCTACCGAGGGCCGATCAATCAGCTCACCTACGCCAGCTGGCTGGCCGAGAACGCCGTGCGCTACGTGGCCCTGCCCAGCGCCAAGCCGGACAAGAGCTCCTACGGCGAGCGGGCGCTGATCGAGCACGGCCTGCCCTACCTCCGCCTGCGCTGGCGCTCCGACGACTGGCGCGTGTACGAGGTGGTGCTGCCCTCCCCGTTCGTGATCCCGCAGAAGGACGCGAACATCGTGCTCGAGGAGCTGGGCTCGGACCAGGTCCTGCTGGACGTGAAGAAGCCGGGCGAGGCCATCGTCCGGGTGCGCTGGACGCCCTACTGGTTCGCACGCGGCGCGTGCGTGGAGCCCTACGGCAACTGGACCCGCATCATCGCGCCGGAGAAGGGGTTCGTACGCATGAGCACCCGTTTCTCGCCGGAGCGGCTGTTCTCGCGCGGACGGCGTTGCAACGGCGGCGCGTCCTGAGCAACCGCGTGGGCGTGTACTAGGCTAGTCGGCCATGCCCCGGTCCCACCCGCTGCTCGTGCAGCTGGCACGGGTCTGGCGTCAGAGTGGTCGCTGGCTTCCGCACGGTTGGCTCGACGCGCTCCGCCAGCTTGCCCTGTTCGCCGGCGCCTATTACGCGTACCGCCTGGTGCGTGGCTTCGTGGACGGCGAGGCCGGCGCGGCCTTCGAGAACGCCCGCGAGCTCGTGCACGTGGAACGGGCGATGGGCCTCTTCTTCGAGCCCGGGCTCCAGAACTGGGCGCGCAGCCAGGACTGGATCCTCACGGGCGCCAACTGGATGTACGTGAACTCCCACTTCATCGTGACCACCACGTTCCTGATCTGGCTCTACCTCGCGCGCAACAGCGCCTACTACTTCGTGCGCAACATGTTCATGGTGGCCATGGGACTGGCGCTCGTGGGCTACGTCGCGTACCCCACCGCCCCGCCGCGCTTCCTGCCCGAGTGGGGCTTCACGGACTCCGTGGCCTCCTTCGTGGGCGACTCGGCGTCGAGCACGGCGAACGTGCTCTACAACCCCTTCGCCGCGGTGCCGAGCATGCACGTGGCCTTCGCGCTGATGATCGCCGTGCCCGCGATCTTCCTCGTGCGCAACCGGGTGCTGCGCGTGCTGTGGGGCGTTCTACCCGGCGGTCGTGACCTTCGTGGTGGTGGTCACGGCCAACCACTTCTGGATCGACGCGGCCCTCGGCGCGATCGTGGCCGGGATCTCCGCGTTGGCCGCCTCCGAGGCGTTCGCCCGCGCGCGGCCGGAAGCCTGGGCCTGGCGCACGCGCGAGGCCAAGGTCACCGCGTGACCGAGGAGGTCGACTCTCCACCCCGCCGCACCCGCGCCCCGCGCGCCCGGAACGGCAGCCGCGGCGAGTTCCGCGCCACCGCGCGCGACCGGCTGATCGAGTCGCGGCTCACGCCCAACGCCATCTCGCTCACCGGGTTCGTGCTGAACCTCGTTGCCGCGGCGCTGATCCTCGAGGAGCACTTCGTGCTCGCGGCCTTCGCCTTCATCATCGGATCCGTGATGGACATGTTCGACGGCCGCTACTCGCGGATGTCGGGCAAGGGCACCGTCTTCGGCGCGTTCCTCGACTCCACGCTCGACCGCATCGAGGAGGGGGTCGTCCTGGCCGCCGTCGCGGCGTACTACGCCAAGCAGGGCGAGGACCTGATCGTGGGCGTCACCGTGCTGGCCGTGGTGGGCTCGTACATGGTGAGCTACACCCGCGCCCGGGCCGAGGCCCTGGGGGTGGAATGCAAGGTGGGAATCGCCTCGCGGGCCGTCCGCGTGGTGATTCTCTCCGCCGGGCTGATGTTTGCCGCCGGCGAGATCGTGGGAGACTTCGATCTGCTCGAGCCGGCCGTGTACGCACTCGCGGCGCTGACCATCTTCACGACGTTCCAGCGGGTGTTCCACGTACGCCGCCAGCTCATTCGGACGGCGGAGTGCGTGTAACCCGGGCCCGCGTGGCGGGTTCATTATCTCCAGGGCCCCGGACCGGGGCCGTTTTCTTGGCTGCATCAGGAGGGCTCAGTGACCGAAACTTCAATTTCAACCAACGGTGGCGCGCGCTACCAATCAGAGAAGGTGCGCGTGGCAGTGGTGGGCGTGGGCAACTGCGCCTCAGCGTTCGTACAGGGCGTGGAGTACTACAAGGACGCCGAGGGTGACCAGCCGATCCCCGGTCTCATGCACGCGGACCTGGGCGGCTACCACATCCGCGACATCGAGTTCACGGCCGCGTTCGACATCGACAAGGACAAGGTCGGCAAGGACCTGTCCGAGGCGATCTGGGCGGGCCAGAACAACACGATCAAGTTCGCCGACGTGCCCCACCTCGGCGTGCCCGTCTACCGGGGAATGACCCACGACGGTCTCGGCAAGTACCTGAAGCAGAAGATCGAGAAGGCTCCGGGCGAGACCGACGACATCATCCAGATCCTCAAGGAGACCAAGACCGACGTGGTGGTCTCCTACCTCCCGGTGGGCTCCGAGCAGGCCACCAAGTGGTACGTCGAGCAGGTGCTCGAGGCGGGGTGCGGGTTCGTGAACTGCATCCCCGTGTTCATCGCCTCGCAGAACTACTGGGCCAACCGCTTCCGCAAGGCCGGGCTCCCCATCGTGGGAGACGACATCAAGTCCCAGGTGGGCGCGACGATCGTGCACCGCACGCTCGCCAGCCTGTTCCAGGACCGCGGCCTGAAGCTGGCGCACACCTCGCAGCTGAACGTGGGCGGCAACATGGACTTCTTCAACATGCTCGAGCGCGAGCGCCTCGAGTCGAAGAAGATCTCCAAGACCCAGGCCGTGACGTCGCTCCTGAACGAGCAGCTGCCGGCGGACGACGTGCACGTGGGCCCCTCGGACTACGTGCCGTGGCTCACCGACCGCAAGTGGGCGCACATCCGCCTCGAGGCCGAGGCCTTCGGGGACGTGCCGCTGTCGCTCGAGGCCAAGCTCGAGGTATGGGACTCCCCCAACTCGGCCGGCATCGTGATCGACGCGGTGCGCTGCTGCAAGCTCGCCCTGAACCACGGATTGAGCGGCCCGCTGGAGGAGCCCAGCTCCTACCTGATGAAGTCGCCGCCGGTGCAGGTTCCGGACACCACGGCGCGGGAGAACACGGAGCGCTTCATCGCCCAGTACGGCGGCGCTCCGAAGCTGCCGGGAGGCGAGGCCCGCATCAAGGTCGAGCCCGCGGGTTGATCCCGCGGACGACGCTGCAGCCTGCTGACGGGCGGCCCACGGGCCGCCCGTCGTGCTTCTGGGGGTGGGGCGCCGTCGCGGGCGCGCTGGCGGTTGTGGCGGCGTTCATGGCCGCGAGCGGCGTGGCCGCGGCCGCCCGGCCCACCCAGGGCTCCGCGGGCATCGGGCGACCGCCTGTTCCCGGCGCTCGGCAACGGCGGCTACGAGGTGCGCCACTACGGGATCGCGCTGCGGTACGGAGGGCCGGACCTCCGGCAGGTGAAGGGCACGGTGGCCATCCGGGCCCAGACGCACCGGCGCGCCTGTCGCGGTTCAACCTCGACTTCGCGGGCGACTCGGTGAACTCCGTGCGCGTGAACGGCCGCCGGGCCGACGTGGCGGGTGGCCGGCGGGGACATCGTGGTCACTCCGCATCGACGTCCTCGCGGCCGATCGTCCCCTCCGCGTCCGAGTCGCATATCGCAGCGGCCCGCTCGGCCTCAACGCGGGCGGCCCGCGTGCCGCCCTCGCGGGCGCCTGGTTCCTGACCCCCGGGGGGTCGGTGACCGCCGGGCAGCCGAACCTGGCCCACCGCATCTTCCCCGCCAACGACCACCCGAGCGACAAGGCGACGCTACGACTTCGCGCTCGACGTGCCCGCGGGCCTGACCGCGGTGGCCAACGGGAGGCTCGGTGGGCCGCCGGTCCCGCGGCGGGCGCACGGTGTGGCGCTACTCCGAGCACCACCCCATGGCCAGCGAGCTGGTGCAGGTGGCCGTGGGGGACCTGACCGTGACCCGGGGGACGGGCCCGCACGGGCTCCCGATCCGCGATGTGCTCCCGCGGGCCAAGGCGGCCCGGGCCGTCCCGCGCGACTCGCGCGAACCAAGGCGCAGATCGCCTGGCTCGAGGACGCGTGTGGGGCGCTATCCGTTCGCGCTCTACGGGGTGCTGGCCGCCGACCTCGAGTTCCCCTTCGCGCTCGAGACCCAGACGCTCTCCCTGTTCCCCCTTGCCTTCCTCGCCGCGCCCGCGGACCAGCGCGAGCCCACCCTCGTGCACGAGCTGGCGCACCAGTGGTTCGGGGACAGCGTCTCGCCCCGCCGCTGGAGCGACGTATGGCTGAGCGAGGGCCACGCCACCTGGTACGAGTACCTCTACGGCCAGTCGCAGGGCTGGCGCGACCTCGACCAGACCATGCGGGCGGTGTACGCCGGCTCGGATGACCTGCGAGCCCGGTTCGGCCCGGTGGCCCGCCCGCTGAGCGGCGATCTCGAGGAGCTCTTCAGCGACAACGTCTACGCGGGCGGCGCGCTGGTGCTCTTCGCGCTGCGTGAGCGGGTGGGAGCCTCGGCCTTCCAGCGGATCGAGCGGGCCTGGGTGCGCCGGAATACGGGGCGCTCCGCGAGCACGTCCGATTTCATCGCCCTGGCCTCCCGGGTGTCGGGGCGGGAGCTCGGCCCGTTCCTCCACGCCTGGCTCTACCGGACGGTCACGCCGCCGATGCCCGGGCACCCCGACTGGGCGCAGAGGCCGCCGGGTGGCGGCCGCCGCCGCGCTCCGGGCCCACCCCCTCCTTCGCCGGTAGGCCCGCGCGCCCTATCCTGCGGCCCGTGGCATCCGACGGCCTACGGATCGCACAGGTCACGCCCTATCCGTGGGAGCAGCACCACGAGGTGAACCACTTCGTGGACCGGCTCTCGGACGAGCTGTGCCGGCGCGGCCACCAGGTGGTGGTGGTCGCCCCCTCGGACTCGCGGGAGCTCGTGCGGGAGGGGCGCGCCCGCGTGGAGGCTCAGAAGCAAGACCCCGATGCCCTGTTCGCCGATGCCGGCAGCGCCTCGCTGGTGGCCGTGGGCCAGAGCCTGCCCTTCCGGCGCGGCGGCTCGGTGGCGCTGCCGCTCGACGTGTCGCGCACGCTCGAGGACCTGCTCGAGCACGCCGAGCTGGACTTCGTGCACGTGCACGAGCCGTTCGCGCCCAGCGCGGCCTCGGCGGCGCTGCGCCATTCGCGCGCGCTGAACGTGGGGAGCTTCCACGGGGCCACCGAGCGGCTGCTCTCCACGCAGGTGGCTCGCCGGGTGGTGGAGCTGCTCTTCGGCCGCCTCGACGGGCGCAGCGCGAGCTTCACCGTCACCCGCGAGCTGATGGAGCGCTACTTCCCCGGCGACTACCGCCTGATCCCGCCCGGCGCCGATCTCCTTCACCGCACCGCCGCCGACGCCGAGGGGCCGCCGGAGATCGTGTTCTCGGCCGAGGAGGAGCGAGGCGCGCTGCGGCTCTTCCTGCGGGCGCTCCGGCGGCTCGACACCAACCTCGACTGGCGGGCCACGATCTGGCTGCGCGATCCGGCCACCGCGCCCGCGGTGAGCCTTCCGAGGCGGCTGCGCGACCGCGTGCAGCTCGCCGGCCCGGGTGACGGCTCGGAGGCACAGCACCTGGCCCGGGCGCGGATCGTGGTGGCCGCCTCCGCGGGCACGGCGCCCGCTCCGCAGCTCGTGCTGCGTGCCCTCGCCGGGGGCGCGGTGCCCGTGGTGGCCCGTCTGCCCGCAGTACGAGGAGGCGGTGCGCGACGGCGAGCTGGGACTGCTCTTCGAGCCCCGCGACGCCCTCACGCTCGCCGCCCAGCTGGAGCGCCTCCTGACGTCCCCCGAGCTGCTCACCGACCTGGCCGCGCGCGTCGAGCGGGCACACCCCGATCTCGAGTGGTCGCGCACGGCCGACCGCTTCGAGGAGCTCTACGGCGAGATCGCGGCCCGCCGTCATTCGGCCGAGGGCCGGCCCGAGGTCCGGAGCCGCCTGGCCAAGCGGGAGTTCGTGCACGTGGACCTGCACATGCACACCGACCACTCGCCGGACTGCGCGACGCCGGTGGACACGCTCCTGGAGACGGCGAAGCGGGTGGGGCTCGGCGCGATCGCCATAACCGACCACAACGAGGTGTCGGGCGCGCTCGAGGCTCGCGAGCGGGCCAACGGGATCAAGGTGATCGTGGCCGAGGAGGTGAAGACCGCCGACCAGGGCGAGGTGATCGGGCTCTTCATCGAGGAGAAGATCCCGCGGGGCATGACGCTCCAGGAGACGATCGCCGAGATCCGCCGCCAGGGCGGCCTCGTGTACGTCCCCCACCCGTTCGACCGCATGCACGCGGTCCCGGACTACGAGAATCTGCTGGCCGTGGTCGAGGACGTGGACGCGATGGAGGTCTTCAACCCGCGCGTGGCCTTCTCGGCCTTCAACGAGGAGGCGGCGCGGTTCGCGGCCAAGTACCGGATCGTGGCCGGCGCCGGGTCCGACAGCCACGTGGCTCAGGGACTCGGCTCGGTGAAGATCCGGATGCGCGACTTCGACGGGCCGGAGGAGTTCCTCGAGTCGCTTCGGGACGCCGACATCGTCCGCAAGCGCCAGTCGCTGCTGTACGTGCAGGCCCTCAAGTTCATCCAGACGAAGGGGCCGCGAGGACGCAGGAGATGATGCACGCAAGAGGAGCGGGGGCCGGGCCGTCAAAACCAGTTGGCCAGGTGCCGGCAACCGACGACGAGATCAAGGAGAAGTACCTCGAGCGCGCGATTCGCGAGCTGAACCAGCTCACGCGCGCGGTTCAGGAATGCGATCACTGCCCGCGCGGGAACCTCATGCCCGTGCTGGGCTCGGGCCACCCTCAGGCCGACATCTTCCTCCTGAAGTTCGCCCCGGTGAACTCGGAGATCGAGGAGGGCGTGGCCTTCTACGGCCGAGCCGGCAGCGCCCTGATGAAGAGCTTCAAGCGCCTCGGCATCGATCCGCTCACGGTGTACGGCACGGTGTTCGTGAAGTGCCCCGTGGAGACCACGGACCTCTCCTCGCCCGAGTGCCGCGCCCGCGTCCTCGACGAGCTGGCGGTGGTGCAGCCGCGCATCGTCGTGGTGATGGGAGAGGAGGCGCTCGAGGAGCTGAACTCGCTCGGGGTGCCGCTCGGCGCCGAGGTGGCGGCCGACCCGGGCGCGATCCAGCGCCTGACTCCCGCCTGCGACGCCCTCTACGTGCCGGACATCGACCGCTCACTCGACGACGAGCAGGTCAAGCGCGACTTCTGGCGCGCGTTCCGCTCGCTCGGCGACTGGTACGCGGACTTCCCCCCGTACTGAGGGCGCACGCGAAGGAGTACCCTCGGCCGTAGTCGAGAGGGAGGTTTGTGATGGCCGAGAAGGCCAGAATCCTCGTCGTGGCCAACAGGACGGCCGAATCGCCCGAGCTCCTGGATGCGCTCCAGAAGCGCGCCGTGCACGGGCCCTGCGAGTTCACCCTGCTGGTGCCCGCCACTCCGCACGGCATCGCCTGGGCGGCCGACATGCACGGGGCCGGGGGTGAGGCCGCCGACCACCGCGACGCGTTCCTGGCCGAGCTCCGCGGGGAGGGGCTCGACGTGCGCGACGCCCAGGTGGGCGACTGCGACCCCCTGGCCGCGGTTCAGGACGCGTGCAACTTCGCCGACTACGACGAGCTGATCGTGTCCACGCTGCCGCTGCGGGTGTCGAAGTGGCTGCGGCTGGACCTGCCCAGCAAGGCTCGCGCGGCCACCGGGCTGCCGGTGCAGCACGTGGTGGGCTCCGAGCGCAAGGTGGCCGTCAGGTCGCCGTAGGAGCCGGCTCGCCCGTGCGCTCCAGCAGGGCCACGCACTCGATGTGCGGGGTCTGCGGGAACATGTCCACCGGGCGAACGGTTCGCAGCTCGTAGCCCGCGTCCACGATCTGGCGCGCGTTCGGCGCCAGCGTCGTGGGGTTGCAGGAGACGTAGACGATGCGCTCGGCCTCCGCCTCGAGGATGCGCCGCACGATCTTCTGCGAGAGGCCCGCCCGGGGCGGGTCCACCACCACCACGTCGGGATGGCCGGAGCGCTCGAGCAGCGGTCGCATCGCGGTGCGCACGTCGCCGGCGAAGAACTGGGCGTTGTCCACGCCGTTCAGGCGCGCGTTCTCGATCGCGTCGGCCACCGCCTCCTCCACCAGCTCCACGCCCCAGACCTCCTTGGCCTCGAGCGCGAGCACGAGAGCGATGGTGCCGATGCCGCAGAAGAGATCCACCACCCGCTCGCGGCCGGTGGGCGCGGCCAGCTCCGCCGCGATCCCGTAGAGGCGCTCCGCCATCTCCGTGTTGGTCTGGAAGAAGGCGTCGGGCGAGATCCTGAGCTTCAGCCCGGAGATCTCCTCCTCGAGCTTCTCCGCGCCCTTCAGCACCTCCGTCTCGGCCGTCGCGGGTGGTCTCGGCCACCCCCGAGGCCCGCGTCCAGAGCACCGAGTCCGCGGGCATCGCGGCGGCCAGCTCGGCGGCGCGGAAGTCCCCGGGACTGGTGACCAGCCGCGCCTGGAGCTGGCCGGTGCGCCGCCCCTCCCTGACCACCAGGTTGCGCAGGAGGCCGCTCTGGTCGCGGCGGTCCCAGGTGGACAGTCCCTCCTCGCGGCACCAGCGCTTCACGAACTCCCGCAGGGCATCCACCCTGTCGGAGGCCAGCACGTCGCTCGTCACGTCGTCGATCAGGTCCCAGCGCCCGGCGCGATGGAAGCCGAGGACGAGCTCGCCCGCCTGCGTCGGTGCCGAACGAGTACTCCAGCTTGTTGCGGTAGCCCTCCCGCTGCTCGGCGGCCAGGATCGGCTCCACCGGAGGGTCGGAGAAGCCGCCGATCCGCTCGAGCGCGTCGCGCACCTGCGACTCCTTCTCCGCCAGCTGGCGCTCGTAGGAGAGCACCTGCCAGGGCGCACCGGGGTGCGGTGCGGTGGACTGGATGCGGTCCGGCCCCGAGGTGAGCAGCTCCACCGAGTCCGCCTCGGCGAACGAGCGCTTCGACTTCGTGACCCGTGCCCGGACCGTGTCGCCCGGGCACGCCGCCGCGCACGAACACCACGTAGCCCTCCGAGCGGGCCACGCCGGCCCCGCCGTACGCGAGCGAGTCGAC
The DNA here is from genome assembly GCA_963752455.1 of uncultured Thermoleophilaceae bacterium. Lineage (GTDB taxonomy): Bacteria > Actinomycetota > Thermoleophilia > Solirubrobacterales > Thermoleophilaceae > JACVRW01. The sequence goes on from CAVVYE010000002.1 coordinate 71,205, forward strand.
CTGGAGCTCGAGCTCGTCGCCGCGCTCGGGGCGGTTCACCCGAGCTTCGACTCGATGGCGTTCAGAACCGTCTTGCGGTTCGCGTTCCGGCGCTCGTAGTCGCGCACCTTGCGCAGCTCCGCCGGAGAGAGGTCGGTGAGCCGGCCCTGGACCTGGGCGGCCGTGAGGTCGTCGAACGCCGTGATCGGGAAGCTCGGCCCGACGTTCGCCGCACGCCGCAGCCGGTCCGCCTGGGCCAGGGCCGGAGAGGCCGTCCGGGTGGCGCGCGTGCGTGCGCCGGACACCTGCTTGCGGGCGTCGCTGGTGCGGTCCTCGATCTCCTTCTGCCCCCGGTCGAGCAGGCCCTCGAGGTCGTTCAGCACGTCGTTCGTCTGCTTGCGCCCGCGCTCGACCAGCCGGGACGCGATTCCCTGTGCCCCGTCGACCGTGACCTGGCCCCGCTCCACCGCCTCGCCGAGCACCTGCTCGATGCGCTCGCGCGTGATCAGCATCATCTCGAGCGGGCGGATCAGGTTCTGGCGCAGCGCCTCGCGGAGCTCGGCCACCGTCTTGGCCGAAACGTCCGCCTGCTGGGCCGGCTTGGTGGCCGCCTTCGCCGCGGTGGCCGCGCCCTTGCGGGCCTGCTGCTGGCGCCCGCGCGCCTTGCCGCCCTTGCGGGCCGCGGCGCTGCGGGACGCGCTCGTGCGCGCCTTGGCCGGCTTCGCGGCGCTGGTCCGTGCCTTGGCCGGCTTCGCGGAGGCGGAGCGTGACGTGCTCGCCTTGCTTGCCGAGCTCGTTGCCTTTCGCGGACGGCTCGCGCCGCCGCTCTTCTTCGCTGTGCTCCGTCGTTCCGCCATGCATGCTTCCTCTCGCCGGAAGAGCCTCGATCGGTCGGGGAGGACTATGGCACGCTGAATCGGGCCACGACGGGAGCGTGATCGGAGAGCCTGATGCGCAGTCCGTCCGGCTCGATCACCTCGCGCTCCTCCGCCGGAAGGCGCCGCGGGCGCTCCTCCACGATGAGGCCGCGCACCAGGAGGTGGTCGATGGCCGAGGGCGAGGTGGGCTCGCCGAGGCCGAAGCGCTCGCGCACCGCGACGAAGGGCGCGGGGGAGCGGGCGGGGCGCAGGTTGAGGTCGCCGCCGAGCACCAGCGGGTCGCCGGCGGCCCAGTCCACGGCCCGTTCGGCCGCGCGCTCCAGCTCGGCGGCCGCGGCGTCGGGGAGCCCGGCGCTGGCATGGAGGTTGGCCACGCACACGCGCCCGGCGGGAAGCTCCAGCGCGAGTCCACACCATCCGGCGCCGCTCGGGCCGGCGCGCCAGCTGGAGGTGCCTGACCTCCACGATCCGCCCGGGCCGGCGCACCAGGATCTGGTTCGATCCGCCGTCGCTCGACGCGAGGAGGTCGGGGTTGAGGTCGGCCAGCCGCCACTGCACCGGCGGGCAGCAGGTTCCGCGAGGTCAGGGCGATCGCGCCCGAGGAACCGGTGCGCCGGACGAGCGGCCGGTACCACCGAGGCGGCGCCTCCTGGAGCAGCGCCACGTCCCATTCACGGGCGTCGAGCCAGTGGGCGAACTCCGGGAGCAGCGGCCGGTTCACCTGCGCGTGAGTGGCGTTTCGCTCGCTCAGCCCGGAGCACCCGCGAGCGGGTGGTGAGGAGGGCCGGGTCGGGGGGGAAGTCGCGGCCGTGGTAGAGGTTCCAGCTGAGGACTCGCATTGACTCGGCACTTCCTGACAGGCGCGGAGATTACGGCGGACGAGCTGAACCGGCTCGTGGACCGTGCCCTCGAGCTGAAGGCGGACCGTCTCGCCTCGCGCGCGCTCGAGGGCCGCAGCGTGGCTCTCGTCTTCGAGCGCCCCTCCACACGCACCCGCCTCTCGTTCGAGGTGGGCGTGTCCGAGCTGGGCGGGCATCCGCTCGTGCTCCGAGGCGGCGAGCTGCAGGTGGCGCGGGGGGAGTCCACCCGCGACCTGGCGCTGGTCCTGTCGCGAATGGTGCACGCCGTGGGTGTCCGGACCGGGCCCGCACGAGTTCGTGGAGGAGCTGGCCGGGTACTCGTCGATCCCGGTGGTGAACATGCTCACGCGCGATCACCACCCGTGCCAGGCGCTGGCCGACCTGCTCACGCTCCGGGAGCGGTTCGGCCGGCTCGAGGGGCTGAAGCTGGCCTACGTGGGCGACGGCAACAACGTGGCCCGCTCACTTCTTCTGCTGGGAGGACTGGCCGGCGTGGAGGTGGCGGTGGCGTCGCCGCCCGAGCTGTCGCTACCGGACGTGGCTGTCGGTCGCGCCCGAGGAGGCCGTGCGCGACGCGCACGCGGTGTACACCGACGTGTGGATCAGCATGGGCGACGACGAGGCCGCCGCGGAGGAGAAGCGGGCGCTGCTGCGCCCCTACCGCCTCGACGAGCGCGCTGTTCGCCCAGGCACGCGAGGACGCCGTGGTGCTGCACTGCCTCCCCGCCCACCCGGGCGAGGAGATCACCGAGGAGCTCCTGTACGGAGAGCGCTCCGCCGTATGGGATCAGGCCGAGAACCGCCTGCATGCCCAGAAGGCGCTGCTGGAGCTGCTGCTGCGCTAGCTCCGAGGGAGGGGTTCCGGCGCATCGGCGGCGACAGTCGCCACAATACGCCGCTGTGCACACCCGATCAGCGTCCCGGCGTGCCCACGCGGCCGGGCCGGGAGGAGAACCTTCATGAAGACCTGGCTGGCATTGCTCTGCACCTGTCTCGCCCTCGGCCTGGTGGCCACCGGCTGTGGCGGAGACGACGACGATTCATCGAGCGCGGACTCCGGCGCCACCACGGCCGAGAAGCAGCCGCCCGCGGACACCGGCGGCGGATCCGGGAGCGGCGGTGCCACCGCGGGCGCCAAGAACGTGTCCGTGAGCATGAAGGACATCGCCTTCAAGCCGGCCCTCGTGAGCGTGCCCAAGGGCGGCACGGTGACCTGGACCAACGACGACACCGTCGGTCACGACGTGACGAAGACGGCCGGTCCCGGGCCCGACTTCAAGTCCGGCGACCCGGGCGCCATGAACGGCGGCGACACCTTCAAGCAGAAGTTCACGACACCCGGGACGATCAAGTACGTCTGCTCCGTGCATCCGGGCATGGAAGGCGCGATCGGCGTCAAGTAGGCCCGGGGCGGCGCAGGCCGAAGCCCCTGAGCACCAGCAGCGCGGTCTCTCCCAGCCCCCCGCGGGCCGGGAGCAGGCCGAGCTGCGTGGCCGCGTCGTAGAGGTCGAAGAACCCGCGGGCCCGGCGCACCGCGCCGTCGGAGAGCTCGATGTAGTGGAGCCCGTGCAGGGACACGAACTGGTCCGTGGCCGGGAGCATCGCGCCGATGTCCCCGCGGTGGGTGCCGAGCGCCCGCCAGGGAACGCACACGAGCTCCCCGCGCGACAGCGGCAGCGAGGTGGCCTCGATCTTCAGGTCGGGGAACGCCCTGCGCAGCTCCACGGCGTGGCGATCGAGCTGGTCCACCCCGCGCAGCGGGTTGATCACCACCGGATCCTCGTAGCTCACGTCGGGGGTGCAGCAGGACTCGAATCCGGCGCCGGCCCAGCCCGCCCGCCAGCGCTCGGCCAGCTCGTCGATGCTCGGGACCGCGAGCTCGCTCACGGCGTCAGCTCGGGCACGCCCTCCTCGGGCGAGGACGCCCGGGCGTGCAGCCGCTTCGGTATGCGGCCCGCGCGGCGCGCCTCGTAGCCCGCCTCCACCGCCTTGCGCATGGCGGCGGCCATGGCCGGTGGATCGGCGGCGCGGGAGATCGCGCTGGCCAGGAGCACGGCGTCGCAGCCCGCCTCCATCGCCTGCGCGGCGTCGGAGGCCGTGCCCACGCCGGCGTCGAGGATCACCGGCACACGCGCCTGCTCCACGATCAGCCGCAGGTTGTACGGGTTGTTGATGCCCATGCCACTGCCGATCGGGGAGCCGAGGGGCATCACCGCCGCGCAGCCCGCGTCCTCCAGGCGGCGGGCGAGGATCGGGTCGTCGCTGGTGTAGGGAAGCACGGTGAAGCCCTCGCCCACCAGCGTCTCGGCCGCCTCCAGGAGCTCCGACGGGTCGGGCAGCAGGGTGCGGTCGTCTCCGATCACCTCGAGCTTCACCCAGGAGGTGCCGAGCGCCTCGCGCGCCAGCCGCGCCGTGGTCACCGCCTCGCGCGCCGTGAAGCAGCCGGCGGTGTTCGGCAGCACCTCGAGGCCGGCGGCCTCCAGCACCTCGAGGATGGAACCGGGCGCGGAGGGGTCCACCCGGCGCATGGCCACGGTGGCCAGCTCGGCCCCCGATGCGCGGGCGGCCGCGCCCATCACCTCCAGGTTGCGAAAGCCTCCCGTGCCGAGCACCAGGCGCGAGCCGAGCTCACGGCCGGCGATCACGAGCCCCGTGCCGTCGCCGCCCTGCACCGCCCGGAGAACCTCCACCTGCTGCCCGGCCCGCATCGGCGTGGTGGCCCACTCGCCCCGGGGAACCACCTCACCGTCCACCGCCACGGCCACGCCGCGTCCCGCCGGCTCCGCGCCGGACTCGCGCACGGCGTGCTCCACGGTGGCGTGGGGCGGCAGCTCGCGCGGCTCGCCGTTGATGGTCACCGCGGTCACGGCGTCCCCGCGCCCGTGGGCACGAAGCGCCCCGGGCCGATCCCGGACAGCTCCGGCGGCGGCTCTCCCCCGGCCAGCATCCCGGCCAGCACCTCCCCGGTCAGCGGGGCCAGCAGCACGCCGTTGCGCCAGTGGCCCGTGGCCCACAGCAGTCCCTCGCGGTCGCCGCGGCCGATCACCGGCAGATTGTCGGGAGTGCCCGGCCGGAGGCCCGCGGCCACGCGCACCAGCTCGAGCTCGGCCGTCTCCGGGAGCACCTCCCAGGCCGCCTCCAGCAGCCGATGGACGCCTCCGGCGGTCACGGTCGTGTCGAAGCCCTGTTCCTCCACGGTGGCGCCCAGAACCACGCGGCCGTCGCCACGGCCCACCAGGTAGCAGCGCGGCGTGCGCACGATCCGGTCGAGCGGCTCGCCCACACCCGGCCGCGAGCGCAGCTCCAGGATCTGGCCCTTCACCGGGCGAACCGGCGGCGCGGTGCGCGCCCAGGCCGCCCGACCACGCCCCCGCGGCCACCACCACGGCGCCCGCGGCGATGACGCCGGACGCGGTGCGCACGCCGGTGACCCGGCGGCCGTCGTCCTCCAGGCCGAGCACCTCGGTGCCGTACGCCACCTCCTGCACGGCCGCGCCCAGCGCACGCAGCGTGGCCAGCGGGTCGGCCTGCGCGTCCCCCGCGGCCATCACGCCGCCGGCCACTCGGGGAGAGAGGCCGGGCTCGACCCGGCGGCAGCCCGACGGCGAGAGCCACTCCGTGGCCAGGCCGAGCGACGCCTGGAGCTCGTGCAGGCGCCGAAGCTCCTCGGCGTCGTCGCGGTCCGCGGCCACCACCAGAGCACCGGTCTCGCGGAAGCCGGTGGACATGCCGGTGTGCTCCTCGAGCTCCGCCGCGAACGAGGGCCAGCGCTCACGCCCGGCCATGCACAGCCGCAGCGCGGGCTCCTCGCCGAAGTCGGTCTCGGTGACCGGCGCGAGCATCCCCGCGGCGACCCCCGACGCGCCGGCGCCGGGCTCCGGCGAGCGCTCCACCACGAGCACCGACAGCCCGCGGCGGCGGGCATGCCAGGCGGTGGCGAGGCCGATGAGGCCCGCGCCGATGACCACGGCGTCGTAGCGTGCGCTGCGCGGCGAGCTCATCACCTTCCCTTCGCCGGCATTACCCGGTTCAGGTTCCACGGTCGGCGGCGCCGCAGCCGCCCTCTCAGCCCGGTCGTCCGAGCTCCCGTACCTACGCGGTCAATCGTACCGCCGGGTGGGAAACTCGTCCGGGCGGGCGGCGGTCGTTGGAGGCGAAGAACATGCGCCAGCGTGATGATCAGGCCGATGATCCCCACGATCATGAGGATGAGCCCACGGTCTGGATCTCCACGCCCTGGACCTCTTCCGTAACGGCGTAGCGCAGGATGGCGCCCACGGCGATGAGAAATATCGATGTCCCGATTCCCATTGGCTTCTCCCGATCTGCTACCCGTATAGGTACCTCATAGGCCACGCTACCAGTCGTATCAGGCGCCCCCTGACGGGCCGCGCACCGCAACCGTGCGCGTCCGGCGTGTTCATGAGGATGACGACCGCTCTGCGCCACGGACGTGCGCGCGGCCGCGGCGACCGACGCCCTTCACCCGACCCGGTCCGGCCACTACATGCGACTCAAGACGATCACGCTCACCCTGCTGCTGCTCGCGCTCATTCCCGGCGCCGCCTCGGCCGGCACCGGCCAGCTCGCCCTGTTCCAGGACGACGACGGGCTGGTGAACGGCGGGGCGGCCCGCCGCGCGGCCACCGTCTCCGAGCTTCAGGCGCTCGGCGTGGATGCGGTGAAGATCCAGCTCAACTGGGCCGAGGTGGCCCCGCGCACGAAGAAGAAGCCGGCCGGCTTCGACGGCAGCGACCCGGCGGACTATCCCGGGTGGACCAAGTTCGACGACGCGGTGCGTGCCGCGCAGAACGGCGGCTTCCGGGTGATGATCGCCCTCAGTCCGCCCGTTCCCGGCTGGGCCACGGCCCGCAGGGGTGACCGCTCCGGCGTGGACCGCCCGAGCGGCAAGGAGTACGCCCGCTTCGCCGAGGCGGCGGGCAGGCGCTACCCCTCGGTGGACCTGTGGACGCTCTGGAACGAGCCGAACCATCCGGGCTTCCTCTACCCGCAGGCCTCCCGGTCGCGCGTTCCGTACTCGCCGCGGCTCTACCGGAGCCTGATCAAGGCGGGCACCACCGGGCTGGCGCGCGCCGGGCACGGCGGCAACCGGATTCTCTTCGGGGAGCTGCTGCCGATCGGCAAGACACGCTTGTTCCGCAAGAACACGATGCAGCCGATCCTCTTCCTGCGCGAGCTCTTCTGCCTCGACTCGCGCTGGCGCCCGTACCGCGGGCGCACGGCCACCTCCCATGGCTGCCGGGGCTACCGCAAGATCACCGGGGTGAACGGGTTCGCCTACCACCCCTACACCCGCCCCGCGGGCCCGAGGGCCAAGGAGCCGACCTCCAACGACGCCACGATCCGGTCGATCGGCCGCATCACGCGGGCCCTCGACATCGCCCGGCGGAAGGGCCGCATCGGCGGAGGCAGGCTGAACGTGTGGAGCACCGAATTCGACTTCCAGTCCAACCCGCCGGACACCCTGTTCGGCGCCCGGCTCGCCCGCATCCCGGCGTTCATGTCCGAGTCCGAGTGGATCTCCTACCGCAATCCGCCGCGTGGCCAGCTACTCGCAGTACACGATGCGCGACAGCGAGGTGAGGACCCGCGCCGACCTCGGCGCCTGGCAGGGCGGCCTGCGGTTCGCGAACGGCAGGGCGAAGAAGGGCGTGTACGCGGCCTACCGGCTGCCGCTCTTCGTGCGCGTGCTCGGCCCGAACGCCGTGGAGATCTGGGGCGCCGCCCGCCCCGGCGGCGCCGGGGCCTCGGTGCAGATCCAGTCGCGCCGGGGCAAGGGCGCCTTCGCCAACCTCGGCGGGCCGGTGACCGTGACGAACGCCCGTGGCTACTTCAAGGTCCGCCGAACCGTTTCCGGTGCGTCTCTGCGCACGTTCCGCGTGCAAAGCGGAGGACAAACCAGTGCATCAGCGAAGGCCGTGGTGAGATGACCGCGCCCTCCGTTACCCCGTCCAAGTTCAGGAGTCCCATGAATCGCTTCCTCACCTGCCTGCTCGCGGCCGCCGTGCTCGCCGGCTGCGCCCTCGGCAGCAGCGCGGAGCGCTCGGACGCCGCCGTGATCGTCGGCATCGGCGACCAGACGCCCGCCACGTTCAGCGATCCGCTCTTCACCAGCCTCAAGATCAAGCGCACCCGCTTCTTCCCGCCGTGGAACGTGGCCTCCGACAAGCGCGAGCGGGCACTCTTCGAGGCCTGGCTCACCGCCGTGGAGGCCGCCCGGGTGGAGCCGCTCGTGAGCTTCGGGCCGAGCTTCGGCACCAAGTGCCCGGCCAAGCCGTGCAAGCTCCCCACGACCCGCCAGTACACGAAGGCGTTCAGGGCCTTCCGCAAGAAGTGGCCCCAGGTGAAGGTGATCAGCCCGTGGAACGAGGCGAACCACCGCAGCCAGCCCACCTTCAAGAACCCCAAGCGGGCGGCGCAGTTCTACAACATCGTTCGCAAGTACTGCCGCGGCTGCAAGATCGTGGCGGCCGACGTGATCGACGAGCCGAACATGGAGCGGTGGATCAAGGACTTCCGCAAGACGGCGATCAAGCCGCGGCTGTGGGGGCTCCACAACTACCGCGACACGAACAAGCGCAAGGGCCAGAAGCTGGGCGGCACCAAGCGCCTGCTCAAGGCGGTGAAGGGCGACGTGTGGCTGACGGAGACCGGAGGGCTCGTGCGCTTCGTGCTCCCGGACGGCCGCACGCTCTTCAAGAAGAGCGAGAGCCGCGCCAACTCCGCGCTGAAGCGGATGTTCAACCTGGCCAAGCAGTACCGCTCCCGCATCAAGCGCCTGTACATCTACAACTGGCGCGCGCCGGTGTCCACCAACAAGAACGGGCGCTTCGACGCGGGCCTGCTGAACGTGGACGGCAAGGCGCGTCCCGGGTACAGGACGGTCAAGCGCTACCTGGGGTCGTCGACCTTCAATCCGTGAGCAGTCCGTGAGCGACGTGCGCCGCGAGCGGCTGGCCCGCTCGCGGCTGTATTTCGTCACGGACCTCCGGCCCGACCTCGACTCGCTGCTCGCCGCGGCGCTCGAGGGCGGGGTGGACATGGTGCAGCTCCGGGACAAGGGGGCGGGCGACGAGGAGCTCATGGCCGCGGCGCGCGTCTTCCGGCGCCGCTGCGACGAGCACGACGCGCTGTTCTGGCTGAACGACCGGCCCGATCTGGCCCTGCGCTGCGAGGCCGACGGCGTGCACGTGGGCCAGGACGACGCTCCGCCCGAGCGGGTGCGCGACGAGGTGGGCGAGGACGTGCTCATCGGGCTCTCCACCCACACCCCGGCACAGCTCGACGCGGCCCTTGGCGCACCGGTGGACCAGCTGAGCGTGGGCCCGGTGTATGCCACGCCCACGAAGGAAGGACGGCCGGCCGCCGGGCTCTCCTACGTGGCCTACGCCGCCGCGCACGCGAGGGGCCGGCCATGGTTCGCGATCGGAGGGATCGACCCGGATACTGTGGGCGAGGTGACCTCGGCGGGCGCAGAGCGGATCGTGGTGGTGCGGGCCATCCGGGACGCGCGGACCCGGCCGCGGCCGCGGCCGAGTTGCGCGCGCGCCTGGAGTCCCCGGAGCCCGCGGATGCCTAAGCGCTCCACGCCGCGAAAGCGCCGCGCCCCGTACGCCGCGGTCACGCCGGCGAGGCGCCCCCGGAGCGCGGCTATTCGCGCTCGAGGAAGCGTGACGAGGAGGCCCGCGCCGCCCTGGAGCCGCTGGCGGAGGGCGACCGGCCGGGCGCGGTCACGGTGGGGGCCATCGCCGCCGGCGTGCTCGCGGTGGCGAACCTGGTGGCGCTGATCGTGGGCTACGACTCGGGCGAGGGCCAGAAGACCGCCAGCAGCCTGCTGGGCACGGCGATCCTCCTGGTGGTGGCCGTGGGCATGTGGAACGTTCGCTACTGGGCGGTGCTCGGGATGCAGGCGCTGCTGGCCGTGACCATCCTGCTGGTGTCGCTGGCGCTGCTCCAGGCGGTGAACGTGGCCGCGGTGATCCTCTGCTGTGTGCTGCTGGGCCTGGCCGGCGTGCTCTTCTGGAAGCTGGTGAAGGCCATGGCCCGCATCCAGATGCCGGAGCGCCCCGGCGCCGCCCGGCGCTGAGCAAGCTACTTCGCGCAGAGGCCGGCGGAGGTCTTGCGGCAGCCCTGGTAGGTGCGGGCGCTCTTCGCGTAGGCCTTGAGCGCGGGCTGGGGCTTGAAGGCCGTGCCGTCCCAGCGCAGCAGCCCGCCGTAGTCGAAGAGGTCGTCGCCCGAGTACTTGGTGGCCCACGTGTACCAGTACACGCGACCGATGCCGTCGCGCCGGCGCACCCGCACGGCGCGCTTGTAGAGCTCGGTGAGGCGCGAGGCCATGCCCGAGGGCGTGGTCTGCCACTGGTACTGCCAGGGAGCGCGCATGGCGCCCGGCGCCTGACCCTTCGCGGCGGGCCAGGTGACCTCGGTGAGCCAGACCTTCTTGCGCGCCTGGTGATGGCTACGCAGCATCCTGGCGGTGAGGCGCACGCCGCGGATCACGTTCTTGGGGTTGCCGGTGAAGAAGTTGATCCCCACCGCCTCGAACGCGCCCTTCCCGCCCGCCCTGTAGATCGCGCTCAGGAACTTCCAGGGGTAGCTGGCCAGGCCGGCCGGTGACCACCGTGGCGCCCGGGTCGGCCCGCTTGATCGCGCCGTGGGCCGCCTTCAGGAGCTGCGTGTATCCGTTCGACCAGATCGAGCCGCCCTCCACGTACCAGTACTTCACGAGGTGGGGCTCGTTCCAGATCTGCCAGTGGCGGATCGGTGTCTTCGGCAGCTCGGGGTGCTCGGCCCAGAAGCTGCCCTTCGGGCCGTACCGGCCCGACGAGCCGGGTGAGGTAGGCCGCGTAGTCGGACGCTGCGAGCGGGCGGCGAACCGCGATTGCCGGCGTACTCGGCCGCCCAGCCGGGCTGTAGATCACCACCGGCAGCAGGTCGATGCGGTGGGCCGCGGCGAGGGTGACCAGGCGGTCGGTCTCGGTGAAGCTCGTGACCCCCGGGGCGGGCTGGGCGCGGGACCAGTCGAACACGGTGCGCACCGTCTCCACGCCCGAGCGGGCCATCAGGGCGAACTCGGCGTCGTGCTGGGCCGGGGGCGCCTCCGTGCCGGCGCGGTTCCACATCGCGCCGTAGAAGCCCTTCGGCGCGATGCGCTTGGCCGCCTCCGCCGGAAGCGCGCCCGTCAGCGCAAGCGCGCCGCGAGCAGCAGCATGAATGGTCCCCGCCTCATCATTCCTCCCGATTCCCCAAACACCCGAGGCTATAGAGAAGAGCGGCCACCGAATCGAGCCTGGCGCCCTATAACCTCATCCGCCGTGCCAGAGGAGAGCTACGACTGCATAGTGATCGGCTCGGGTCCGGGCGGCTATGTGGCCGCGATCCGCGCCGCCCAGCTCGGGATGAAGACCGCCGTGGTGGAGAAGGGGAACACCGGCGGGCGCTGCCTGAACGAGGCGTGCATCCCGGCCAAGGCGATCCTGCGGGTGGCCGAGGTGTTCACCGAGGTGGGCCACGCCAAGGACTTCGGCATCAACGTGGAGGGCGCGTCCGTGGACTACCCGGGCGCCACCAAGCACCGCGACAAGGTGATCAAGACGCTGACCAGCGGCGTGGCCGGGCTGTTCAAGAAGAACGGCATCGACCTGATCGACGGCTTCGGCTCGGTGACCGACGACGGCAACGTGAAGATCGGCGGCCAGTTCGACGGCACCGAGATCAAGGCCGAGCGCGTGGTGCTGGCCACCGGGTCGGTCGCGAAGCCGATCCTCGACCTCCAGTTCGGCAAGCGCATCCTCGACACCTCGGGCATGTGGCTCCTGAACGAGCAGCCGAAGCGGCTGTGCGTGATCGGCGCCGGCGCGTCCGGCACGGAGATCGCCTCGGCACTGGGACGGCTCGGCACCGAGGTGCTCCTGCTGGAGGCGCTCGACCAGATCCTGCCGCTCGAGGATCCCGAGATCGCCAAGGCCTGCGCCCGCGAGATCAAGAAGCAGAACGTGCGCATCGAGACCGGCGCGAAGGTGGAGAAGGTCGAGGGCTCCGACACGTCGGTGTCGGTCACCTTCAACGGCGAGACCGAGGAGTTCGACTACCTGGTGATCGCCGCCGGCCGCGGGCCCGACGTGGAGGGACTCGGCCTCGAGGAGGCCGGCATCGAGCGCGACGAGCGCGGACTGATCAAGGTGGACGGCCGCCTGCGCACCTCACGCGAGGGCGTGTGGGCGATCGGCGACATGGTGCCCGGGCCCGGCGCTGGCCCACAAGGCCTCCGACGAGGGCATCATCGCGGTGGAGGACGGCGCCGGGATGGACGTGCACCCGATCGACTACCCGTACATCCCCGCCGTCACCTTCTGTTACCCGCAGGTGGCCTCCTTCGGTCTCAGCGAGGCGGCCGCCAAGGAGGCGGGCCACGACGTGGTGGTGGGCAAGGTGCCGATGGGCGCCGTGGGCGCCCCCACCGTCTACGGCGACCGCGGCGGCATGATCAAGATCGTGGGCGACAGGAAGTACGGCGAGCTGCTGGGGGCGTCGATCGTCTCCGTCGAAGGCCGCCGACCTGATCCAGGAGCTGGTGAACGCCCGCGAGCTCGAGGGCGGCTATCCCGAGGTCGCGCGCATCATCCACCCCCATCCGGCGTTCGCCGAGGCCGTGATGGAGGCGGCCCGGGCGACGGATGGGTGGCTCATCCACGGGTAGGGGGTCGGTCGTCCGGGGTCTTGCTCCCGTGCGATTCGGTGCTTGCGCCCGCTTTCGGGGCTCCTAGTGTCTTCCCGCCCCTCGCGGACTGAGCCCGATCTCACACTGAGGGCTCGTCCCGGCGGCGAACATCGGAGGTCGTTCAGGACTCGACCGAAGGAGGCCTCATATGGCCACACACACCGCTCAGGCCGGCCCGTCCGAGCAGGCCCTCGAGGAGCTGCAGGCGAAGCTCAGAGGACCGGTGCTCGGGGCCGCCGACCCCGGCCTCGCCGACGTGCGCGAGGTGTTCAACGCGATGCACACGGGACGCCCGAGCGTCACCGTCCGGCCCACCGGCACGGCCGACGTGGTGGACGCGGTGAGGTTCGCGCGCGAGCGCGGCCGGACCGTGGCCGTGCGCGGCGGCGGCCACTCGATCGCCGGACTGTCCGCGATCGACGGCGGCATGCTGATCGACCTCGCCGCGATGGACGGCGTGATCGTGGATCCGGAGCGGCGGCTCGCGCGCGTGCAGGGCGGCGCGCTGTGGGGCGACGTGGACCGCGAGACGCAGGCCTTCGGGCTCGCCACGCCCGGCGGCGTGGTGTCCGACACGGGCGTGGCCGGCCTCACGCTCGGCGGCGGGTACGGATGGCTGCGGCGCAAGCACGGGCTGTCCTGCGACAACCTGGTGGAAGCCGAGGTGGTGTGCGCGGACGGCCAGGTGCGCACGGCGTCGGCCGACTCCAACCCCGACCTCTTCTGGGCGATCCGCGGAGGCGGCGGCAACTTCGGGATCGTCACCTCGTTCACCTTCCAGCTCCATGAGCTCGGACCCGAGGTGGCGTTCGCGGCCACGATGTACCCGCTGGAGGATGCGGCGCAGATCTGGCGCGGCTGGCGCGACTACGTGACCGGCGCGCCCGACGAGGTGACCTCTGTCGTGCGTCTCGGTCACCTTCCCCGCCTCGCCGGACCTCCCGCCGCCCGTGCACGACCGGCCCTGCCTCGTGGTGGGCGGCGTGTACACCGGAGACGTGGAGGAGGGGCTGCGCGTGATGGCGCCGCTCCGCCAGCTGGGCACGCCGGTGTTCGACATGTCCGGCCCCACGCCGTTCGTGGGCGTTCAGTCGGGGTTCGACGCCCTGTTCCCCCGCAACGCGCTGCGCGCGTACTGGAAGTCCCAGTACGTGGACGACCTGACCGACGAGGCGATCGACACGGTCGCCTCGATCGCGAACTCGCGGCCCGCCCCGCTGACGCTCACCAACCTGTTCCACATGGGCGGTGCGCTGGCGGACGTGGATCCGGAGGACACGGCGTTCGCCACGAGGACGGCGCCGTTCATGGTCTCGATCGACGGGATGTGGACGGATGCCGGCGACGACGAAGCCAACATCGCCTGGGTCCGCTCGGCGTGGGACGAGGTGTCCCGCTTCGGCACCGGTGACGTGTACCTCAACTTCACCGGGCTGGCGGATGAGGCCCCGAGCGCGGGCGTGGACAGCGCGTTCGGGCGCAACATGCAGCGGCTCGCCCAGGTGAAGGCGAAGTACGACCCGGACAACTTCTTCCGGATGAACAACAACATCACGCCGGCTTCGTAGGGCAACCGCCGCGCCGTTTGCCGAGGTGACATAACGTCGGTAGGGCACGGCGCATGACGCGCCTGCAGGGGGGTGAGGTTGGCACGACGCCGGCCTCACCGGTGTGTCATGCACTTGAAAACCGAGCCGAATCGCCACGCCCTGCTCACCGCTGGGCAAACACTTCGCCATCGGCTCACGGCATCGGTTTTCCTCGGCATCGCCCTGGCATTCACGGGAGCGCCGGCAACGGAAGCGCGCCCCTACACCGTGCTGTCCTGCGATGCCGCCTCCGGGTTCAGCGCGGAGGCGTGGCGCGCATCGGGAACGGTGGGGAGCGCCTACTCCACGTGCCCGACCGGCGGTGGCCTGAACGCCGGCATCAGCAACCGCATCACGGGCGTGACGGTTCCCGCGCTGTCGAACTCGTCCCACACGTTCACCGCCCCCGCCGGCACCACCATCTCGTCGCTGCGGTGGGGCGGCCGTCTGGCCAGGGGGAGCTGCAGCTGGGGCGCGATGATGCTCGCCCAGCCCCTCAGCCGCTTCGTCTTCGGCCTGCGTCCCAACCTCGCCTGCGGGGACACCGCGCTCGACATCCGCGGTGCCACCATCCCGTTGGCCCTCCCGGCGGGCGTCACCTCGGTGCAGCAGCTCCTGGTGTGCGCGGCGTCGAGCTGCGGGCCCGGGGCGGCGTTCCATACCCAGTCGGTTGCCGTGACCGTGGAGGACCCCACCCGCCCGGCGATCACGGCGAGCGGGCCGCTGGTGTCCGGGCGCTGGGTGCGCGCGACCCAGGCGCTCGGGGATCGCCGCCAGTGACAACAGCGGGATCTCGTCAGTCACGGCGACGCTCGGTTCGCAGTCACGGCCGGTCACATTCCGGTGCAACTACTCGCTGCCACGGCCGTGCCTTTCGCAGTTCGTGCCCACGCAGCTCCCGACTGCCCAGATGCAGTCGGGGGTGGCACAGGTCGCGATCCGCGCCGCGGACGCCGCCGGAAACCTCACGGAGTCGAGGTATCCGGTGAAGGTCGACAACGAGCCGCCGCTCAGGGTGCGTCCCGTTCTCGCCGGAGGGGAGGGATGGCGGCGGACCAACGCCTTCTCCCTCACATGGGACAGCCCACCCCAGGCCTTTGCGCCGATCGTGCGGGCGCGCTACCGGCTCTGCGGACCCACGGGATGTCGCGACGGCACTCGTCGACGGTGCCGGAGCCGGCGCGCTCGGTCCCATCGCCGCCCCCGGTCAGGGAGACCACACGCTGCAGGTGTGGCTCGAGGACGAGGCCGGAAACGAGTCGTACGCGCTGTCGGCCTCGGAGCCGGTCCACCTGCGCGTCGACCAGAGCGCTCCGTTGGTCGCCTTCGATCCTCAGGACGCGGCCGATCCTCTGAAGGTCTCGGTGCTGGCGAGCGATGCCCTCTCCGGTCTCGACACGGGGACCATCGAGATGCGCCGGCGAGGAGGGGCCTCGTGGCACACGATCGCCGCGGCACGCGAGGGCAACCGGCTGGTGGGCTACGTCGACGACGAGCGGTTCCGCTCCGGCGCCTTCGAGTTCCGCGCCCACGCCCGTGACCTCGCGGGCAACGAGAGCTCCACGGACCGCCGCGCGAACGGCTCGCGGGCCACCATCGACCTACCCGCGCGGTTCGCCACCCGGCTCGCCGTGGGGGTTCGGAGGGTGAGCGGTCGTCGCGGGCACCGGAAGGTCACGCTCTCGCCCCGGGCGCGGATCCGCTCAGGAGCCAGGCTCACGCTCAGCGGCAGCCTGGAGAACCCTGACGGCCAGCCGATCGGCGGAGCGACTCTCGAGGTGTCGAGCGACTCTCCCGGCGACGCCGTGGGACTGCTCCCCGCGGGCACCGCCCGCACCGACGGCTCGGGGCGGTTCGCTACATGGCCCGCGGCAGCAGCAACAGGGTGATCCGGTTCCACTACCCGGGCACGCGCAGGATCCGCTCCGCCACCCAGGACTTCGCGCTGCACGTGCCGGCCTCGAGCACCATCCGGGGCCGGCCGCGGACGCTCCGGAACGGCCAGACCGTGACCCTGTCCGGACGGGTGCTCACCCGGCCCCTTCCCGCCTCCGGGAAGCTCGTGGAGGTGCAGGCGTTCTTCCGGCGCCGGTGGCGCACCTTCTCGACCACCCGAGCGCAGCCGTCGGGGGCCTGGACCTTCGACTACGAGTTCGGTGGCACCCGCGGCCGGGTGCCCTACCGCCTGCGGGTCCGGCTGCCCGCCGAGGGCGGCTATCCGTTCGACAGCGGCAGCTCGCCCACGCGCGGTCGTGACCGGTCCTGGGCATGGTCGGTGCTCGCCCGGCCAACGCCCGGGCTGCGCTCCTCCCTAGGCTCCCGGGTGGAGCAGCCCACCTTCTACTACGACCTCGCCTCGCCCTACGCCTACCTCGCGGCGGAGCGCATCCACGACGTTCTGCCCGTGGCGCCCCGTGTGGCAGCCGATCCTGCTCGGTGGCATCTGGCAGCAGAGCGGCGGGCGGTCCTGGGCGGTCACCGACGCGCGGGCCGAGGGCATCGCCGAGGTGGAGCGCCGCGCGGCCGAGTACGGGCTCATGCCGGTGCGCTGGCCCGACCCGTGGCCGGCCAACTCCCTGTACGCCATGCGGGCGGCCGTGTTCGCCCAGCAGATCGGCCGCACGGTGGCCTTCTCGCTCGCCGCGTTCCGCCAGGCCTTCGCCGCCGGCCGGGATCTCTCCGAGGTGGACAACGTGGTGATCGCCGCGGCCGCCTGCGAGCTCCACCCGAAGGCGCTGCTGAAGGCGATCGAGACCCAGTCGATCAAGGACCGTCTCAAGCAGGCCACGGCCGAGGCCTACGAACTGGGCGTGCGCGGGGTGCCCACGGTGCGCGTGGGCGATGACCTCTTCTTCGGCGACGACCACCTGGAGGAGGCCGCCGAAGCTCTCAGGAGCGCATATTTAGGGCTCCGGGGGGCACCGGGTACAGTCCGACTCGATGGCCACAACGGACAGGACCAAGCGAGGTGGCGCGGGCGGCGAGAACGCTCAGCGGCACCCAGCACTCCCTCCCCGACGCCGACACCTGCCGCCTGGTGCTGGAGAAGATGAGCCTCATCCGCCGCTTCGAGGAGCGGGCGGGCGAGATGTACGCCAAGGCCAAGATCGGCGGCTTCCTCCACCTCTGCATCGGCGAGGAGGCCACGGTGGTGGGCGCCACCCAGGCGCTGCGCGACACGGACTACCTGATGTCCACCTACCGCGAGCACGGCCAGGCCATCGCCCGGGGCACGCCGCCGAGCGCCGTGATGGCCGAGCTCTTCGGGCGGGTGGACGGCTGCTCGGGCGGCCGCGGCGGCTCCATGCACCTCTTCGACCTCGAGCGGCGCTTCCTCGGCGGGTACGGGATCGTGGGCGGCAGCCTCCCGCTGTCCGCCGGCGTGGCCCTGGCCGCCGACTACACCGAGACTCGAGGACGTGATCCTCTCGATGATGGGCGACGGCGCCACCAACCAGGGCACCTTCGGCGAGACCATGAACCTCGCCGCCCTCTGGAAGCTGCCGGTGGTGTTCCTGATCATCAACAACCAGTTCGGGATGGGCACCGCCCTCCACCGGCACTCGGCGGTCACCGACCTCTCGCTCAAGTCCGAGGGCTTCGGCGTGCCCGGCACGCGCTGCGACGGCATGGACGTGCTGGACGTGCACGCGGTGGTGACCAAGGCGCTGGCCTGCGCCCGCGAGGAGCGCAAGCCCCAGCTGGTGGAGGCCGTGACCTACCGCTACCGCGGGCACTCCATGGCCGACCCCGAGGAGTACCGCACGAAGGAGGAGGTGGAGGAGTGGCGCGGGCGCGACCCGATCGTCACCTTCTCCAAGCGCCTGGTGGAGCAGGGCGTGATGAAGCAGGAGGACGTCGAGGCGATCGACGAGCAGGCCGTGGCCACCGTGGACGAGTCCGTGAAGTTCGCCGACGCAGTCGCCCTTCCCCGACCTCGACTCCCTCTACGACGACGTGTACGTGTACTCCGGCGACGTGCCCGGCTGGTGGACCGTGGACGAGCGCTCTCCCGAGGTGCACCGCGGCGAGCGCGAGCGCGAGGCCGGCCGGCTTCCGCACGAGCTGGCCGAGCAGGGCGCGGCCTACGCGTCCGTGGGCGACGCCGAGGCGCGCAGCCGCCGCAGCCCCAAGGACGTGGCCGAGGGCGAGCCCGCCTCGGACGAGCCGGAGGCCGAGGGCGGCGCCGACTGATGCCGGTGATGCGCTACCGCGAGGCGCTGGCCCAGGCGCTGCGCGAGGAGATGCAGGAGGACGAGTCGGTGTTCGTCATGGGCGAGGACGTGGGCGTGTTCCAGGGCGCCTTCAAGGTCACCGCCGGCCTGCTCGAGGAGTTCGGCGAGAAGCGCGTGCGCGACACGCCGATCTCCGAGAACACGATCGTGGGCATGGGGGTGGGCGCCGCGATGACCGGCCTGCGCCCGGTGGTGGAGATCATGACCATCAACTTCTCGCTGCTGGCCATGGACCAGATCGTGAACCACGCCGCCGCGATCCATTACATGTTCGGCGGCCAGGCGAAGGTGCCGCTGGTGATCCGGATGCCGCAGGGCGCGGGCCATCAGCTGGGCCCCACTCACTCGCACTGCTTCGAGGCCTTCTTCCTCCACGTGCCCGGCCTGCTGGTGGCCGTGCCCTCCACCCCGGCGGACGCCAAGGGCCTGCTGAAGGCG
This sequence comes from uncultured Thermoleophilaceae bacterium, assembly GCA_963752455.1. Lineage (GTDB taxonomy): Bacteria > Actinomycetota > Thermoleophilia > Solirubrobacterales > Thermoleophilaceae > JACVRW01. Next base: position 89,925 of record CAVVYE010000002.1, read on the forward strand.
GCCATCCGCGACGACAACCCGGTGGTGTTCATCGAGCACGAGACGCTGTACGGCCAGCGCGGCGAGGTGCCCGAGAACGGGGGTCCGATGCGCTTCGGCGAGGCTGCGGTCCGGCGTGAGGGCGACGATGTGACCGTGGTGGGCATCTCCCGCATGGCAGTGACCGCTCAGAAGGCGGCCGAGACCCTGGCCGAGCGTCATGAGATCGAGGCCGAGGTGATCGATCCGCGCACGCTCCGTCCGCTCGACCTCGACACCATCCTCGACTCGGTGAAGAAGACCAACCGGGCGGTGATCGTGGAGGAGGGCTGGCCCCACGGCGGCGTGGGCGCCAACCTGGCCGCCCTGATCCAGGAGCAGGCCTTCGACTGGCTGGACGCCCCGGTGCAGCGCGTGACCGGCGCCGACGTGCCGATGCCCTACTCGAAGCCCCTCGAGCAGGCCGCCTTCCCGCACGAGGAGCACATCGTGCAGGCCGCTCTCGCCACCTTCCGGGACTCTCTGATGGCCACCGACGTGACCATGCCCCGGCTGTCCGACTCCATGGAGGAGGGCACGGTGCTGAAGTGGCTGGTGGAGGAGGGCGCCGAGGTGAAGCGCGGCGAGCCGCTGGTGGAGATCGAGACGGACAAGGCGAACATGACCTACGAGTCCGACACCGACGGCGTGCTGATCGAGATCGTGGCCCAGGAGGGCGACACGCTGCCCATCGGCGAGACGATCGCCCGCGTGGGTGAGGCCGGCGAGGCCGGGGGTGGCGACGCGAAGGGCGATGCCGAGCCGGCGGAGCAGGAGGCCGAGGCCGAACCGGAGGACGACGAGCCGAAGAGCGAGAGCAAGGAGCCCGCCGAGCGCGAGAGCAGCAACGGCGGCGGCGCGCCGGCTCCCAAGCCCGCCCGTGCCGCGGCCCCCGCCGGCGGCGGCGACTCGGGCGGCGAGCGCGTGAAGGCCTCGCCCGTGGCCCGCCGCGTGGCCCGGGACCTCGGCGTGGAGATCGCCCGGCTGGAGGGCACGGGGCCCGGTGGCCGCATCGTGAAGGCCGACGTGGAGGCCGCGGCCGGCGGCAACGGCGCCGGCCACGGGCACCGAGGAGGCGCCCGCGAAGAAGGACGAGAAGCGCACGGCAGCGCGCCGAGCCCGCGCGCGGCGAGGCCGGGGCCAAGGGCGAGGTGGAGATCCACGAGCTCACGCGCCTCCAGCAGACGGTGACCCGGCGAATGGCCGAGTCGAAGGCCACCGCTCCGGACTTCGCCCTCACGCTCGACGTGGACATGACGAGGGCGGTGGAGCTCCGCGAGCGCCTGAAGGAGGTGGCCGACCCCGCACCGTCCTACAACGACATGGTGGTGAAGGCGGCCGCCACCGCCCTGCGCGATCACCCGCGCGTGAACGCCGCCTACCGGGACGGCAAGTTCGAGCACTACGGGAACGTGAACGTGGGCCTGGCCGTGGCCGCCCAGGGCGCGCTCGTGGTGCCCACCATCTTCGACGCCGACCAGAAGTCGCTGGGCGCGATCGCGAAGGAGGCCCGGCGCCTGATCGAGCGGGTGCGGGAGAAGCAGGTGACGCCGCCCGAGCTCTCCGGCGGCACGTTCACGGTCTCGAACCTCGGGATGTACGGGATCGAGCGCTTCACCGCGATCATCAATCCGCCTCAGGCCGCGATCCTCACCGTGGGCGCGCTCCAGAAGAAGCCGGCGGTGGACGAGCGCGACCGCGTGGTGGCCCGCGAGCAGATGACGCTCACGCTCGTCTGCGACCACCGGATTCTCTACGGCGCCGAGGGCGCCGAGTTCCTCGCCCGCGTGCGGCAGCTGCTCGAACAGCCGCTCTCGCTGGCCCTCTAGCGCCCGACCGCGATGGCAGAGGGCCACGACCGCCGTCGCGTTCCCGACCGCCGCCGCGTGCCCGCCACCCTCGACGAGGAGATCATCGCCGCCGAGCAGGCGGAGGTCGTCTCCCAGCTCACGGACGCGGATCGCATCGATCGGATCTCCGACGAGCTGCGAACGGGCTTCGACGCCCTGGCCCACGTGGGCGCGGCGGTGTCGATCTTCGGCTCGGCCCGCACTCCCGAGGACCATCCGGAGTACGCCGCGGCACGCGCCACCGCGCGCATTCTGGGCGAGGCGGGCTTCGCCATCATCACCGGCGGCGGGCCGGGGATCATGGAGGCGGCCAACCGCGGCGCCCGCGAGGCGGGGGCCCCGTCGATCGGCCTGAACATCGAGCTGCCCTTCGAGCAGGGCATGAACCCCTACGTGGACCTCGGGCTCGAGTTCCACTACTTCTTCACGCGCAAGGTGATGTTCGTCCGCTACGCCAGCGGGTTCGTGGTGTTCCCCGGCGGCTTCGGCACGCTCGACGAGACGTTCGAGTCGCTCACCCTGATCCAGACGGGCAAGATCCGCTTCTTCCCCGTGATGCTGGTGGGCTCCGACTATTGGAGGGGCATGCTCGACTGGATCGAGGACGCCCCGTTGCGCGAGGGCAAGATCTCCCCCGAGGACGTGGACCTCTACACGGTCACCGACGAGCCGCGTGAGGTGCTGGAGGCGATGCAGTCGGCCGTACATCGCCAGGCGCGTAGTCAGGGACAGGCATAGCCTCGTAGCGGGCGCGGACCTCGTCGATGAACGAGGCCATCTGCTCGGCCAGCTCCGGGTCGTGCACCTCGAGCACGTTCTCGGCGTTCATCTCCCCCGAGCGCGAGAGGTTGAACGAGCCGGCGAACACCACGTCGTCGGCCACCGTGACCTTCGCGTGCATGAAGTCGTGGGGCGTGTCGGGCCCGTAGGGGGTGGAGGGCTTGCCGCGCCAGTCCGAGTGGCTGAGCGTGGCCGCCACGATCGGGATCTTCCAGGCGGAGCGCCCGTTGGTGCGCCACTGGTGGAACACCTCGGTCATCTGCGTGCGGTCCACCACGCCCTTCAGGTCGATCCGCCCCTCGGCCGAGACCTCGGCCAGCGTGCCGATCACCGGCCCGGCGGTGAGCACCGGGGAGGCGATCCGGACCCGGCGCCTGGCCCGCCCGATCGCCGAGGCGATCCGGTGCGAGAGGTCCTCGCCCTGCCCCGGGCGTGAACCACGGCAGCACCTCGTGGCCGCCCACCTGGACCCCACGCGGCTCCTCGCGCCCGGTGCTGCTCACGTTGCGCGTGGACCACAGCTCCTCGAAGTTGCGGGTGAACGCGCCGGCCAGATCGGCGGAGCGGGCCACCGCCACCATGTTCTCCTGGATCGTCCAGGAGTCGGTGGTCCAGTTCGTGGACCCGGTCCACACCGCCTCCCCGTCGCGCACCACGTACTTGTGGTGCATGAGGTCGGGAATCCCCGGGATGCCCTGCGTGGGGAACGGCAGCGCCTCGATCAGCTCCGGCTTCGTGCTGGGCGGAGGCGTGACCTCGTCCTCGCGGCAGTCCGCGTTGTAGGCGATGCGCACGGCCACCCCGCGTGCCGCGGCATCCCGCAGCGCGCCCGCCACCAGGTCCCCGGCCGGGCCGGGCAGGCGCACGTCGTACAGGGCCAGGTCGAGCGAGCGCCGGGCCTCGGAGATGAAGCCGGCCACCCGCGTGGCCATCTCGTCCACCGTCTGGCCGCCCGGGGCCAGGGTGAACAGCTCGAGGTCAGCCACCGGCCGCCGGCGGGGCGGACGGATCGGACTCCTCGTCGCCGCCCACTCCCTCCCGCGCGATGAAGTCCTCGATGTCGAGCGGCCGGTCCCGGGAGCGCTCGGCCACGGACAGGAGCGTGGACATCAGGTCGATCTCCTCCACCTGCTCCTTCAGGAACCACTGCATGAACTGCTCGCTCACGAAGTCGCGCTCCTCGCGCGCGATGGAGGTGAGCTCCGAGATCTGGTCGGTGACCTTGCGCTCCTGGTCGAGCGCGATCGCGATCGGCTCCACGATGTCCGTGAACTCGGCGCGAGGCTCGCGCACGCCGGGCACCGCGGGCCGCACGTCCAGGTCGAGCAGGTACTTGGCCATCATCAGCGCGTGGCCGCGCTCCTCCACCGCCTGGTCGTAGAAGAGCTGCGCCAGCCGGGGAAGGGTCTGGTCGTCGTAGTAGATCGCGGCGGCCAGATACTGCTGAGAGGCGCCCATCTCACGCTCGATCTGGTCGTTCAGTGCGGCCACGAAGCGTTCAGCGGGCATTGCTTCCTCTCGTCGGGGACATCGCTCAGGCGTCGCGGCGAAAGCCGGTGGCCGCGATGCGGGGGTCCAGTGGGCTGGTGGGCAGTCCCTCACCCAGATCAGGGTTGTTGTAGGCGGCGGGCGCGGTGTCGTTGGGCGTGTCCGGATGGAGCACCGAGGCCAGGTACTGGATGTGGTCCCGGCCCACGCCGAGCTCCGACTGGCCCCCGCCGTACACGGACACGCCCTCGCGCTCGGCCCAGTCGTAGATGGTGAAGAGGTCCTGGATCGACCCGATCCGCGACGGCTTCACGTTGATGCTCCGGGGCTTCCAGGGACGCTCCTCGATGTCGGCGAGCGTGTGGATCGGGGCGTCCCAGGTGAGGCGCTCCGAGTGCTCCTCGAGGATCGGCCGCGTCTCGTCCGTCACGTCGGCGTCCTCGATCCATGCGTCCGGGAACGCCTCCAGCACCATCCGGTACAGCTCAGGGTCGGTGACCACGTCCACCGGCGTGCCGCGGTAGAAGCCCTTGAGGTCCAGCGTGTCCACCTGACCCGTGGCGGCCAGCTCGTCCACCAGCTCCCGGGTCCAGGTGTTGGTGGGATCGAGCTTGAAGCGGGTGCCGGGATAGCGCTCGAGCAGCGCCAGCAGGCGGTCCGCGGTCTCCGGCCCGTCATCCCCAGGCGACGACAGCCGCATCGACACCACGAAGTTGAGCGGCCGGGCCTCGCGTCCCAGGACGTCGGCGAGCGAGCGGCCCGCCTGGCGCAGGGCCAGGTCCAGCGCCGCCGACTCCACCCCCCAGCGCCGGTAGCGGCGGGAGTCGGGGTACTCCGGAGGGGTGGGGAACAGGTCGATCTCGCCCAGGTGATCCGAGAACGACCCGATCGTGTACGAGCCGGCGAGCGGCAGGTCGGCGCCCTCGGCCTGGAACGCGACGTGATCGAGGCCGGTGTAGGTCACGTCCTCGCCCACGCCCGACTCGCCTCCGCCGTGGAGCTCCACCTCGGTGGTGAGGCGGGAGAACTCGGGCGAGAACGCCATCTCGTGTCCGATGAGGCGGTGGCCCTCGATCTCCACCGGGAGATCGCGGACGAGGTCGTACATGGACACGGCGGTGAGCCTACAGACGCGTCCCGGCGGCTCAGGCGGTGGCCGGCGGGACCTGCGCGGTGCAGAAGGCGCAGCGGCGAGGCCGACTCCGGGATCGCGCTCCTGCACTCCGGGCACTTGCGCGTCTCCTCCTCCACGTCCTCCTCGGTCTTCATCCGCGACAGCAGGGCGTTCACCGGCTTGACCACGAAGAAGAACACCACCGCGGCGATGGTCAGGAACGTGATCAGGGCGTTGATGAAGTCTCCGTACCTGAACTCGCTGCCGTTGATGGTGAAGGTGAGCGCGGAGAAGTCCTGCTTGCCCCCGATGGCCGCGATCAGCGGCGTGATCAGGTCGGCCACCAGGGCGGTGACCACGGCGGCGAACGCGGTGCCGATCACCACCGCCACGGCGAGGTCCACGAGGTTGCCGCGAAGGATGAACTCGCGGAATTCCTTGATCATGCGGGGCTGGTGCGCACCACGAGCACCGGGCGGTGCGAGAGATGCAGGAGCTTGTGCGGCGTGGACCCGAGGATCGCGCCCCTGAGCGCGCTCTCCCCCCAGCTCCCCACCACGATGAAGCGGGCGTCGCGGCGGTCGGCCACGTCCACCAGCGCCGCGGCGGGCCGTTCCGGCACGAGCTCCACCTCCGCGTTCACCCCGGCCCTGGCGGCCTCGTCCAGCGCCTCCTGGTGAGGGCCCGGGTCGCGTCCTCGATCGCGGCAGGTCGGCCCGGCCACTCCTCGCCGACCCCGCCGGGGGGCTCCACGCCGTTGGCGATCACGAGATCGTCGCCGTACTGCTTGCTCAGCTCGACCGCGCAGGTCAGCGCCGTCCTCGCTCCGGCCGATGCGTCGTAGCCGAGCACTATCGGGCCCATCAGACCGCCTCCTCCGGTACCGCGGCCACGCCGAGCTTGCGGCCCGCCGCCACGTCCGGGTCCACGATCTCGCCGCCTTGCGCCCGAAGAACTCGTCGTGCCCGGTGAGCGACCACACGAACATCAGCACCACGCCCAGCAGCAGCATCCCGAGGCCAGCACGACCGGAATGGCCACTCCCGAAGAGCTCGCTGCCCGAGTAGGACTGGTCGACCTGCCGGTACTCGTCGATCGGCCTTGACGAACAGGTAGCGTGAGGATCAGCCCGCCGCACGGTCGGCCCCACGCCGATGAAGAAGAAGTTCTTCACCGACTTGGTGAGCTCGCGCCGGTAGTAGATCGTGCAGGCGAACCCGTTCAGCGCGTAGTAGAAGGCGATCATCAGCGACAGCGCGGTGAGCGAGTCGTAGACGAAGTTCTCGACAGCGGGAACAGCACGCCGAACCACACCGACGCGATCACGCCGATGGCGATCGTGGATACGTGCGGGGTGAGGTAGCGAGGGTGCACCCGTCCGAAGGTCGCCGGGAAGGCGCCCTGCGCGGGCCATGGAGAGCGTGGTGCGCGACGGCCGGGAGGATCGTGGTCTGGGTGGACGAGAGCGCCGAGGTGATGATCGGCGAGGACCACGCAGCTTGTCCAGGCGGCGAGGGGAGCACGTCGCCGGCCAGGGCCCCGAAGATGCCGGGATCGTCCTCGAAGTCGGCGATGCGGCCGAGTCCCGCGTACGCCACCACCGCGGTGGTGGTGAGCACGTAGGTCAGGAGCAGATATGACCGTGGAGAGCACGGCCGCCAGGCCGGGGCGCGAGTCCTCGCCCTCGCGTCTCCTCGTTCAGGTTCACCGCGCTCTCCCAGCCCCAGTAGATGAACACCCCGGTGAGCACGCCGAGGATCAGCGCGTCGCGGGAGTCGACCGCGAAGGGGGAGAACCAGGAGAGCTCGGGCGATGAGCCGGGCCCGCCGCTGACCAGGGCCACGACGGCGAACAGCAGGAGCGCGCCGACCTGGAACAAGATCATCACCCGCTGCACCAGGGCCGACAGCTCGGTGCCCAGCACGCAGATGGTGGTCATCACGAAGATGATCACGAGCGTGAAGATCACGTTCACGGTGGTGGAGTCGCCGCAGGTCGGTGAGCCCGAAGAGGTCGTAGGTGTAGTAGGCCGCGACCTGCGCGAGCGACCCGATCACCAGGACCCGGTCATGCTCACCGCCCAGCCGCCCACCCAGCCGCGCTTGGGGCCGATCGCCTGGGTGATCCAGGAGAAGGTGGTGCCGCAGTCCGGGTCGGCGCGGTTGATGTAGTAGAACGACGCCGCGATGCAGGAGCATCGGGAAGAACGAGACCAGCATCACCGCCGGCGACTGCAGCCCGATCCCGCCGACGACGACGATACGCCCAGCGTCGCGGCCAGCGAGTAGGCCCGGCGCCGTGGAGGCGATCCCGATGATCAGGCCGTCGAGATGTAGCCGATGGCGTCCTTCTTGAGGCCCGTGTCCTCACGCTCGCGGTGCGCGGGAGCACCTGCCTCCTATCTACGGGGCCAGCTCGAACCTACCTCTCGGGCCGCAACGCCGCGAGGCGCTCGGCCCGTCGCTGCTGCCAGACGGTGAAGATCATCATGGCCAGGGTGAACAGGAAGATCATGGCCGCGAGCACGTTCACCTGCGGCGGGATCGAGACCCGCGCCGCGCCCCAGATGTAGAGCGGGTAGGTGACGGTGGATCCGGCGTTGAAGTTCGTGATCACGAAGTCGTCGAGCGAGAGCGCGAAGGTGAGCAGCGCGGCGGCCAGGACCGCGGGGGCGATCAGCGGCAGCGTGACCCGGAAGAAGGTCTGGAGCCCGTTCGCCCCCAGGTCGTGCGCCGCCTCCTCGATCGACCGGTCGAACCCGATCAGGCGCGAGCGGACCGTGACCACCACGAAGGACACGCTGAACATCACGTGTGCGATCAGGATGCTCACGAACCCGCGCGCGAAGCCCACGGAGATGAACAGCGAGAGCAGCGAGGCCCCCAGCACCACCTCGGGCGTGGCCAGCGGGATGAAGATGAAGAGGTTCGTGGCCGACCTGCCGCGGAACTGGTAGCGCACGAGGGCCAGCGCCATCAGCGTGCCCAGGAGGGTGGCCACGATCGTGGTCAGCGACGCCACCTGGACGCTCGTGACCAGCGCGTCCGTGAGGTCCTTGAACTTGAACGGGTCCTTCCAGTGGTCGAGCGTGAAGCCCTGCCAGATGAAGTTGAAGCGGCTCTTCGTGTCGTTGAACGAGAAGAGCAGGATGATCGCCACCGGCACCAGCAGGTAGATGAGCGCCAGCGCGGCGTACACGTTCAGCGCCCCGTTCAGCACGCGGCGCCCCGCGCGCAGCAGGCCCGACTCGGCGCTGCCGGGACCGGCGAGCCGTGGCCGCCTCCATCAGCGGGCCTCGTCCGCGCCGGTGAGCGACTCCGTGCCCACGAAGCGGGCGTACACGAGCACCATCACCAGGATGATCGCCATCAGGATGAAGGACAGCGCGGCCGCCGTCGGGTAGTCCGTGATCTCGAGGTAGCGGCTCTGGATCACGTTGCCGATCATCGACTGCTGCGGGGTGCCCAGCAGCTCGGCGTTCACGAAGTCTCCCGCCGCCGGGATGAAGGTGAGCAGCACGCCGGCCACGATGCCCGGGGCGGCGGAGGGCACCACCACGCGCATCACCACGTCCCGGCGCTTGGCGTAGAGGTCGTACGCCGCCTCCAGCATGCGCGGGTCGATCCGCTCGAGCGCGGCGTAGATCGGCAGGATCATGAAGGGCAGGAAGTTGTAGGTGATGCCCGCCACCACCGCGGTGGTGGTGGCCAGGAGCCGGCCGTCGTCGCTCAGCAGGCCGATCGTCTTCAGGAAGTCCACGACCACGCCGTCGTCGTCGAGGATCGTCTGCCAGGACAGCGTCCTCACCAGGTAGGTGATGAAGAACGGCAGGATCACCAGGAGCAGGAGCGCGTTCTTGTACTTGCCGCCCCGGAACGCGATCACGTAGGCCAGGGGGAACGCGATCAACAGCGCGATCAGGGTGGACAGCCCGGCGTACAGGAACGACCGCACGAACTGGTCCTGGTAGTTCGAGATCGCGTCCGTGTAGGTCTGGAAGTGCCAGGTGAACTGGTAGCCGGTCTCCAGCGTGCCGGTCTTCAGCGAGATCTCCGCCATGTAGTACAGCGGCACCGCGAAGAACAGCACGAGCCACAGCGCCCCCGGCGCGAGCAGGGCGTACGGCAGGAGGTTCCGGCGCGCCCGGCTCACCTACGCCTGGTGCATCTGCAGCTCATGCGCCAATGGCACGCTGGAACGCCTCATCGATCTCGCGCTCCTGGTCCGGCGGGAACGTCTTGAAGTTGTGGGCGTTGGTGAGGTCCGGGAAGATCAGCTTGTTGTTGGCGATGTCGGGGTCCTTCTTCAGCAGGACGTCCTTGGTGCCCTTCACCGGCGGGATGTAGTTCACGTAGGCCGTGATCAGGGCCTGGACCTCGGGGTCGTACACGAAGTCGATGTACTTCTCCGCCGTGAACGCGTGCGGGGCGCCCACCGGGATCTGCATCGAGTCGGTGAAGATCATGAAGCCCTCATCCGGCGCGTGGAACACGATGTTCGGGTCGTCGATGGTGAGCTGCACCGCGTCGCCCGACCAGCCGAGCAGGGCGTGCGAGTCGCCCTTCAGGATGTCCTTCGTGTAGTCGTTGCCGGTGAAGCGCCGGATCTGGCCGTCCTTCGAGCCCTTCTCGAGCTTTTCGATGGCGGTCATCACCTGGTCCAGGGTGGCGTCCTCGGGCTTGATGCCATCCATGAGCAGCACGGACCCCACCGAGTCGCGCATCTCGGTCAGGAAGGTGACCTTGCCCTTGAGGCGCTTGTCGAAGAGGTCGCTGACCTGGGTGAGTTCTCCGTCGACCAGGTCCTTGCGGTAGATCAGTCCCACGAGGCCCGACTGCCACGGCATCGAGTACTCGCGCTTCGGGTCGAAGTCCGGGCTGGCCACCGCGTCCTCGATGTTCGCCACCGCGTTGGGCATGGACTTCTTGTCGAAGCGCTGGACGTAGCCCAGGCGCTTCATCCGGGCCGCCATCCAGTCGGTGACCACGTGGATGTCACGCCCGCCCGAGCTGCCCTCGGCGTACTCCTGGCGGACCTTGCCGAAGAACTCGGTGTTGTCGTTGATCTCCTCCGTGTACTTCACCTTCGTCCCGTACTTCTTCTGGAACAGGTCCAGCGAGGGGTGGCCCTTGGTCTTGTCGTCGATGTCGATGTAGAGAGGCCAGTTCGAGAAGTTCATGGTGCTCGGCGACCTTGCCCTCGGCGATGGCCTTGGTGCTGGCCTTGTCCGATCCGCTGAGCTCGTCGCCGCCACAGGCGGCCAGATACGCGAGGGCGCTCATGGAGAAGGCCCCAGCGGCTCCGCGCCGCAGCACGTGACGGCGGGTGATCTCGTCCTGGAGCAGCCGCTCGAACCGCTGCTCGAATCCCGTCCTTGGCCTTCTCTCCACGCTTACCCCATCCCTCCGGCCACTCCGGCCGTTGTCTCGTTGTCACTGGCTCCGGGCGATTCCGCGCCCTCGGTTTCCCGCACGATATGGATGTGCTCGCTGGCCCAGGCCAGTCGCACGGGGTCGCCCGCCCCGGGGAGGCCCCTCCGGGCCGCCTCGTCCGCGTTGGGCACCAGAACGGTCATACCCGTCTGGTCCGGAAGCCGCACCACGAACTGCGTGGCCGTGCCGAGGTAGAGCGAGCTCTCCACGGTGCCCTCCACGGCCGGCCGGTCGCCGGGCACCGGCTCGTCCGCACGGCGCAGCTCGAGCTTCTCCGGGCGCACGACCGCGAAGGCCCGCTCGCCGCCGCTGGCCCCGCGCGACTCGGTGCTCACGGTCACGCCCGCGTCGAGCCGCAGCTCCGCACGCGTGCCGCTGGTGTTCACCACCTCGCCGGGCATGAGGTTGGACACGCCGATGAAGCCGGCCACGAAGGTGGTGCCCGGACGCTCGTACACCTCCTCGGGTCCCTCCACCTGCTCGATCACGCCGCGGTTCATCACCGCGATGCGGTCGGACATCGTGAGGGCCTCCTCCTGATCGTGGGTCACGTAGACGAACGTGATCCCCACGTCGCGCTGGATGCTCTTCAGCTCCACCTGGAGCTGCTTGCGGAGCTTCAGGTCCAGTGCGCCGAGCGGCTCGTCGAGGAGCAGCACCGCAGGGCGGTTCACGAGTGCGCGGGCCAGCGCCACCCGCTGCTGCTGCCCGCCCGAGAGCTGCCGCGGCTTGCGCTTGGCCTCGCGGGCCAGGCCCACCCGCTCGAGCTCCTCGGCCACGCGCCGGCGAACCTCGTCCTTCTTGATCCCGCGGCGCTCGAGCCCGAAGGCCACGTTGCGCTCCACGCTCAGGTGCGGAAACAGCGCGTAGCTCTGGAAGACGGTGTTGGTCGGCCGCTTGAAGGCGGGAAGCCCGGTCACGTCCTCGCCGTCGAGCACCACCGATCCCTCCGTGGGCTCCTCGAACCCGGCGATCATCCGCAGGGTGGTGGTCTTCCCGCACCCGGAGGGCCCGAGCATGGTGAAGAACTCCCCGCGCGGGATGTCGAGGTCGATCCCCCGGACCGCGTCCACCTCCCCGAAGCGCTTGGTGACGCCGCGCAGGCTCACGCTCGGGGGCGCGTCTGAGGTGGCCGGCACCTCTCCTTGGCCCGGAAGGCTCATCGCAGGGCGCAACCTATGGCCGATCCGGCCACGCGGCAAGTGGCAGAAGGGGCAAATGCGGGTACTTCCGTTGGACGAATGGTCTAACCCGATGTCGGGGCCTTTCGCCCAGTATGCCCTTGTATAGCGACGGACGCGTGGATACCGTTGTCCGAAGCGTCCAGCCCCGGTCGACGTAGAGGAGAACCAGATGGCAACGACTCCCCAGACCGCGTACGAGCCGCACACCGGAGCGCCGAGCGCGCTCCAGGCGAAGGCTCGCCGCCACCTGTGGATGCACTTCACGCGCATGGGTGCGTACGACGAGGAGCACGAGATCCCGATCATCGTGCGCGGAGAGGGCTGCTACGTCTACGACGAGCACGGCAACCGCTACCTCGACGGGCTCTCGGCGCTCTTCTGCGTGAACGCCGGCCACGGCCGGGCGGAGATCGGCGACGCCGCGGCGGCCCAGGCCAAGAAGCTCGGCTTCTACACGAACTGGAGCTACGCCCACCCGACCGCCATCGAGTTGGCCGAGCGGATCGCCAACCTGGCCCCCGGGGACCTCAACCGGGTGTTCTTCACCTCCGGCGGCTCGGAGGCCGTGGAGTCGGCCTGGAAGCTGGCCCGCGCCTACCACAAGCTTCGTGGTGAGCCCACGCGAACCAAGATCATCTCCCGCGAGACCGCGTACCACGGCACCACCTTCGGGGCGCTCTCGATCACCGGCATCACACCGCTGCGGACTCCCTTCGAGCCGCTCGTGCCCGGAGCCCACCACGTGCCGAACACCAACTCGTACCGCTGGGACGAGGACCGGGACAACCTCTGGGCCGCGGACCAGATCGAGCACATGATCGAGTTCCAGGGCCCGGAGACGGTGGCCGCGGTGATCCTCGAGCCGGTGCAGAACTCGGGCGGCTGCTTCGTGCCGCAGGAGGGCTACTTCCAGCGCGTGCGGGAGATCTGCGACCGCCACGGCGTGCTGCTGATCTCGGACGAGGTGATCTGCTCCTGGGGCCGGCTCGGCCACTACTTCGGGGCGCAGCGCTTCGACTACCTGCCCGACATGATCACCACGGCGAAGGGCCTCACGTCCGCCTACGCCGCGATGGGCGCGGTGATCACCACCGACCGCGTGGCCGAGCCGTTCATGGAGGGGAGCAACACCTTCACGCACGGCATCACCTTCGGCGGGCACCCCGTGTCCGCCGCGGTGGCCATGGCCAACCTCGACATCTTCGAGCGGGAGGACCTCTGCGGCCACGTGCTCGAGAAGGAGGGCGAGTTCCGCGGGATGCTCGACCGCCTCCACGAGGACCTGCCGATCGTGGGCGACGTTCGCGGCGCGGGGTACTTCCACGCGCTCGAGCTGGTGAAGGACAAGGAGACCAAGGAGAGCTTCAACGACCAGGAGTCGGAGGACCTGCTCCGGGGCTTCATGTCCGCCGAGCTGTACAAGCGCGGCCTGATCTGCCGGGCGGACGACCGCGGCGACCCCGTGATCCAGCTCTCACCTCCGCTGATCGCGGACACCGAGCAGTTCGAGGAGATCGACACCGTCCTGCGCTCGGTGCTCACCGAGGCCTGGGACCGGATCGTCCGGCACTAGGCGCCCGGCACGGGCGGCACGGGAGCGCGGAGTGCTCACCGTACGCGGCCTCGCCGGTGAGTTCGGGCTCGAGCTCGCGGCCGGGTCCGACGGCGCCGACGCGCCCGTGCGCTGGGTGCACATCTCGGAGCTGCCCGACCCAACCCACTGGCTCTCCGGCGGCGAGCTGCTGCTCACCACCGGGTTCCAGCTGGACACCGAGGAGACGCGGCGGGAGTTCGTGCGCCGCCTGGCGTCGAGCCATCTGGCCGGGCTCGGCTTCGGCACCGGCTTCGAGCACGACACGCTGCCGGCCGATCTGGTGGACGAGGCCGCGGGCCTCGGCTTCCCGGTGTTCGAGGTGCCGTACGAGCTGCCGTTCATAGCGCTCACGGAGAAGGCGTTCACTCAGCTGGTGAACGAGCAGTACGAGGTGCTCCAGCGCGGCATCGCGATCCACAAGCGCCTGGAGCGCCTGGTGCTGGAGGAGCAGGGCCTCGACGAGCTGGTGCGGGCGCTGGCCGCGGCCACCGGGGCGGCCGTGTTCGTGCTCTCGGGGCGCGGCGACACGATCGCCTCGCGCGAGTTCCGGCGCCCGCTGCCGGACGAGTCCGTGCAGGAGGTCCGCGCCGAGGTACGCCGGCGCAGCGAGGCGCTGGGGAGCGGCGCCGCGCTCCCGGCCGACCGCGCGGAGTTCGCCCCGGACCACGCGGAGATCGCCGGCCGCTCGCTCGTGCTGCCGGTGGCCATCCGCGGAGGCGGGGCGCCGCAGGCCTGGCTCTTCGCCGCCGTGGACTCCGGAGGGCTCGGGGACTTCGACCGCCTGATCCTCCAGCAGGCCGTGACCGTGGTGGCCCTGGAGCTGATGCGCCAGCGCGCCATGCGCGACACGGAGCGGCGGCTGGCCGGGGACGTGCTGGCCGAGGCGGTGGCCGGACGGCTGGCGCAGGAGGAGCTGCGCCTGCGGCTGCGCCCGTTCGGCGTGGGCTCCGAGGCGGCCACGCTCGTGTTCGCCGCCCACGACGGCGGCGTGGTCCCGGACGAGGCCGAGCTGGACCGGTTCCTGGTGGACGCCGGCGTCGGGGCGCTCGTGGCCACCCGCGGGCCGCTGCTGTGCGCGGTGGTGGACGGGCGCGAGGGCATGGACCCGGTGGCCCTGGCCGAGCAGGCCTGCGACGCGCTCGAGGAGCGCGGCACCGTGCTGCGTGCCGCCGCCTCGCGAGTGGGTCCGGTGGGCGCGCTCCGGAACAGCTTCCACGAGGCGCGCTGCGCGCTCGAGGCCGCCGCCCTGGCCAACGGCCAGGGCCCGCGGGTGGCCTCGCACCGCGACCTGGGCGCCTTCCAGCTCCTGCTCTCACTCCAGGACGAGGACGTGCTCCGGCTCTACTGCGACAGCGTGCTCGGCCCGCTCGAGGGCGCGACCGGGGAGTACGGCGACGAGCTCATCCGCTCGCTCGAGACCTACATCGAGCAGAACGGACAATGGGAGCGCGCCGCTCGGGAGCTGTACTGCCACCGCCATACGCTGCGCTATCGAATCCGCCGCGTGGAGCAGCTCACGGGCCGCGACCTGTCGAACGCCCGCGATCGGATCGAGTTCTGGCTCGCGCTGAGGGCGCGAGAGCTGGTCACACCATGAGGGTCGTCCCGATGGCAAAGGAGAGGCAACACATGAAGGTTGGAGTACCGACGGAGATCAAGGCCGACGAGTACCGGGTCTCCCTCACGCCGGCGGGCGCGCGAGAGCTAACCGATCGCGGTCACGACGTGATCGTGCAGTCGGGCGCGGGCGAGGGCAGCACGATCGAGGACTCCGAGTACGAGGCGCAGGGGGCGCGCATCGTCCCGAACGCCCAGGCCGTGTTCGACGAGGCCGAGCTGGTGCTCGGGGTGAAGGAGCCGCAGGCCTCCGAGGTGTCGATGCTGCGCGCCGGGCCAGACGCTCTTCACCTACCTCCACCTGGCCCCCGACCCCGAGCTCACCAAGGGCCTCTGCGCCAGCGGCGCCGTGTGCATCGCGTACGAGACGGTGGTGGACTCCCAGGGCCGGCTGCCGCTGCTGGCGCCGATGTCGGAGGTGGCGGGCAAGATCGCCACCCAGGCGGGCGCGTTCTTCCTGGAGAAGCCGATGGGCGGCCGCGGCGTGCTGCTCGGCGGGGTGCCCGGGCGTGGCCGCCGCCACCGTGCTCGTGATCGGCGGCGGGGTGGTGGGTCAGAACGCCGCCTTCATCGCCATCGGGATGGAGGCCGACGTGTTCGTGTTCGACCGCAACGTCGACCGCCTGCGCGAGCTCGACGTGGCCTTCGGCGGCCGCGCGTCCACCGTCTACTCCTCCACCCTCGCCATCGAGGAGATGCTCCCGCGGGCCGACCTCGTGATCGGGGCGGTGCTGGTGCACGGGGCGCGCGCCCCCTACGTGATCAAGCGCGACCAGCTCGGCCTGATGAAGAAGCGGGCGGTGCTGGTGGACGTGTCGATCGACCAGGGCGGTTGCTTCGAGACTTCGAGGCCCACCACCCACTCCGATCCCGGTGTACGAGGTGGACGGGGTCACCCACTACTGCGTGACGAACATGCCCGGCGCGGTGCCCGTCACCTCGACCTTCGCGCTCACCAACGCGACCCTGCCGTACGTGCTCGCCCTCGCCGACAACGGCGTGGCGGGAGCGATCGCCAAGGACCCGGGCCTCGGCCCGGGCGTGAACGTGGCCGGCGGCCACGTGACCCATCCCGCGGTGGCCGAAGGCGTCGGTGAGCCGTATGTGCCCGTGGACGAGGCGATCGGGGCGCCCGCCGCGGCCTGATGACATGGCTGCGGTGCTCGCGCGATCGCGATCGCGCTGCGCTCCTCGCCTGGCGTGTGTCGTGAGTACCGCTTCCTGACCACCTGGCTGGTCGAGGCCCCCCGCGAGCGCGTCTGGGACGTGATCGAGGACGCCGCCCGCTGGCCCGAGTGGTGGCGCGGGGTGGTGCGGGTGGCCGAGCTGGATCCCGGGGGCCCCGGGCGGGTGGGCGCGCGCTTCGAGATCGAGTGGCGCAGCCGCCTGCCCTACCCGCTCGCGTTCGAGTTCACGGTGGACGCCGTGGATGCGCCGCGGAGCATGGAGGGCACGGCCCGGGGTGAGCTCGACGGCCGTGGGCACTGGCGGCTGTTCGAGCAGGACGGCGTGACCGCGGTGGTCTACGACTGGCAGGTGTCCACCACGCGGCGCTGGATGAACCTGCTGGCCCCCGTGGCCCGTCCGGTGTTCGAGTACAACCACGACGTGGTCATGGGCTGGGGCGGCGAGGGACTGGCCCGGCGCCTCGGAGCGCCGCTCTCGCTCGGCTAGGGACATGGTGCGGTGCTCGCCCGATCACCGATCGGGCTCCGCTCCTACCTGCGGGCTAGTCGCCGCGCTGCGCTTCGCGGGCAGCGAGAACTCGGAGGGCTTGACCGGCACCACCGGGTTCTCGATGTTGCGCAGGCGGTCGAGCAGGTTGGACCACTGGCCGGGCTTGAACAGGAGCGTGGTGCGCGCCTTGAAGCCCACGTGGATGTGGTCGTTGTGGTCGGCCATGGCCATGGTGGAGCCGCCCAGCTCCAGCAGGCTGATGATCTGGTGCGGCTGCATCGTGCCCTGGAGGCGCATCAGGTGCCGCACCGTCTGCTCGGCGATGCCGCCCGGCCTCCTGGTGGCCGAGGATCGGGATGCCGTTGACCTTCGCGATGTCCACCGCGTTGCCCGAGGAGTGCTCGGACACGTTTCCGGACGCGGTGAGGAACCCGTGGCCGCTCTTGAGCGAGGTGACGGTGGGCTTCAGCCCCGACTCCGCCAGGTACTCGAGCGTGGCCAGCACCCGCCGGTCGATCTGGCCGGAGCGGATGTCCTCGCGACCGCCCGGGTACACGTCCACCCGCTGGTCGGAGAGCACCCGGCGCTCCAGCATCGGCTTCGACATCAGCAGCACCTGGCCGATCGAGAGCGACCGCCCTTGCCGTCCAGGACGTTGCGCCCGGAGGCGCGGTAGATCGCGGTGGCCTCGAGCAGCTTCCAGCCGTCGAGGATCGGCTTCGGGTCGATCTTCGGAGCGCCCTTGCCGGCGGGGCGGATGGAGAACACGAGGCGGGCGGCCCCGGCGTCGCCGGCCTCGCCCACCCGGCCGAGCACGGTGCCGCCGATGACCCGCGCGCCCTCGCGCAGGCGCTTCAGCCGGACCTTCGAGGGATCGAGCCCGAAGGGACGGGAGAAGTAGGCGTTGAAGGTCTCGAACCCGTCCTTCTTGCGGAGCTTCGAGTCCATGACCTGCTCGAGGCCACCGGCCTCGCGCGCGGCCGGCAGGCCCGGATGGGCGAACAGGCGCTCCTTCACCGGCAGCGACGCGGAGGGTGCCGCGTCCGTGGCAGGCGCCGAAGTCTCATCCTCAGACTCAGCCTTAGGATCGGGCTGACTGCCCGCGGAGGCGGGTGCGGAGGGTGCCGGATCGGACGCGCGCGCATCGGCCTTCACGGTGGGCACCACCCGCGGGTCGTCGCTCTTCGGGACCGGGAAGAAGCTGGCCACCGATCCGAGGTGCGCGTAGGTGAAGCGGTTGCCGTACGGCGTCCTCGAGCACCAGGTACTTGCCCATGCGCGGGCTCTCGCCCACCTTGCTGGATCACGCCGTCGTTGACCGCCACCACGGGAGCACCCGGGCGGGAGAAGATGCCGATCCCGGCGTCGGCGTCGGCGCCCTCGGCCTGATCGTCGGCGTAGCGGGCGCGGGCGTAGACGGGGAAGCGACCCTCGGTCAGCCCGGTGAGGGAGCCCACCAGGTCGGCCGGGCACGCCCGAGATCAGCCGGGCGCGCAGCAGCACCGAGTCCACGTACCAGTCGGCGTGGTTGTAGGCGAACACCGCCCGGCGCACATCGCTCTCATAGCCGGCGGCCGCCAGGTAGCGGGCCGCGGCGAAGATCGCGTCGACCGGGTTGTAGGGGTCCTTGCGCCCGTCGCGGTTCGCGTCGGTGCCGTACATCCGCCAGGTCGAGGGGATGAACTGCATCCACCCCACCGCACCCGCCGAGGACACGTTCAGGTTGCGGCCGTAGTCGGTCTCGATCTCGTTGATCGCCGCCAGCACCTCCCAGCGGACGCCGTACTCGATCCCCGCGGCCTGGTAGATCGGCAGCAGGAACGGCGGCACCCGGAACTTGCGGATGATGAAGTTGGGGATCCCGGAGGACGACGAGGGGCCGGGGAGCGCATCCACGAAGCCGGGGTTGCTGAGCGCGGGCGACCCGTCGGAGTTCCGAAGGTCGGTGGACTTGCGGTGACGGCGGTGCTTGCGGGCCTTGTCCCGGGTGTCGTCGGCGCAGGCCTCGAGCTCCTTCGCCCGCTCCCTCGCCTTCTTCTCCGCGCGCCTCTGCGCCGCCTCGTCGTCGGCGGCCGGCTGCTCGGGCGTGAACACCGCCTGCTTGTCGCACACCGGATCGTCGTCGGCCGGCGGGTCGGCCGGAGCCTCGGTCTCGGTGGGCGTCGTGGGCGACACCTCGGTCTCGGTGAGGGGCGTGGGCGCCGGGTTGTCCTCGGCGGGACGCCAGCTCCCGTCCGTGTTCGTGCCGTCCGGAGTCGTGGGGACGGGCGCCGTCTCCGTGATTGTGAGCAGCGACTCGTCGAGCTGGCCCGGCTCGGAAGCGGGCACGCCGTCGGCGGTCAACCAGCCGACAGCCAGGAGGGCACACGCGGACACCACCGCGAGCATGCGGTGGCGGACCGGGGGTGCCGACCGGCGCGATGGACGGACGGGTCTCCTGGTCACAGGTAGGTCTGCATCTCCTCCAGCCGGACAGGCACCTGAGGGCGGAACTTTCGCTGATAGCGGAACTCTGCGCAAGCCCCACCCGCGGAACTGGCGCCCGAAGGGCGGTTTCCGGGGCCGGCGGGGGAGTCTCCCGCGCGTACGCACACGTGCGCGCGGGATCTGCGGCGCATGCGGGACGCTTGATGGAGGATCGAGGGAACAGGGATGCGGGACCGTAGCGGGCGCGCGGCCCTCTCCCTGTTGGTTGCAAGTTAACTAACGGTCGACCTGAGCTTTATCCCACTCGGCAACATCCCGGTAGCCTCGCTCGGCGCCGCCCTCCGGCATCCTTCGTCCTCATGCCCCCTCGTCTCTCGATGCGGACCGCGATCCTGCTGGCGAGCACCGCCCTCCTCGCCGTGGCGGCGAACCTCGCATGCCCGGGTGGCGACGACCCGGCGGGGGCGGCGGCGGGCCGGCCGGACGTGGTGCTGCTGGTGCTCGACGAGTTCCCGGGCGATTCGCTCCTCGACGAGCGCGGGCGCATCGATCCGGTCCGCTATCCCAATTTCGCCGCGCTGGCCTCCGATGCCACCTGGTTCCGGAACGCCTTCTCGGTGTACGACTCCACCACCAAGGCCGTGCCCCTGATCCTCGACGGCCGGCGCCCGGTGCCCGGCTCGTCCGGTGACCGGCGCTCCCACCCGCGGTCGATCTTCGATGCCCTGGCCGGTCGCGGCTACCGCACGGTGAGCGCCGAGGAGGCCACCGCGATCTGCCCGCCGAGTCTCTGCCGCGGCGCGCCCACCCGCCGGCCGGCGATCATCCCGCGGCTGAACGCGGGCCGGGTCCAGCGCTTCGACCGCTTCGTCCGGAGCATCCGCCCGGGACCCCGGCCCACGTTCTGGATGAAGCACGCCCTGCTGCCCCACGGGCCGTACCTCTTCCTGCCCTCGGGGGCACAGGCCCGGCACGGCGTACGGGACCTGGTGCCGGGCATGAACGGCGTGCCGGGCTTCCACGACGCCTTCCTGACCCGGCACAACGAGCAGCGCTACCTGCTCCAGCTCCAGTTCGTGGACCGGCTGGTGGGCCGGCTCATCCGGCGCCTGAAGGCGCAGGGCATGTACGACCGCACGCTGATCGTGGTCACGGCCGACCATGGGATCGCCTTCCAGGTGGGGGTGGAGACCCGCCGGAGCGTGAACGCGTCCAACGTGGAGGAGCTCACGCCCGTGCCACTGATCGTGAAGGCGCCCGGCCAGCGCACCGGCCGGGTGAGCCCGGTGCTGGCCCGGACCCTCGACGTGGCGCCCACGATCGCCGGCCTGGTGCACGCTCCGCTCGGGTACCGCGCCGACGGTCGCTCGGCCTTCTCGGCCGCGACGCGCGCGGCGGCACCGCGTGGAGCTCCCGACGCGGGACTTCCGCTCCACCGTCCGCATCTCCCAGGCGCGCTGGGAGGCCCGGCGGCGGAAGGTGGTCGCGGAGGCGCCTGCGCGAGTTCGGGTCGGGTGCCGCCGGCCTGTACACCGGGATCGGTCCCCACCGCGGGCTGATCGGAAGGCAGGTGTCCGCCCTGGGCCGCGCGGACTCCGCCGGCGTGCGGGCGGTGGTGGCCGATGCGCGCGAGCTCAACAACGTCCGCCGGGCGTCGGGGGTCGTGCCGGCACAGATCGCCGGGGAGGTGCGCGGCGGCCGCGGCGGTGCCCGGCGCGACCTCGCCGTGGCGGTGAACGGCCGGGTGGAGGCGGTCGGGCGCAGCTTCCACCTGCGCGGAGACCCGCGCGAGTACTACGCGATGATGGTCCCGGAGGCCAGCTCTCCGCGAGGGCGCCAACTCGATTCAGGTGCTCGAGGTCACGGCCGATGGGCGCGTCGGGGTGCTGGGCCGGGCCTGAGCGCTTTCACATCTCCGCGGCATCCGCTCTACATTTCGGCGGGTGCGCGCACGGGTGCTGCTCATGGCCGTGCTGTCCACGGCCCTCATCTCCGCGTGTGACACGGCGGGGCCGAGCGCCCCCAAGCCGCCCGGAGAAGCCGCCGGTGGTGGTGCTCATCTTCGACGAGTTCCCGCTGGACACGATCCTGCGCCCCGACGGCAGCATCGACGCCGAGCGCTATCCCAACTTCGCCCGCCTGGCGGCGATCTCCACGTGGTTCCCGAACGCGCACACGTCTACGACTCGACGTTCAAGGCGGTGCCGGCGATCCAGGACGCGAAGGAGCCGCGGCGCGGCACGGCGGCCGACTTCCGCAGCCACCGGCAGAACATCTACACGCTCTTCCACGGCCTGGGGTACGGCATGGAGGACGTGGAGTCCGGCGAGGCCCTCTGCCCGCCGAGGATCTGCCCGGGCGCGCGGACCCGGCGCCCGGGCGTGCTGGCCCGGCTGGCGGGTGGCGGGCGCCCGCCCCGGCTCCACCGCTGGATCGGAGCGATCCGCAGGCGGGACCGCCCGACCCTCTACCTCCAGCACGCGCTCCTGCCCCACGAGCCCTGGATCTACCTGCCCTCGGGGCACGCCGCGCGCCCGAAGGGGAACGACCCGATTCCCGGGATCAACCGGCCGATCGGCTTCCACGACCCGGACCTCACCCGCCACAACGAGAGCCGCCACCTGCTTCAGGTGGGGTTCGTGGATCGCCAGGTGGGACTGCTCCTGGATCGCCTGGAGCGCACCGGCCTGCTCGACGACGCTCTCGTCGTGGTCACCGCGGACCACGGCTACGCGTTCGAGCTCGGCGTGAAGGACCGGCGCCTCGTGACCGAGTCCAACGTGGACGAGGTCGCGCCGGTCGCGCTGTTCGTGAAGGCGCCCGGCCAGACCTCGGGCGAGGTGAACCGCAACGTGGTGCGCAACTTCGACCTCGTGCCCACGGTGGCCGACCTGCTGGACACACGCGTCCCGTGGAAGCACGACGGGCGCTCCGCCTTCGCGCCGTCGGCCGCGGCACGGAGGACGATCAGCATCGTCACGCGCGACTTCGGCAAGACGATCCGGATCGGTGTGGCCGAGATGCAGCGCCGCCGGGCGGCCAACCGCCCGCGCCGGGCCCACACGTTCCTGACCGGTGAGCAGAGCGACCTCGTGTTCGGCTCGCCGTGGGCGTCGCTCTACCGCGTGGGCCCGCATCCCGAGCTGATCGGGCGGCGGGTGGAGAGCCTCCCGGCGGGCACGGCGGGGCCGGTGCGAGCGGAGCCGGCCAACGCGGCGCTTCCGCGGGCGGTGAACCCTCGCGACGAGGTGCTGCCCACGCGGGTCACGGGCACGCTCACGGGAGTCGGCCAAGGGGAGTCGCGGGACCTGGCCGTGGCCGTGGACGGGCGCCTGTACGCCACCGGCCGCACCTTCCACCTGCGCGGGCGGACGTTCGAGTACTTCTCGATGCTCCTGCCCGAGGAGGCGCTCCATCCCGGGGACAACCGCCTCGAGATCTTCGAGGTGGGGCCGGGGAACCGGCTCACCCGCCTGTACTACCGCGGCTAGGGATCAAGCCGGTTGGGCAGGGCGCTCGGGTCCCTGATGACCTCGGTGGGCTTCTTCGTGGTGTCGATGAACCAGCACCAGAAGCGCCGGCGGTCGTCGTGGGCGATGCAGGTGCGGAAGTAGCCGTCGCCCAGCCGCGCCGTCTGCGCCGTCTCCTTGTTGCGCATGATCTCGGCGTTGCCGCTCGTGTTCACCACCTCGAGGATGGCCTCGGCCGCGCGCTCCTTGGCGTCGGTCTCGGCCACCACGAGCGGGCGGGCGGCCAATCCCGCGGCCAGCACGCCCACCACGCTGGCGGCCAGGAGGCCGGTGCCGATGCGGTCCACGAGCACCTCGCGCTGGGCCACCGGCGGCGCGCCCGGGGGCGGCGGCCGGCCGTCGTGCCCAGATCCGCTTCGCCAGCCACGGGGCCACCGCGCCGACGAGCACCAGGTTGCCGAACACCGCGAGCAGAATGGCGGGCACGATGTCCACCCCGGTACCCACCGGCGGAAGCAGGTGGAGGATCAGTCCGTCGACCAGCGTCAGGACCACGAAGGCCGGCCACATCCATGCTCCGCGAAGCCGCCAGCGAACGCGGCCCGGCCAGAAGCGCTCCTCTCGGTTCACGGGGGCGCAGGGTAGCCTTCGGTCCATGGACGAGCTCTGGGTCGCCCAGCTTGGCGCGTTGCCCTACGGGGCCGCCGTGGAGCTTCAGGAAGCCGTGCGCGCGCGCCGCCAGGCGGGCGCGATCCCGGACTCCCTGCTCGTGCTGGAGCATCCGCCCGTGTACACCCGCGGACGCCGCACCGAGGCGGCCGACCTGCCCATGGGCGAGGAGTGGTACCGGGCCCAGGGCATCGACGTGGCCGACAGCGACCGCGGCGGCCGGGTGACCTACCACGGGCCCGGCCAGCTGGTGGCCTACCCGATCATGGCCATCGACTCCGTCGCGGAGTTCGTTCGCACGATGGAGGGGGCGATGGTGGCCGCGCTGGGCGACGAGGGCATCGTCGCCGAGGCGCGCGAGGCGCCGCTCACCGGCGTCTGGGCGGGCGACGCCAAGATCGGGTCGATCGGCGTGCACGTGTCCCGCGGCGTCACCACCCACGGCCTGGCCGTGAACGTGGACAACGACCTCCAGCCCTTCCAGTGGATCCTGCCCTGCGGGCTCGAGTCCGTGCGAATGACCTCGGTGTCGCGCGAGACCGGCCGGGCCGGCGTGCTGCCCTGCTTCCGCAAGCGCATGGCGCACCGTTTCGCCGAGGCGTTCGGGCGCCGCCAGCGCCTGGTGTCCGAGCGGAGGCTGCTGCGAGCACCAGCGCGCTCCGGAGCCGGTGGCGGCATGAGCACCCGCTCGCGCGCCAACCCGGGCGGCGCCCGGGTGCTGGACCTGGGCGAGGTGCTGCCCTTCGGCGAGCGCAAGCCGGCGTGGTTCAAGCGTCCCGCCCCGGGCAGCGCCCGCTACCGGGAGCTGCGCGGCATGATCGAGGACCAGGGCCTGCACACCGTCTGCCAGGAGGCCGCCTGCCCCAACATCGGCGAGTGCTGGGAGCGCGGCACGGCCACCTTCATGATCCTCGGGGACACGTGCACCCGGCGCTGCGGCTTCTGCAACGTGAAGACGGGGAAGCCCACCCACAACGACCCGCTGGAGCCGCTGCGCGTGGCGCAGTCGGTGAAGAAGATGGGCCTGCGCCACGCGGTGGTCACGAGCGTGGACCGCGACGACCTGCCCGACCTCGGCGCGTCGGCCTTCGTGGGCGTGATCCGGTCGATCCGGCGCCTGGCTCCCGGGTGCAAGGTCGAGGTGCTCACACCGGACTTCCGCGGCGAGGAGATGCCGCTGGCCCGCGTGATCGCCGAGCGCCCCGACGTGTTCAACCACAACGTGGAGACCGTCCCGCGCCTGTACCCGCTGGCCCGGCGCGGCTCGCGCTTCCTGCGCTCCTGCCGCGTGCTGGCCACCGCGAAGGAGATGGGCGGCGACGAGGTGGTGACCAAGTCGGGACTGATGACCGGCCTGGGCGAGACGCGCGACGAGATGCTGGAGACGTTCGCGACGCTCCGCGAGCATCACGTGCAGGTGCTCACCGTCGGGCAGTACCTGCGCCCGACGCGCGACCACCTTCCGGTGGTCCGCTACTGGCACCCGGACGAGTTCGCCGACCTGGAGCGCGAGGCGTACGCGATGGGCTTCGAATCCGTGGCCGCGGGACCGCTGGTGCGGTCGAGCTACCACGCCGAGCAGACTCTCGAGCGGGCCGCCGCTAGGTGACGGGACAGGCAGGGGGCGGGACTTGTTCCCGCTGAAGGACGACATACCGACGCGCCGCTTCCCGGTGCTCACCGTGGCCATCATCGTGCTGTGCACGCTGGCCTACTTCGGGTTCGAGCGGGGCGGCCTCGACCTCGGGCGACAGGGGAAACGAGCGCGTGCTCGAGTACGGCGCGATCCCCTACGAGCTGACCCATCCCGGCGACGAGTGCGGGACCACCTCGGCCGGCAACGTCGTATGCCAGGGAGAGGAGGGGGTGACGGGTACCCCGCCCGACCAGGCGCCCTGGTACGTGACCGTCTTCACCTCCATGTTCCTGCACGGCAGCCTGCTGCACCTGGCGGGCAACATGCTCTTCCTGTGGATCTTCGGGAACAACATCGAGGACTCGATGGGCAGACCACGGTTCGTGGCCTTCTATCTGCTCGGGGGGATCGCCGCCGTGGCCGCGCAGACGCTGATCGATCCCAACGCCACCGTGCCCACCGTGGGGGCGAGCGGCGCGATCGCCGCGGTGCTGGGCGGCTATGCCGTGCTGTATCCCCATGCCCGCGTGCTGACCATCATCTTCATCATCATCTTCTTCACCATCGTTCGGCTGCCCGCTCTGCTCGTGCTGGGCCTGTGGATCCTCATTCAGATCGCCTACGGCGCCTCGGAGCTCTCGCAGCCGCTCAGCGGGGAGGGCGGCGGCGTGGCCTACTTCGCGCACATCGGCGGATTCGCCTTCGGCCTGCTGGCCATCCGGGTGTTCGCCAACCATGTTCACGAGGACTACGACGCTCAGCGGCGCATACCCGTGTATTGATGGCTCGTAATGCCGTGCTCGGCGCCAGCCTGGTGATCATCGTCCTCCTGGCCGTGCTCACCACGAGCGTGGCCATCCGGCAGGGAGTGGACATCCTGGTGGTGATATCGCTGCTCATCCTGATCGTCCTCGGCATCGGCGTGGTGGGCGCCCTCACGACCCCGCCGCCCCGTGAGTAGGGCGGGGCCGCCGCCGGTGCCCCCGCGCGGCGTGCTCACCGAAGGGCCGGCGGCGCAGCCGGCGCCGCCGGCTGCTCCCGCTGCTCCTGCTCCTGGTGCCGGCCGCGGGTGCGGCTGCCTATCTCGCCCTCGCCTCCGACACGAGCTCCGGCGGGGGCAACAGCGCCTCGGCCACGCCGGCCGCGGCGCGGCGCGCCCCGGTGACCCCCACTCCGGCGAGACCGGCCGAGCCCGCGCCGCTGGTGCCGGCCGAGCCCGTTCCGGACGTGCCCCTGGCCGGCGGCGACGCCGTGCACGTTCGCCTGCGGAAGCCGCCGCGCGCGGGCCTCGTGTTCGACGTGAACGACGGCGAGGTGCTCTGGCGGCGGCGGCCGCTGAAGGTGCTGCCGATGGCGAGCCTCACGAAGCTCATGACCGCCATCCTGGTGACCGAGCGGGCGCGGCCGCGGGAGCGCGTGAAGATCACGCCGGCCGTGCTCCGCTACCAGGGCTCGGGGGTGGGGGTGCTGCCGCAGGGGCGGCGGGTGCCGCTGGAGGCGCTCCTCAACGGGCTGCTGCTGGTGTCGGGCAACGACGCGGCCATCGCGCTGGCGGGGCACGTCTCGGGCAACGAGCGGCGGTTCGTGGCGCTGATGAACCGGAGGGCGCGGTCACTCGGCCTCGAATGCACCCACTTCGTGTCGTCCCACGGACTCGAGTCGGGCAATCGCTCTTGCGTGCGGGACCTCGCCGTGCTCACGCGCGTGGCCATGGAGCGGCGGCGCATCCGGCGGGTCGTGCGCCGCTCCCAGGCCTCGTTCCGGTTCCCGATCAAGGGCGGGCGCCTCTTCCTGAGCGGGCACAACCCGCTGATGCGCGCCGGCTACCGGGGAACCATCGGGCTGAAGACGGGGTACACCGACGAAGCGGGCCTCTGCTTCGTGGGCGTGGTCCGGCGGCACGGCCGCACGCTGGCGGTCGTGCTGCTCCATTCCGTGAACCCGGCACTGCACGCCGAGAAGCTCCTGGACGCGGCGTTCGCGGCTAGGGAGGAGCGCAGCCCGATCGGTGATCGGGCGAGCACGGACCATGCCCTGCGGGCGCCTACCATCTGCCGCGAGGGGCCATAGCTCAGTTGGAAGAGCACCTGGTTTGCAACCAGGAGGTCGCCGGTTCGAGCCCGGCTGGCTCCACTGGACTTCGGCTCACTCCTTCGGAGTGGTCCTTCGATGGCCGCCGCCCGGGATCGTTTTCCGGGGCGGCGCGGCGCCCTTGGCCCCCCCGGCCTGTTCCGGGCGCTCCGCCCGGCCCCGGGCAGGCGGGGTGCGCTCGGCCGGATGGGGCGGCCCCTGCGCCCTGATCGCGGCCTGGTCGGAGCGTCGCTGCGGCCCCTGCGCACGGATGCCAGGAGCCTCCGGGCGCCCGGTGGCGTCATGCCCGGGTCCATGTGCCGGCGATGCCGCCTTGCCGTGACCACGCGTGAGGCCGGGTGAGGCCGCGGGGAGACCACCGGCCCGTGAGTGGGTCCGGGGGCGGGCGGCTGGACGGGAGCCGGGCGTATCGATCTTCATTCGCTTGATGGACGAGGGCTCTGTCGACCCCGGGAGCGGAGCGACCACTCGCGTGTCGCGCTGGGGTGGATCGGCGTCACCGCTCATGCGCTTTTCCGCTGCGGCGGTCCCGCCCGCCGCGAGCACGCCCACGACGGCCACCTTCGCGAGCAGGGCTCCGCCGGATCCCGCGGTGCTCGCGGCTCCCAGCGTCGCGAGCCCGGCACCGCCGCCGGCCGATCCGCCACCGAGCCCGGCGGCGCCCAGGACGCTCGCCTTGAGTCCCGCGGACGGCACCACCGGCAGCGCCACGGCGAGCATGCCGCGCTGCTGCTTCACCTTTTCCCGGAAGGCCGTGCATCCCGGACAGTCGCGCAGGTGATGGCGCAACTCGCTGCGCCGCAGGGCTCCGCCGCGAAGATTCGCCAGCTGCTCGCGGATCTCCTCGCATGATGTGTCCCGCGCCTCGCGCCGCTCGATCAGGCTCTGTCTCCCCCGATAGACGAGCGCCTTCACGTGCGACACCTCGCACTCGAGCACTCCCGCAACCTCCGCGTGCGAGAGATCGCCGATCTCCACGAGCAGTAGCGAGATGCGTTGCTCGTCCGGTAGCCGTTTGACGTCGGCGAGAAGCTCACGGAGCTCGGCGCGCCGCTCGACCTCCTCGGCCAGCCCGGCCGTTGGCAGCTCGTCGGACTCGGCCACGTCCGGTCGCGGCCGGCGGAGGAGCGAGATGCAGCGGTTGCGGGCGATCGCGAACAGCCAGGGCTTGAGGGCGATGTCCCGCTCCCTGTCGAGCAGGCCGGAGTAGGCGGCCGCGAAGGTGTGCTGAACCACGTCCTCCGCCTCGTCTCGCGAACGCAGCATGTGCCGACAGAAGGCGAGGATCGCGGGGCCGTGCCGCTGGAAGGCCACCTCGAACGCGGCCTCGTTGCCGGCCCGGATCTGCTGAACCAGCCGATCGTCGCCGGCGAGGGCGAGCAGCCGCCGTGAACGAAGTGGCCGGCGCGCCGGCCCTGCATGAGCGGTGATTGAAGACACGCGGAGGGCTCGTTCCTCCCATCGGTCGCCGGTGAGCGGTCCATGTGCCTTCAACGCGCGACGTGGCCAAAGGTTGGGGGGTAACTCCCGAACCTTCGCCTCGCCCCGGCGTTACAGCCCTACACGAACGAAAGGAAGGACCCCAACGTGAGTGACAGGAGAAAGGACCAGATGCGCAGGACGATCGCGATCGCGACCGGCCTGATCGTCGTGCTGGCGCTTCCCGCCGGCGCGATGGCGAAGCCCACGAAGCAGGACAGGCGGATCGCCGCCAAGGAATGCAAGATGCTCCGCGGCACGACGGACGAGTCGCAGGAGGCGTTCCGGGCGTCGTACCGGAACCTCGGCGCGTGCGTCTCCGAGAAGGCACGCGAGGAAGCGCAGCAGCGACGGGCGGCAAAGCGGACGGCCTCCGGCGACTGTCGTGCCGAGCGCAAGCAGGATGCGGCCGCCTTCGCGGAGCGCTACCGCAACTTCGGGAAGTGCGTGTCGTCGAAGGCGGGCAAGAAGCTCGCGTCCGAGGACGCAAAGGACCGAGCCGAGATCGCCGAGGCGAAGAACGCCGCCAAGGAGTGCGGCGCCGAGCGCGATTCGATCGGCGAGGAGCCCTTCGCCGAGAAGTACGGCACCAACCACAACAAGAAGAACGCCTTCGGCAAGTGCGTGTCGGGCAAGTCCGGAGACGAGCCGAACGACGACGAGGACGACACGCCCGTCTCGTAGCTGTTCGCTCCCCTGGCCGGGCGGTCTCCGATCTGCCGCCCGGCCGCCCGCTGGGTTGCGGCGCCGAACCGAGCGGGAGGTAGGGTCGGCCGGTTCGCCGCGCTGCGGCGACTTCCCGACGCAGGAGGACCCGATGTTTCTGGCCACCACCACGGTCGAGGATTACGACCGTTTCCTGAACGTCTTCTCGACCAAGGGCGCCGAGAAGCGCGCGCAGCACGGGTCAAAGGGGGCGACGGTGTTTCGCGATCCCAACGAGGACGACCGGGTTTGGGTGCTCTTCGACTGGGATCAGGAGGGCTTCCAGAGCTACCTCGCCGATCCCGAGGTCCCGCCGATCATCCAAGCGGCCGGGCACAAGACCAAGCCCGTGCCGGCGCCTCTCGGCGGCCAGTACGACGCCTAGGTCCATGCCGAACGCGAGGGTCCGCGAGGCCGTGACCGAGAACGGCGGGGCGATAGTCGGGGAGGAGTACTTCCCCCTCGATCACATGGACTATCGCGAGACCGTCGAGAAGATCACCGCCAGTGGAGCGGACGTGGTGTTCAACACCATCGTTCCTCCCGGGCTCACGCCCTTCCTCGAGGAGCTCCACGAGTCCGGGTTCACGGAGAGAGGCGGGCACATCGTCTGCACGTACTTCGACGAGAACTTCCTGAACCTGGTGCCGGCCGAACAGGTGGAGGGTCTGTACAGCTGCCTCGATTACTACCAGGAGGTGAGCGAGCCGTTCAGCGAGGAGCTCCTCGGCCGGTACGACGGGCTTTATCCGGGCAGCGCCGCGTTCACCGCGGGAAGTGCGTGTTCAGGCATGTACCGGGGCCTCAGGCTCTGGGAGGCCGCCGTGAAGGAGGCGGGCTCGCTGGAGCAACGGGACGTGATCAGGGCGCTGGACCACGCAAAGATCGCCGATGGGCCGGGGGGCCCTGCCGAGATGGTGCCCGGGCAGCATCACGTACGAATGAACATGTACATCGCCCAGGCCACCGACGGCCATTTCAAGGTCGTGGAGAGCCTCGGAGCCATTGATCCGGAGGAGGCCCCGCAGGCGAGCCTGAGCGTCTAGGCGGAGTCGGCCGGGGGCAGGCCGGCCCCTTCGAGGGCCTCCTCCTTGTTGCGGAAGGCCTGCTCCCGAATCACCCGCTCACCCCTGAAGGTGAACACGAAGGCGAACGGCTCGTTCACCGCGATCTCGCTGGCGGGACCCGAGCCCACGGCCTGAGCGACCGCCACGACCTTGTCCCCGGCGTCGATCAGCTCCACGGGAACCACGTCGTAGCCGGACAGGGTCTTCTGGTTCTCCTCGTAGATGACCCGGATGGCCTCGTTGCCGTGGTGAGTTCCCAGGAGCAGCGTCTCGAACACGCACTCCGGGTCGTAGAGCTCGACCAGGGCATCGAGGTCGCCGCGGTTGTGCGCGCCGAACCCCGCCTTGATCCGCTCGATGTTCTCCTGCGACATGGCCGCGCGAGTATCTCCCAGGTTTCGCCGTGAATGCAATGCGGCAGAATCCAGGAGACCGTGGCACGCCGGCTGATCTACTCGATGAGTGTGTCCCTGGACGGCTTCATCGCCGGGCCCGATGGCGACTTCGCCTGGTCGGCGCCGGACGAGGAGCTGCACCGGTTCCACAACGACCAGGTCCGAGAGCTGGGCGCCCACCTCTGCGGCCGCGGCCTCTACGAGGTGATGACCTACTGGGAGACCGCGGACCAGAACCCGTCGGCCGGGGAGGTCGAGCTGGAGTTCGCCGGGATCTGGAAGGCCCTCCCGAAGATCGTGTTCTCGAACACGCCTCGAGCAGGTCGAGGGCAACTACCAGGCTGGCCCGGGACGGCGTGGCCGAGGAGGTGGCGGCGCTGAAGGAGCAGCCGGGCAAGGACCTGGCCGTGGGCGGCGCGGCCCTGGCCGGCACCTGCATCGAGCTCGGCCTCGTGGACGAGTACCGATTGTTCGTGTACCCGGTGGTGGTGGGCGGGGGCACTCCCGTTCTTCCCGGCCGTCACGCTGAACCTGGAGCTGCTCGAGACGCGGCGCTTCGGATCTCCCGTCGTGTACCTCCGCTACGGGCAGGCCGGCGGCTGAGTCAGCGGTAGCCCACGGGGTCCGCCGGGAGGCCCGCGTCCTGGACCTCCACCATGTAGCGCCAGCAGTCCGGCCGGGAGCCGTCGGTGTCGGTGAAGCCGTACTCCCGGGCGAGCCCGCCGGAGGAGAACGAGCCGCCGTTTCGGCGATGGACATCGGGGTCGGCGGCGAGCGCGGCCACCGCGCGCCCCACGAAGCGGGTGCTCTCGGAGATGGCGGCGAAGTGCGGGTTCACCGACGCCCCGTCGCGCCAGTTGTCCTCGCCCACCTTGTAGTGCTCGAGCATGATCTCCGACCGCATCCAGCCCGGCGTGAGGGCCACGGCCGTGCAGCCATGTGGGGCCAGCTCCTCACCCTGCGCGAACGCGAGCCGGAGGACCGACGTCTTGGCGAGGTCGTAGAAGGCGTTGACCCGGTAGTGCTCGGCGTTGTACTCACGCGTGCCGTCGGTCATCTCCACCACCAGCCCGCCGCGCTCGCGTATCGAGCAGCGGGAGCGCGAAATGGCTGGTGATCAGATGCGTCTCCACGGCCAGGCGCAGCAGCCGCAGCCCCTTCTCGAGGTCGTGCTCCCACACCGGCGTGTCGAACTGGAACAGCAGCTCACCACCCCAGATGTCGTTCACGAGCAGGTCCAGCCGGCCGTGCTCGGAGTCGATGCGGCGCACGAGCGCCTCCACCTCGCCGGCCTCGAGATGGTCCGCGGCCACGGCGATCCCCACGCCACCGGCGGCGGTCACCTGCTCGGCGGTGTCCTCGATCGTCTCCGGACGGTCGTACTCAGAGCGCCGCTCACGCGTGCTGCGGCCGGTGCAGTACACGGTGGCTCCGGCCTCGCCGAGCGCAACGGCCGTGCCGCGGCCCGCCCCGCGCGTCGCGCCCGCCACGAGGGCCACCCGTCCGTCGAGCGGCCCGCTCACGCGACGCTCTCCGCACGGCGCCGGGCAACGGCGATCTCGTCGGGCGCGCGCAGCGCCAGCACGGCGAGAAGCACCAGTCCTCCGCCGGCCAGCTGCGCCGGACCGAGCGACTCGCCGAACACGGCGAACGCGAGCCCCACGGTCACCACCGGCTCGAGTGTCGACAGGATCGACGCGGCGGCCGGGCCCACGCGGCCCAGCCCGGCGAAGAACAGCGCGATCGCCCCGACCGTGGACACGAGGGCAAGTCCGCCGAGCCATGCGAAGCCGGTGGCGCTGACGCTCCCGGGATCGAGGTCGCCGCCGGCCAGGCCCGCGAGCGTCAGGCTCACGGCCGCGCCGGTGCACACCAGCGTGCTGAGAGCGAGCGGGCCGACGCGGGTGGCCACGCCCTCCGAGACGAGGATGTACGCGCAGTAGACGACCGCCGCCCCGAGCCCGAGCGCCGCCCCGAGCGCATCCAGCCGTCCCGCCGCACCCGCGAGCACCAGCACGAGCCCGGCCGAGGCGAGCGCCAGGGCCACGCCCTTGCGCCGGCCGGCCGACTCGCGGCCGAGGGCGATGGCGGTCACCGTGACCATCACCGGGTAGGTGTACACGAGCAGGGAGAGCAGCGAAGCGTCGAGCCGGTCGAGCGCGGCGAAGTAGGCACCGGCCTGGGCGCCATAGCCGAGAGCACCGAGCGCGAGCGCGATGCCGGCGTCGCGGCGGGAGAGCGCACGCAACTCGCGGGCGCGGCCCGAGCAGAGGACGAACAGCCACAGCACCGCGGCGGCGAGCACGAACCGGGTGGCCAGGAGGGTGCCCACGGTCGCGCCCTCGTCGTAGGCGAGCTTGCCGAAGATCCCCATCGCGCCGAACGCGGCCGCGGAGGCGAGGCAGAAGAGGACGCCGGCGGAGGGCATGGCGCCATCCTGCTCGCGCTGACCACTTAGGAACAACTCTGATTCCTTACGACAACACAGTAGCGTTGCTTATGAATGCTCGATCTACACCGACTGCGCCTGCTGTACGAGCTGAACGCCCGGGGCACGATCGCCGCCGTGGCCGACGCGCTGCAGTTCACGCCCTCCGCCGTGTCCCAGCAGCTGGCGGTTCTCGAACGGGAGGCGGGCCTGCCGCTGCTCGAGCGCGCGGGGAGGGGTGTCCGGCTCACGGACGCCGCGATCGTCCTGGCCGCGCACGCCGGGGTGCTGCTCGAGCGCGTGGAGCTCGCACAGGCCGACCTGGCCGCGGCCACGGGACGGGTGGCGGGAAGAGGCCGCATCGCCTGCTTCCAGTCGGCGGCCCTCCGGCTCGCCGTGCCCGCGATGCGCGCCCTCGCGCGCGAGGCGCCGGACCTCCGCTGCGAGCTGATCGAGGCAGAGCCGGAGCAGTCGCTGCCCGCGCTGGTGCTCGGGGACGTGGATCTCGTGCTGGCCGACGAGTGGCAGCACCAGCCGCACGCCCGGCCGGCCGGCGTGGAGCGCGAGGACCTGTGCCGTGACCCGGTGCACCTCGTGCTGCCCGCAGGACCATCCGGCGGCTTCGGCGCCGTCGTCGAGCCGTGCCGCTGGGCGAGCTGGCCGGACGCGGCGTGGACGACCGGCCATCCCGGGACCGGCTGGGAGGAGATGACGAACCGGACCTGCCGCGACCTCGGCGGCTTCGACCCGGACATCCGCCACCGCACCAACGACAGCGTCACGAGCCTGGCGCTGATCGCCGAGGGCCAGGCCGTGGCGCTGCTGCCCCAGCTCGTGCGCCCGGAGGCCCACCCGGGCGTGTCCATCAGGGGCATCTCCGAGGGCTCCGCGCACCGCACGATCTTCACGGCGACCCGCGCCGCGGACGCCGAGCGGCCCTCCGTTCAGGCCCTGCTGGCGGCCGTGCGCGCCGCCGCCGCGGACCTTGGGTGGACCGCTCCGGCCTGACCCCGGGGCAAGGTTCGCCTTGCCTCCCGGCACCGCGATTGACCACCTGGCGCCCATTACCGGGGCCGTCTCCGAGGAGCACGATCGACGTGCATCCAATCAACCCCCTCCAAAGGAGACTCACAATGCGTCAGATCGCCCAGGCAACCGGCTACACCGCTCCCACCAGGAGCCACCACATGATCGTCCTCGCGGCGCTCCTGGCCTTCCTCGCCACGGCCGCGGTGGTGCTCGCGGTGGCGGTGGGCAACAGCGACCCCAGCCCCGTGGTCACCGACCAGCCGGTGTCCGCGTTGCGCGGCGACGGCGGCCCGAGCGAATCCGCCGCAGCGGCCGCGGTCGGAGCGCAGAGCTCGGTGGCGGGCCCCGACGAGAGCGGCATCGCCGCGGCCGTGAGCCCCGGTGACGAGTCCGGCCCCGCCCCCCGCCCCTTCGGCGGCGCGATCGCCGGCCCGTAGGACCGATCAGCCGGGGTCGGGACCCCGGAGATCGCTGAGGGATACCGCCCCTCGCCGCAGCGCCTCGTTCGCGAGGCGCACGCGGCGGTTTGAGCCGTCGTCGGGCACACCGAACTTGTCGTACAGGTTCGCCAGGTGTTGCTTGACGGCGGCCCCGGTGATCACCAGGTCCTCGGCGATCGCGCGCGTGGACGCCGGCTCCGTGAACACGTCGCGGGACAGGAGCGGGCGGCACAGCGCCACGAGCACGTCGCCCTCGCGCGCGGTGAGCAGAGGCGGCGCGTCCCCCACCTCCGTCTGGCCCCCGCCGGCGGCCCGCTGGTCACGGAAGATCACGCGCGAGTGGCCGATGCGGATCTCGTCGCCGTGACGCAGGCGCTGAGCCGTCCAGATCCGTTCGCCGTTCAGCCACGTGCCGTTCGGACGATC
Organism: uncultured Thermoleophilaceae bacterium; assembly: GCA_963752455.1. GTDB lineage: Bacteria > Actinomycetota > Thermoleophilia > Solirubrobacterales > Thermoleophilaceae > JACVRW01. The sequence continues at coordinate 124,941 of CAVVYE010000002.1, forward strand.
CCAGGTCGGCCACGCACCAGCCCGCGGGGAAGCGCTCGAGCACGGCGTGGAGGTGGCTGGCGGTGGGATCGTCCGGGAGCGGGACGTCGTTCTCGTCCGACTTCCCGATCGTCATCCGGTCCGCCTCGAGTGAGAGGCGCCAGTCGCGCGTGGCCGACATGACCTCGATCTGCGGGCCCACGGCGCGCAAGCTTAAGACCAGGATCGCGGACCGGATCTGCAGTTGCCTGCGCGCTCTCTCCATACTCCACTCGGATGAGGCGAACGGCCGTCGTCGTGAAGCGAACCCTTATCTCGTTCTACGACGACCAGATGACCCACCACGCGGCGGCGCTCACGTACTACGTGCTGATGTCGCTGTTCCCGACGCTGCTGCTCGCCGTGGCGCTGCTCGGGCTCGTGGGCCAGTACCCCGAGACCTACGACGCGATCGTCAACTACCTGAAGGACGTGGTGCCGCCGTCGGTGCTCGATCCGCTCAACCGCTCGCTCCGCAGCGCGTTCCAGAGCAAGGAGACCGCGGCGACGGCGCTGGCCATCAGCACCGTGGTCGCGCTCTACGGCACCACCGGTGCGCTGGAGGCGGCCCGCCGCGCGCTCAACGTCGTGTTCGAGGTGGAGGGGGGCCGGAGCTTCCTGCACCGCAAGGCGCTCGACATCGCGTCGACCTTCGTGCTCATGGCGCTGGTGCTGGTGAGTCTCGTGATGGTGTTCGTGGGCGGGCGCCTGGCCGAGGACCTGCTGGGCTTCATCGGCCTCGGATCCACCGTCGCGGACATCTGGAACATCGGCCGCTGGCCGGGGGCGGTGCTGGTGGCCATGCTCGTGTTCGCGCTCATCTACTACGTGACCCCCGACGTCCAACAGCGCTCGTTCCGCTGGGTCACGCCGGGCGCGGTGGTGGGCGTGCTGCTCTGGCTGGCGGCGTCGTTCGGGTTCTCCGCCTACGTCTCGCGGGTCCCGGACGTGGGCGCCATCTACGGCGCGTTCGCGGGCGCGATCCTCCTGGTGGCCTGGCTCTGGCTCACCAACGTGGCCCTCCTCCTCGGAGCGGAGCTCAACGCCGAGATCGAGCGGGAGCGGGAGATCGCCGACGGCGTGCCGCACCGCGAGACGCTCAACCGCCCGGCCCGCGGCCGGCCCGCCACCTGACCGTCGTCGGCGGGACCCCTGCCCGTTCTGTGTTCCCTTACCATTCTGGGGTATCACTCGCGCCCCTTTTCAGCCTCCTCCAACCCGCGCCGAGCCCAGGTCGCTGACCGCGCGCACGCGGGAGGCGCTTCTCGAGGCCATCCGGGCCGAGCGCTTCCGTGACGGCCGGCTTCCCCCGGAGGCGAAGCTGGCCGAGACGCTGGGCGTGAGTCGCGCGACGCTGCGCGGCGCCCTCCAGAGCCTCGAGGCCGACGGTTTGATCTCCCGCCGCCGGCGCCACGGAACCCGGGTGAACGACCGGGTGGTTCGCTCCGCCATGCGACTCGAGCGGCTCGTGTCGTTCACGGAGCTGATCGAGCAGTGCGGGCTCACGCCGTCGGTGGACGAGCAGACCCTGACCGTGGCGGGAGCCACGCCCGAGGACGCCGAGAGACTCACGATCGAGGCCGGGACGCCGTGTCTGACCGCGCGGCGGGTGCTCCGCGGGGACGGGCGCCCGGCGATCCTGGTGGAGGACGTGGTGGAGATCGAGCGGCTTCCCGTGGAGCCCGACGAGGTGCTCCACGGCGACAGCACCTTCGCCTTCCTCTCGGCGAACGGAATGGAGCCCGTGAGCTACGCGACCTCGGAGTTCAGGCCGATGGTGGCGGAGACGCGGACGGCCCGAGGGCCTCGAGATCGAGCCGGGCACCGCGTACATCGAGCTGCTCGGGCGTGCACCACGACCAGCGAGCACCGGCCGATCGCGCTCTCGCGCAACAGCGTGTGCGACGCCGTGATGCGCCTGTCGATGCTCCGGCGCCCGCTCTAGGGCGAGCGCCGGGCCACGGTGCGCAGGTACTCGGCCCGGGGCCGGAAGCCCTCGGGCGTCTCGTACTCGCGGAACAGGTCCACCATGCGCTGCCGCAGCGGGGGCCCACTCGCCCGCGGGCTCGAGAGCCGCCCGCGCCATCATCGTGGGGCCCAGGTTCTCTTCGGTGAACGACGACCCAGTCCTCGGCGGACGGCCAGTCCCAGGCCACCATCTCGCGCTCCAGGGAGAGCTCCACGTCCGCGCCGTCGAACAGCTCGCGCACATGGGCCTCGTCCCCCCAGAGGATCGGCGACTTCATCTCCGGCGGTGGTGGCGGCATCGCCGAGGCGGCGAGCTTCAACAGCCGTCCGTTCAGCCCCTCCGGCGTCCAGGCGCACACGCCGATCGTCCCGCCGGGCCGGCAGACCCGGACCAGCTCGGACGCCGCCGCGTCGTGATCGGGCGCGAACATGCAGCCGAAGACCGAGAGCACGACATCGAACGACTCGTCGGCGAACGGCAGCTCCGCGGCGTCTCCCTCCACCCACCGGACCTCGACGCCCGCGGCGGCGGCCCGCTCCCGGCCGATGTCCATCAGCTCCGGGGTGATGTCCGCCCCGGTCACCCGCGCCCCACGACCGGCCGCGGGGACGGCGAGGTTGCCGCTGCCCGTGCCCACGTCGAGCAGGTCCTGGCCCTCGCCCACGCCCGCCCGCTCGATCAGGGCGTCGGCAACCGGCTGGATCGTCTTCGCGATGCTGGGCCAGTCGCCGGTGGACCACATCTTCCGCTGGCCGGCCCGGATCTGCTCGACGTCGATCGTCATCCCTGCTCCTAGGTCGTGGTCGCGGCGACTCTATGCCTGGTCAGCCGGCGCCGCAACGCCGCTCTGCGACCGGGATGCAACGGCCGGCACCCGAACGTCCGTCGAGAGCCCTGCGCACGACTTCAGGTTTTCCGGCGGAGGGCCGAGAAAAGACGCACGACGGCATGGAGGGTTCCGTCGATCAAAGCGGCACGGGACGCCGCTGAGTTGCATCAGTGCGGGGGTCGCCGGGGCGGGCGACCCCCGCCGCAACTCCCTCTCGCCCCGACGCCTGAATCGGACATCCGTCCAGATGGCATGGTCCGGTGCTCGCCCGGCCGACGCCCGGGCTGCGCTCCTCCCTGGGCCGTGGCCGTGCTCAGTCGAAGTCGAAGTCGCGCGGAGGGCGCTGCTCGAACCAGAGCCGGTCGTGCTCCGGCGTCTCCTCGAGAAAGTCGGGCGTGTCCTCCAGCAGGTCCGGGTCGGCCGGCTTCCTCGGTGCCCTCCGCCGGCGGCGGCGGCGGCTCGTCGTCGAAGGGCTCGTCGTCCTCGGCCAGCGCGTCGAAGCCCTGCGTGGGCGTGTCGCTGTGCCGGCGCGGAGGCGCCTCGGGCTCGGCCGGGGCAGGCTCCTCGAGCGGCTCGACCTCCGCCCGGGTCTCGAACTCCGGCTCCTCGGCCGCCAGCGCGCCGGGATCGAAATCGGGTGCCGGCTGCTCGAACTCGGGCGCGGCGGCGGCTCGGGCTCGGCGATCGGGCTCGGGCTCGGGCTCGGGGATGTCGTCCACGGCCGGAGCCTGTTCCTCCGCCGCGAGTCGGGTGGCATCCACGTCCTCGTTCTCCCGGATCGCCTCATCGTGCGCGACTCCGAGGGCCTCCACCTCCTGGCGGCGAAGCTCCTCCTCGGGGGCGCCGTGCGACCTCTTCAGCTCGAGGTGCTCGCGGATGGCATCGTCGAGAATGCCCATCGCGCGGAAGCCTATAGACCCTGGTCGCGGGATTCGGTGCGCGGCGAGACCGCGGCTATCCTTCGCCGGGTCCCGGTCCGGCCACACCACTCTCGGGGCTATAGCTCAGCTGGAAGAGCGCCTGGATCGCACCCAGGAGGTCGTCGGTTCGAGTCCGACTAGCTCCATTCGGTCGTTGTCAAAGAGACAACGAAATTGCCGCACGAAGGTTCCTTCCCGTGGCTGGGGTCAACGCGCGAGGCGACATAACGCTTAAGATCCCCGCGTGAACCGAGTGCTGATCACGGGCGCCGCCGGATTCATCGGGCGCTCGCTCGCCGACCGGCTGCGTCTCGACGGCGTGGAGGTCGTCGGCGTGGACCTCGCGGCAGACGAGGCGCTCGGCGTGGTGGCGGGCGACATCAGATGGCCCGGCGAGTGGCAGCGCGCCGCGGCCGGCTGTGACGTGATGATCCACACCGCGGCGCTGGTCGGGATGCCGTCCGACACCTCGCGCTTCTGGGACGTGAACGTGAACGGCACCCACATGGCGCTGGAGGCGGCGCGCGCCAACGGCGTCGGCCGGTTCGTGCACATCTCCTCCGCGGTGACCTTCGGCCTCAGCTTCCCCGACGGCGTGGACGAGAGCTACCCGGTGCGGCACACGGGCATGGCATACGTGGATACGAAGATCGCCGCCGAGCACGCGGCGCTGATGGCGCACGCCAGCGGCCAGCAGGAGGTCGCGGTGGTCCGGCCGAGCGACACCTACGGCCCGGGGTCGCGGCCATGGACGCTCCTGCCGCTCGAGCTGCTGCGCAGGGGCCGCGCCGTCCTGCCCGCCCGCGGCCACGGGATCCACAGTCCGATCTACGTGGACGACGTCGTCGACGGGATCGTACGGGCGGCCGTCGCGCCCGACGGCGGCCGGCCGGGTGGTGACGCTGAGCGGTGGCGTGGGGGTCGAGACCCGCGACTACTTCGGCCGTTTCGGCGCGATGATCGGCACGAAAGGTGCCCTGCGTCCCGACCGCCGTCGCGCTCGCCGCGGCAGCAACGCTCGACCGGATCGCCCGCGTGCGCGGCGTGCCGAACGAGCTGACCGCCGACGGCGTCCGCTACCTCGCGGAGCGGAGGGGCACCTACGGCATCTCCACCGCTTACCAGATGCTGGACTGGGCCCCGCGCGTGGACCTCGACGATGGCATGCGGCGTACCGAGGCGTGGCTGCGGGCGATGGGGCTGATCTGATTGTATCACACAGGACGATCGAGCTCGGCAAGACCGAGAGGTTCGAAAGCCGATGAGCCTCGCCGAGGGCATTCACCACGCCACCTGGCTGACCGAGGACATCGACCGTCTCACGGGGTTCTACGGGCGCGTGTTGGAAGCCGACAAGACGCTTGACATGACCGAGGAGGGGGTCCGGCACGTCTTCTCTGGAGGTCGGCCCTACGACGGTCCTACACCCGTTCCAGTTCCTCGATGGCCCGCCGCTGCCGCCCGCCCCGGGGACCATGTTCCCGCACGGCCGCCTCGACCACTTCGCCCTGTGTGCGACGTCCAAGGAGGCCTTATGGAGATCCAGCGGACCGCGTGGGCGCCGACGGGACGCTGGCCGAGGGGGACGTTTCGCGACATGACAGCGATGTGGATCATGGGCGCCGACGACCCCGACGTCTACAAGGTCGAGAGAGATCTGGCACGAAGCCCTCCGTGCCGGACTCGAAGACCCTCCCACGGGCGGACGGACCACCGTCGAGGGGGAGACGCCGAGCCCGGAGCTGGCTCGGCTGTTCGACATCTACGACGCCTTCGTCGAGGGCCGTCTCGAGTGCATACCCGAGTACTTCGATCCGCGCGGCTGTTACAGGACGAGCGGCGTGTTCCCCGGAATGCGGGACCGCTACGTCGGCCACCAGGAGATAGCGGAGTTCTGGCACGCGGCGACCGAGCCGTGGGAGTGGCTGCAGATCGACACCGGCCGGACGATGGCCCGGGGCGAAGACGTGGTCGCGCAGATCTGGCTCACCGGGCTCGGACGCCAGAGCCAGGTCGAGGTGAGGGGGGTCGAGGCCGGCCACCTGGTGCGCTTCCGGGAGCTCAAGATCGTGGAGTTCCTGGCGTTCCCCTCCTGGGATCTCGCCGTGCAGGACCTCGAGGGGCCGGGGACTCAGGCAGCCCGCGCGTAGAGGCCTTCAGGAGCCACGACCGCGCCGGCGGGCGCCGAGCAGGAGATAGGCGGCGCCCCCGAGGGAGCCGGCCACGAGACCGGCGGCGAGCACGGCGAGCCAGGCGTCGTCCTCCCCGATGGCGCCCCCGAAGCCCGCGGCGGGCGCAACGGCCGGGCCTGCCGTCTGATCGGAGACCATCACGACCTCCGTGGGCTCGCCACGGCTACCGACGACGATGGCAGTGGAGGCGGTTCCTGCCACCAGCGGCACTCCCCTCGCTGACGCCAGCGCGCCGCCCTCTCCACCGGGACGAGTGACCGACAGGTCGTGGCGGCCGGGCGGGACCGACGTATACCCGCTCGCCTCCGGGGCACGAATCCGGGCGATGGGCTGCCCGTCCACCCGCATGTCCGCCTGGTCGAGCTCGGCGGCGGCGTTGATCGTCCGCACCCGCGCCTTGCCCGGCACGGCATCCCCGTCCTTGTAGACGCGGAGGCCCACACCGTCACCCTCGTGCACCGCGATGACCGTGTAACGGCCGCGTCCGATGTCGACGTTCGCCGTGACTGCGGCCTTCTTCTGACCCCTCACCATCAGCTCGACCCGCGCCGGTCCGGGATGGCAGGCGTGGTAGGGGCTCGGCTTCCCGTATGAGGAATGGAGGCGCGGCGGGTGCCCGTGGACCACCAGCACGGCCGGCTTTGCTCCCGTGACGGCGTGGAGGAAGCGCGCCTCGGTGAGCGGCTTTCCATCCGCATACGTGACGGCAGGAGCCATCACGAGCAGCCAGAAAACGGCGGCGCTCGCGGCGATTAGCGCCCGTCTCCATCCACTGTGCACAGTCGGGTCATGCTAATCACGCCTTGCGAAGGGGCTCATGCTTCACCCGGCGGTTTTGGCGCTATTTGCGGGGATGCCGGTGGCCGCCTTGTGGGCGCGGTCCCGCCGTGAGCCGACGTCCGGATAAGCTCGCCGCATGTGCCGGTGGCTCGCGTACTACGGCAACCCGATCCGGCCCGAGGCCCTTCTGTACGACGCGGAGAACTCGCTGATCGAACAGAGCCGCCGGGACCGTCTGGCGGGCGGATTCTCCAACGCCGACGGGTTCGGCCTCGGGTGGTACGGCAGCCGCGACGAGCCCGGCCTGTACCGCAACGTCGCCCCGGCGTGGGGCGACCGCAACCTCCGGGACCTTGCCGGCCAGATCGAGTCGCCGCTCTTCCTGGCCCACATCCGAGCGGCCACGGGCACGCCCGTCGAGCAGACCAACTGCCACCCCTTCCGGCATGGCAGCTGGCTGTTCGTTCACAACGGCTTCATCGACCAGTACCTCCGCGTTCGGCGGGACCTGCTCCTGGCGGTCGACCCCGATGTGTTCACCGGGATCGAGGGCACCACGGACTCCGAGCTGATCTTCCACCTGGCCCTGACGTTCGGGCTGGACGAGGAGCCCCTGCCCGCGCTGGAGCGCATGGCCGGCTTCGTCGAGGAGACCGGTCGCCGTCACGGAGTGGCCGAACCGCTGCAGATGACCGTCGGACTGAGCGACGGCGAGCGCCTCTACGCGGTGCGGTACGCGAGCGGTCCGGTGGTGAACTCGCTCTTCGTGAGCGCCGACGCGAGTGCGGTCCGCGAGCTCTATCCCGACGAGGAGCGCTTCCGTGACCTCGGCGACGAGGCCCGGGCCATCGTCTCGGAGCCTCTGGGCGACCTGCCGGGGGTATGGCAGGAGGTGCCCAGCGGCTCCGCCCTCATCGTCCAGCCCGGCAAGGACGAGCGGGTGCCCTTCACACCGCGTGCCCCGGGCTGAGCTGCCATGACCCTCCCCGAGAGCGCAAAGGACCTCATCCGCTCGGGCGCGCTCGGGCACCTGTCCACGATCGGGCGCAATGGCGCGCCGCAGGTCACCGGGGTGTGGGTGGCGGTGGATGGGGACGACCTGCTCACCGCGCATCTCAACCCCGAGCTGCAGAAGCTGAAGAACGTTCGGCGCGACCCTCGCGTGACCGTGTCGTTTCAGGGCAGCGAGATACGGCCCCCCGGCCTGCTCGAGTACCTGGTGGTCTACGGCACGGCGACCCTCGAGGAGGGCGGTGCCGCGGAGCTCCTCCAGGAGCTGGCCCACGTGTACCTCGGCCCCGAGGTGCGCTTCCCCGCGATGGACGACCCGCCTCCCGGCGTGCGGATGCGCATCACCGTGGACCGCGTGTCCGGGATCGGCCCCTGGTCCGGGTGAGAGCCTGGTCGGGTGCTCGCCCGGCCAGCGCCCGGGCTCCGCTCCTCCCTAGGTCGTGGCGGGCTTAGAGGGGTCGTGGCGGACGGGCGCGCCCGGAGCGCGATCGTCATCGGCGGGCGGAACGCCGGCGCCCTCCGGGCTCACGTGCGGCAGCCATTCGAGCCAGCTCGGCAGGTACCAGTTCCAGTCGCCGAGCAGCTTCATGGACGCCGGCAGCAGCACGCCGCGGATCAGCGTCGCGTCGATCAGCACGGCCATGCCGAGCCCCACGCCCAGCTCCTTGAACACGAGCAGCGAGAGCGTGGCGAAGATCGCGAACACCGCGACCATCACCACCGCCGCGCTGGTCACGACGCCGGCGGTGGTCTTGATGCCGTGCGCCACCGCCTCGTCGGTGCCCATCCCGCGGTCGTAGGCCTCGCGGATGCGCGTGAGGATGAACACGTGGTAGTCCATCGAGAGGCCGAACAGGATCACGAACAGGAACAGCGGCATCCACGAGGTGATCGCCCCGTTCGACTTGAAGTCGAGGAACGACTCCAGGTGGCCCTCCTGGAAGATCCAGACGATGATCCCGTAGGCCGCGCCCGACCGAGAGCAGGTTGAGCAGGATGGCCTTCAGCGGGATCACGATCGAGCGGAAGGTGAAGAGCAGCAGCAGGAAGGCCGCCGTGAGCACGAACGCGAACACCAGCGGCACGTGTGACTTCAGCGTGTCGTTGAAGTCCTTCGAGCCGGCCGTGTAGCCGGTCACGTCGGCGCGTCACACCCGGCACCTGCCCGAGCGTGGCCGGGATGAGGTCGTCCCGCAGCTCGGCCAGCGCCGCGTTCGAGCGCGAGTCGCTCCCGTCGCCCACGATCGGGATCTCGATCCTGCTCGACCGTGCCGCTCGCGATTGATCTCGGTGGTGACCGGCTGCTGGAAGTTGTCGCTCGCGGCGGCGCGCGCCGCGGAGGCGGCGGATCGCCTGCTGCACCTGCGGAGCGTTCACGTCGCTTCCGGACGACCGCCACCACGGCCGGGATCGGCCCGCCGGGGAAGGCGTCCTGGATCTTGTTGTAGGTCTGGATCGCCGCGAGATCCTGGGGCAGCGACTCCACGTTCTCGTTCGCGGTGTGGAGGCTGAAGGCGGGGATCGCCAGGAAGACGAGCAGTCCTCCGGCGAGCACGATCGAGATGACGGGATGGCGGAGGACGCGGTCGATGACGCGCGACCAGAGCCCGCTCTCCGGCGCGATCCAGGGCATGTCCTTGATGATCGGCACGCCGCCCTTCTCCACCCGGTCGCCCAGCCAGGCGAGAATCGCGGGCAGCACGGTGAGCGATCCCGAGCACGGCCACCGCGACCACGATGATCGTGCCGGTGGCGAACGACGTGAAGGTGGGCGCGCCGGCCAGGTACATCCCGGACATGGCGATGATCACCGTGAAGCCCGAGATCATCACCGCGCGGCCCGAGGTGGCGGCCGCGGCCGCCAGGGAGGCCTGCTCGCTGCGCCCGGACTCGCGCTCCTCGCGCTCGCGGCGCAGGTAGAACATCGAGTAGTCCACGCCCACGGCCAGGCCGATCAGGAGGATCACCTCGTTGATCGAGCTGTCCACGCCGCTGCCGATGTGGCTGATCGGCCCGATCAGGCCGATCGTGGCGATGACCGCGGTGAGCGCCAGGAGCAGCGGCACGCAGGCCGCCACCACGGCGCCGAAGGCGATCAGCAGGATCAGCAGCGTGATCGGGCAGCGAGGTGATCAGCGCCTTCCCGAAGTCGTCGGTCGACCACCTCCTCGATCTGCTTCTCGGCGCTCGCGTCGCCGAACTCGCCGACGGTGAACCCCGGGTGGGCCGCCTGGACCGCGGCGACCTCGTCGAGGGCGGGGCCGACGCGGTCCTGGACCTCGGTGTCGTCGCCGGCGATCTGGAAGCGGAGCAGGGCGGAGCGCCCGTCGCTCGAGATGTTCCCGCGGTTCTCCGGCGCGTAGGGGCTCTCGAATGGCCTGGATGTGGGGCGCGGCCGCGAGCCGGCGCTGGGCGTCGGCGACCGTGGCCCGGAACGACGGGTCGGTGGCGCGTCGCGCTGTCGCTCTGGACGAGCACCATCTCGTCCGCGTGCTTCGGCGCCGCGTCCCGGAGCGTCTTGTCGGCGCGGCCGGACTCGCCGACCCCGGAGTCCGAGTTGTCCAGGGTCTTGGTGCCCGACCGCGTCGCCGATCGCGAACGCGAGCGAACACGAAGGCGAGCCAGCCCCAGATCGCCAGCTTGCGGTGCCGGGCGCTCCACACACCGGCCCGGGCCGCCAGGCCCTTCGGGCGCCAGCCGAGGGGTCGGCCGGATCTTGCGAGTCTCGACGCTGGAAGCGGGACATCCGCTGACCTCCTGAGGGGCGGCGGGACGGTCGTTCTGCATCACGGTCGTGTGCATGAGGACCTCCTGCTGGTGGACGGTGCGCGCCAGGAGACTCGCCGCCCCGGGCCATTCTCGACATCAGGGAGGACCCTGAACTTGCCCCCGAGAGGATCAGGGCATCTGCTCGTGCCGAACGCGGGTCGCGGTCGTGCGCTCGGCGCGTAACGAAGCTGTGGAAGCCCTTGACCGCCAGCCTGGCTGATCTCGGTCGAGCCGTACCGCGAGCCGCGGGGCCGTTGCAATACCGGGACGTTAGGGTCGCGGGATGAGCGTTCTCGACCTTTACAAGCTGGACGGCAAGGTGGCCCTGGTCACGGGCGCCTCATCGGGTCTTGGCGTGGCGTTCGCCATCGCCCTGGCGGAGGCCGGAGCCGACGTCTCGGTGTGCGCGCGGAGGGCCGACCGGCTCGAGGAGACCCGCGCGAAGGTCGAAGCGCTGGGGCGCCGCTGCATCGCGATCTCGGCGGACGTGTCCAAGGTCGAGGACTGCGACCGCGCGGTGGCCGAGACGGTCGAGCGGCTCGGCAGCGTCGACGTGCTGGTCAACAACGCCGGGATCGGCACCGCCGTGCCCGCGACGCGCGAGCAGCCCGACCAGTTTCGCCAGGTGCTCGACATCAACCTGATGGGCTCCTACTGGATGGCCCAGGCCTGCGGCCGCGTCATGAAACCCGGGTCGGCGATCGTGAACATCGGTTCGGTTCTCGGCTCCACCACCGCCGGACTGCCTCAGGCGGCCTACGCCGCGAGCAAGGCGGGCATCGAAGGCCTCACCCGCGACCTCGCCTCCCAGTGGACCTCCCGCAAGGGCATCCGCGTCAACGCGCTGGCCCCCGGCTTCTTCCCGTCCGAGATGACCGACCAGTATCCCGACGGCTATCTCGACGCCATGATGCTGCGCGTGCTCAGCGGCAGAAAGGGCGACCCCGAGGAACTGGCCGCGGCACTCCTCTTCCTGGCCAGCGACGCGTCCGGCTACGTCACCGGCGCGGTACTCCCCGTGGACGGCGGAATGGTGGCCACCTAGGTCAAGGCCCGGAGGTAGGTGAGGAGGACCACGTCCGGAGTCGAACCGCTTCACGTCGTCGAGCTCCATCCGGATGGTTCCCCTGTCGCCGAGCACGTGGACGTTCCCCTCGCCCCAGACGAGCGGGTTCAGGTAGACCTCGTACTCGTCGATCAGGCCCTTCTCGGCGAGGGCGTACGCGAACTCGCCGCTCCCGTGCATGAACAGGTCACCGTCGACCGCGTCCTTCAGCTTCGGGATCGAGTCCTCGAGGTCTCCCTCGAGCAGGGTCGCGTTCCACTCGAGATCGCCGGACAGGGTGTTGGACCCGACGTACTTCGGCATCGCGTTGACCATGTCCGCCCACTTGCCGGACTGGCTCGGCCAGTAGCCCGCCAGCCCCTCGTAGGTCTTGCGGCCCAGCACCAGCCCGCTGGATCTCGCCTGACGCTCGAACGAGTACTCGGCCGTGGTCTCCGTCGGCCTGCACCCACTCGCCGACCGGGTCGATGACGCCGTCGACGGTGGCCTGCGTGGTTGCGATCAGGTTTCCCATCTCGATTCTCCTTTGGTCACGGGAGCTCCCTCTGAGCACCCTGTACCCGTGAGACGACCGGGGGGAGCGTGGCACCCGCCGAGATGCCGGCCGGGTCGGCCAGGGGTACAGTCGGAGGGTGTCCGTGCAGCCGTTCGGGAGGAGAGGTCGGGTATGCATGCTGGTCGCGCGCGGTCGCGCACGAGGTTCACGGGGCAGAGAGCCGCAACGCTGTTCGCGTGCCTGGCGGCACTCCTCGCAGTGCCCGTGGTGGGCGCGTCAGCTGCGGGGAGCGCGGGTGACAGCTCGTCCGGGCGCCCGGTCGTGGCCGGTGCGTCGTGCCCCAACGTCGTCAACGCCGCCGGTTTCACCAGCAAGGCACAGCTGCGAAGGATGACCGCGAAGTTCAACAGCTTCGGCCCGCGCGTCCTGGGCAGCTCGGCCCACAACAAGGCGATCGCGTGGCTGGAGGAGAAGGCCCGCGGGATCGGGCTCAGCGTCCACTCCCAACCGTTCAAGCCCTACGGCTGGTTCCCCCGCACCCGTTTCAAGCGCGGACCCGGTCTCGACATCGGCGCCGCGGGCGGGCTCAGCGTCACCCGACCCGGTGGGTCGAGGGTGAACGTCCCCGACGCGGGAGCGGTTCACTGGTCCAAGCCGACCGCCAAGAGCGGCGAGGGCGGCCCCCTCGTCTATCTCGCGCCGGATCAGGAGATCACCGCCGCGAATGCGGCGGGCAAGGTGGTCGTTCGCGATTTCCCGATCGGTTCGCTTCCCTTCGGCGCGGTGGGTCCGCTGCTGGGCTCTACCTGACGCCCGACCTCGCGGGCTACACGGACTACACCCGGCCGTACCTCGCCACGCTGCATGAGGAGCTGATCGCGGCGGGCCAGGCCGGGGCCGCGGGAGTCGTCTTTGCCTTCGACGTGCCGGGCAAGCAGGTTCGCGGCTACTACGACCCGCACGTGGGGACGCTCTACAGGGTGCCGGCGGTCTTCGTCGGCAGCGCCCAGGCCGACGCAGCTCAAGGCTCTCGCCGCGCAGGGCAGCTCCGCCCGCGTGACGGTCCGAGCCAAGGTCGCTCGGACGAGGACCCGGAACCTGATCGCCAGGCTTCCCGGGAAAAGCTCGGAGAAGATCGTGCTCGCGGCCAACACCGACGGCAACTCGTGGGTCCAGGAGAACGGCGTCATCGGCATGCTGGCGTTCGCTCGCTACTACGCCAAGCTGCCCAAGCGCTGCCACCCCCGCACGCTGGAGCTGGTGTTCTCGAGCGCTCACGACGGGTTCCGCGACGACGGCCTGAACCCGGACCACTACCCCCTGGACAAGAAGAAGACCGCGTTCGCGTTCGCGATCGAGCACCTCGGCACGCGCGAGATCCTGCCGACCGGTGAAGGCGCCGCCAGGCATCTGAAGTTCACCGGCCAGGCCGACCCGGCTCTGTTCGCCGCGGGCGACAGCGATGTCCTGCGCCAGACGGCGGTCGCGGCGACCAAGCGCCGGAACCTCCCCCGCACCGCGGTGCTGAAGGGACTCGCGGTTCCGGACCCGAGCCAAGCGCCACCGATCTGCTCGATGGGCGGTCTCGGCAACGCCTTCCACCCGAGCCTGGTTCCGACGCTGGCGATGATCTCGGGGCCGTGGACTCTCTACGACCCGGCGTTCGGACGAAGGGCCATCGATTTCGGCCAGATGCGTTCGCAGGTGCTTGCCGCCGGCGATGCCGTCCTCGCCCTCGACGGCCTCCCGCGCGCGCAGATCGCCGGCGACTACCCCGCGTTGCAGGCGGCAACTGGACCAGGGGACGAAGACCGCCTGCCCGTTCGCCCCATTCCCGCTGCACGCGCCTGGTCCGGGTCAGTGAACCCGTTGGTATTTATCGCTAATTGCGGCCTTGGTGTATCACGGAGACTTGACTTGGATTGGTCAGCCCGCCTAGACCGTTCATAATCATTCTCGCAGCTATTTCAGGTAGCCGTTCGTTCCGCACTCACCGTTTCAGGGGTTCGCTTCCCAGCGCTTTCGCGCTGCGAGGGAGGCTTGCTCTGTGAAGGAAAGCGTCATGCGGGTCTTGCCGCCCTTGTTGAACCGACCGTTAGCTGGGCCATCTCGCCATCGGCGCCCGGTCGCACGGTGCTCAGCCTCATGTCTGGGCGCTCGCGGGGCCGTCGTCGCGGCGATCCTGGTGGCCCTGGTGGTGTCCGGATGCGCCTGGGGGGATGCCACGCCGGCCAGCGAGGTGACCGATACGACCGCGACGCTCAACGGCAACGTCGGCAGTTACGCGAACGGAACCGTGCATTACTGGTTCGAGTACGGCCTGACAACGGCGTATGGGAACGAGACTCCACGCCAAAGCCTGGACGTGAGTCGCGACGGCACCTACCCGGTATCTGAGTCCGTCACCGGACTGGAGCCCGCGACCACTTACCAGTACAGGCTCTGCGCCCAGCTCCAAGGAGCCCCCGATCCGTGGTGCTTCAAGACCGGCTCTCTCACTACCGCCCCGACGCCAGAATCCCGGGCCGACGGAGTCGCCATCTTGGGCGCGGAGCCCACGCTGTACCCGGACTTCGACCCCGCGGTGAGCGACTATGCAACACGCTGTACGGGCGCTCCGGTCACGGCTCGGTCGAAGGCCCCAACTGGGCACGGAGGTGGCCGTCGATGGCCGTGCGGAGGCCGGGAGCGGGCGCTTCACCGAGAACGTGACCCTTGCTGCTGCCCAGCGCTTTGCCTTCACCACCACCGTCGACGGCCAGAAGCAGCACCTACCACGTGCGCTGCCTGCCGTCCGGCTTCCCCTCCTGGAGCTTTTCTCGATCCGGTTCCCCGAGCCAGGACTGGACGCTCATCACCCCCGGATATGTGACTTTCTTCAGCAAGGATGGGGTGCCCGTATGGTGGTACAAGCCGAGCGGCAGCCCGACCGACGCCAAGCTGCTGTCGGACAACACAATCGCTTTTGGCGGGGTCGGCTACGAGATACGTCAGTTCGATGGCTCGCTCGTCAAGACGCTGGCCACAGTCGGCACGCCAACCGACACTCACGACCTGCAGGAGTCTGCCCAACGGCAACTATCTGCTCATGTCGTACAGGCCGCGTGCGCACGTAGACACCAGCGCTTACGGCGGCCGGAGCGACGCCACAGTCACGGACGCGGAAATCCAAGAAATCAAGCCAGACGGCACGCTCGCATGGTCATGGAACAGCAAGGACCACATCGACCTCGCTGAGACCGCTCCCTGGTGGCCCGTTCTGCTCGGGTCGAGCGGCGCGTACGACGTGGCGCACATCAATGCCTTTGAACCAGATGGAAGTTCGCTGCTCGTCTCGCTGCGTCACACCAATGCCATTTACAGCATCAACCGCGACGACGGCCATGTCCAGTGGAAGCTCGGCGGCACGACCACCCCGGAGAGTCTGACTGTCATCGGCGACGACCAGAGCGAGTCTCTCGGTGGCCAGCACGACGTGCGCCGCCTCGCCGACGGAACGGTCAGCGTGCACGACAACGGCACCAGCCTCGGGGTGGCCTCCGAGGGCCATACGCTTCGCAATCGACGAAGTGGAGAGGACGGCCACCGTCGTCGAAGTCGCTCCAGACCCGGAACGGACATCGTCGAACTGCTGTGGCAGCGCCCGGAAGCTGGACTCGGGAGGCTGGCTCATGTCTTGGGGCAACAACCCCAACAACGGGATGGTCGCCGAGTACGCGTCGGATGGCTCGCGCGTCTTCAAGCTCAGCTTCCCCAACGCGACCACCTACCGGGCCTTCCCCGTGCCCGCTGGACGGGTCAGTGCCGCCACCCTCCGGCAGGGCATGGACGCAATGAGCAAGACCAACCGGAACCAAGTAGACTACATAACACA
>CAVVYE010000003.1:0-36680 GCA_963752455.1 uncultured Thermoleophilaceae bacterium
CCGCGGCGCAGGGCCTGTCCCACGGCTGAGCGCTACCCGAACAACAGGCCCAGGAGAACGACCACCAGCACCACGCCACCGAGCACGCGACGAAACGGGCTGGACCCGGCGGCGATCTCCGATGAGCGACCACACGACGATCGTGGCCGTCGACACGATCGAGACCACCGTGCCCGCCGACCCATGTGGATGGAACACGAGTCGGACCGTGGTGGCGGCGAGGAAGACCCACAGCGGGAGGTTCGGCACCTGGGCGACGACGATCTCGCCGGTGTCAGGCCTGCGGAAGAACCAACCGAGGCGGGATCGCCGGTGGGCACTCGTCACGATCGCTGCCCTCTCTCTATCGCTTGACAATATATCAGAAAGTGATAGAGATGAGGCGTGGCCGCACCCGATCCGTCTTCCTTCCTCCCGCTGCCCCAGGCGCAGTTCCACGTGCTGGTGGCCCTCACCGACGGCGAGCGGCACGGCTACGCCATCATGCAGGACGTCGAGGCATCGTCGGACGGGATCGTGCGGATGGGACCGGCCACCCTCTACGGCACGCTGAAGCGGCTCGTCGACCAAGGTCTCGCCGAGGAGCTCGCCCGCCGCCCGGCGGACGACGACGACCAGCGTCGCCGGTACTACCGGCTCACCGGGCTCGGCCAGCGGGTCTGCGCCGCGGAGGCCGATCGCCTCGCCGGGCTGGTGCGGATCGCCCGGAGCAACCTCCGCCCCGGACTGGCCTGACCATGGCCGCCCCGCATCCGCTGTACCGGTCGCTGGTCCGCCTCTACCCGAGCGCGTTCCGGCACGAGTACGGCGACGACCTCGTGGCGCACTTCGCCGACCTCGTCGCCGACCGCGGCGCCCGGGCGGCCCGGGCCCGCACCGCCCTCGACCTCGCCATCACCATCCCCCGCTACCACTGGAGCACATCATGACCGAACAGCACAGCGCCACAACCCTCAGCCTCGTCATCGGCCTGTTCGCCGCCGGCGGCGTCGCGAGCCTGCATGACCGGGCGTCGTACCCCGGCATGATCCTCTTCGCCGTCGCCGTCGTGCTCGCCGTCGCCCAGCGCAGCACCCTCGCCCGCGCCCTCCGCGTCCCGGACACGAACCTCCGGCGCCGCCGACTCGGGACCGCCGCCGTCCTCGGCGCGACCTTCGTCACGTCCTACGTCATCTACAGCCTCGTGATCGGCGACACCTGGACCGTCAGGGAGACCGTTCTCGCGTCCGTCGGGACCCTCGCCATGTTCGGCGCCATCGGATTCCTCATCGCCGGTCTCCTCACCCCCCGCACGCGTGACGAGGGGATCGCGACGACAGTGGGTTGACCCCTTCGGTGGGATGTGTTGATCGGTCGCTGGCGGGCGACATCACGGTGGTCAGGGGCGGCCGTGGTGGCCCTTCCCGCAGGCCCGCTCGGGACTTGCCCTCGAGGGCCAGTCCAGGACAGCGGTGACCCGACGCTCCTGGACGATCTTGCCGAAGCCACCCGAGCCGCCCTTCCGAGCCCGCCGGGGAGCCCTCGCTCGATCTTGATCTCCTCTGAAGGTCCCCGCCGACGGGCGCGCTCACTCGCCGACGGGGGTGGGCGGGCGGTAGACGATGCCTGTCACCGGACCGGCGTAGTCCGGATCGGAAGACGGGGGGCCCCAGCCGATAAAGACGCCCGGGTCGGTCGCGAGCTGACACGCCGAAGGCCGGTGGCGCGCGCGCTCGCATCGAACGGCCGCCAGGTCTGGGTCGTGGGGTTCAGGGCCCAGTGCTCGCGTGTGGCCGAACGTGCCCTCGGCGTCGACGGCGCGGATGTGGAACAGCACCTCCTCACCCGCCCACACCCCACCGGTCGCACGCCGGTCGCCGAACGTCGCGGGGTCAGCGGGCAGCCCCGGGAGGGTTCCGATCTCGTTGCCGGTGCGGTCGAGCACGACGATCGGCGCACCGGCCGTCGCCGGCTCGACCAAGACGGCGCGGACGACGCCGTCGGCGTCGGTGACGGCGATCAGCTCCGGGATGACGAGCAGCGAGCCGCCGGTCTCCAGCTGGCTCACCAGCTCGCTGACCGGCTCGCCAGCGTGTCGCTGCTCGGGTCGTACCGCACCAGCTCGAGGTTGCTCGCGTCACCGGTGGTGGGATCCATGCCGGTGACCGTCGTGAGGATCGCCTCGCCGGTCCAGAGCAGGTTGAAGGAGTCGAAGCCCTGCGGCGGATCAGCGAGCTGACGCCACTGGTCGGTGGCCGGGTCGTAGGCGGCCATCCGCTGGCCCTCCCCCACCTGGGGGTCCGCCTCGATCCCGGTGAGGATGAGCTCCTCACCGGTCCACACCGACCCTGACGCGAGCTGCCACGAGTCGAACGGGTCGTCGGCCAGACGGCGCCACGTGTCGGTCGCCGGGTTGTACGCCGCGCCGTCCGTCAGGAGGTTGGTCTGGACAGCGTCGCCTGAGGCGCTGTTGCTCCGTTGGCCCCCCCACACGAGCATCTCGGTGCCCGTCCATTGCACCGCCGGGTACAGGCGAGGCTCGATAGGCGCTGGCGCGATCACCCGCCAGGTGCCGGACGCCAGGTCGAACGCGGCGCCGTCGTCGAGCGTCGCCTGATCGGCATCCATGCCTCCCCACACGATCATCTCCGTGCCTGTCCAGACCACGGCCGGGGTCGACCGCTCGCGGATCGGCGGGGACGGGAGCTCCACCGTCGCACCGGGCGGGATGTCAGTGAACACCTCCGCATCTCCGAGCGAGAGGCCTTCGAACACCGCCGTCATGGGGTCCTCGGTGGTCACGTCGGGCTCGCGCTCGCGGTCCCGGATCACCGCGACCCCGGCGGCGACGACCAGGACGATCGCTGCGGCCATGGCGACGAGCCTCCGCGCCGGCCGCCGCGGGTGCTGGCCGTCCGACAGCCGACCGGCGTCGGAGGTCGGCGGCGCGTCCGGGTTGACCAGCCGGGCGCGCTCGGCGTCCTCGTGGAGCGCCTCCCGAAGGCGCTGCTCCAGCTCACTGGTCATCGGGCAGCTCCTTCCTCAGCTGTGCCAGCGCCCTGGCGGTGATGGATCGGACGGTCGCGGGCCGCACGCCGACGATATTGGCGATCTCTTCTTCTCTCAGGTCGGCCCAGTAGCGCAGCACGAGCACCGCTCGTTGCTTGTAGGGCAGGGTGGCGATCGCGTCGAGCAGCTCCGACGGCTTGTCCGTCGACGACACCTCGGTGACCACCCGGAGACGACGCCACCCGCATCCGCACGACCGACGGAACGGGCGCGGTCACGACACCCGTTCACGATGGCGGTCCGGAGGTACGCGGTGCGGTGTTCGACCGTGGCCAGGCGAGGCCGCAGGCGCACGAAGGCGTCCTGCACGACGTCCTCGGCGGCGGCGTGGTCGTGGGTCAGCAACCACGCGAGCCGCACGGCACCCGGGTACGCGTCCCGGTAGAAGCCCGTGAAGTCGTCCATCCCACCGGCGATCCTGCCAACCGCGTGCAACGGGCGTGGTTCCACGTCTCCCTAGACGCTGCGGCCTGGCGTTCCGTGGCATCTGTCCCAGGAAGTTCGATGCCACGGAACAGCGCGCTGCGGCGTCTAGGAGGCGTGGCCACACGACTGGGAGCACGATGAGATGCGACGAACCCTGACCTCATTGATCTGCGCGGGCGCGCTCCTGATGGGCGCCGTCGCGTGCAGCGATGACAGCGAGGACGAGGACTCCTCTGACGAGACCTCCACATCGACGTCGGCGCCGGAGGACGGCGCGACGACACTCGGCTCAGGGGCGCGGACGACGTGGAGCTCGTCGGGAGCGACGGCATCGGCGGCCAGACGCTGAACATCGCCGCCGAGGAGGAGGACGGCGAGGTGACCGGCGAGGTCCGGTTCAACGAGGTCGTCGTCACGCTCCAGTGCGCGGACACCGCCACCGACGGCGTCATCGTCCTCGGTGGCGAGGTGACGACACCGGACAGCGATGACCCCGAGATGATGGGCGACTTGCAGGCGCTCGTCATCAGGGTGGGCGATCCCGACAGCGTCGCCCTCGTCGGCAACGACAACGACGCGGGAACGTGCGCCGAGCTCCTCGAATCCATCCCGGCGGAGGGAACAGCCGACCCGAGCAACTTCAGCGATGTCGAGGCCGGCAGCGACATCGAGACCAACTGATCCGTTCCGAGCCGACGTCATCGAGCCGCGCCGCCTACAGGTTCTGGCGCGCCCACGTGTTGAAGCAAACACAACGAAGGGGAGAGTGCGATGCACAGAGCACGAGCGATTGTGGGCGCCGTGGTGGTGCTGATGAGCGTCATGACGACGCTCGCGGCTCCGAGCGGGGCGATGATGGACGACCTCGGCGAATGGGCGACCGCCACTCGCGTGGAGGCCGCCCCGGGCACCGATCCCTCCTTCAACGGACCGACGTTGGACGGGTGCCCGTTCATCTCGCCCGACGCGAAGACGTTCTACATGGCGTCGGATCGGCCCGGCGGCTTCGGCGGCATCGACATCTGGGTGTCGACCCGCGGGCGCGCCAGCGATCCGTGGGGAGCGCCGGTCAACCTCGGAGCGACGATCAACTCGTCGGCCAACGACTTCTGTCCGACGATCGCTCGGGACGGCAAGGCCTTCTACTTCGTGTCGAACCGGCCCGGCTTCTGTGGCGGCGATGACGTCTTCGCCAGCCGGCTGCGTCCGGACGGGTGGGACGAGCCGGTCAACCTCGGGTGCGACGCCACCGGGGGACCGAACAGCAGCGGGAACGAAGCGGGACCGTTCCCGCTCTCTGAGCCCCACGTCGGACCGGTCCTCTACTTCTCGAGCACGCGATCAGGGAGCGGTGACGTCTACCGATCTGCGTCCCATGGGGGCGCGTTCGGACCGGCCGAGCTGATCGAGGAGCTGAGCTCCGCGGCAGTGGACGGCCAGCCGAACCTGCGCCGAGATGGGCTCGAGATCTTCTTCTTCAGCGACCGGCCCGGGAGCCTCGGCAACGACATCTACGCCGCGACCCGCTCGAGCACGGCCGACGCGTGGTCGACGCCGGTCAACCTGGGACCCGCGGTCAACAGCGCGGCCAGCGAGACGCGGCCGTCGCTGTCGTGGGACGGCACCACGCTCTACTTCGGCTCGAACCGTCCCGGTGGCGATGGCGGTGCCGACCACTACGTGACCACCCGCCTGGCGCACGCCTGAGACCTGCGTCTCCCGGGCAAGGACCTCACCATCTTCGGCGACGGTGTTGACGCGGGTCCCACCTGCTTGTTCGCGGCGGCGGTCACCGGGTGTCGTTCTCCTGGTTCCAGTCGACGAGCACGGCGGCCACGGGCTCGGCGATGCCCTTGAGGTCGAGGGTGCGCTCGTCGGCCACGGGCACCGCCTGCCCGCAGCCCGCCAGCACGTCGGCGCTCACCAGCACCTCGCCGCCGGCGGCCGCCGCGGCGATGCGGGCCGCCCGGGTGACGGCCGAGCCGAAGTAGTCGCCATCGCGCGACGTGGCCTCGCCGGCGTGGAGCCCGATGCGCACGGTGGGCGCGAAGCCGTGCTCGGCGCGATGTCGGGCGAGGGCCCGCTGGATCGCCGCTGCACACGCGATGCCATCGTCGGGCTGCCCGAAGGCCACGAAGAAGCCGTCGCCTCCGTGCTTCACCTCCTCGCCCCGCCAGCGCGCGAACTCGGCGCGCAGGGTGCGGTCGTGCCAGCGCAGCAGCTGCTCCCAGACGTCATCGCCCATCGCCTCGGCCAGCCGGGTCGACTCCACGATGTCGGAGAAGAGGAACGTGCGAACCGCTCGTGCGGCGGGCTCAGCTCGCACAGGAGCGATGTCGAGGTCGACCGCCGCGCCGATCTCGTCCGCCGAACGGGCGGCGGCCTTGATCTCGAGGCGAGCGCCGGCCTCGTCGCCGTCCGCCACCAGCGCGCGGGCCAGCCGCACCCGCGCCTCGGCCGCTTCGTAGGGCGCGTCGACCTCGCACCAGGCGCGAACGCCCTCCTGCAGTGCACCGATGGCCCCCGCGGTGTCGCCACGGTGGAGGGCCAGCTCGCCACGCGCCACCGCGGCGGCCGCCGCGGGGCCCGGCGTGCCGAACCGTCGCGCCAGCTCCTCGAGCTCGGCGACGCTCTCGCTCGCCGCCGTCACATCGTCGACCGCCAGGCACACGGTCACGTGCACCGGCAGCACGAACACCCGGCGCTCCCGCGCCAGGAACCCCGGGTCGGCCAGGGCACGGGCGAGGCTCCGCGCGGCGCCGTCCGCGTCGCCGCGCGCCAGGAGCAGGCGGCCCCGTCCGGGCTGACCGTCATCACCGAAGGCCACAGCCTGGGCGAGCGCTTCCTCGGCCCCCGCCAGGTCGCCGCGCCGAACCCGGATGTCCACCAGCTCGCTGTAGCCCCACGCGGCGCTGAAGCGGTTGATCGCCCGCAGCTCCTCGCAAGCCCGCAGGACGCGCTCTTCGGCCTGGGCGAGCTGACCGTGCAGGCGGTCGATCTCCCCCTGGTGGAAGCGGCACAGCCCCGTGTAGCCGGCGATCGATTCACGCTCGCAGTATCGGGTCGACATGTTCGTCCACTCCGTCGCTCGTCCCCAGTCGCAGAGGGCCCGACAGATCGAGATCACCGCGCAGTACACGTAGCCGGCGTGGATCGGTGCGACGCCGGGCCGCATGGCCAGCGCGGCCGCCTCGTCGAGGAGGGGGAGCACCTCGCTGCGGTTCCCCTCGGTGACGGCGATGTGGGCCAACCCCTGCGTCGCCATCGCCTCCATGCCAGGGCTCCTCACCCGGCGAGCGATCGCCAGCGCCTCCTGGAGCGACGCCCGTGCCCCCTCGGCATCCCCCGCGGCCATCTGCGTGAACGCCAAGGACCACATCGCCTGGGAGTGCTCGGGTGACTCGGGCTCTCCCTCGAGGAGCCCCGCGGCCCGGAAGAAGCAGGTGGCCCCCACCGACTCGTCGAGCATCTGGACGTGCTGGCGCGCTTGCTCCAGGGCCATGCGCGCCCCAGGCGCACGCGCGCCGGCATCGACGTAGGCCACCTCCGCCCGTTCGAGGGCGTTCAGGAACCCCGTCTCGTCGCCGATCCACCGGCACGACCAGGCCAGTCGCTCGAGGTCCTCGGCGTCGAGTGGCCCCTGGGCGTCGACGTCGAGCAGCGCCGAACGAGCCCCGGTCCAGTCGTTGCGGCCGTAGGCGGCGCGGGCGTCGTCGAGGAGCGCATCACGCCCGGACATGTCCGCCAGTGTGGCACGCCACCTGTCGCTGACTGCGGGCCGTCGCTCCGTGGCGAACGTCACACTAACGAAACCCTTGCGTTTCGGAACGAGATGGTTCAGTATCTGGCTCAGAAACGGAACCGATCCGTTTCGAAAGGAGCGCTGGCCATGTCCACCACCCGCAAGCCCGAGGATCGGAGGTGGCTGGCGCTGGGGGTCCTGTGCCTGAGCCTGCTGCTGGTCGTCCTCGACAACACGATCTTGAACGTCGCCCTGCCGACGCTCGTCCACGACCTCGACGCATCGACGAGCGACCTGCAGTGGATCGTCGACTCCTACGTCCTGGTGTTCGCGGGGCTCCTCCTCACCGCGGGGAGCCTGGGGGACCGCTACGGACGCCGCCGCTCGCTCTTCCTCGGGATGGCCATCTTCGGCGTCGGCTCGGTGCTGGCGGCGTTGTCCGGCAGCTCCGCCACCCTGATCGCCACCAGGGCCTTCATGGGCCTCGGGGCAGCGTTCGTGATGCCGGCCACCCTGTCGATCATCACCAACCTGTTCACCGACCCCAAGGAGCGGGCCCGGGCCATCGCCGCCTGGGCCGGGGTCGCCGGCCTCGGCGTCGCCATCGGCCCGATCACGGGCGGCTGGCTGCTCGAGCACTTCTGGTGGGGCTCCGTGTTCCTGGTGAACGTGCCGTTCATCGTCCTGGCCCTCGTGGCCGGTCGCCGGCTCCTGCCGGAGTCACGCGATCCGGAGCAGCCCCGACTCGACTTCGTCGGCGCTGTCCTGTCGATCGTCGGCCTCACCGCCTTGGTCTGGACGCTCATCGAGGCCCCGCACCACGGCTGGACCGACGCCGTCACCCTCGGCGGGCTCGCCGCGGCGGCAGCCGTGCTCGGCGGCTTCATCGCCTGGGAGCGCCACACCGATCACCCGATGCTCGACCTCGGGTTCTTCGCGGACCGGCGCTTCAGCGTCGGCACCGGATCGATCACCCTGGTGATGTTCGCCATGTTCGGCTCGCTGTTCGTGCTCACGCAGCTCCTCCAGTTCGTGTACGGCTACACCGCCCTCCAGGCCGGCATCCGGATGCTGCCGATCGCCGGGGCGATGATGGTGGTCGCCCCCTCCAGCGCCAAGCTCGTGGAGCGGGTCGGGACGAAGCTCGTCGTCGGTACGGGGATGGCGATCATCGCCGTCGGGCTGGTGCTCACCAGCAACCTCTCCCCCGCCGACGGCTACGGCCCCGTGGCGTTCGCCATGGTGGTGCTCGCCACGGGCATGGCCCTCGTGATGGCCCCAGCCACCGAAGCGATCATGGGCTCGCTGCCGCCGAACAAGGCTGGCGTCGGCTCGGCCGTGAACGACACCACCCGCGAGCTGGGCGGCGCCCTGGGCGTGGCCGTGCTCGGCAGCATCCTCTCGTCCGCCTATGCCACCAACGTGGCCGCCGGGCTCGAGGGCACCCCCGCCCCGGACGAGGTCAAGGCAGCTGCCGGCGAGTCGCTCGGCGTGGCCATCTCGGTGGCCAACCAGATCGGTGGCGAAGCCGGGCAGCGGCTCACCGCCGTGGCGCAGGCAGGGTTCCTCGACGCCATGGGCACGTCCCTGCTGGTCGCCGCGGTGGTGGTGACCGCCGAGCACGTGGCCGGACCGAGCAGCGTGGTGGGCTGCCCGCCGGAGTCCGCGTAGAGCCCGAGCACCAGCGCCGAGGCGGTGGAGTTCGAGGCCAGGCGGAGGCGAAGCGCGGTGGCACGCCCGGCGGCGCTCGCGGTGGTGCGGTAGACCTCGGCACCGCCCGGCAGCGCGTCGCTCACGTGCGTGCCCACCACGTCCGTGCCGGCGATCCTCGCGGCCGTCGCGCCCGCGTTGAAGGTCGCGCGGTAGGTGGTGTCCGTGGCCGGCGCCACCACGTTGTGGGCGCGGGCCCCGCCGTCGCTCCAGGAGCCGAAGTCGTAGCTGGTGGCGCCGATCGACTGGGGTGAGGACACCGACAGGGAGTTGGAGGAGCCCACGATCACCTCGCGGGTGAACGGCGTGGCCACCGTCTCGGAGCCGAGGCTGGCCTGGAGCCCGGCCGGGCTGCTCTCGAGGGTCAGCCGTACGGTGCGCGGGTCGATCCGCCGGGTCACGGTGGTCATGAGCCCGCGCGCGTCCGTGGCCGTCATCCGCAGCTCGAGGTAGGACGGGTACTCGTGGTCGGGAGCCACGAACGACCCCGAGGCCACCCCGGGGTAGGTCTGGAGCTGGTGGGTGTGGCAGCCGTCGCCCGTGCGGTTGCAGTGCTGGAGGTTGAGCTCCCACGTGAGCCCGGAGGCGGGCACGGCCGAGCCCTGGAAATCGGTGGCCGAGCCCGAGAACGACACCGTGTCGCCCACCCTCCAGAGGGTGCCGGCCGTGGGCGTTGCGATGGTCGCCGTGGGCGGGGTGCCCGCGGTGATGGTGAGGGTGTCCGTGTCCGTGAGGCCGCTCGGATCGGTGACCCGCAGGCGCACGGTGTAGACCCCGGCGGCGGTGTAGCGGAAGGCCGGGCGGGCGGCGGTCGAGTCGTCGTAGGCCCCGTCCCCGTCGAGGTCCCACGCGTAGGCCAGGGTGTCGCCGTCGGGGTCGGACGAGCCGGTGCCGTCGAAGGTCACGTCCAGCGGAGCCGTGCCGTCCGTGGGCGTGGCGGTGGCCACGGCGGTGGGCGTGCGGTTCGAGAGCAGGTAGCGAATCCGGCGGATCGTGCCGCCGTTCAGGTCGGCGTAGTAGAGGTCACCGCTGGGCCCCACCTGGAGGTCCACCGGGCCCGCGGCCCCGGAGACGAAGGTCTCGCGCTGCGCCGGGTCGGGCAGGCCGTTCGCGCCCGGCAGCATCGCCCAGATGCAGTTGCGCGTGTAGTCCGAGAAGAAGAGGGCGTTGCGGTAGCGAGCCGGGAAGGCCGTCTTGTCGTAGAACGCCAGCCCGGAGATCGAGGAGCCCCCGGTGGGGCACGTCTCTCCGGCCACCACCTGAGCGGAGTGGTTGTACGTGTAGTACGGCGTGACCACCGCCGACGATCCCTGCGTATAGAGGGACTCGCAGAGGTTGAGGTTGAGAGAGTCGTAGCCGCCCTGGCGAGCGTCCCCCTCGTAGCACGGCCAGCCGAAGTTCCTCACCCCGGCGGTGGGCGTCTGGAGACGGTCGATCTCCTCCCATGTGTTCCACCCCACGTCGCCCGCCCAGAGCTCGTTGGTGCCGGGCCTCACGGTCATGCGGAACGGGTTGCGGAAGCCCGTGGCCACGATCCGCCGCGTGTTGGGGTCGGGGCTGGCCGCGTTCGGGTTGTCGGGCATGGCGGCGCCGGTGTCGGGATTGACCCGGAGGATCGTTCCGTCGAGGCCCGTGGGGTCCGCCGTGGTCCTCACGTCCTGGCTGCGCAGCGCGCCGCCCTCGGCGGTGGGCGGGGTCATGGAGCCGCCCCGGCCACCGGGCGGATCGCCGCACGGGTTCACCGGGCTGCCGTCCTGGCCGTAGTCGGCGAAGTTGAAGCTCGCGCCGTCGCCGGCGCTCACGTACAGGGCGCCGTCGGCCCCGAAGGCGAGGCTGCCCAGGGAGTGGCTCGGGTACTGCTGGCACCAGTCCTCGATCAGCACCTGCTCGGTGCCCGCCGCGTTCAGTCGCGAGAGCCGGCCGCTGATCACGCAGCCGTCAGCCGGTGGGGCCGGGAGGCGTGGCGCAGGCGTCGCCCCATCGCGGCGTGGTGGCCGAGCTCGGGTCCTTGTCGTATGCGTAAAGCACGTAGACGAACGGGCGGCCCGTGGTGAAGCCGGGGTCGAGGGCGAGTCCGAGCAGCCCCCGGTCCCAGAAGTCGTGCACCTGCGCGGAGAGGTCCGCGAAGACGGTCGGGGTGGGATCCGCGAGGTCGTCGAACACCTTGACGCGACCGTTCTTCTCCGCCACGAACACCCTGCCGTCGGCCGCGAAGCGGATGGCCATCGGATTCGTGAGCCCGCTCCAGACCGTGGACTCCTGGAAGTCCGCGGGCGCCGCCGCGGCGGCCGAGGTGAGCGTGGCCGCACCCGCGAACGGGTTGGCCGCGTTCGACGAGAAGAGCGGGGCCGCGGCGTGGGCGGCGGGCGCGTGAGCGCTCGCCGCCAGTGCCGCGCCCACCACGACTCCGGTGAGGAGCCGCAAAATACGTGGGCGAATAGTGGGGACTATCAGGCCACGCTAGGCCCGAACGCCGCCGCGCGGGGAAAGCTCCGGCCGAAATTGGACCGGGCTCCGCGCCTCCCTGTTACCTTGACTCGGCGGATGGAGGTAGTGACACGATCCGCGGCGGTGGCCGCACTGGCCGCGGCGTTCGCCGTCCTGGTCGCGGCCCCGGCGTCCGCCATCCCCTGGGACGTGGGCGGCGAGGTCACGCCCGCGCGCACTCCCCCGGCCCAGCGGCCCGATCCCACGTGCGCGCAGAGCTACGCCGACGACCGGCCCCGCGGGGGTCCCGCCGTGAGCTTCGGGATCGGCCCGCGCCCGGCGGGTGAGGGAGGCGCCGGGCAGACCACGCCGCTGGTCAGGGAGGACTTCGACAAGCGCGACGCGGCACTCGGGCGCCTGCGCGGGCGGCGCGCACCTGAGCGTCCGCCTCAACCGGCTCTTCCAGGCCGATGGCCGGGCCGGCATCGCCCGCTTCAAGCGCTACGCGGTGCGCTTCGCCCGGCAGGGCTACGACGTGGAGCTCCAGGTGCGCTACCACCCGCTCGACCGCGACGACGGCGACATCGGCAAGTGGCTGGCCTACGTACGCCGCGTCGTGCGCGCGTTCGGGCCGATCCGCCACGTCACCGGGCTGCAGATCACCAACGAGGTGAACATCACCTTCTCGAAGAACACCTCGGACGGTGCGTACAAGCGGGCGGTGGAGGCCCTCGTGCGCGGGGTGATCGAGGCCAAGCGCACATCGCGCAGGCTCGGCTACGACCATCAGACGATCGGCTTCAACTACGCCTGGCGATCGGCCGGCGCCACCGCGGCCGACGACGCCCGCTTCTGGTCGGCCGTCGGCCGCCGGGGCGGGTCGCGGCTGCGCCGCGCCACCGACTGGGTGGGCCTCGACATCTACCCGGGCACCTTCACGCCGGGGGTCCTGTACCCGATGCCGGTGGTGAACCTCGGCGACGCGTTACTCGAGGGGCTGGCCCAGATGCGTGAGTGCTACATGCCCCGGGCCGGATTCGGGCGCGCCACGCCCATGCGGGTCGAGGAGATCGGGTACCCCACCGGCCCCGGGCGCACGGAGGCCGCTCAGAAGCGAGCGCTCAGCGCGTTCGTGAAGACGGTGGTGGCCTACCGCGGCACCTACGGGATCAGCGACTTCCGCTGGTTCGGGCTGCGCGACAACAACAGCCACGGACCCGGGCTTCCAGTCCTTCTTCGGGCTGCTCCACGACGACTACTCGCCGAAGCCGGCCTTCTCCACCTACCGGCGGCTGATCGCCCGGTACGGCCGGCGCTAGCCGAGGCGCAGAATGCGGTCGTCGCCCGAGCGGGGGCTTCCGCGCCCATCCCGGTTCGACGTGGAGATCCAGATGGAGCCGTCGGGAGCGCGGACCACGGCCCGGATCCGGCCGTTGCTCCCCACCAGGAGCGAGGAGAGCTTCCTCGCCCGCGTGCCGGTGAGCCGGACGCGGAGAACGCGCTCGCCGCGCAGCGCGCCGATGTACAGCGTGCGCCCGGCGATGGCCGCGCCGCTGGGCGAGGCCTCGGAGGTGGGCCAGGTGATCTTGGGGTTGGTGAAGCGCCCACCGCGGGTGGACCCGCGACCCTCCACCACCGGCCAGCCGTAGTTGTGGCCCTTCCTGATCAGGTTCACCTCGTCGAAGGTGTCCTGCCCCAGCTCGCTGGCCCACAGGCGGCCGCCCCGGTCCCAGGCCAGGCCCTGCACATTTCGGTGGCCGTAGGACCACACGCGGGAGCCCCGGAACGGGTTGTCCCGCGGCACGCTCCCGTTCGGGTTCATGCGCAGGATCTTGCCGTTCTGCGACCCGAGGTCCTGGGCGTACGCGGGGTTCCCGGCCTCTCCCACGCCGGCGTAGAGCTTGCCGTCGGGCCCGAAGGCGATGCGGCCCCCGTTGTGGTTGGCACCCTTGCGCAGCCCCGTGACCACGGAACGCGGTTTGCCGCCGAGCCGGAAGCGAACGATGCGGTTGTCCGTGGCGCTCGTGAAGTAGGCGTACACGAGCCGGTCGCGCCGGTAGCGCGGAGACACAGCCAGCCCGAGCAGGCCGCCCTCACCGCCGGGAGCCACGCCGGGCACCCTCATCACCACGCGCTTGCGGCCCCCGGGCGTTACTCGCAGGATGCGCGCCGTGTCGCGCTCGCTCACGAGGGCGTCACCGCCGGGGAGGAACGCGATCGACCACGGCACCGAGAGGCCGGTGGCGATGGTGCGCGGGCCGGCGGCGGCACCGCCGTCGGACGCGGGGGACGAGTCGTCGCCGCAGGCGGCGACGAGAGCGCAGGCCGCCAGCACGGCCCAGGTCAGGCGAAGGGGCATGGCCCACATGGTGGCTGACCGAGGAGAACATGGTGCGGTGCTCGCCCGACCACCGCTCGGGCTCCGCTCCTCCCAGCGGCTGAGAATGGCGCCTAGGCGCCCGCGGCCGCCGCTTGCCTGCGAACCAGCGGGTGCCTCGCCGGCGCCGACGGCCCCGGCTTGGCGAGCACGTCGCGCGGCCCGAGCGCCTCTCCGCAGCGCTCGCAGGTGCGGTGGCTCGTGACCTCGCCCCCGCAGTCGCGGTGGGTGAGCACCACGGGTGGACCCTCCGGCGGAGCCTCGTGGCGGTCCCCCCACTGCATCAGCGAGACCACCACGGGCCACAGGTCCAGGCCCTTCTCGGTGAGGACGTACTCGAAGCGCGGCGGGCGCTCGGAGTAGGGGCGCTTCTCGAGCACGCCCTCGCCCACGAGCTTCTCCAGCCGCGAGGTCAACACGTTGCGCGCGATCCCGAGGTCGTCCTGGATCTCGTCGAAGCGGCGCACTCCGAGGAAGACCTCGCGGAGGACGAGGATCGTCCAGCGCTCCCCCACCACCTCGAGGGAGCGGGCGATCGAGCAGACCTGGTTGTCGTAGTCGCTGCGAAGCACACTCATAGAGTTGCATCATGAAACCGATTCGTCTAGGGTGAGTTTCATCATGCAACGCAAGTGGCAGGTCCTCACCGTCGTCGGGGTCGGCGTGTTCATGTCGAGCCTCGACCTGTTCATCGTCAACGTGGCCTTCCCCGACATCCGGGCGGAGTTCGGCGCCACGTCGATCGGCGGCCTGAGCTGGGTGCTGAGCGCCTACGCCATCGTCTTCGCCGCCCTGATGGTCCCGGCCGGCCGCTGGGCCGACGCGCTCGGGCGCAAGCGCGTGTTCACGGCAGGCCTGCTGGTGTTCGTCCTCGGCAGCGCACTCTGCGCCGCCGCCCCCTCGGCCGGTGCCCTGGTGGCGGCACGGGTGATCCAGGCGGCCGGAGGCGCTCTCCTGATCCCCAGCTCGCTCGGCCTGCTGCTTCCCGAGTTCCCCCCGAGCCAGCGCCCGGTGGCCATCGCGATCTGGGCCTCTCTCGGTGGCGTCGCGGCCGCCGCCGGCCCGCCGCTCGGCGGCCTGCTGGTGGAGCTCGACTGGCGCTGGGTGTTCCTCGTGAACGTGCCGGTGGGCCTGGCCGTGGCCGTCTTCGGCCTGAGGCTCCTGAACGAGCAGCGCGACCCCTCCACGATCCGGCCCGACGTGCTGGGCGCCGTGGGTGTGACCGTGGGCATGGGCGCGCTCGTGGGCGCCATCGTCCAGGGACCCGACTGGGGCTGGACGGATCCGCGCGTGCTGGCCGGGCTCGCCCTCGCGGCGGTGCTCATCGCGGCCGTGGCCCGACGGTCGCTGACCCACCCGGCGCCGATCGTGGATCCGGCGATGGTCCGCATCCGGTCCTTCTCCGTGTCCGTCGTGGCGTGCACCGTGTACTACGCGGGCTTCGGGGCGATGCTGTTCGGCAGCGTGCTCTTCCTCACCGGCGTGTGGGGCGAGGACGCGCTCCACGCCGGGCTGATGATCGCCCCCGGCCCCACGGCCGCGGCGCTCACGGCGGTGCCCGGGTCCAAGATCGCGGCGCGGATCGGCTTCGCCCGCGCCGGCCTGCTGGGTGGGCTCGTGACCGCTGCCGGCGCACTGTGGTGGCTGGCCGCGCTGGGCGCCGAGCACGACTTCGTGGGCGCGTTCCTGCCCGGGCATGGTGATCGGCGGCATCGGCGTGGGCCTGACCCTGCCGATCTTCACCGCGGCGGCCACGGCGGAGCTTCCCCCCACCCGCTTCTCCACCGGCGCCGCGGTGGTCACGATGGGCCGCCAGCTGGGCACCGCGCTCGGCGTGGCCGCCGTGGTGGTGATCGTCGGCGCCGGCACCACCGTCGCCGACTTCCACGGCGCGTGGATCTTCTTCACGCTCGCGGCCGTGGGCGCGGGCGTGGTTCTGTCCGCCGTGGGAACGGGGGCCCGAGCGCCCGCCCCGGCGCCGGCAGCGGAGCCGGTGCCCGCCTCGTGACCGGCCTGGAGCTCATGCGCGCCGTGGCCGACGGCACGCTGCCCGCACCGGGCATTGCCGAGACGCTGGGATTCGGGATCGACTCCGTCGAGGAGGGCCGGGTGGCCATGAGCCTCGACCCCGGCACCCGTCACTACAACCCGCTCGGGCACCGTCCACGGCGGCGTGCACGCCACGCTGCTCGACTCGGTGATGGGCTGCGCGGTGCACACGCTGCTGCCCCCCGGCGTGTCCTACACCACGCTCGAGCTGAAGGTGAACTACGTCCGCGCGATCGACGAGCACACCGGCCCGGTCACCGCCCGGGGCAGCGTGATCCACCTGGGCGGGCGCATCGCCACCGCGGAGGGGCGGGTGGAGACGAGCGCGGGCGACCTCGTGGCCCACGCCACCACGACCTGCATGATCCTGCGTCCGCGGCCGAGCTAGACGGCGGCCGCGGCGGGCTCGCCCACGGGCGGGCGTGGCCGGCGCTCCGCGCGGTCCCGGAGCACCGTGGACGCGCCGCGGCGGGGGCTCAGCGTGATGGAACGCGCGGCGGCTGGTCTCGGGCGCGGCGGCCGTCCGCCGTCACCCGGCTGGTGGACAGCACGGCGCGCAGCACGATCTTCATCTCCATGAGGGCGAAGCTCGCTCCGAGGCAGCGCCGGCGCCCTCCGCCGAACGGGATCCACGTGTACGTGCCGGGCGGCTCGTCGAGGAAGCGCTCGGGCCGGAAGGAGTAGGGGTCCTCGTAGATGTCCGCGTCGTGGTGCACGAGGTAGGCGTTGGCCACGAGGCAGGTGCCCGGCTCGTAGGTCCACCCGCCCACCGTGATCTCCTGCTTCACCAGGCGCGGCGCCGCGTTCGGCAGCACCGGCCGCGCGCGCAGCGTCTCCTGGATCGTGGCCGTGAGGTACGCGTCGCCGTCGCCGGAATCCACCTCCTCGACCAGACGGCCCAGCACATCGGGCGTGCGCACCAGGCGCTCGAACGCCCACGCCAGCTCCGAGGCGGTGGTCTCGTGGCCCGCCACCAGGAGCGTCATCAGCTCGTCGCGCAGCTCGCGCTCGGACATCGGCGATCCGTCCTCGTGCCGAGCCTCGAGCAGCATGGCCAGCACGTCGTCGCGGTCGCCGTGATCGTGGCGCCGCTCCTCGATCAGCTCGAAGAGCAGTGCGTCGATCTCCTCGCGCAGCCGCACGAAACGCGCCCACGGGCCGCGCCCGCCCCAGTCGCGCTGGAGGAAGGGCAGCATGCCGAGTGGCCGGGCGCCCAGCGCGAGGACGCTGGTGAGCCGGCTGCGAAGCGCATCGAGGCGCGGACCGGGATCGAGCCCGAAGACGGCGCGCAGGATGATCTCGAGGGTCAGGTCCTGCATCCGAGGATGGAGCTCGATGGGCTCGCCCCGCGGCCAGCCCTCGGCCTCGCGCTCGGCCACCTCCGACATGAGGCCGGCCAGGCGCTGCATCTTCTCGCCGTGGAATGCGGGCAGCATCAGCTTCCGCTGCTCGAGGTGTGGCGCCTCGTCCAGCAGGATCACCGAGTTGCTGCCGATCACGGGCTCGAGAATCCGTGCGCCCTCGCCCGGGTGCAGCACGTCGGGCGGCGCGGTGAACACCTGGCGCACCTCGTCCGGGTCCGAGATCATCACGAACGGCGGCGTCTGGAGCAGGCGCACCGTGAAGCGCTTGCCGTACTCGCGGCGTCCACGCTCGAGGAAGGAGACGGGCCGGGTCCACCACCCCAGGGTCTGCACCGCCTTGGACTGGCGGGGACCGGCGGGCAGTGACACGGTCGTCAAGACATCTCTCCCACGGGGCACCCTACGCCCGGCGGACTGGCGCGGTGTGTGACGATCAGCACACAGCGCGTGTCAGGGGGGCGACGATAGTCCGTAGGTGGCGTGCCGGTCCGAGGGCACCAGGTCGAGGTACTGCGGGTGCCTCGAGATGTACTCGCGTACGAAGGGACAGAGGGGGATCACCGACAGGCCCTCCGCCCGGGTCGCGTCGAGGGCGGCCGACACGAGCCGGCCGCCGAGCCCCTGGCCCTCGAAGCGGGGGTCCACCTCGGTGTGCGTGAACGTGATCAGAGGCGGGCGGCGGCTGTACGCGGCGAACCCGGCCACCTCTCCGCCCACGCGGACCTCGAAGCGCGAGAGTTCGGGCACGTCCACGATCGCCGGCGTCGGGTCGGAGCCGGACATCGCCCAATGATGCCGTACCTCCCGAAAGGAGCCGGATGACATGACGATCGACTACGACCTCGACGGTCCCGTCGCGGTGGTCACCATCAATCGCCTCGAGGTGGCGAACGCGATCGACCGGCCGACGGCCGACGCCCTGGCCGGCGCCTTCCGTCGCTTCGACGAGGACGACGACGCGGCGGTGGCGGTGCTCACCGGGGCGGGCGGCAAGTTCTGTGCCGGAGCCGATCTCCAGGCCATGCAGGACGGCGACGGCTCACGTGCCAGCCGCGTGGAGCCGGAGGGCGACGGTCCGGTGGGACCCACGCGCATGCTCACCGCGAAGCCCGTGATCGCCGCGGTGGAGGGGCACGCGGTGGCGGGCGGCCTCGAGCTGGCGGCGTGGTGCGACCTGCGGGTGGCCGCCGAGGACGCGGTGTTCGGGGTCTTCTGCCGGCGCTGGGGAATCCCGCTCATGGACGGCGGGACGATCCGGCTGGCCCGCCTGATCGGGCTGAGCCACGCGCTGGACCTGATCCTCACCGGGCGCGGGGTGAGCGGTGAGGAGGCGCTCCGGATGGGCCTGGCCAACCGCCTGGTGGCGCCGGGCCGGGCGCTGGAGGAGGCGGTGTCGCTGGCCAAGGAGATCGCGTCGAAGCCCCAGGCGGCCACGCGCAGCGACCGGCGCTCGGCCTACGAGCAGTGGTCACTCGCTCTCGACGACGCGCTGGCCAACGAGTACGGCCACGGGATGGCCGCGCTCGGGACGGGTGAGCTCTTCGAGGGCCTAGGGCGCTACGAGGCCGGACGCTCCCGGCCCTAGGTCGTGCGTCCCGCAGCGGGCGAACCACGGAAGCTCGGCCAGGGAGGCGTGCACGGTGATCGTGCGCCCGCCGCGGATCCCGGGTCCGGTGCCGGCTCGGCGCCAGCATCCCGGCGGCAGGCGCACCGGGCGTGCGCGGGCCCCCTGCCGCAGCACCGGGGCCGCCACCACGTTCGGGCCCAGCAGCCACTGGTCATCACCGCGCGGGCCCCGGGCCCCATCCGGGTCGGCCAGCCAGAGCGGGCGGGTCATGGGGATCCCGGTGCGGCGGAACGTCCGCCAGAGGCGCAGGATCAGTGGCTGCGCCCGGCGATGCAGGCGGGCCGCGGCGACCCACGCGCGCCGGGTGGCGGGTCCGAAGTTCCAGGGCATCCGCACGCCGGACAGGCCGGAGTTGTGGACGCGGAAGAACGGCGTGAGGGCGGCCGCCTGCGCCCAGCGGGTGAACAGCTCCGGTGACGTGGCCGGGCCCACCGGCTCGCTCGGCGTGAACTGGGCGTATCCCCCGATGTCCACGGTGAGGCCCGGGGCTCCCCCCACCGCTCGGTTCAGCATGTCCGGGACGATCGACGGCAGGCCCGTGCTGCGCTGCCAGTCCACCGTCTCGTCGCCCGGGAACTGGGCGTTCTCGTAGGCCGCCGAGCCCGTCGTAGCCGGCGCGCTGGAAGAAGAAGGCGCGCGTGCCGCCGTGGGCGCGGCTCCACCTGTCGATCGCCCGGCGGGTCACGCGGGCCTGGAGCACCGGGTAGCGGTTGTGCATCGTGGCGCCGGTGGACCCGTCGTGGAAGTGCATGTCCGGCAGCACCTGCTCGCCGAAGTCGTTCATGAAGCCGCGGGCGCCCGTGTCCAGCAGCCGGGTCACCCGCCGGCCCCACCACGCCCGCGCGGCGGGGTTGGTGAAGTCCACCACGGCGGCCTGGGCGCCGGGGAAGGGCGAGGGGAGCAGGTAGGGCGCGCCGGCCGGCGTCCGGGCCACGTACCCGCGGGCCACGGCCCGCGCGAAGGACCCCGGCTGCTCGGTGCCGGCGATGTCGTCGGCCACGAACGACCGGAGATAGAGGAGCGTGCGGATTCCCGCGCGCTCGCAGGCGGGCCACCACCCGCCGCACGAACCGCGGCGGGAGCCCTCCCCATCCCTCGAACGCGTAGGCGGACACGGGCAGGCGTGTGCGCCGCAGCCGCCGGAGGTCGTCCTCCACCCGGCTCCGGTACTCGCCGTTCCCGTCGCCGATCACCCCGAAGGTCCGGGACAGGGTGGGGCCGAGGCTCCACGCCGGCGGCACGCGGTGGCGGCCGGTGATCGAGGTGAGCGCCCGGATGGCGCGGCGGGGCGCGCCGGGGGCGACCGACAGCGCCAGGCGCGCGCCCCGAGACGCTCACGCGCCAGGCCGACGGGGTGTCGGACCCAAGCCGCCAGCGGGCCATGCGCGTGCCCTCGAGCAGGAGGCCGTAGCCGCGGGAGGACACGAAGCTCGGATTGGGGGCGTAGTAGCCGGTGGAGGCGTCGGGATAGCGGTAGTCGAGCACCCAGCTCTGGAAGCTCGTGCCGCGGAGATCCGTGCTCTCGCGCCTTCCGCCGAAGCCGTGGAAGGCCTCTCCCCGTCCCGAGCCGAACCCCATCCAGATCGCCGAGGCGCCCGCCGGCCCCCGGACGGCAGCCCTGAGCCGGACCGTGCCGGCGGGCCCGGCGGCCAGGCGCAACGAGATCGTCCTGCGCGCGGGATCGTCCGTGGCCAGCGTCAGCGCCAGAGCGCGCCCCTGCCTCGCGGCCCGCAGCACGCGCGTGGCCGAGTGGCGCTCGGGAATGGGCCCGGGCACCGCGGCGGGCGCATCGCCGAGGACGGGAACCGACAGCTCGGGCTCAGTCCCGCCCACGGAGTAGCCGAGGCCGGCGTAGGTCACGCCGCCGTGCCGGCGCGAGCGCCCGAGCGTGCGGAGCACGGGCCGGCCGTGCCCGGAGGCCACGGTCAGCCGGAACGGGCGCGGGTGAACCGCGACCCGGGCGGTGGGCGTGACCAGCTCGATTTCCCCGGAGTCGGCGCGTGCGACGGACCCGTCCGCGGCCGACGACAGGCGAGCATCACGGCGACCGCTGCTGCTCTCCGACCGGCGCTCTCCATGGAGCGCCACCCTAGCCAGGCCCGTGTCTGCCCCCTGGTTCAGGCCGCGAGGGCGGCGTTTCCGCCGGAGGCCTTCGCGCTGTACATCGCCGCGTCGGCGGCGTTCATGATCTCGTCCACGGTCGGAATGGGCCCGTCCCCGAACGGCGCCACCCCGATGCTCGTGCCCACCCCGGGCACCTCCTCGGCCAGCACGCCGGCGAGCCGGGTCCCGATCTCCTCGACCAGGCCGGCGGCCACCAGATTCGCCTCCTCGGCCGACACCCGTCGCAGGAGAACTCCGAACTCGTCGCCCCCGAGGCGACCGATCGCGTCACCGCTGCGCAGCCGTCCCATCAGCGCGGCACCCACCTCGGCGATCACCCGGTCGCCCGCCGCGTGGCCGAGCTTGTCGTTGATGCCCTTGAAGTTGTCGAGGTCGATGACCAGCACCGCGCCCCGGCTGTCGCGGTGCACGCTGCGTCCCAGCTCCTCGGCCAGCTCCAGCTCGAACCGGCGGCGGTTGAAGAGCCCGCTCAGCGCGTCATGGTCGGCCAGGTACTGCAGGCGGTCCTGGGCCTGCTTGGGCTCCGTCACGTCGTCCAGCGCCATCACGGCGCCGAGCCGTATTCCGTCGGCCGAGAGGATCGGCTGGCCGTTGGCACGGACGTAGAGAGGCTCGCGACCGGGCGGATGGACCACGATGTCCTCGCCCCGCACCACCTCGCCGGCGAATGCCCGGACGAGCGGGATCTCCGCGTCGTCCAGGGGGACGCCGTCGAGGCCGGTGAGCCCGAACCGAGAGGCCCATCCGCCGGCGGTCATCAGATCCTCCGCGGATGCGTACAGATCCCGGATCGTCCGGTTCACGAGCACCACGCGGCCGTCGGCGTCACACGCCACCACCCCGGCGGTGAGGCTCTCGAGCAGGGCCCTCTGGAAGTCGCGCTCGCTCTGGAGCTCGAACTCGGCGCGCTTGCGCGCGTCGATGTCCTGCACCTGCGACAGGCGGTAGAGGGGCCTGCCGTC
This sequence comes from uncultured Thermoleophilaceae bacterium, assembly GCA_963752455.1. Classification (GTDB taxonomy): domain Bacteria; phylum Actinomycetota; class Thermoleophilia; order Solirubrobacterales; family Thermoleophilaceae; genus JACVRW01. Next base: position 21,857 of record CAVVYE010000003.1, read on the forward strand.
CGGGTCGCACACGAGCGAGGTGGTGAGGTCGAGCCACACCACCCTTCCGCTCGGGGTGATGACGCGGATCTCGCGGCGCACCACCTTGATCTCGCCGCTCAGCATGCGCCCCATCTCCTCGGTCAGGGCCGCCACGTCGTCGGGATGGGTCAGGTCGGCCAGCGCTCCGATCCCCAGCAGCTGCTCGGGATCGCAATCCAACAGCCGGCACAGGGCCTGGTTCACCGAGAGGAAGCGATGGGCCTCCTCGCCCTCCACGCCCACCAGGGCGAGACCCATGGCCGAATCCTCGAAGCTGCGACGCCAGCGCTCCTCCGCCTCCCGGAGGCGGCGCTCGTCCTCCCGGCGCTCGGTGACGTCGCGGGCGGTGGCGTAGATCAGTCGATGCTCGACGTCGGGTCTGGCCGACCACTCGATCCAGCGCCAGTCCCCGGCCTTGGTGCGATAGCGGTTGGTGAAGCTCACATCGTGGTCACGCTCGATCAGGTCGGACGCTTCTCGCGCCGTGCGCTCCTGGTCGTCCGGGTGGACGAACTCCACGAACGGCCGCGACATCAGCTCCTCCCGCGACCATCCCAGGGTCTCCTCCCAGGCTCCATTCAGCGCGACGTAGTAGCCGTCGAAGTTGGCGGTGCACAGGAGATCCCGCGAGAGCTCGAAGTACCGCCGGCTCGCGTCCGCGGTCTCGCGCAGCCGGTCCGCGGTGAGGCCCGTCATGGCGCCCACGACGACAAAGGTGGAGATGCGGGTGAGGTAGGCGGCCGCCGGGTAGCCGACATCCTCCGCCGATGCCCAGACGGCGAACAGCGCGAACGCCAGCAGGGCCGCCGCCACTCCGGCCACCAGGCCGCGGTCCAGCGCCACGATGATGATCGGCAGCACGTAGAGGAACGTCAGCCCGCTGTTCTGGGTGTCGTCGGCCACGCGCAGCAGGAACACCGCCGCGAACAAGAGCAGCGCACCGACGAGGGCGGGACTGGGCCCGCGTCCCCGCAAAGGCGAGCGCAGAGACTCCACACCATCCCTATCGGCGGATCGCCGGAATTCGGGAGTCCACGCCGAAAAGAAGGTCGGGCCCGGCCCGTCCTCCCGCTCGCCGACGGGCCGGTCCCGCCACCAGGCTAGTCGAGGTCCTAAAGGTTCCGCCAAGGACGACGATGACCACTGGGTGAACACAAAACTGGGCCGGGCATGGAGGTCCGTGCTCGTACCGTTGCTGGTGCTCGTTATCGGCGTTGGGGCTGGAGGGGCCATCCACACCCTCTACCGGCAGGCCGACGACGACCGCGCCGCCCAGGTGGCCGTCGGCTCGCTTCGGCTCGAGCTCGAGAATCTCCAGGGACTCACGACGAGCAGGAAGGCGGCAATCGACCGCCGTCTGATCCGCGCCGGCGAGGGGTACGGCGAGGCGGCCTCACGCACGCGCACCAGGGCCACCATCGGATCCGCCGCCACGCTGCTGATGCTGCTGGGCGCCCTGCTCGTCTTCTACCTGCGCTCGTCGCGGGCTCGGCTGGCCGCCGAGGCGCTGGCCGCCGAGAACGAGCGCCTCCTCAAGGCCAGCCGGGACGATGCCATCACCGACGAGCTCACGCGGCTGCACAACCGCCGCGCGCTGAACCTCGACTTCGAGGAGCGGCTCGCGCGATCGGACCAGCTGCCCGAACTGATGCTCGCCACCTTCGACCTCGACGGCTTCAAGGCCTACAACGACACCTTCGGGCACGGAGCCGGGGACGCCCTGCTCACCCGGCTCGGCGAGGGGCTTGCGGAGGCGATGGGCGGGACCGCCACCTCCTACCGCATGGGCGGAGACGAGTTCTGCATCATGGCCAGGGCCGACAGCGCCGAGGGCTTTCTCCTGGTGTGCGACGCGGTGGAGGCGCTCACCGCCGCGGGCGACGGTTGGAGCATCGGTTGCTCGTACGGCGTGGTCTGGGTTCCCTCCCAGGCGGGCGACCTGGTCGAGGCGCTGCGCGTGGCCGACCAGAGGATGTACGCCAACAAGGCGAGCCGGTCGACGTCCCGGGAGCAGACCGCGGCCGCGCTGGTGCAGGTGCTGGCCGAGCAGGGCGACGGGTTGGACGGCCACGCCGACGCTGTGGCGGAGCTGTCGATCCTGATGGCCGACCAGCTCGGGCTGACGACCGAGGAGGTGCGGAACACCGGGCTCGCGGCCGAGCTGCACGACATCGGCAAGGCGGCCATCCCCGACGCGATCCTGAACAAGACCGGAAAGCTCGACGAAGCGGAGTGGGAGTTCGTCCGCCGTCATACCCTCATCGGGGAGCGCATCGTCCTCGCGGCGCCGGCGCTCGATCAGGTGGCCAGGATGGTGCGGTCGAGCCACGAGCGCATGGACGGCGGTGGCTACCCGGACGGCCTCGCCGGGGACGAGATCCCGATCGGGTCGCGGATCATCGCCGTGGCCGACGCGTTCGACGCCATGGTCTCGGACCGGCCCTACGGCGACACCCTCTCCGACGCGGACGCCATCGCCGAGGTCAAGCGCTGCGCGGGCACCCAGTTCGACACCAAGGTCGTGGCGGCCTTCGTCACCGCCCTGGCCCGCCGGCCCATCCCCTCCGCCTGACTAGTACTCCCCGGCCCCCGGCTGGCCGGCGGTCGGAGCGCCGGTGGCGCGCCCCTTCGGCTCCTCCCAATCCTCCTGGCGGCCGAGCGCGGTCATGTCCAGGTAGTAGTACGTGCCGCCGACCTGCTCAGTACCGCGAGCGTAGGTCGAATAGGTGTGGAAGACGCGGTCGCCGTCGCGCAGGAAGGCGCTCGTCCCGGGTAGCTCGCCGGACGGGTCGGTGAACCCGCGATCCGCCAGCTCCTCCCGGTCGCGGTAGTTGTACTCGACCGGCGCCACGGCCTCGTCCAGCGTCACGTGAAAGTCGTAGTTGAAGTCGCTGCCGTACGAGGAGTACCAGGGGAACGTCCAGCCCTTCCGCGCCCTGAACGGCTGGATCTTCTCCAGGGGAGCGCGCGACACCACCGCCATCGTCGTGTCTCGAGCGTGAAGGTGGGCGAGGTTGCCGTATTGGTCGACCCGGCCCGAGCAGCTTGGGCAGCCGTCGTCCCAGCTCGGGTCGAACATGAAGTGGTCCACGATCAGCTGGCGCCGGCCCTCGAACAGATCCAGCAGGCTCGCCTCACCATCGGGGCCGTGAAACACGTAGTCCTTCTCGATCTCCACCATCGGCAACCGCCTCCGGTCGGCGTTCAGCTCGTCCCGGGCGCGCGTCACCTCCTTCTCCCTGCGCAGAAGCTCCCTGCGGGCCACGAGCCATTCCTCGCGCGAGGCGACCCGCGGGAGGCTCACGTCGCCACGGGAGGGCGCGCCGCCCCGTCACCCGGTCGCGCCTCGAACAGGGCGAGTGCGTAGCGCCCCGCCGGGTGGTCCCGGATGCTCCTCACGAACGAGGCCATCTCCGGCGGCAGCACCTCGGGCTGAGGAAGCGGGACTCCGTAGACGGGCGGCACCACCACGGCCGCGGACAACGCCGCGAAGGTCAGGTCCGCGGCGCTGAAGCGGTCCCCGGCAAGGTGCGGCCTGCCGTCCGCGAGCAGCTCGGCCACGAAGTCGAGCTCTCTCCACACCACGGCCTCGTCCTCCACCTCCACTCCCGGCCGGATGCCCAGCGCACGTCCCAGGAAGCGCACGGCAAGCGGCCAGCCCATTCGCAGCGCGCGGTCCTCCCAGGGCGGGACTCCCTGGTCGTTGAAGCGGATCATCAGCTCGGACTGGGCGAGCATCTTCACGTACATGAACCGGCGGCCCCTCGGCCCGAGCCGCTCGTCGAAGCGCCGGGAGAGCGCCTCCACCTCGGCCCGCTCGGCGGGGTCGGAGGGGAACAGGCGCCGCTCCGGCGGGGTGCGCTCGTCCGCCCAGCGGAGGATCTCCTCGGACTCGCCGATCGAGCCCTCCGGCGTGACGAGCACCGGAACGGTCTGGCCGCCGCCCGCCCGCCGGGCCGCGAAGCGGTGGATGCCCTGCACGTGGCGCTCCTCGCGGTACGGGATACCGGCTCGCTCGAGCGCCCAGCGCGCCTTCTCGCAGTAATGGCTGATGGGGATCGTGACGAGACGCAACACGCCCGCGCAAGGATAGGTCGCCCGCGCGCGGGGTGTCAGATCTCGAGCCGCTGGTCCTCGAGATCGAACTCGCGCTCCAGCGTGTGGAGCACCTCGTCGGAGATCGCCCCCTCGTCGCGCAGCTCGACCACACGCCGCCGCTGCGCATCGAGCACCTCGCGGACCAGGCGCTGATAGGCCCGCGAGCGCTCGTCGAGATCGTCGTCCTCGTCTCCGTCCGAGGCCCCCGCCCGCTGGCTCAGGCGGCGGTTGCGGAAGCTGTAGAGAGCGAGCATGCGCTCCACGGTGTCGTCGCGGGTCCAGTCCTCGCCCGCCAGCCGCCGCAGCTCGGCGATCGCCGCCTCGGTGGCCTCGCGACGCGCGTGAAGCTCCTCGAGCTCGCCCGCGCCGTCGTCCTCCACCTCCAGCCGGCGAATGAGCCACGGAAGGGTCAGGCCCTGCACCACCAGCGTGGCGAATATGACGCAGAGCGTGAGGAAGATCAGGAGATCCCGCTCGGGGAAATCGCTCGGCAGCGCGAGCGCGGCTGCGAGCGAGACCGCGCCCCGCAGGCCGCTCCAGGCGCCGATCAGCCGCAGCCGCCACCCCACCCGCCGCGCCACCTGCGCGGCACGCCGGTCGACGGCCCGGATGACGTAGGGCAGTGTGTTGAGCCACAGCGAGCCGCGTGCCCACCACCGCCCCGCTCACCAGCAGGGCCAGGCCGGCCAGCTCGGCCGGCGACCGGTCCTGGTTGGAGAGGATCTCCGGCAGCTGCAGCCCGACCAGGACGAACAGCACCGAGTTCACCAGGAAGACGAAGACCTCCCAGAACGCATAGCCGCGAAGCCGAGAGGAGGCGGTGGACACGTCGGACGACCGGTGCCCCACGATCACGCCGACGGTCACCGCGGCGAGAACTCCGGACACGCCCATCTCCTCGGCCGGGAGGTACCCGATGTAGCCACAGGCGAGCGAGATCACGACGCCCACCACGTCGTCGCCCGTGACCCGCTTCAGCACCTGGACCATCACGAGCCCCACGACGACGCCGAAGGCGATGCCGCCGGCCGCGTTGACCACGAAGTCGCCCGTCGCGTCGAGAAGGTCGAAGCCGGCTCCGCCCACGGCGGCCACGGCGGTGCGGTAGGCCACCAGCGCCGTGCCGTCGTTCACGAGGCTCTCTCCCTCGATCACCCGCGTGAGCCGGCGCGGAACGCCCAGCCGGCGCGCGATCGTGGTCGCCGCCAGCGGATCGGTGGGCGAAACGATGGCGCCGAGCGCGAAGGCCGCGGCCCACGGCAGCCCGGGAACCGCCGCGTGCACGACCACGGCCACGGCGCACATCGTCACGAGCACGAGCCCGATGGCGTTCAGCGCGATCGGGCGCATGTCCGTACGCAGGTCGCGAACCGAGGTGAAGTACGCCGCGTTGAACAGCAGCGGCGGCAGGAAGATGAGCAGCACGATGTCCGGGTCGAGCTGGACCTCGGGCACCCCGGGGCCGAACCCCACGAGGCTTCCGCCCACCACGAGCAGGATCGGGTACGGCACGTCCAGCAACCGCGCGAGAGCGGTGAGCGCGGCCACAGCCACCAGCAGGAACAGGAGGACGAGCTCGATGTGGTCCATCGGGGCCCGGGAAAGCTATCCGCCGGCCGCTATCCGTCGGTTAGAACGCGCACCCCCGACGGCGGGCCCAGCAGCTCCTCGAAGTGCTCGAGGAGGAACCCGTTCACGAGCACGTGCCCGGGATCGACCTCGTTCTTCAGCTTGAAGAACTCGACAGCGTTCTCGCCGTACATCTTCGCCAGCGTCTCCGGCCGTGCGCACACGTTCTTCACCAGGTAGACACGGCCCCCGAAGTCCTCCCAGAGCGCATCCGCCATCTCGGTGAACGCGTGCTTGGCGAGCTCCACCACGTCGTCGTCAGAGGTTTCGAACGCGTAGCTCACCGCGAACCCCGGGCCCTCCGCGGTCGCGGACAGGCGGAAGGGGAGCTTCTCCTTCGGCAGCCAGAGGATGTCCTGGAGGGTCGGCGTGAGCCGCATGCCGGAGAGGTAGTCGTGCGCGTACAGGAGCCAGCGCACGAGATCGTCGCCCGCATCTCCACGGTCGCTCGGCACGATGAACGTCTGCTGCACCGTCTTTGGCGTCCAGCCGAATAGCTTCTTCGCAAGCCGCTTGGCCCTCCGGTTGCCGTCCATGAAGAAGGTGAAGCCCTCGAGGTCGTCGATGAACCGCCGGTCGTCGTAGTAGAGGAACCGGTAGGCGAGCCTCCAGGCGATGGCGGGCACGGGCGGGACCGTCATCGCCCACTCGACGAGCACGCGGAAAGCCAGGCCCGGTTGGTGCAGCTCCATGGGCCGGCGGTCGGGCCGCGAGGTGAAGGAGGACGTGAACACGAGCCCCTCCTGGCGGTCTCCCGGGCCCGCGAAGACCGCCGCCCACACGGAGTCGAGCTTGTCCTTGTCGCAGGGGTCCCGCTGATCGCGGGCCGCGAGCACCTTCGGCACGAGCTCGTTGGCGAGGCTCCGGAACGAGTCGTGCTTCTTGAAGCTGGTATCCACGCCGATCTGCCCCGCGGTCTGGCAGACGTAGAGCACGTCGTAGGTGATCGAGACCACGGCGCCCAGATACCCGAGCCCGCCGATCACGCCGCGGAAGAGCCTCCCTTCGAGTGAGTCCGCGTCGTCCCACCGGGTGCAGGTGTGGAGCTCCCCGTCGGGCGTCACGAGGTCGAAGCTCTCGATCCACTCCCCCTCCTTGCCGTACGCCGGCGAGAAGCGCGACAGGGAGTTGGCCGAGAGTGTGCCGCCCGCGGTGGCGTGCTCGGTCGTGACCGTCACCGCGGGCACGAAGCCATGTGGTTCGAGCTTCTCGAGGATCTTGCCCCACGTGGCTCCCGGGCCGACGTGCACGCGCCCCTCGTTCCTCACCTCGTCCAGGTCCAGGTCGACGTTCTTCATGCACGTCAGTGACATCACGAGGTCGTTGCCCAGCGCCTGCGCGTCGAAGGAGTGCCCTGCTCCCCGAAGCGTCACCCGGCGCTTTCGCTCGGCCGCCCATCTGAAGATGCAGCTCACCTGGCGGGAGTCCTTGGGATAGAACACCACCGCGTATGCGTGGTAGAGGCCCGTGTAGCTGTCCAGCCGCTCGACGTGCCGCTCGATGTCGGCAAACCGCTGGAATCGCCCGCTCATCGCTCGGATCCCACCCGTAGGAGGCCCTCGGCCTCGCGTGCGGAGAACGCCTGTCCCACACGGACGGCCAGCGCCAGCGCCTCGTCGGCCTTGGCCCGTGCTCCGGCCGAGTCGCCGGAGTCCAGCAGGCACGCGGCCCACCCGCACAGGTTCTCGGCCTCCCATCCGTCGAAGCCCTCCGCGCGGTGGAGCCGCGAGGCGGCGGCGAAGTGCTCCACGGCACGGTCGTGAGCTCCCAGCGTCGCGGCCAGGCGGCCGAGGTACTTCTCCGCCGAGCCGTACCCGGTGCTCCCGTACCACACGACGAGGTCGCGCCAGGGCAGGATCAGGTCGTAGAGCGGCGCGGCCGCGCGCTGCGAGCCCGTGTCGGCGGCCACCCGGGCCCATACGGCCAGCGCGGTGGAATAGCCCTGGTTGCGAGCGATGCCGGCGAACCCGCGGTCCACCGCGCGCTCCAGCCTGGGCGCGGCCTCGTCTCCCCGTCCCACGTCACACAGGACGGCGCAGAGCCCGGCCTCGAAGCCGGGAATACCCGGATACTGCGCCATGCCCAGCTCGAGGATCTCGATCATCTCCGCGCCCCGGCCCTGCTGGCTGCGGAGAAGGCCGATGAGCCCCAGGTTGATGAGAAGCGTGTCGGGCTCGCCCGCCTCCTCGCCCAACTCGAGTGCCGCGCCCGCCAGCCGCTCGGCCTCCTGCAGCTCGCCACGCATCTGCGCGAGGCCGGCGGCGTAGTAGGTGGCGGGCCAGCGCAGCCGGGGCTGGCCCACCTGCTCGGTGCGCGCAAGGAGGAGGGCGCACGCCTCGCTGGCGTCGCGCAGGGCCCCGGACTCCGCCGCGGCGTGGATCGACCGGTCCAGCGCCCAGATGCCGGCCAGCGGATCGTCCAGCCGCTCGGCCAGCTCCGTCATCTCCCTGGCGGTGCGGCGGCGGGCATCCAGCGTGTCCGTGCACCAGGTGGCGTGGAAGTGGTCGCGAAGCACGTAGGGGAGCACGCGCTCGTCACCCGCCTCGCGGGCCAGCGCGAGCGCCTCGTCCGCGAGGGCGCGCCGGCGCTCGTGGTCGGAGTCGAACTGGAGCTCCATGGCCTGGAGCCCGAGCAGCCGTGCACGGCGAGCCGGGTCGGCGTCCCGCTCGATCGCATGTCGGAGCGCCCCCACACGCTCCTCGTCCACGACGCCGAACGTGCTCGCGAAGCCGCGGTTGTTGGCGAGCGCGGCGCGCGACATGCGCTCCGCGTCACCGAGCCCATCGGCGATCCGGCCCGCCGCCAGAAGGGTCTCCCGGGACTCCGGCCTGCCGGCCTGCCGCTGCGCCTCGCCCAGGCCGATCATCAGGTCGCACGACTCGGCCGGATCGTCCCCGGGCACCTGATCGAGCAGCTCGAGCGCCCGGGTGAACCATCCCACCGCCTCGTCCGGCGCCAGCTCGGCGAGCGCCTTGTGGCCGGCCCGCTTGCTGTAGCCCAGCGCCTTCGACGCGTCCACCGGCGCGGTGGCCGCCGACCAGTGGCGCGCGAGCTCACCCACGTGCGGTCCGGTGTCCTCCCCGCAGAGGTCCTCGAGCGCCTCCGCCACCCGCCGGTGGAGCCGCGCCCGCCGGGTTACGCCCAGGACGTCGTAGAGCGTGTGGTTGATCAGGTTGTGGACGAACAGGAACGATCCGGTCCGCCCCGGGCGCTCCTGCACGAGCGAGGCCTCCGCCGCGGCATCCAGCACGTCGATCAAGCGGTCCTCGTCGTGGCCCGTGACCACCGCGAGCAGGTCGAGGTCGAAGTCGCGACCGATCACCGCGGCCGCGCTAGCACGGAGCGGCAATCCTCGCCGAGCCGGTCCACCCTCCGGCCCACCACCTCCCTCACGCTCTGGGGCAGGCCGAGCTCCTCGAGCCCTCGCACCAGCTCCCACCGGCCGTCGGTGCCCTGCACGAGCGCGCCGGACTCGGACAGGTGACGCAGTATCTCCCCCACGAAGAAGGGGTTGCCGTCCGTCTCCTCGGTGATCTCGCGCGCCAGCTCCTGCCCGATCGTGTCCAGCTCGTGGCCCACCATGGCCTCCACGAGCGACACGACGCCGTGCTCCCCGAGCCCGCGGAGCGCCAGCCGGTCCACCCCCTCCTCGCGGCGCAGGTCGGCCAGCACGTCGGTGAGCGGGATGGTCCCTGCGAGAGATCGGTGTCCCGGTAGGTGCCGAGCACCAGGAGCCGCAGGCCGTCGGTCTCGCCCACCACGTGCTTGAGCAGCGCCAGGGTCGGCCGGTCCGCCCAGTGGAGGTCGTCGAGCAGCAGCACCACGGGCGAGTCGATCGTCGCCTGCTCGAGCAGGCCCACGACGGCCGAGAAGAGCAGGTAGCGCTCGGTCTCGGGGTCCGTGGCCGCAGGCGCGGGCGCCTGCGGCAGGCGCCGTGCCAGAGCGGGTGCAATGCGTGACAGCTCGCCCCCATGGCGCGCGACGTGCGTGGCCAGCACGTCGGCGGGAGCGTGCTCGACGAAGTGCGAGAGTGCCTGAATCCAGGCTCCGTAGGGAGCCGCAACCTCTTCGGCGCAGTGGCCGCAGAGCACCACCGCGCCCTCGGCGTGGAAGTCCAGTGCGGCGTGCGTGGCGAACCGGGTCTTGCCGATCCCGGGCTCGCCCGCCACCAGCAGCGCCTCGCGCCGGCCGGTGCGCGCGGACTCCCACCGCGCCCTCGCGCGCTCGCGCTCGTCCACACGGCCCACGTAGCTCACGGCAGGCAGGCCCACCAGCCGCGAGGGGAGCGGGATCCTGTCGCTGGCTCCGCCGTCGGGCGTCCAGTCCACGCGGTACGTGGACACCGGGCGGGGGATCCCCGAGAGCTCGAGCGCGCCCACGGAGGCGAAGTGCGTCGTCGTCTCCCCCGCCGATCGCCTGGACCAGGTCGGTGGTGAGGATCTGCCCGCCGGCGGCCCGGTCGCAGAGACGCGCCGCCACCACCACCGGTATCCCGAAGTAGTCGCCGTCCTCCGGCGTGACGTCGCCCAGCGCGATCCCGATCCGGATCGCGAGCGCCTGCTCCGCCCGCCGGTTGCGGCGCTCGATCCGCTGCTGCATGGCCACGGCGCAGGCCACCGCGGAGGCGGCGCCCCTGAACACCACCATCAGGCCATCGCCGGTGTTCTTCACCTCCTGCCCGCCCGTGACCTCCACGGCGTCGCGGAGCGCCCCGAAGTGCTCGCGCCGGAGCTCGTCCGCGGCCGCCGGCCCGAGCTTGCTGGCCAGCCCCGTGGACCCGACGAGGTCGGTGATCAGAACCGTGGCTGTCTCGAGGGAGGACAAGGGCACGCCTCGCGCCTCCCAACCCGCATTTCGATCCTACACCCGGAGGAGGAGTGGTCAGGGCCGGTTGCGACCCGCGGACGGCCGCGCCCGGTCCCGTAATCAGGATCCGGCGAACTCGTCCAGCCGGGCCGCAGCCTTCTTCCGGACGGCGGACCGGACGACGGGCGTCCAGCCGAGGAGCTGTCCCGTGGGCCCGAGCGCCTGGCGCGCCCAGCGGTAGAAGCTGAAGTCGTCGCGGTGCTCCACGATCAGCCCGTCCTTGAAGCGGAAGCTCGCCTGGATGTCGTTCACCACCGGCCGGCCGGTCTGGGTGAACGTGTAGTGGGCCCGCCAGTGAGCCGACCCGCTCGTGTCTCCGGCCTCGTGCTCGAGCAACTCGATCCGCAGGTCGCCCGGCGTGTCGGTGAGCATGCGCCACATCGCCCCCGCCCGGCCGCCGCGCAGGTCGGTGAACACCGCGTCGGAGAAGTGCACGTCGGGGGCGTAGCACGCCTCCATCCCGGCCCCGTCGCCCTGCGCGAACGCTCCGTAGAACCGCTCGATCAGCAACTCGTTGGGGTTGGTGGCCGCCACCGCACACGCCACTAAATCAGGTGCGCGCCCGCCTAGGTACCCAGGACCGCCTTGCCCGGGGCGACTCACCCCTCCGGCGCGTCCACCACCTCCCGTTGCTCGGCCTGCTCGTCGCGCGCGACGAGGTAGCGATCTTCCTCGGGTAGAAGCGCGAGGTGGACACGTCCTCGCCGGCAAACCCGATCACGTCGTCCATGCTGCCTCAGGCGCTGGCGGTCATCAGCCGGGTGGCGCCGTCCGGGCGGTCCTGCGTCCTCGGTGCGCACGGTGCCCTTCCAGGTGCGAACGACCATGGCTGATCCTCCTTCTGTAGTGACGGCACCCGGTATACAGAGGACCATGCTCGACTCGCCCCGCGGCCATCACGTGGTCTTCCTGGGTGGACCGGGGGTCAGCGACGAGGAGTACGCGCCGCCGCCCGAGCTCACCCCCTGGGTCGCGGTCGGGTGGCGAATCCGGACGAGCGTCCCCTTCGAGCTCCGGATACTGCCCGACGGGTGCATGGACCTGATCGGCGACGACGTGATCGGGTCGTTCTCGCAGGCCGGGATCGCCCACCTCGACGCCGGAAGCGACTCCCATGGCATCCGCTTCCACCCGGGCGGGTTCCCGGCGCTGTTCGGCGTGCCCGCCAGCGAGCTGGTGGATCTCCGCGTTCCGGTCGCGGACGTGGTCCCGGCTTCCGCTCGCTCCGGCGGCTGGCCGCGGAGGCGGGCCGCCCCGATCCCGTGGTGCGTGCCGCGACGGCGGCGCCGGACGTGAGGGCCCTGGCGCGCGACACGGGCTACAGCGAGCGCCACCTCCGCCGGCGGGTGCTGGCGGCCACCGGACACGGGCCCAAGCGCCTCGCCCGGATCGCCCGCATGCAGAGGCTGCTGCGCTCGGGCCGGGTCGAGAACTGGGCTCGCTCCGCCGTGGAACACGGCTATTACGACGAGGCCCATATGGCGAGCGACGTGCGCGCCCTCGCCGGGGCCACGCCGCACGCGCTGTTGGGATGACCGTTTTTTCCAAGTCCCCAGAAGCAGAGCGTCGTACGGTCCTGCCTCATGGACATTCAATTCATCGCGGGCTTTGCGGTCGTCACGCCGGAGCCGGCCGAGAGCCGGGAGCTGTACGTGGACGCCCTGGGACTACCGCTCGAGCAGGCGGACGGCGAGTACTTCAAGAGCGAGAGCATCGACGGCAGCAAGCACTTCGGTGTCTGGCCGCTCTCCCAGGCGGCCCAGGCCTGCTTCGGCTCGCCCGAGTGGCCGGCGGACCGCCCCGTTCCCCAAGCCACCGTGGAGTTCGAGGTGGAGAGCCCGTCCGCCGTCACCGAGGCGGCCGCGGAACTCGAGGCCCGGGGCCACACCCTTCTCCACCCCGCCCGCACCGAGCCCTGGGGCCAGACCGTGGCCCGCATCCTCTCGCCTGAGGGGCTGATCGTGGGCGTGTCCTACGCGCCCTGGCTTCACGACGACGGGCGCGACACCGCCCAGTAACGGGCCACGCGCCGGCCGAATCGCCTGGGCTTCTCCGCGTAGAGCCGCTCGCCCATGGGAAGCGCCTCGGCCAGGAGCTCGGCCTGCCGGCGCTCGGCCAGGGTGATGAGCTCCCCAGCCCGGGATCGTCCGGCGCCTGCTCGCGGCCGTCGTCGATCAGCACCGTCAGGTCGTGGTGATCGCCGAGCAGGTCCGACAGCGCGTGCGCCTCGTCGGCCGCGCCCTTCATCGTGGCGGGCCAGACCTCGTGCAGCAGCCGCAGGTGGTACCAGAGGTCCTTCACGCGCTTGCGCCAATCGTGCACGGCCTCCGCCGACGGGTCCCTGCGCACGGCCCGGAGGGCCTTGCGTCCCCTCCCGTATTCACGCTCGAGACCGGGGCGCATGAGGTCGAAGCCCCCGTGGCCGAACTCCCAGGCGTCCACATCCGTGCCGCCCTCCTCGATGGCCTCCGCCGCCTCGTCGAGGCGCTCGCGCACCTCGGGGTCGTCCGCCTCCCCCGCGAGCCGGTCGCGCTCCGTCTCCAGTGCATCCTGAAGCTGCTCGACGGGCGGTGCCTCGTCCGGGTAATGCTCGCGGAGGGCGGCCAGCGTCTTCAGCTTCACCTCCGCGTCGCGGGCGCCCGAGAGCAGGCGTGCGGCGTCGCGGTAGCGGGCGCTCTCCGCCCGGTAGCGCTCGCGCCCCAGATCGTCGCGCACCAGGCGAAGCAGGGAGCGCAGCTTCTTCATGTCCTTGCGGGTGTCGTGCACCGCGGTCGCCAGGTCCTCTCCGGCCTCGTCACGGAGCTGCTCCACGGCCGCCTCGACCCGGCCGCGGGCCGCGCGGCGGATGCCCTCACCCGGCTCCTCGTCGTCGTGCGGCCGATAGGCGCGCGAGGTGATGAGCTCCAGGCGCCGCTGCGCCTTGGCCGACAACGGCTTGTCGGGGAAGTCGGAACTCAATCTCTCTCCTCGTCGGGAAGCCCATGAACGGCAGCCGGCGGTTGGCGTAGCGCTCGTCTCCGGTCACCTCGCGCCCGAGCCAGGCGGGCGGGTTGTAGTCCGCGCTCTCCTGCTCGGACTCGAACTCCACCTCGGCCACCACCAGGCCATCGAGGTCACCGCCGTACACGTCCAGCTCGATCGTGCGCCCGTCCCTTTCGAGCCGGAAGCGCTCCTTCTCCACCCTCCGGCCCTCGGTGATCGGCCAGAGCGCCTCGAAGGTGGCGGCGGGGATGTCCAGCTCCTCCTCGAGCCGCCGCAGGCCCCCGCCCTGCTTCACCGTGAGCACCGTGCGAACCCCGGCGCGGCGGACCCGCACCTCGACACCGTCGTCGGAGATCGCGACGTAGCCCTGGTCGATCCGCTCAGACGGCGCATCCGCGAACTCCTCGGGCCGTCCCCGAAGCAGGAACTCGCGCTCGATCTCCACTAGCCGGAAGACTACGATCGCGGAGGGCGATGTCGCAGGAGAACGTGGAGATCGTGCGCCGGGTCCACGCCGCCGCCGCCCGCCGGGACGCGGCCGCCGTGTATGCGCTCTACGACCCGGAGGTCGTGCTGGACGCCTCCCCGGTGGAGATAGCGGGCTTCACCGCCGACGACGTCTACCGCGGGCACGGGGGCCTCAGGCGCTTCTTCCGCGAATGGCACGAGGCCTGGGAGAACGTGGAATACGACTACGAGGAGCTGATCGACCCCGGCGACCAGGTGCTCGCCGTGGTCACCCGCCGCGCGCGAGGCCGGGTGAGCGGCGTGGACGTGGAATGGGCGCTGGCTCTCATCTGGACCGTCCGGGCGGGCCGGGTTCCCGGCTCGAATGGTCCCCCTCACGGGAGGCCGCGGCCGGGGCCGTCGCCGCTTCCGGCAACGGCCGGGGTTAGGGTCGATGGTGGCCCCCCGCTCTGCAACCCTCCTCGCAACCCTGGTCTGCTTCGCCGCTCTCGCCTCTCCGGCGTCGGCGAAGTGGTACGGGAGCGCCCTCCGAGGCGCTCCGAACGTCCAATACGGCTGCGAGTCCGCCCTCGTGCTCGGGCCGATCGGCGGAGTGGTGCTCTCGCCACCTCCCAGACATCGTGCACCTACCGGCACGGGGGCTACCTCTTCAAGAACCGGCCGACCTTCATCGTGCCGTCCACCGGACGGGTCACCGGCATCAAGGTCAAGGCCGGGCCGAATCCGGCCAAGCTCCGCCTGACCGTGCTCACGGGGTCGA
>CAVVYE010000004.1:0-11453 GCA_963752455.1 uncultured Thermoleophilaceae bacterium
CGCCGGCGAGGGCGTGTCGGTGCTCCCTCCGGCCGCCGCCGTGCGCTTCCGCCGCCGGGCCCGCGCCTCCTCGCGCGCGAGCAGCAGCCCCGGTATGAGGGCGGCCGCCGTGAGCGCGAGCGCGTACCAGTACGTGTGCGCGAACGCCTCGGCCAGCGGGGCGGCCACCCGCTCGCGGGCCGCGTCGGGCAGCGTGGCACCGGAGACGCCGCCCTGGGCACCCTCGCCGAGCGTGGCGATGATGCGGTTCTGGAGGATCACGATCAGCAGCGCCGCGCCGATCGACCCGCCCACGCGCTGCAGCACGTTGAGCGCCGGAGTTGCCCGGGGCACCTGATTGCGCGTGAGCGTGGCGTAGGCCGCGGCCATCGCCGGCATCATCGAGCCGCCCAGCCCGATCCCGCGAAGCACGAGCGCGCCGCCGATCACCCAGTACGAGGTGGTGGCGCCGACCTGGGTGAAGACCGCGGTGCCCGCGAGCAGGATGAGCAGCCCGACGACCACCACCCGGCCTCCCCCGTAGCGATCGGTGGCGCGCCCGCCGAGGTTCATCCCGAGCGCCGCGCCCAGGCCCTGCGGGGCCACCAGCAGGCCGGCCACCAGCGGCGATTCCCCGCGGGCGATCTGGTAGTAGAGCGGCAGCAGGATCATCGAGCCGAACAGGGCGATTCCCGTGAGGAACACCGTGGCCGAGGCGGCCGCGAATCCGCCCGAGCGGAACAGGCGGACGTCCAGCAGCGGATAGCGCACCCGGAAGCCGTGGACCACGAACGCGGCGACGGCGAGCAGGCCGAGCACGAGCGGCAGCCACGCGCTGGGGGCCGCGAGGGTGCGATGGGCGCCGTACTCCGAGATGCCGAAGACGATCGCCCCGGCTCCGGGCGACACGAGTGCCAGGCCGCGCCAGTCGAGCCGGGAGTCCTCGTTCCCGTCGGCCGCGGCCCGGCCCGGCGCGCGGCCGGCGGGCAGGAGGCGGCGCGCGAGCAGGAGGCCCACGATCCCCACCGGGAGGTTCACGAAGAAGATCCAGCGCCACGACAGGTTCTCGACGATCGCCCCGCCGATCACGGGGCCGAACACCGGAGCCAGCAGCATCGGCACCCCGACGATGCTCATCACGCGGCCCATGCGATCGGGGCCGGCGGCCTGCGCCAGGGTGATCATCCCGACCGGCATGATCATCCCGCCGGCGAAGCCCTGAAGCACGCGGAAGCCGATCAGCGACTCGGCGCTCCACGCCAGGCCGCAGAGCCCGCTCGTCACGACGAAGGCGGCCACCGCGGTCATCCACACCTGCCGCGGGCCGAAGCGCTCGGCGGCCCACCCGGTGAGCGGTATCGCGGTGGCCAGGGCCAGCAGGTAGCCCGTGCTCACCCATTGGATCGTGGACAGCGGAGCGCCCAGGTCGATCCGCAGCGTCTCCAGCGCCACGTTCACGATCGTGGTGTCGAGGATCGACATGATCGCGCCGATCACCACGACGACGGCGATGCGGCGAACGTCGCGGGGAAGACCCGCCGGCCATCAGGCGCGTGCGCCGGCGGGGCTGCGGGCGCGGCGCTGGGGCGCGCGCTCGTCACCGGCCGCGGGCGCGCCGGTGCGGCGGCGCGGGCGCGGAATGAGCGAGGTGGCGATGAGCGCCACCACGGCGGCCACGGCGCTCATCGCGAACGCCTCGGTGAAGCCGCTCTCGGCCGGGAAGCGCCCGCCGAGGATCACGTGGCCGGCGAGCATCGCCGCGGCCACCTGCGCGCCGATCGAGCCGCCGATGGAGCGCATGATCGTGTTGATGCCCGGTGGCGACGCCCGTCTGGTCCTGGCGCACCGCCTCGACCACGAGGTTCGCCATCGCCGCGAAGGCCAGGCCGATGCCGATGCCCACGAGCAGCGCGCCGAAGGCGATCTCGGCGAGCGTCTCGTGGAAGAGCGCGAGCTCGAGGTAGGCCAGCAGGGCGAAGACGCCGCCCATGGCCAGCGGCAGGCGCGAGCCGAAGCGCGAGCCGAGCCAGCCCGAGAGCGGCCCGGCGCCGAGCATCACCAGCGCGCTGGGCAGCAGGATCAGGCCGGCCACGGTGGTGGACTCGGCGAAGCCGTACCCGGTGACGGCGGGCAGCTCCACGAGCTGGGGGATCAGCACGTACGAGCCGAACATGGCGAAGCCGATCGCGAAGGCCACGAGATTCGTGGACCACACCGCGCGCTGCGCCATGAGCTCCATGTCCACCATCGGCTCGGCCACGCGGCGCTCGAAGCTCACGAACGTCGCGCCGAACACCACGGCGGCGGCGAACAGGCCGAGCACGCCGGGCGATCCCCATCCCCACGCGTTGCCCTGCGACACGCCGAGCAGCAGCGAGCCCAGCGTGAGCGACAGCAGCGCCGCGCCCGGCCCAGTCGATCCTGGCCTCCACGCGCACGGGCGACTCGGGCACGTAGCGCCAGGTGGCCCACGCCGCGAACGAGGTGACGACCACGGGGAACCAGAAGATCCACTCGACCGAGAGGTGATCGACGATCACCCCGGCCAGCACCAGCCCGAGGCCGCCGCCGATGCCGAAGGTGGCGGAGATGAGCCCGATCGAGGTGGCCACCCGCTCGCGCGGGAACTCGTCGCGGATGATCCCGAAGGCGAGCGGGAAGATCGCTCCGGCGGCGCCCTGGATGGCGCGTCCCGAGGATCAGCACGCCGATGGACCCGCCGATCGCGCACACGAGCGAGCCCAGCGCGAACACGCCGAGCACGCCGAGCAGCACCCTCTCCTTGCCGTACATGTCGCCGAGACGGCCGAGCAGCGGCGTGGAGACGCTGGAGGTGAGCAGGAAGGCGGTGAGCAGCCAGGTGGCGGCCTCGGGCGAGGCGCCCACGTCGTGCTGGATCGCCGGCAGCGCCGGGATGATCATCGTCTGGGCCAGCGCGTACGAGATCGCGCCCAGGACGAGGATGCCGAGCGTGCGGTTCGGGTGGGCGCGATCCGCGCCGGGCTTCGCGGGCGGGCTCACGGGTGCAGGTCGTCGATGGCCGCGGCCAGCGAGTGCAGCAGCCGGGCCGCGGACTCGCGCTCGCTCGGGGACAGGCGGAGGAAGACCTCCTCGCGGGCCTTGGCGATGCGCCGGCGCTTGGCCGCCACGAGGCTCCGGCCCTCGTCGGTGAGGCGTGATCTCCACGCGCCGGCGGTCGCCGTCCTCGGGGCGGATGCGCTCGGCCACGCCGCGCTCCACGAGCCCGTCGAGCATGCGCGACGCCGTGGGCGCGGCCACGTCCGCCGCCTCGGCCAGCGCGCAGAGGGCCAGCGGCCCGCCGCTCGTGGCCAGCGGCTCGAGCAGGTGGAGCTGCGAGGCGCTCAGCTCGGGCGTCAGCGGAGCCCGGTTGAAGCGTCCCGCGGGCGGTGCGGAGCGCACGGAGGAAATCGTCCAGGCCCGCGCTGAAGCCGTCGCACGTCGCCGCGGGTGCTCTTGGCGGAGGTGCGTCATCTATTTAGCAGGCTAACAGATAGCCCGCTACGACCTTAGCCCGTCCGCCGTCAGAGGCGGCCGCGCCTGGCTTCACGAGGACGGGCGCGATGACCGCCCAGTAGACGCGGCCAGGCGCCGGCCGAACCGCCTGGGCTTCTCGGCGTAGAGGCGCTCGCCCGATGGGAAGCGCCTCGGCCAGGAGCTCGCCCTGCCGGCGCTCGGCCAGGGCGATGAGCTCCGCCAGCCCGGGATCGTCCGGCGCCTGCTCGCGGGCATCGTCGATCAGCACGCGTCAGGTCGTGGTGATCGCCGAGCAGGTCGGACAGCGCGTGCGCCTCGTCGGCCGCGCCCTTCATCGTCGGCGGGCCAGACCTCGTGCAGCAGCCGCAGGTGGTACCAGAGGTCCTTCACGCGCTTGCGCCAGTCGTGCACGGCCTCCGCGGACGGGATCCTTGCGCACGGCCCGGAGGGCCTTGCGCCCCTGCCGGTATTCAGCGCTCGAGGCCGGGGCGCATGAGGTCGAAGCCCTCGTGCCGAACTCCCAGGCGTCCACCTCCGTGCCGCCCTCCTCGATGGCCTCCGCCGCCTCGCTCGAGGCGCTCGCGCACCTCGGGGTCGTCCGCCTCGCCCGCGAGCCGGTCGCGCTCCGTCCTCCAGCGCCTCCTGGAGCTGCTCGACGGGCGGTGCCTCGTCCGGGTAGTGCTCGCGCAGGGCGGCCAGCGTCTTCAGCTTCACCTCGGCGTCGCGGGCGCCCGAGAGCAGGCGCGCGGCGTCGCGGTAGCGCGCGCTCTCCGCCCGGTAGCGCTCGCGCCCCAGCTCGTCGCGCACCAGGCGAAGCAGGGAGCGCAGCTTCTTCATGTCCTTGCGGGTGTCGTGCACCGCGGTCGCGAGGTCCTCTCCGGCCTCGTCGCGGAGCTGCTCCACGGCCGTCTCGACCCGGCCGCGGGCCACGCGGCGGATGCCCTCCCCCGGCTCCTCGTCGTCGTGCAGCCGATAGGCGCGCGAGGTGATCGAGCTCCAGGCGCCGCTGCGCCTTGGCCGACAACGGCTTGTCGGGGAAGTCGGAGCTCAATCCTCTCTCCTCGCCGGGCATCCCGTGGACGGCAAGCCGGCGGTTGGCGTAGCGCTCGTCTCCGGTCACCTCGCGCCCGAGCCAGGCGGGCGGGTCGTAGTCCGCGCTCTCCTGCTCGGACTCGAACTCCACCTCGGCCACCACCAGGCCGTCGAGGTCACCGCCGTACACGTCCAGCTCGATCGTGCGCCCGTCCCTCTCGAGCCGGAAGCGCTCCTTCTCCACCCGCCGGTCCTCGGTGATCGGCCAGAGCGCCTCGAAGGTGGCGGCGGGGATGTCCAGCTCCTCCTCGAGGCGCCGCAGGCCCCCGCCCTGCTTCACCGTGAGCACCGTGCGCTCCCCGGCGCGGCGGACCCGCACCTCCACGCCGTCGTCGGAGATCGCGACGTAGCCCTGGTCGATCCGCTCGGACGGCGCATCCGCGGACTCCTCGGGCCGTCCCGGAAGCAGGAACTTGCGCTCGATCTCCACTACGCCGGAAGACTACGATCGCGGAGGCGATGTCGCAGGAGAACGTGGAGATCGTGCGCCGGGTCCACGCCGCCGCCGCCCGCCGGGACGCGGCCACCGTCTACGCCCTCTACGACCCGGAGGTCGAGCTGGACGCCTCCCGGGTGGAGATCGCGGGCTTCACCGCCGACGACGTCTATCGCGGGCACGAGGGCCTCCGGCGCTTCTTCCGCGAATGGCACGAGGCCTGGGAGAACGTGGAATACGACTTCGAGGAGCTGATCGACGCCGGCGACCAGGTGCTGGCCGTGGTCACCCGCCGCGCGCGGGGCCGGGTGAGCGGCGTGGACGTGGAATGGTCGCTGGCTCTCATCTGGACCCTCCGAGCGGGCCGGGTCTCCCGGCTCGAATGGTTCCCCTCCCGGGAGGCCGCGGCCGAGGCCATCGCCGCTTCCGGCGCACGGCCGGGGTTAGTCTCGATCGGTGGCCCCCCGCTCGGCGACCCTCCTCGCAACCCTGGTCTGCTTCGCCGCGCTCGCCTCTCCGGCGTCGGCGAAGTGGTACGGGAGCACGCTGCGACGGCGCTCCGAACGTCCAGTACGGCTGCGAGTCCGCGCTCGTGCTCGGGCCGATCGGCGGAGTGGTGCTCTCGCCCACCAACCAGACATCGTGCACCTACCGGCACGGGGGCTACCTCTTCAAGAACCGGCCGACCTTCATCGTGCCGTCCACCGGCCGGGTCACCGGCATCAAGGTCAAGGCCGGGCCCAATCCGGCCAAGCTCCGCCTCACCGTGCTCACGGGCTCGAGCCGCGTGAACCCTTCACCGGCCGTGACGTGCCCGGCACCTACACCTGCTGCACCGCGCGATTCGTGGGCAAGCCGTTCCGCCCCCGCGCCAACCGGACGACGAAGAAGAAGGTGAACGTCCGCGTCTTCGACGTGCGGAGCAAGAAGGTGCGCCACCGGATCCACTCCTCGGACGGCCTGGCGCTCAGCGCCGTGACCCCGGGCACGCTGCCGCTGCACGTGCTGGACACGGTGGGCCAGCTGAACACCGGAACCCCGCTGGCCACGTCGTACTTCCCGTACACCCGCCGGGGCGATCCGCGCGTGGACGGCTACTCCATGGCCGGGATCGATCTGCTGTTCCAGTGGGACTTCCGCCGCAGGCGGTAGCGAACCCCACCGATAGGCTCCGGGCATGACCCAAGCTGCGGCAAAGGCCACCGTCCCGCCCCCCAGGAGGCTCCCTCCGGAGGACTTCGAGCTCAAGGAGATCCTCCTCCACGGCCACCGCGTGGCCTATCGCTCCGCCGGGAGCGGCCCGGCCATCGTCCTGGTGCACGGCATCACCTCCAACTCCGCCACGTGGGAGCGGGTGATGCCCTATCTGGCCACCCGCTTCACCGTGATCGCGCCGGATCTGATCGGGCACGGCGAGTCCGCCAAGCCGCGCGGCGACTATTCGCTCGGCGCCTACTCCAGCGGGATCCGTGACCTGATGGTCGCGCTCGGGCACGAGAGCGCCACCTTCGTCGGCCATTCGCTCGGTGGCGGAGTGGCCATGCAGCTGGCGTACCAGTTCCCCGAGCGCTGCGAGCGGCTCGTGCTCGTGGACAGCGGCGGGCTGGGACGCGAGGTGAGCTTCCTGCTGCGGGCCGCCACCCTTCCGTTCTCGGAGATCGTGCTCCCCCTGCTGGCCCACACCCGCCTGCTCGACGCCGGTCGCGTGGTGGGGCGCACGTTCGGACGGGTGGGACTGCACGCCAGCTCCGACATGTCGGTGCCGGCGTGCAGTCCCACCCGTCCGAACGTACGCCCCACCACGCGACCGGCATCGAGCAGGCGGGTGTGGGCGAGCAGGGGGAGCACGATCTCCGAGAACGGAAGGGTGGCGGCCCGCAGCAGGAAGCTCACCTCGCGTCCCAGCCCGCCGCTGTCCACGAGCACGAGCCGCTCGCAGCGCTCCGGGAACTGGTACGCCAGCTGCATGGCCACTCCGCCACCGAGGGAATGGCCGACGAAGGTGGCGCTCTCGTGCCCGAGCGCGACCATCAGGTCACGGATCCCGCTGGAGTAGGCGCCGAGCGAATAGTCGCCGCGCGGCTTGGCGGACTCGCCGTGCCCGATCAGATCCGGCGCGATCACGGTGAAGCGGGTGGCCAGATAGGGCATCACCCGCTCCCACGTGGCGGAGTTGGAGGTGATGCCGTGTACCAGGACGATCACCGGACCGCTCCCCGCGGCGCGATACGCCACGCGGTGGCCGTGGAGGAGGATCTCCTTGAGCTCGAAGTCCTCCGGAGGAAGCCTCCTGGGGGGCGGGACGGTGGCCTTTGCCGCAGCTTGGGTCATGCCCGGAGCCTATCGGTGGGGTTCGCTACCGCCCGCGGCGGAAGTTCCACTGGAACAGCAGATCGATCCCGGCCATGGAGTAGCCGTCCACCCGCGGATCGCCCCGGCGGGTGTACGGGAAGTACGACGTGGCCAGCGGGGTTCCGGTGTTCAGCTGGCCCACCGTGTCGAGCACGCGCAGCGGCAGAGTGCCCGGTGTCACGGCGCTCAGCGCGAGGCCGTCCGAGGAGTGGATCCGGTGGCGCAGCTTCTTGCTCCGCACGTCGAAGACGCGGACGTTCACCTTCTTCTTCGTCGTCCTGTTGGCGCGCGGGCGGAACGGCTTGCCCACGAATCGCGCGGTGCAGCAGGTGTAGGTGCCGGGCACGTCACGACCGGTGTACGGGTTCACGCGACTCGACCCCGTGAGCACGGTGAGGCGGAGCTTGGCCGGATTCGGCCCGGCCTTGACCTTGATGCCGGTGACCCGTCCGGTGGACGGCACGATGAAGGTCGGCCGGTTCTTGAAGAGGTAGCCCCCGTGCCGGTAGGTGCACGATGTCTGGGAGGTGGGCGAGAGCACCACGCCGCCGATCGGCCCGAGCACGAGGGCGGACTCGCAGCCGTATTGGACGTTCGGAGCGCCTCGGAGGGTGCTCCCGTACCACTTCGCCGACGCCGGAGAGGCGAGAGCGGCGAAGCAGACCAGGGTTGCGAGGAGGGTCGCAGAGCGGGGGGCCACCAATCGACACTAACCCCGGTCGTGGCCGTAAGCGGCGATGGCCCCGGCCGCGGCCTCCCGGGAGGGGAACCATTCGAGCCGGGAAACTCGGCCCGCTCGGAGGGTCCAGATGAGAGCCAGCGCCCATTCCACGTCCACGCCGCTCACCCGGCCCCGCGCGCGGCGGGTGACCACGGCCAGCACCTGGTCGCCGGCGTCGATCAGCTCCTCGTAGTCGTATTCCACGTTCTCCCAGGCCTCGTGCCATTCGCGGAAGAAGCGCCTGAGGCCCTCGTGCCCGCGGTAGACGTCGTCGGCGGTGAAGCCCGCTATCTCCACCCGGGAGGCGTCCAGCTCGACCTCCGGGTCGTAGAGCGCATAGACGGTGGCCGCGTCCCGGCGGGCGGCGGCGGCGTGGACCCGCCGCACGATCTCCACGTTCTCCTGCGACATCGCCTCCGCGATCGTAGTCTTCCGGCGTAGTGGAGATCGAGCGCAAGTTCCTGCTTCCGGGGACGGCCCGAGGAGTTCGCGGATGCGCCGTCCGAGCGGATCGACCAGGGCTACGTCGCGATCTCCGACGACGGTGTGGAGGTGCGGGTCCGCCGCGCCGGGGTTCGCACGGTGCTCACGGTGAAGCAGGGCGGGGGCCTGCGGCGGCTCGAGGAGGAGCTGGACATCCCCGCCGCCACCTTCGAGGCGCTCTGGCCGATCACCGAGGACCGGCGGGTGGAGAAGGAGCGCTTCCGGCTCGAAAGGGACGGGCGTACGATCGAGCTGGACGTGTACGGCGGTGACCTCCACGGCCTGGTGGTGGCCGAGGTGGAGTTCGAGTCCGAGCAGGAGAGCGCGGACTACAACCCGCCCGCCTGGCTCGGGCGCGAGGTGACCGGAGACGAGCGCTACGCCAACCGCCGGCTTGCCGTTCATGGGCTTCCCGACGAGGAGAGAGATTGAGCTCCGACTTCCCCGACAAGCCGTTGTCGGCCAAGGCGCAGCGGCGCCTGGAGCTCATCACCTCGCGCGCCTATCGGCTGCACGACGACGAGGAGCCGGGTGAGGGCATCCGCCGCGCGGCCCGCGGCCGGGTCGAGACGGCCGTGGAGCAGCTCCGCGACGAGGCCGGAGAGGACCTGGCGACCGCGGTGCACGACACCCGCAAGGACATGAAGAAGCTGCGCTCCCTGCTTCGCCTGGTGCGCGACGATCTGGGGCGCGAGCGCTACCGGGCGGAGAGCGCCCGCTACCGCGAGGCCGCACGCCTGCTCTCGGGCGCCCGCGACGCGGAGGTGAAGCTGAAGACGCTGGCCGCCCTGCGCGAGCATTACCCGGACGAGGCACCGCCCGTCGAGCAGCTTCAGGATGCACTGGAAACGGAGCGCGACCGGCTCGCGGGGGAGGCGGACGACCCCGAGGTGCGCGAGCGCCTCGACGAGGCGGCGGAGGCCATCGAGGAGGGCGGCACGGATGTGGACGCCTGGGAGTTCGGCCACGGGGGCTTCGACCTCATGCGCCCCGGTCTCGAGCGTGAATACCGGAGGGGACGCAGGGCCCTCCGGGCCGTGCGCAGGGACCCGTCGGCGGAGGCCGTGCACGATTGGCGCAAGCGCGTGAAGGACCTCTGGTACCACCTGCGGCTGCTGCACGAGGTCTGGCCCGCCACGATGAAGGGCGCGGCCGACGAGGCGCACGCGCTGTCGGACCTGCTCGGCGATCACCACGACCTGACGGTGCTGATCGACGATGGCCGCGAGCAGGCGCCGGACGATCCCGGGCTGGGGGAGCTCATCACCCTGGCCGAGCGCCGGCAGGCCGAGCTCCTGGCCGAGGCGCTTCCCATGGGCGAGCGGCTCTACGCGGAGAAGCCCAGGCGATTCGGCCGGCGCGTGGCCCGTTACTGGGCGGTGTCGCGCCCGTCGTCGTGAAGCCAGGGCGCGAAGGACACGCCCACGATCAGCCCCTCAGGCGAGAGGATGCGGGCCACGGTCTGGCCCCAGGGCTCGGTGCGGGCGGGGTGGAGAAGGGTGTGGCCCCGGGCCTCGAGTTCCGCGGCCGCCTCGGTGACGGCGGACGGGCTCGCCACCTCGAACTCCACGGTGGCCTGGGGAACGGGGCGGTCCGCCGGCCACTCGGGCGAGCCGAAGCAGGCCTGGGCCGCCTGGGAGAGCGGCCAGACACCGAAGTGCTTGCTGCCGCCGATGCTCTCGCTCTTGAAGTACTCGCCGTCCGCCTGCTCGAGCGGTAGTCCCAGGGCGTCCACGTACAGCTCCCGGCTCTCGGCCGGCTCCGGCGTGACGACCGCAAAGCCCGCGATGAATTGAATGTCCATGAGGCAGGACCGTAGGACGCTCTGCTTCTGGGGACTTGGAAAAAACGGTCATCCCAACAGCGCGTGCGGCGTGGCCCCGGCGAGGGCGCGCACGTCGCTCGCCATATGGGCCTCGTCGTAATAGCCGTGTTCCACGGCGGAGCGAGCCCAGTTCTCGACCCGGCCCGAGCGCAGCAGCCTCTGCATGCGGGCGATCCGGGCGAGGCGCTTGGGCCCGTGTCCGGTGGCCGCCAGCACCCGCCGGCGGAGGTGGCGCTCGCTGTAGCCCGTGTCGCGCGCCAGGGCCCTCACGTCCGGCGCCGCCGTCGCGGCACGCACCACGGGATCGGGGCGGCCCGCCTCCGCGGCCAGCCGCCGGAGCGAGCGGAAGCCGGGAACCACGTCCGCGACCGGAACGCGGAGATCCACCAGCTCGCTGGCGGGCACGCCGAACAGCGCCGGGAACCCGCCCGGGTGGAAGCGGATGCCATGGGAGTCGCTTCCGGCGTCGAGGCGGGCGATCCCGGCCTGCGAGAACGACCCGATCACGTCGTCGCCGATCAGGTCCATGCACCCGTCGGGCAGTATCCGGAGCTCGAAGGGGACGCTCGTCCGGATTCGCCACCCGACCGCGACCCAGGGGGTGAGCTCGGGCGGCGGCGCGTACTCCTCGTAGCTGACCCCCGGTCCACCCAGGAAGACCACGTGATGGCCGCGGGGCGAGTCGAGCATGGTCCTCTGTATACCGGGTGCCGTCACTACAGAAGGAGGACCAGCTCATGGTCGTTCGCACCTGGAAGGGCGCCGTGCGCACCGAGGACGCCGACCACTACACGGAGTACGTCCGGCGCACGGGCGTGGACGCCTACCTCACCACCCCCGGCAACCGCGGCGCGTGGATTCTCCGGCAGGACCTGCCCGATGGCACCACCCGGCTGATGACCGCCAGCGCCTGGGGCAGCATGGACGACGTGGTCGGGTTCGCCGGCGAGGACGTGTCCACCTCCCGCTTCTATCCCGAGGACGACCGGTACCTGATCGACCGTGACGAGCAGGCCGAGCACTGGGAGGTGGTGGACGCGCCGGAGGGCTGAGTCGCCCCGGGCAAGGCG
>CAVVYE010000005.1:0-725423 GCA_963752455.1 uncultured Thermoleophilaceae bacterium
CTGCTGTTCGGCGCCATGGTGATCGACGCCAGGATCTAATCCAGCAGCGAGGCCGCGGCGGCGTCGCACACCAGCGTGACGGTGCCCTCCACGAGCGATGCGGGCGCACGCGGGTCGGGCGGGCCGTCGAAGCTGCGGGCCACCGCCTCGGCCTTGTCCTCACCGGTCACCAGGAACACCGACCGCCGGGCGCCGTTCACCACCGGCAGGGTCAGCGTGATCCGGGGCACCAGCGGGGCCATGCCCGGCGTATCCACGCCCACCACGCGGCGTTCGCGCTCGGCCAGGGCCTCGTCTCCGGGGAAGAGGGAGCAGGTGTGGGCGTCCGGCCCGAGGCCGAGCAGGATGAGGTCGAAGACCGGGAGCTCCGCACCGAAGACCTCCTCCAGGCGCCGCTCGTAGTCGGCGGCGCCGTCGTGCGGGCCGAGCTCGCCCTTCATCCTGTTCACCCGCACGCCCTCGACGCGATCGAACAGCGCCGCCTTCACCATGCGGTAGTTGGAGTGCTCGTGCTCCGGGGGCACGCAGCGCTCGTCGGTGAACCAGATCTCCACGTCCGACCAGTCGTCTCGCATCTCGGCCAGGCGCTCGTAGGCCACGCGCGGTGTGGAGCCTCCGGTGAGCACCAGCTGGCCGGTGGCCGAAGCCAGCATCTCCGCCACCACGCCGGCCGGATCGTCGCTCACGTGAACCTCGGGACGCACGGCGCGATCCTACGCGCCCGCGGAGCGGCGCGGGCGCACGATGGTGAACCGCGTGGACACCGCCCGGGAGCGGTTTCCCGCGGCGTCGCGGGCGGTGAGCACGGCGCGGTAGCCCCCGCGCGCCAGCGCCCGGCTGCCGAGCCGCCCACTGAAGCGCACCCAGCGCGGCGCCGGGGAGCTGGCCGGAGCGAACCAGGCGCCCGGCGGACACCCAGCGCGTGCAACGCGCGCGCCGGCGAAGCGCGCGTGTGGGCCGCCGGCAGCTTCCCTTCACCCGGCGCCCGGCCAGCGCCCGGGACAGGACGATCGTCACGCCGGCCCGCTCCGACAGCCTGAAGCGAAAGCGCGTGCCCACGCCCACCCGACGGGCCGCCGACCTCGGCGTCCTGCTCGAGCCCACGCGGAAGCAGCCGGTTCGTGACCCCGAAGCCGGACACGCGGGGCGCCGCCGTGTCGCGGGGCGGCGACACGTTTCCGCCCGGCGGGGTCACCGGTTGCGGGGGCGGCGACGGTGAATCCCGCCACCGGAGCCGTGTCCGTTCCCCCCGTGGTGGTGGCGTTCAGGCCCATCCCGCGGGCGGCGAACACCGCCCAGATGAGATCGCGGTCGCCGTAGCCGCGCGCCACATCCGACTTCAGGATGGCGTCCCGGCCTTCCAGGAAGCTGGGCTCGGGGGGCGACAGGCGCATGCCGTCGGTGATGAGCGCGCGGGCACGGGTCACTCCGTCGGCCGGGTGCTTGGCCACCAGCGCGCGCCGGAGGTCCCACAGCGTCTCCGCCCAGATCTCGCCGTCGGCGTGCACCTCCGGCTCGCCGACGATGCGGCCGAAATCGGCGTAGGTGTACCCGCCCGGGCCCGCGCCGGCGGTCCCGGGCAGGGGCCCCCGGCCGGGGCCACCGGGCAGTCGAAGGGCTGCGTGCGCAGGTCGGCGGCGCCCAGGTAGGGGCCGGCTCGAAGCTCCCCGGGGCGGCGGTGTCGCTCTGGAAGCCGCCGGCCACCAGGTAGTCCTCGGCGTACCAATCGCTCCAGGCCTCGCCCATGGCCCCCGGCTGCGCGTCGTTCAGCGCTCCGACGCCGGCGCTGTCGGTGACCAGGCGCAGGGACATCCCGTGCGTGTACTCGTGGAAGACGACGTAGGGATCGTCGGCGCCGTTCACGTCGTTGATGCCGGTTTCGCCGCAGGCGGAGGTCCAGAGGTAGGTCTCGAGCTTCGCCGGGAAGCCGTCGGGGTACACCGTCATGCCGGCGTTGTTCACGTGCCCGCAGTTCGGGAACGATCCGCCCGTCGTGGACGCCGTCGTCCACCTGGGCGAGCACCGCGTCGCTTCCCTCGAAGGAGCCCGAGGAGGGGCCGAACCCGATGCCGGCCGCGTTGCGGAGGTGGTCGTGGAAGCGGTTCACGAACCAGAAGAGCTGGGTGGCCGCCTGGTTGCGGTTCACCGTCCAGCTGAACAGTCCGTTGCCCTGATCCCAGGTGCAGCCTCCGACGGGGCAGGTCTGCCCGCTCCCGGTCATCCGCACCGGCGCGTGGTTCCAGTTGCCGGCGGTGCTGGCGGGATCTCGTCCGCGGACTGGACCGGGTCGCCAGGCTCGTAGTTGTCCTGTGGATCCGCGTACACGTGGGTGTTCGGGCCGTTCAGCCGGTTGCCCGGCGCTCAGCCAGGGGTCCAGCGACACCGCCTGGTCGGCGCCGCCCACCGGCGCGCCGGGATAGTTCTGGTGGATGATCCCGGTGGCCTCCCGGGTCAGGCTGCGGCTGCGGAGCACCGCGCCGCTCTCGGCGTCCACCACCACGTCCCAGCCACCGCCCACGAGCAGCACGCCGCCACGCCAGGCGGGCGGCTCCGGGCTGGCCGAACACCGCCAGCGTCGCCCGAGTGCCGTCCTCGGCGCGGTGCGCCCACCGCGCGAGCCGCCACGCCGGTGGCCGCCGCGGCGCTGAGGCGGGGCTCGGTGGTGGGCGGCTCCGGGTCGGGCACCGGCACCTGCGGCAGCGCCAGCAGGCGGCCGTCGCGGGCCACCGCGGCCCGGAGGCCGCCGTCCACCGCGGGAATGCCCCGGTGGTTCTGCGTCCAGCTCAGGTAGGTGGTGCCTCCGGCGCGGTAGCGCCCGCTGGGCTCGAGCCCGCGCAGGTCCTCCGCCCGCAGGCCCAGGGCCGCCGAGTGGCGGCGCACGAAGCGCAGGGCCACCCGCGCCGGGGCGGCCGGGCTCGGGCCGGTGAGGAAGCCCTCGCGGCGGGCCACCGCCCGGCCGGCAACCGGGGGTCGCGGCTTCGGGGCCCTGACCGCCCGCCGTTGCGGCGGCTCCGTTCCGCCGGCGACGGGGACGGCGCGAGGCCCGGGCGACGGGGACGCGCCGGAGTCGCCCAGCACCGCGACGCCCCCCGCGGCGAGCCCGGCCACCGATCGCCCCGGCGAGGGCGGCCCGTGCGCGTCGGCGGCGGCTCATCCCGCCTCCACCGCCGCGGCGAACTCCTCGAGAGCCGCGCGCGAGTCGGCCGGCGCCGCGTGCACCTCACGGCCGGCGATCTGCCTCACGAGCCCGGTGAGAACCCGGCCGGGGCCCAGCTCCAGGAAGCTGGTGCAGCCCCCGTCCACCAGCGACTCCACGCAGTCGGTGAACCGCACCGGGCTCGCGATCTGGCCCAGGAGGGCCTCGCGCACCCCGGCGGCGTCGTGCACCGCCCGGCCGGAGTGGTTGGCCACCAGCGGCACGGCGGGATCGGCGATCTCGACCTCCGCGAGCGCCGTCTCCAGCTCGTCCCGGACGGGACGCATGTACTCGCTGTGGAAGGCGGCGCCCACCGGCAGGCGCATCGCCCGGCCGCCGGGCTCGGCGTTCGCCAGCTCCACCAGCCGGTCCACGGCCGCGCTCTCGCCGGACACCACGATCTGCTTGGGGGAGTTGATGTTCGCCAGCCCGAGCACCGCGCCCTCGGCGGCGCTCGCGCAGAGCTGCTCCAGGCGGGCCTCGGGCACGCCCCCGGTGGCCGCCATCGCGCCCGGATTGCGCTCCTGCACCTCCGCCATCAGCCGACCGCGAAGGCTCACCAGCCTCATCCCGTCCTCCGGGTCGAAGCGCACCGGCCGCCGACGCCGCGGTGTACTCGCCCAGGCTGTGCCCGGCCACGAAGTCGGGAGAGAGCCCCACCTCCCGGGCCACGCGGGCGAGGGCCAGCGACACGGCGTAGAGCGCCGGCTGCGCCACTTCCGTGCGCGTGAGGTCCTCGATCGGCCCCTGTGAGGTGATGCCGCTCACGTCCAGTCCAGACGCGGCATCGGCATCCCGGAGGCCGGCCTGAAGCAGCTCGGCGTCACCGTGGCCGAGCTCTCCTCCCATCCCCACCTTCTGGGACCCCTGGCCAGGAAAGAGGAAGGCGAGCTTCGCCACGCCCGCTAGCGGTCGGCGCGCATGCGGGCCAGCTCGCTGCCGAAGTCGAACGGCCCGTTCTCGAAGCCCTGTTCGGCCCGGATCACGTGCATCACGGCGTTGATCAGAGCCAGGTGGGTGAACGCCTGGGGGAAGTTCCCGAAGTGGCGGCCGGAGCGCGGGTCGATCTCCTCCGCGTACAGCCCGAGCGGGCTGGCGTAGGAGAGCAGCTTCTCGCAGAGCGCCCGTCCCCCGCTCCAGCTCGCCGATCTCCACCAGCGCCGACACCAGCCAGAACGAGCAGATCGTGAAGGTCCCCTCCTCGCCGTGCAGGCCGTCGTCGGTGGCGTCCACGCGGTAGCGGAGCACGAGGCCGTCCTCGGTCAGCTCGTCCGCGATGGCGCGCACGGTGGCCCGTACGCGCTCGTCCTCCGGCGGGAGGAAGCGCACCAGCGGCATCAGGAGCACCGACGCGTCGAGGGCGTCCGTCTCGTAGTGCTGGCAGAACACGCCGCGGTCGTCCACCGCCTTCGCGCAGATGTCCTCCTTGATCTCGTCGGCCGCCGACTGCCAGCGCGCCGCCTTCTCCAGGTCCTCGCGCAGCTCGGCCAGCCGCGCCCCGCGGTCGGCGGCCACCCAGCACATGAGCTTGGAGGAGGTGAAGTGCTTGGGGTCCCCGCGCACCTCCCAGATGCCCCGGTCGGGCTCGCTCCAGTTGGCCAGCGCCGCCTCCACCTGCTTGCAGACGATCGGCCAGATCCGCTCCGGGAGCGCGTCGCGCGTCTTCGCGTGGAGGTAGATCGAGTCGAGGTAGGCGCCCCACACGTCGTGCTGGTCCTGGTCGTAGGCGGCGTTGCCGATCCGCACCGGCCGCGCGCCCTCGTAGCCGGTCAGCCCGTCGAGCGTGCTCTCGTCGAGCTCGGACTCGCCCCCGATCCCGTACATGATCTGGAGCTGGCCCTCCTCGGCCTCGGCCACGTCGGCGATGAAGTAGAAGAAGTCGTTCGCCTCCCAGTCGAAGCCGAGGGTGTAGAGGCCCCAGAGCATGAAGGTGGCGTCGCGGATCCAGGTGTAGCGGTAGTCCCAGTTGCGCTCCCCGCCGGGCGTCTCGGGCAGCGAGGTGGTGGCCGCGGCCACCATCGCTCCGGTGGGCGCGTAGGAGAGGCCCTTGAGGGTGAGCGCGCTGCGCTGGAGGTAGGTGCGCCACGGGTGGTCCGGGAACTCGCCGTGGTCCAGCCAGTGCTGCCAGTGGTGGGCCGTCCACACCAGCTTCTCGTAGGCGTCCTTGTAGTTCGCGGGCGCCGGGTGCTCGGACCAGGAGAGCGCGGCGAACAGCGTCTCGCCCTCCTTCATCAGGGTGCGGGCGGTGGCGCGCGGGCCCTCGAAGCCCATCCGCATGTCGGTGGTGAGCTGCAGCCTGAGGTCGCTGCCCGTCGGCGCTGGCCACCGCCTCGTTGTAGCCGGGCCCGTCGTACTCCCAGGTGGCCGTGTGGCGCCCGTAGTCGAACACCGGCTCGCAGTCCAGGCGGACCTGCACCTCGCCGTTCACGCAGCGCACCAGCCGCAGCAGCACGTGGTCGGCGTCGTAGTCGGTGGGCGAGCGGCGGTGGGTGCGGGAGCGGTCCGTGATCGTGGTGCCAGGGGCCCATCAGCAGCACGTCGCGCACGATGATCCAGCCGCCGCGGGTGCCCCAGCTGGTCTCGAGCACCATCGTGCCCGGGAGGTAGCGGCGGTCGGCCGGGCACGGCCACGTCCGCGGGACCGAGGCGAAAGCCGCCGGCGTCGCGGTCGAGCACGGCGCCGAACACCGAGGGCGAGTCGAAGCGGGGCAGGCAGAGCCACTCCACGTTGCCGCTCGGGCGCCACCAGGGCGCAGGTCTCGCAGTCGGACAGGAACGCGTACTGGGCGATCGGCGGGAACGCGCTCCCCGGCGCGGACCCGTCGGCCAGGAACTCGCTCACGGAAGCATGGCGTGGGCCGCCTTCAGCGCCGGCGCGTAGGTCGGGTCCCGGAGCAGTGCCTGGCGAATGCCCTCGCCGAGGATGCCGCCCTCGCCGCGCGAGGCGCCGAGCACCGTCCAGGTGGTCTCGTTGCCCTTGCGGTTTCGCCTGCGGGCGGTGAGGCCGCCCGGGCCGCGGTTGAGGGAGATCTCCGTGCCCGCGGCGGTCTCGATGGTGATCCCCGCCAGCCCGGGCGCGTTCATCGTCGGGTCGGGCTCGAGCCGCAGCTTCACGTCCTGGCGCCGGCCGTGGGCGTGGCCCGACGAGGGTGTCGTGCTGGCTCATGATGTGGCCCGGCTCCCAGCCGAGCCGGGACGCGAGCCAGCCGAAGAAGAGGACTCCGGTGATCACGGAGTCGGGACGGTGGCGGGCGGTCACGGAGCTGATCTGCCCCAGCTCGGGCCGCAGCGAGCGCGGGATCGAAGGTGGCGGCCACGCGCTCGCGCCACGGGGTGGAGCGCAGCCAGGCCAGGTCCACGATGTAGGCCCGCTCCTCCAGCTCCCGGGCCCGGGCGGCCGCCGCCGCGGGATCCGGCTCCATCTCCGAGTCGATGAGCACCACCTGGGCCAGCCGCAGCAGCGAGTCCACCGCCTCCGGGTGGCCGTGGGGCGACCAGACCACCGTGGCCAGGTCGCTCACCACGAGCGGGTCCACGATCGTGTCCATCATCCCGAGGTGGTGCTCGCCGATGTCCACCACCACCTCCTCGTGGTAGAGCGCCAGCTCCCCGGGCCGGGGATCCCCCTCCACCCGCATCGTGGCCCAGGCGTCGAGCTGCGTCCGGCCCGGCTCCACGGCGCAGAGGATGAGCCGGGAGGGGTGGTAGCGCCCCACCTTCTCCAGCCGGTTGATGATCTCCCCGCGCCACTCGCGGTCCACGATCACCACCAGGTTCAGCACCCGGGCGGGGGCGCAGGCCTCACCCTGGGCGTGACGCGCCTTCAGCAGCTCCGAGAGCGCCTCCGCGATGTGGGCGGGCGTGGTGTCCTGCTCGGCCCAGACGCCGCCCAGCCAGGTGGGGTCGGTGTCTAGATCGTGCGCCAACGGTCCCCCGGCATCAGGATCG
This sequence comes from uncultured Thermoleophilaceae bacterium, assembly GCA_963752455.1. Taxonomy (GTDB): domain Bacteria; phylum Actinomycetota; class Thermoleophilia; order Solirubrobacterales; family Thermoleophilaceae; genus JACVRW01. Next base: position 7,145 of record CAVVYE010000005.1, read on the forward strand.
CGTTGGCCTCCTCGGGGCCGCTCGAGCCGGCCGGATACTTGGGCAGCGGCCCGGGATCCTTGCCCCACGCCTGGAGGACGGGATCGATGATCCGCCACTGCGCGATCACCTCGTCGTCGCGGGTGAAGAGCGTGGCGTCGCCCCGCATGGCGTCCGTGATCAGCCGCTCGTAGGCCTCCGGCGACTGGGAGAGGAACGCCGTGCCGTAGAGGAACTCCATGTTCACCGGCCGGATGCGCATGCGGCTGCCGGGGATCTTCGCCCCCAGCGAGATGGACACGCCCTCGTTCGGCTGCATGGTCATGATCAGCTGGTTGGGCTGCACGCCGACGGAGCCCTGCTGGTCGAAGGCCAGGTGCGGCACGGGCTTCAGCGTCACCGCGATCTCGGTGATCTTGCGGGCCAGCCGCTTGCCGGTGCGGAGGTAGATGGGCACGCCCGCCCAGCGCCAGTTGTCCACCTCGAGGCGCAGGGCCGCGAAGGTCTCGGTGGCGGAGTCCGGGGGCACTCCCTGCTCCTCCAGATAGCCGGGCACCGCCTGGCCCTCGGCCATGCCCGACCCGTACTGGGCCCGCACCGCCATCTCGGGCACCTTGTCCACCTCGGGCGCGTGGATGGCGTGGAGCACCTTCACCTTCTCGTCGCGCACGTCGTCGGCGGAGAACGTCACCGGCGGCTCCATGCAGAGCAGGGCCAGCAGCTGGAGCATGTGGTTCTGGACGAGGTCGCGGAGCGCGCCCGACTTGTCGTAGTACTCGGCCCGGGTGCCCACCCCCAGGTCCTCGGCCGCGGTGATCTGCACGTAGTCGATGAAGTTGCGGTTCCAGATCGGCTCGAACAGCCCGTTGGCGAACCGCAGGGCCATCATGTTCTGGACCGTCTCCTTGCCCAGATAGTGGTCGATGCGGAAGACCTGCTCCTCGCGCAGCACGCTGAGGAAGGCCTTGTTCAGCTCGATCGCCTCGGCCAGGTTGGTGCCGATCGGCTTCTCGATCACCACCCGCACGTCGGAGCCCTCCTGCTCGTTCAGGTGGTGCTCGCCGAGCTTGCCCACGATCACCGGGAAGAAGGTGGGTGCGGTGGAGAGGTAGTAGACCCGGTTGAAGACGATCTCCGCGGTCTTGTCGAACTCCGTCGCCGTCTCCTTCAGCGTCTCGTAGACGGAGTCCTCGTCGAAGGTGCCGGGCACGTAGCGCACGTTCTCGAGCAGCCGGTCCAGCACCTTCTCGTCCGGCTTGCGGCGCGAGAACTGCATGATCGACTCCTTGGCCATCTGCCGGTAGTCGTCGTGCGGCAGCTCGCTGCGGGAGACGGCGATCAGGTTGAAGCGCTCCGGCAGGGCGCCCTCGTGCGCGAGGTTGTAGAGGGCCGGGAGCAGCTTGCGCTTGGCCAGGTCGCCCGTGCCGCCGAAGATCACGAGCGTGGTGGGATGGATGGGCAGCCGCTCGAGCCCCTCCACGAGGGGGTTCTGCTGCTCGTGCTGAGCGGTCTCGCTCACGACACCTTCTCGACGGCATGGCCTCCGAACTGGTTCCGCAGCGCGGCCAGCACCTTGGCGGTGTACTCGCCCCCTCCGCGGCTCGTGAAGCGCGCGAACAGCGCGGCGGTGATCACCGGAACGGGCACGTCGTGGTCGATGGCGTCCTCGATCGTCCACCGGCCCTCGCCGGAGTCGTTCACGTAGCCGCGCAGCGACGCCAGCTCGTTGCCCTCCTGCTCGAACGCGCGGGCGGCCAGCTCGCAGAGCCAGGAGCGCACCACCGAGCCCTGCATCCACAGCTTGGCGATCATCTCGTTGTCGAGCTCGAAGTCCGACTGGGTGAACAGCTCGAAGCCCTCGGCGTAGGCCTGCATCAGCCCGTACTCCACGCCGTTGTGCACCATCTTCACGTAGTGGCCCGAGCCGGACTCGCCCATCCGGTTCCAGCCCGGGCCCCACTCCGGGTCGTGCGGCGGCGCCAGCACGTCGAGGATGGGCGCGACGCGATCCACGGCGTCCTGGGGCCCGCCGACCATCATGCAGTAGCCCACCTCGAGGCCCCACACGCCGCCGCTCGTGCCCACGTCCACGTAGTTGATGCCCCGCTCCCGGAGCTCCTCGGCACGGCGAACGTCGTCGGTCCACTTCGTGTTGCCGCCGTCGATGATCGTGTCGCCGGCCTCCAGCAGCCCGGCGAGCGTCGACACCGTCTGCTCCGTGGGGTCCCCGGCCGGCACCATCACCCACACCGACCGCGGCGCCTCCAGGCGCTGCACCACCTCCTCGAGCGACGAGACCCCCGCGGCACCGTGGCTCTCGGCCTCCTTCACCGCGTCCTCGCTGAAGTCGAAGGCCACCACCTGGTGGTCCGAGTCGCGGTGGATCCGATGGACCATGTTCCCGCCCATCTTTCCGAGGCCGACGAAGCCAAGCTGCATCAGAGCGTCTCCTTAACTCGCTGGGTCAGGTCCCGGATCCCCTGCGCGGCGTCGCCCTCCAGCCGGATCTGCACGGCGGGGCGGCCGTGGTCCCGGAGGGTGAGCAGGTCGCCGATCGCCTGGGCGTTCTTCAGGTGGCGGAAGCCGTAGCCCGCGCCGGGTATCGGCACGTCCTCCTCGCCGTCGTGCACGAACTCGATGAACAGCCCGGTGGGCGGACCGCCCTTGTGCAGCTGGCCCGTGGAGTGGAGGTAGCGGGGCCCGTACCCGAACGTGGTGGTGGTCCTTCGCGCGTCGCGGATCGCCGTGCGCAGCTCGGCCACCGCGGCGTCCACCTCCTCGGAGGGAGCGCAGAAGCCGAGCAGGGCCACGTAGTGCGGCGGCTCGGCCTGGGCCAGCAGCTCGCCCAGGTCGCCCGGGTCCACCTCGGGGAGATCGCCGGCCTCGAGCAGCTTGGCCGGTGTTGTCCTTCGCCTCCTGCACGTTCGGCTGGTCGAACGGGTTGATGCCCAGCACCCATCCCGCCACCGCGGTGGCGAACTCGGCGAAGAAGAAGATCCGCCCGAGGTCGGCCGCCCCCTCCACCGACATGGTGACGGTGGGGTGGCCGGCGTCGGCCAGCGCCCTCACCCTCGCGTCCAGCTCCTCGTCCGGCGTGTCGGCATTGCGCAGGTAGGCGAACTGGCGGTCCTTCGCGTAGCTCTCCGGCGCGCCGAGCGGCTCGTCCGCCACCGGGAGGATGCCCCTCCCGTGCTTGCCGGTGGACTCGGCGATCAGCTGCTCGGCCCAGAGGCCGAAGCTCTCGATCGGCGGGGACACGATGAACGTGACCTTGTCCCGGCCCTGGAGCGCCAGCTCGCCCATCACCAGGCCCAGCCAGAGGCCGGAGTTCGAGCTCGTGTCGTCGAAGCTGGTGGTGTTCGCCTCCGCCACCTGGGCGCGGCCCAGCAGCGCCTCCACGTTCACCCCCGCCAGCGCGGCGGGCACGAGCCCGAAGTAGGAGAGCACCGAGTAGCGCCCGCCGATGTTGGGGTCGTTCTCGAACACGCGCCGGAACCCCAGCTCGCGCGCCGTGTCCACCAGCGGGCTGCCCGGGTCGGTGACCACGGCGAACCGGCGGCCGTCGTTTCCGGTGCGCTCGAGGAAGTGGCGCATGTGGGACAGCGTCTCGATCGTCCCGCCCGACTTGGACGAGACCACGAAGAAGGTGTGCTCCAGGTCCACCGCGCGCTCCAGGTCGAGCACGGCGCCGGGGTCGGTGGAATCCAGGACGTGCAGGCGCAGCCCGCCGGGGATCTCGCCGAACGAGCGCCTGATCACCTCGGGTCCGAGGCTCGAACCGCCCATGCCGAGGAGGGCCACGTCGGTGAACCCGTCCGCCTTCACCGAATCCGCGAACTCCCGCAGGTCGCCCGCGTGCTCGAGCATCTTCTCGCTGATCGTGAGCCAGCCCAGGCGATTGCCGATCTCGGGCACGCCGGGACCGCCCCAGAGCGACTCGTCGTGCGCCCACACGCGCTTGGCCACCTGCTCGCTCCGGGCCAGCTTCACGCGCTCGATGATCGCCGGCTCCAGCTCGTCCGGGATCGAGGCGTCGATCGTGGGCGGGCGCCCGGTGACCGCGGCCTCGCGCGACGGCCTCCACTCCGGCGAGCAGCGCGTCGAAGGGCTCCACGAACTTCGCGATCCCGTCCAGCAGCAGCTTCTTCGTGACCTCGCCCATGTCGATGCCGGCATCGGCCAGCGCCTCAGGTCGGGCGTGGGGTCCTGGTCCGCGGTGGGGCCCGTCACCTCCAGCTTCTCGGCGCAGGCCAGAAGCGTGGGCATCGGGCATGGTGTTCACCGTGTGCGGCGCCACCAGGGTCTCCACGTACTTGGTCTCGGGGTAGTGCGGGTCCTTGACCCCGGTGGAGGCCCACAGCGGGCGCTGCACCGGGGCACCGGCCTCGCGCAGCGCCGGCGAAGCGCTCGCCCAGGAAGAGCTCCTTGAACTTCATGTAGGCGGCGCGGGCATTGGCCACCGCGGCGGTGCCGCGCAGGTCCTCCCGTCCCAGATCGGCCAGGCGCTTGTCCACCTCCGAGTCCACCCGCGAGACGAAGAAGCTGGCCACCGAGTGCACGCCCATGGACTCGCCGTCCGCCAGGCGGCGCTCCATCCCGCGGATGTAGGCCTCGGCGATGGCCGTGTAGGACTCCACCGAGAACAGCAGGGTCACGTTCACGTTGATCCCGGCGGCGATCGAGTCCTCGATGGCCGACACGCCCTCCTCGGTCCCCGGGATCTTGATCATCAGGTTGGGACGGTCCACCCGGCCCCAGAGGTCGCGCGCCTGCTGCGTGGTGGCGTCGGTGTCGTGGGCCACCCCGGGCTCCACCTCGAGCGAGACGAAGCCGTCGGCGCCGCCGGCGTCGTCCCACACCGGGCGCAGCACGTCGCACGCCAGCTGGACGTCGAGGATCGCGATCTCCTCGTAGATCGCGTGCGCGTCCAGGCCCTTCGCCGCCAGCTCTCGCACCTGCTCGTCGTAGTCGGTGGAGCCGAGGATCGCCTTCTCGAAGATCGCCGGATTCGAGGTCACCCCGCGCAGGGAGTCCTCGCGGACGAGCCGCGCGAGCTCTCCGCTCGTGATCAGGCTGCGCCGGATCTGGTCGAGCCACACGCTCGTGCCCGCGGCGGTGAGCGCCGCGAGGCGCTCGTTGACCTGTGCTTCGACGCTCATCGCCCGTCTCCTCATCAGGTCGTCTGTCCCGCCGCAGCGCGTGCCGCCGACTGCCTTCCCCCGCTCCGCCACGTGCTCGGGCGTGAACCCGAAGTGCTCGTACAGGGCCGGCTGTGGGCCGGAGGCCCCGAAGCCCGTCATGCCCACGGACTCGCCCTCCGGGCCCACCCAGCGCTCCCAGCCGAAGGTGGCCGCCGCCTCCACCGACACCCGCGCCCGCACCGAGGGCGGCAGCACGGAGTCCCGGTAGGCGTCGTTCTGCTCGCTGAAGCGGTCGAAGCAGGGCATGCTCACCACCCGGGTGGGCACGCCGTCCTCCTCGAGCAGGTCGGCGGCATCGAGGCAGATGGACAGCTCGGAGCCGGTGCCGATCAGGATCAGGGCCGGGTCCCCGTCGGCGGCGTCGCGGAGCACGTAGGCCCCGCGCGAGATCGCGTCGTCGGGCACCGCGTCCGGGTCGAGGATCGGCAGGTTCTGGCGGCTCAGGACGAGGGCGCACGGGCCGTCCTCCTGCTCGAGGGCGAACACCCAGGCCAGCGCGGTCTCGTTCGCGTCGGCCGGGCGCACCACGTTGATGTTCGGCGTGGCCCGCAGGTGCGCCAGCTGCTCCACCGGCTGGTGGGTGGGACCGTCCTCGCCGAGCCCGATCGAGTCGTGGGTGAACACGTGGATCACGGGCAGGTGCATCAGCGCCGAGAGCCTGACCGCGCCCTTCATGTAGTCGAGGAAGTTGAAGAAGGTGGAGCCGAAGGCGCGCACGCCGTGCAGGTTGAGCCCGTTCACCACCGCGCCCATGCCGTGCTCGCGCACCCCGTAGTGCACGTTGCGGCCGGCGTAGTCGCCCTTCTCGACCGATCCCCCGCCCTCGATCAGGGTGAGCGTGGAGGGCTCGAGGTCGGCCGAGCCGCTCACCAGCGTGGGCACCTGCGCGGCGGCCCACTGGATCACGTCGCTCGACGCCTTGCGGGTGGCCACCGGCTTGTCGTCGGGACTGAAGCGCGGGCGGTCGGCGGCCCAGCCCTCGGGCAGGCGGCGCTCCATGAAGAGCGAGAGCTCCGCGGCGAGCTCGGGGTTGTCCCGCCGGTAGGCCTCGAGGCGGCCGTTCCACTCCTCCTCGGCCTCGCGGCCGCGCTCGGCCACGCCGCGGAAGTGCTCGCGCACCTCCTCGGGCACGAGGAAGTGGGCGTCGGGATCCCAGCCGTAGGCCTCCTTGGTGAGGCGAACCTCGTCCTCGCCCAGCGGCGAGCCGTGGGCCTTCTGGCTGTCCTGCTTGTTGGGCGAGCCGAAGCCGATGTGCGTGCGGAGGATGATCAGCGAGGGCCGGTCGGTCGCGGCCTTCGCGGCCTCCACCGCCGCCTCCACGCGCTCGAGGCCGATGTCCTCGCCCAGGTTCTGCACGTGCCAGCCGTAGGCCTCGTAGCGGGCGCCCACGTCCTCGCTGAAGGACATCTTCGTCTCGCCCGCGAGCTGGATCTTGTTGTCGTCGTAGAACACCACGAGGCGGCCGAGGCCCAGGTGGCCGGCCAGCGAGCTGGCCTCCGAGGCCACCCCCTCCTGCATGTCCCCGTCGCTGGCGATCGCGTAGGTGAAGTGATCGATGATCTCCTCGCCGCCGCGGTTGAAGCGGGCCGCGAGCATGCGCTCGGCCAGCGCGAACCCCACCGCGTTCCCACCCCCTGCCCCAGCGGGCCGGTGGTGACCTCCACCCCGGGCGCCCCGTCGGCCTCGTGCTCGGGGTGCCCGGCGGTGGGGCTGCCGAGCTGGCGGAAGTTCTCCAGGTCCTCCATGGACACGCCGTAGCCGCTCAGGTGGAGGGTCGAGTAGAGGAGCATCGAGGCGTGGCCGGCCGAGAGCACGAAGCGGTCGCGGTCGAACCAGTCCGGGTCGGCCGGGTTGTGCTTCATCAGCCGCGTGTAGAGCAGGTACGCGATCGGCGCGAGCGCCATGGGAGCGCCGGGATGGCCGGAGTTCGCCTTCTGGACCGCGTCCATCGAGAGCGTGCGGATGGTGTTGATGCTGAGCTCGTCGAGGTCCGTCGCGGTGGTGGAGGTGGTCATTCGGCTCCCTGGATCGATGTGGTGCTCCTGCGCGGCAGTATCGCGCGCCCACTCCTGAGCTGCGAGCACCCCGGCCCCGACCACTCCGGCATCCGCGCCTCCGCGGGCCAGCGAGACCGTGACGCGCTGCCACAGCGCCGGGAGAGCGCGCGATCCGGCCTCGTCCACCGCGCGGTCCAGGTACAGCTCGGACGCGTTCGACAGGCCGCCGCCGATCACGATGTGCTCGGGCTCGAACACGTTCACGTAGCCGGCCACGGCCACGCCGAGCATGCGCGCGAAGCGGTCGAACACCCGCAGGGCGTCGGCGTCGCCCTCCCGCGCCGCGGCCACGAGCGCCCGCCCGCTCACCCGGCCGCGCTCGTCCAGAGCGGCCGAGAGCCCGCTGTCCGGCATGTCCCGGGCGAACTCCGTGGCGTCGCGCTCCAGCGCCTGCCCGCTGCAGTAGGCCTCGAGGCATCCGCGGCCCGGGCAGTTGCCCGGACACGGCGGGCCGTCGGGGTCCAACGTGAAGTGGCCGAGCTCCGCGCCCATGCCGTGCGCGCCGCGGAAGATCTGGCCGCCGATCACCACCCCGCCGCCCACGCCGGTGCCGAGCGTGAGCATCAGAAGCACGCTCGCCGGGGGGTCGTCCACGAGCTGGGCCTCGGCCAGCGCCGCGCAGTTGGCGTCGTTGTCCACGTACACGGGCACCTGGAAGCGGCGGAACAGCTCCTCCCTGAGCGCCACCCCGGTGAGCGGGATGTTCACGCTCGACTCCACGGTGCCGGTGGCGTACTCGATCTGGGAGGGCACCCCCACGCCCACCGCCACCGGCGGCCCGGTGGCGTCGATCACCCGGCGCGCGGTGGCCTCGAGGCCGTCCAGCAGAGCCTCCGCGCTGTCCAGCACGGTGGGCGACTGCTCCAGGTGCTCGGCGCGCCCGTCCACCACCGCGGCCACGGCCACCTTGGTGCCGCCGACATCCACTCCGAGAACCAGAGGCTCGCTGCTCACCGGGGGATTCTGTTCCCCCGGACGCGCGATAAGCAAGCACGAACATGAAATGCATGGTGCGGTGCTCGCCCGATCGACGATCAGGCTCCGCTCCTCCCGCTCGCCCTGGTGGCGCGCGACGGGGCCGGCGCGATAGGGTCGCGCCGCGACGCGGGCGGCCGAGTGGCGCCCCGGGAAGAGGAGCGGGAGCGTGTTCAAGTCGATACTCGTGGGCACCGACGGGTCGGACCGCGCGCGAGCGGGCGGTGGATGAGGCCGTGGCGCTGGCCAAGGCCCAGGACGCCCACGTGTGCCTGGTGGCCGCCTACAGCGCGAAGGAGCCGTTCCGGGAGCCGGTCCAGAGCAGCGCCAAGGTGGAGACCGGGCACGTGCAGGAGGCGGCCGAGCAGGTGCTGCGGCGCGCCGCCCGGCGCGCCGAGGAGGCGGGCGTGCCGGTGGACTACGAGGCCCGGCTCGGCGATCCGGTGGACGTGCTGCTCGACGTGGCCTCGGAGCGCGACGTGGACCTGATCGTGATCGGCAACAAGGGCATGACCGGGGCCCGCCGCTACTGGCTGGGCAACGTGCCGAACAAGATCTCGCATCACGCCACCACGAACGTGATGATCGTTCGCACCGATTAGCTCCAGCCGCCGTGGCTCCGCACGCAGCGACTTCGCCTCCCTCGGCTCCGCCCTCGCGGGCCAGACGGTCGCTCCCGGCCGACGACGGCTGGGACGGCGCCCGCCAGGCCTGGAACCTCCTGGCCGACCAGCGCCCGGAGGCGGTGGTGCTCGCCGAGGGCGCCGACGACGTGGCCGCCACCGTGCGCTTCGCCCGGGACAACGGGCTCCGGGTGGCCGTCCAGGCCACCGGCCACGCGGCGCTCGGCATCGCGTCCCTCGAGGACACGATCCTGCTGAAGACGAGCCGCATGAACGGCGTGGAGGTGGATCCGGCCGCCCGCCGGGCCCGCGTGCGAGGCCGGGGCGATCTGGGGCGACGTGGCGGCGGCCGCCGCCGGACACGGCCTGGCCGGCCTCAGTGGATCGGCCCGCGACGTGGGCGTGGTGGGCTACACGCTCGGCGGGGGGCACGGGTGGCTGGCCCGCAAGCACGGGATCGCGTCGAACAACGTGCGTGCGGTGGACCTGGTCACCGCCGACGGCGAGCACGTGCGCGCCGACCAGGACCAGAACCCGACCTCTTCTGGGCCCTGCGCGGGGGCGGCGGCAGCTTCGGGGTGGTCACCGCCCTCGAGTTCGATCTGGTGCCCGCTCCCCGAGGTGTACGGCGGGATGGTGGCCTGGCCGGCGGAGCGGGCCCGCGAGGTGATTCAGGCCTATCGCGAGTGGGCCGCCGGCGTGCCGGACGAGATGAGCGCCTGGGTGCGCCTCCTCCACCTCCCGCCGCTGCCCGACGTGCCCGAGCCGCTTCGCGACCGGCCGATCGTGGACGTGACCTCGGTGTACGCCGGCCCGGCGGGCGAGGGCGAGGAGCTGATGCGCCCGCTCGACGGAGCTGGGCGACCCGCTGATCGACGGCCGCGGCCCGATCGGCGCGGCCGATCTCGGCACCCTGAACGGCGACCCGCCCCAGCCCGTTCCCGGCGCGGGCGCCGGCGCCGTGCTCACCGAGTTCCCGGCCGATGCCGCCGACGCCCTGGTGGACGTGGCCGGGCCCGGGTCGGGCAGCCCGCTGTTGATGATCCAGCTGAGGCCGCTGGGCGGAGCGCTGGCGCGGGCCCCGGAGAATGCGGGCGCCACCGGGGCGGTGGACGGCGAGTTCATGTACTACGCGGTGGGCATGCCGCAGCCCGAGGGCGGCATGGCCCCCGTGATGGCCCATCTCGCAGAAGGTGAGGGAGGCGCTGGGGCCGTGGCTCAGCGAGCAGAGCTTTCTGAACTTCGTGGACGTGCCCGGGCTCGGCGGCGTCGTCGTTCGACGGCGAGACCTTCTCCCGCCTCCAGCAGATCAAGGCCGAGCGCGATCCCGACGGGATCTTCAGGGCAAACCACGAGCTCGCGGCGGTATAGCGGCGCGGAGACCCCACATCGAGTGGTGCGAGCGGGTACGGTCACGCTCATGAAGGGCGGGATCGACCTCGGCGGGACGAAGGTCATGGCGGTGGTGGTGGGCCCTCGCGGCAAGGTGCTCGGCGAGGCCAAGAACCCCACCCCCCGCGAGGGCGGGCCGCCGGCCGTGACCGAGGAGATCGCGAAGACGCTGAGGGAGGCGGCCGAGGCGGCCGGCGTGGAGACCGCCGACCTTCAGGGTGTCGGCGTGGGCTCGCCGGGCGCGGTGGACGCGGAGACCGGGAACGTCGCGGGCGCGGGGAACCTGCCCGACTGGGAGGAGTCGTTCCCCCTGGCCGGCGCGCTCTCCGACCTCGTGGGCTGCCCCGTGCTGCTGGGCAACGACGTGCAGGTGGCGGTGGACGGCGAGTACGCGCTCGGCGCCGGCCGCAAGGTCAAGTCGCTGCTCGGAGTCTGGTGGGGCACCGGCGTGGGCGGCGGGATCATCCTCGGCGGCAAGCCCTGGGTGGGCCGCGGCGCGGCGGGCGAGATCGGCCACATCGTGGTGAAGATGGACGGCGCCCCGTGCACCTGCGGCCGGCGCGGCTGCATGGAGGCCTACGCGGGCCGGGGCTCGATGGAGATCGAGGCCCGCCGCCAGGTGGACAAGGGCCGCGACACGGAGCTCTTCGAGATCATGGAGAAGCGCGGCCGCACCCGGCTCCAGAGCGGGGTGTGGGCCCGGGCCCTCGAGCGCGAGGATCAGATGGCGGTGAAGCTGATCGACCGCGCGGTGGAGGCCCTCGGCGCCGGAGTGGCCTCCGTGGTGAACGTGCTGGACGTGGAGATGGTGGTGATCGGCGGCGGCCTGGGCTCGCGGCTCGGCGAGCCCTACGTGGAGCGCATCCGCGAGGCGATGATGCCGCACCTGTTCGTGGACGACCGGCCCCCGGCCGTGGTGCCCGCCGGGCTGGGGGACCTGGGTGGGGCCATCGGCGCCACCCTCCTGATCAAGGGCCGTGCCGCCCGGCGGCGGGCCCCGGCCGCCGCATGAGCGACTACGACGTGATCCTCATCGGTGGAGGCTCGCCGGGCGAGCACTGCGCCGGCCGCCTCGCGGACGGCGGCGCGAAGGTGGCGATCGTCGAGCGGGAGCTGCTCGGGAGGCGAGTGCTCCTACTGGGCGTGCATCCCGTCGAAGACGCTCCTGCGGCCGGGCGAGGCGCTGCAGGCCGCCCGCGAGGCGCCGGGAGCGGCCGAGGCGGTGACCGGGGAGCTGGACGTGGCCGCGGCGCTCGCGTGGCGCGACTTCCAGGTGTCGAGCTACGACGACTCGGGCCAGGCGGCCTGGGCCGAGAGCCAGGGCATCGACCTGGTGCGCGGCGAGGGCCGCCTGGCCGGACCCGGCCGCGTGGCCGTGGGAGACCGGGAGCTGAGCGCCGACCACGTGATCCTGGCCAACGGGTCCGATCCCTTCATCCCGCCCGTGCCCGGGCTGCGGGAGCTCGACGGGATCTGGACCAACCGCGAGGTCACCGGCATGAAGGAGGCGCCGGAGCGGCTCCTGATCCTCGGGGGCGGCCCGGTGGGCGTGGAGATGGCCCAGGCGGTGCGCAGCTTCGGCGCGTCGGTGGCCCTGGTGGAAGGCGCGGATCGCGTGCTCGCGAACGAGCCCGCCCAGCTCGGCGAGACCGTGGGCGAGGTGCTCCGGTCCGAGGGGATCGAGGTGCACACCGGTGTGCACGCGTCCGCCGCTCGACGCGACGGAGCCGACTACGTGCTCGAGCTGGACGAGGGGTCCGAGCTGCGCGGCGACCGGCTTCTGGTGGCCACCGGCCGGCGGCCGCGGGTGGAGGGCATCGGCCTCGAGAGCGTGGGGCTCGAGCCCCAATCCGCGCGGCATCGAGGTGGACGCGCGTCTGTCCGCCGGCGACGGCCTCTGGGCGATCGGCGACGTCACGGGCATCTGGCCGCTCACCCACATGGGCAAGTACCAGGGCCGGATCGCGGCCGCCAACATCCTGGGCACGCCCCGGGAGGCGGACTACACGGCGGTGCCGCGTGTGGTGTTCACCGACCCGGAGGCCGCCTCGGTGGGCGAGGCCGACGGCGCCGTGACCACCACGCTCCCGCTCTCGGGAGTGCCCCGCACCTCCGCCTACACCCGCGCCTACGACACGCGGCCCGGATACCTGACCCTCGTGTCCGACGGCGAGCGCCTCACGGGGGCACACGCGGTGGGACCCAACGCGGGGGAATGGCTGCAGCAGGCCACGGTGGCCATCCGGGCGAAGCTTCCGCTGTCACTCGTGGAGGACGTGATCCAGCCGTTCCCCACCTTCTCCGAGGCGTTCCTCTACGCGATGCTCGAGCTGAGGAAGGCCGTGCCCTAGTCGCCCACGGGCAGCTCGACCGCCGGGAGCCCGTCCAGGCTCTCGGCGTTGTGCTCGCGCTGATAGTCCACGAACCCCTCGGGGCCCTTGGTCCGGAGCCGCTTGGACGAGGAGGCCGCCTGGTGGGGGCGGATGCCCTCGTAGGCCATGAGCGGCACGCCGTAGCCGCAGGAGTCGGCCACGCGGGTCACGTTCACGAGCACCACGGCCCGCCGCGACTCCGGCACCGGCGGCTCCTCGAAGTCGCAGCGCTCGAGCAGCTCGGGAAAGCGCGGGATCGGCGGCCAGCACGTGCTCGCCGCGTCCGTGGAGGCGCAGGATGCGGGGCGGCCCCTGGAAGGCGCAGAGCATCACCACGATTCGCCCGTTCTCGCGCAGGTGGGCGATCGTCTCCGCCCCGCTGCCCAGCACGTCCAGGTAGGCCACGGTGTGGTCGTCCAGCACCGCGAACGACCCGATCGGCCCCTTCGGGGAGAGGTTCACGTGGCCGTCGGCGTCCAGCGGCGCGGTGGCCACGAAGAAGAGCGGCTGCTTCGCGATCCACTCGCGCTGGTGCGCGTCGATGCCGTCGTAGACCCGGCCCACGCAACCAGGGTACCCGCCATCCTCGGGGGACCCGCGCGGGTCTCCCCGCCGTAGCTCCTCGTGATGAGCCGCCGTCTCCGACACCGCATCCTCGCCCTCGCCGCGCTCGTGGCCGCGGGCGCGGTCGCCGCCACCGTGGCCCTGGCCGGCACCGGCGCCGATCCGGGGCCGGAGCCGGTCGAGACCGCGCCCGCGACCACCACGCCCGTCCCGCCGGTGATCGCCGAGCCCGCGCCCGAGCCCGCCCCTCACGCGATCCGCTGGCGGCGCTCCCGCTCGCTCGGCACCTGGGCCGGCGGGCGCCTGGTTCGCGGCGTACGGCTGCCGGCCGAGTCATCGGACTTCTTCACCTGGGACCCGGTGCTGAACCGCCGTCCCAACCGCCGGTGGCGCCGCGTCGGCACCGATCGCCTGGTCCGGGTTCTGATCCGCGTGGCCCGCGAGGACCGCCTGGCGCATCCGGACGGGCCCCGCATCGCCATCGGCGACCTGAGCCGCACGCACGGGGGCGACTTCGGACCCCGGTTCGGCGGGATCGGGCACGCGAGCCACCAGAACGGGCTCGACGCCGACGTGTACTACCCGCGCGCCGACGGCCGCGAGCGCGTCCCGCGCTACGCGAGCCAGATCGACCGCCGGCGCTCGCAGGAGCTGGTGAGGCGCTTCCTCGCCCACGGGGCTCTGATGATCTTCGTGGGGCCGCGCACGGGGCTCACCGGGCCGCGCCGCCGGGTCCAGCCGCTCGTGAACCACGACAACCACCTCCACGTGCGGCTTCCCCGCGCGCACTGGCGGATCCTCGGCAACTGATAGAAATTCCGCATGGACCGCAGACTGGCTTTGAAGAACATCCGCACCGGGCTGCTCGCGGGGACGGTCTCGCGTGGTGGTGTTCGCCCTCTCCTGGGTGGTCGGGCTCGTCTACTGATGGCCGAAGAGGTCCACCACCACGACGGAGACGAGGCCCCGCCCGCGGGTGAGGCCGTGCACCTCCCCGGCCCGTCCTACCTCCCGGTGCTCACCGCGCTGGGGCTCACGCTCGCGATCACCGGCATCGTCATCTGGTGGCCGATCGTGGTCATCGGCTGCGCCATCACTCTCGTCGTCGTCTGGCGCTGGATCGGCGAGACCCGCGCGGACATCTCCGAGCTTCCGCTAGAGCACTAGATGCCCGGCCCGGCGGCGCGCCCGGATCGCGGCGAGCGCCACGCCCGGACGCCGGAGACCCGAGGACCTGCGCGTGAGACGCAGGCGAAGCGCGAGGCCGAGGAGCTGCGCCAGGCCGCCGGCGCGGCGACGGACGAGGAGGCCGACGAGCACGCCCGTCGCGCGGACAAGGCGGGATACCTGAAGGAGAAGCTGGAGGAGCGGGCGGAGGCCGAACGGCAGGCCCGAGGACTAGCTCGCCGGCTGAAGGTCGCTCGGAAGCTCGCTCGTGGCGTAGGAGCTCACCCAGCACCGGACGATGTCGCGCATCGAGAGCACCCCGGTGAGCTCGCCGCCGTCCACCACCACGAGATGGCGGAAGCCGCCGCGAACCATCGCCTCGGCGGCGCGCTCGAGCGACCATTCGGGCGAGGCGAAGGTGAGGTCGGCGGAAAGGTGGGAGGCCACCTCCTCGCTGTCGGGGTCCTGCCCCGACGCGATCGCCTGGAGCACGTCGCGCTCCGTGAGGATCCCGGGCCCGGGCTGCTCGGGGTCGATCACCACGGCCGCGCCCACGTTGCGCTCCGCCATCAGGCAGGCCGCCGCCCGCAGCGTATGACCGGGATTGATCGTGAGAACGACCCCCGTCATCCCGTCCTGAACCTGCATTTCAGAACCTCCTATTCCTCGTGACGATCGGCTCAAACTACCGCACCCTGCATCCAATCGCGCCGTTGCTGCGTAATCAAGTTGTGGTGAGAGAATCGACAGTCTCAAGACGCCGGCAGCTGTTCGAGGAGGCCGTGGCCGTGATCGAGCGCGAATTCGCGGCCGAGGACCTGTCGCTGGGGTCCGTGGCCGGCAGCGATCGCCACCTCCCCACGCCAGCTCCAGCGCGCGTTTGCGGAGAATGGAGGCACCTCCTTCCGCCGTGAGCTCCAGCGCGTGCGCATGGAGCGGGCGGCCACGCTGCTCCGGTTCGGCTCCATGCCGGTGGCCCGGGTGGCGGGCGCGGTGGGCTACCGCCAGCCCGCGCAGTTCGCCAAGGCGTTCCGGCGCCACCACGGCAGGCCCCCCTCGGCCTTCCGCAATGGCGCGCAGCGACTCGCCGCCTAGCCGCCCGTCGTAATAGACTCGGCCCCCGGTGAGCGAGCGGGAGCGCGACAGCGGAGAACGAGCCTGTGGCGCCCGCGGAGGATCCTCAGGCGGACCCCCGGATCGAGGGCGAGCGCCACCCGCTCGGGAAGATGATCCTCATCGGCCTCGTGGCCTCGGTGATCGGGGTGGTCGATCGTGCTCCTGATCGACTGGTTCCCGGTGCCGGCCTCAACCGGGGCGGACGACATCGACACGCTCTACGACGTCCTGCTGATCGCCTCGGTCCCGATCTTCGTGCTGGTCATGTCGGTGGTCATCTACTCCGTCGTGAAGTTCCGCGCGCGGCCGGGCGACATGCGCGACGGGGCGCCGATCCACGGCAACACCCGGCTCGAGGTCATCTGGGTGACCATCCCGTTCCTGATGGTCAGCGCGCTCGCGATCTACGGCTGGGTGGTGCTCGACGACCTCGAGGCCAAGCAGCCGAACGAGCTGGTGGTGAAGGTCACGGGACAGCAGTTCACCTGGTCCTTCGCCTACCCCGGCCGAGAAGGTGCAGCTCCAACACGCTCGTGCTGCCCAAGGACCGCCCCGTCGAGTTCCGGATCAACACCAAGGACGTGCTGCACGACTTCTGGGTCCCCGAGTTCCGGCTCAAGTCGGACGCCGTTCCGGGCCTCACCACCAAGATCCGGCTGACCCCGGACCGCCTCGGCAGCTACGAGGTGGTGTGCGCCGAGCTCTGCGGGCTCGGCCACTCCACGATGCGCCAGGACGTGCGCGTGGTGGAGCCGGCCGCGTTCGACTCGTGGGTCCGGCACCAGAGGGCCGCCGCCCAGGAGGCGGCGGGATGATCGAACCTGGAGTCAACGGGGTGCGCGTCGGGTACCTTGCCCGGGCCATCGGATCCGAGACCGCATGACGCTGACCAGAAACTCACCGCGCCCGGCTGGTACCGCGCCGCCCTCGGCGCGGCCCTCATGTTCTGCCTGGGCATGGGCATCGTGGTGGCCGTCCGCGCCGCCTACGGCTGGGATCCGCTCTTCGACTGGAACGCGATCATCACCGTGGGCGCCCTCGTGGCCGCCCCGTTCGGCTACCTGATCGGGATCGGCTGCTTCGACTACTGGTTCTACTGGGCCGTCGGCAGACCCACGCGCCCGGAGGACCACTCGGGCCACGGGGCCACCTCCTGGAAGGACTACTTCCGGGTCAACACCGATCACAAGGTGATCGGCATCCAGTACATCGTCACCACGTTCTTCTTCTTCGTGGCCGGCGGGCTGATGGCCATGGTGATGCGGGCCGAGCTGGCACAGCCGGGCACCCAGTTCGTGGACCCGAACACGTTCAACGGGCTGTTCTCGGTGCACGCCTCGCTGATGATCTTCCTGTTCATCATCCCGGTGTTCGCCGGGATCGCGAACTACGTGATCCCGCTGATGATCGGCGCGCCGGACATGGCGTTCCCGCGCCTGAACGCGCTCTCGTTCTGGATGCTGCCGGTGGCGGGCGTGATGATGCTGGCCAGCTTCTTCGCCGAGGGCGGCGCCTTCGCCACCGGCTGGACGGCCTACGCCCCGCTGTCCACCGAGACGCCGCTGGGCCAGCAGTTCTTCACGCTCGGCGTGCAGTTCGCGGGCGCCTCGTCGATCGCCACCGCGCTGAACTTCCTGGTCACGATCATCACCATGCGCGCGCCGGGCATGACCTTCTGGCGCATGCCGCTGCTGGTGTGGGCGAACTTCACCACCTCGCTGCTGGTGGTGATCGCCACGCCGTTCATCGCCGGCTCGCAGTTCTTCGTCCTGATGGACCGCTCGCTGGGGACGCACCTCTTCGACCCGTCGGAGGGCGGCGACGTGCTGATGTACCAGCACGTCTTCTGGTTCTACTCCCACCCGGCCGTCTACATCATGATGCTGCCGGGCTTCGGGATCATCAGCGAGGTCATCTCCACCAACGCCCGCAAGCCGGTGTTCGGGTACCGGATGATGGCCTTCTCGCTCGTGGCCATCGTGATCCTCGGATTCACGGTGTGGGCGCACCACATGTTCGTCTCGGGCATGTTCCCGTGGCTGCGGGTGCCGATGATGATCACCACGATGCTGATCGCGGTGCCCACCGGCATCAAGATCTTCTCGTGGCTGGCCACGCTGTGGCGAGGGGTGATCCATCTCCGAACGCCCATGCTCTTCGCGCTCGGGTTCATCACGATGTTCACCCTGGGCGGGATCAGCGGCATCATGCTCGCGGTCGTGCCCTTCGACATCCACGTGTCGGACACGTACTTCATCGTGGCCCACATCCACTACGTGCTCTTCGGCGGGTCGGTGTTCACGATCTTCGCCGGGATCTACCACTGGTTCCCGAAGATGACCGGCCGGATGTACGACGAGACGCTGGGCAAGCTGCACTTCTGGCTCTCGTTCATCTTCTTCAACCTCACCTTCGGGCCCATGCACCTCGTGGGCATCGACGGCATGCCGCGGCGCGTGGCCGACTACGCCGACCAGTTCGCCACCTGGAACGCGATCATCTCGATCTCGGCGTTCCTGTTCGGGGCGTCGTTCCTGGTGTTCGTCTACAACATGGTCACCTCGTGGCGCCACGGCCCGCAGGCCGCGGCCAACCCGTGGCGGGCGCACTCGATCGAGTGGCAGGTGTCCTCCCCGCCGCCGATCTTCAACTTCGATGAGATCCCCACGGTCGTGGGCGGCCCGTACGAGTACGGCACCCCGGGTGCCGTGCACGCCGTGTTCAAGGAGAAGGCGCCCGCGGCCGTTCCCGCACCCGCAGGCGGCGGCGGCGGCGCCGCCCCCGGCCGGAATGAAGCGCATCCTCGTGGTGGCCAACGAGACGGTGGCCGGCCGCCCGCTGATCGACGCCGTCAAGCGCCATGCCGAGCAGGGCGAGGTGGAGGTCACCGTGATCTGCCCTCAGAACCAGCCCAAGCACGGCTACGTGATCTACGAGTCGCAGGTGCGCGAGGCCACGGAGAACCGGCTGAAGATGACGCTGGCCCTGCTGCGCGAGGCCGGCATCGAGGCCACACGGCGAGGTGATGGACCCCGATCCCTACGCGGCCGTGATGGACGCCCTGGGCGAGCAGGACTACGACGAGATCATCGTGTCCACCCACCCGGAGACCCGGTCGGGCTGGCTGCGCGAGGGCCTGGTGGACCGCATCAAGCGGGCGTCGCGGCGTCCGGTGGAGCACGTGGTGGTGGACCTCGACGCCGAGCGGGACGACATGAAGCGCACGCTGGTGGTGGCCAACCAGACCATGGCCGGCCACGCCCTGCTCGACACCCTTCGCAAGAAGGCGAGCGAGGAGCCGCGCCGGTTCATCGTCGTATGCCCGGACACGGCCGCCAACGGCAACGGCGAGGCCGACATCCGGCGCCGGAGCGCCTGGCCCACATGCTGAAGGAGCTGAACGACTCCGGGCTGGACGCCATCGGACAGGTGGTGCACCCCGATCCCTACACGGCGATCCAGAACGCGCTTCAGTTCTACGCGCCGGACGACATCGTGATCTCCACCTTCCCGGAGACCCGCTCCGGCTGGCTGCGCGGTGACCTGATCGACCGGGTGCGCAGCAGCACCGGCAAGCCCGTGGAGCACGTCGTGAGCGACGAGGACGAGGGCTGATGGAATCCGCATCGGTCGCGCACGGGCACGGCGCCCACGAGCATCACGGCCCTCCCGAGGCCAACGTCTCCTCGCGCGTGGACGCGCAGATGCTCGGGATGCTGCTCTTCATCGTCTCGGAGATCATGCTCTTCGGGGCGTTCTTCACGGCCTACTTCTTCATCCGGGTGGTGAACGGCGACGGCTGGTTCCCGGTCGACGGCAAGGACCTCCCGGTGGCCATCGCCGGAGTGAACACGGCGATCCTGCTCTCCTCCAGCTTCACCATGCACTGGGCACTCGAGGGCGCTCGCAACGAGAACCGCCGCGCCCTCCAGGTCGGCCTGCTCACCACCGCGCTCCTGGGCCTCACGTTCCTCACGATCCAGATCAACGAGTACGTCCACCTGGGCTTCGCCATCGCACGACAATGCGCAGGGCTCGATCTTCTACGGCCTCACCGGGCTGCACGGTGCCCACGTGTTCGTGGGTCTCACGCTCCTCACGATGGCCACGGTGCGAGCCTTCAAGGGCCACTTCACCGCGAAGGAGCATCGCGGAGTGGAGGTGCCGGGCATCTACTGGCACTTCGTCGACGTGATGTGGATCTTCGTTTACAGCACGCTGTACCTGCTCTGATGGACCGCGGACGCAGGTGCTGAACCCGCTGCGGAGCGAGCAGGAGGCGTTCCGCTTCCTGGTCTACGTGGTGGTGATCGTGGCCGTGGTGGTCGGCGCTCGTGCTGCTGCTGCGCGCGCTTTGACGGCGGACCTCGAGCTGGCCGAGCGCGCCGCGCGCCGGGCCGGCGAGGTGCTGCTCACGTACTTCGGCCGGCCCGCGGAGGGCCTCGAGCAGAAGTCCAGCCGCAACGACCCGGTGTCCGACGCCGACCGCGAGGCCGAGCGGGCGATCGTGGACCTGCTGGCGGCCGAGCGGCCCGACGACGGCCTGCTGGCCGAGGAGGGCTCGGGCCGCGAGGGCTCGAACGGCCGCCGCTGGATCGTGGATCCCCTCGACGGCACCGTGAACTTCCTCTACGGAATTCCCGTTCTGGAACGTGAGCATCGCCCTGGAGGACGCCGAGGGGATGGCCGTGGGCGTGGTGCACGACCCCAACCGGGGCGAGACCTTCCGCGCCGTCCGCGGCGGCGGCGCCGAGCTCAACGGCACGCCGCTCCGGGTCCGGTCGCCGCGCCCGCTCGACCGGGCGCTGGTGGGCACCGGCTTCGGCTATGACCGCGAGCGCCGGGCGGCCCAGGGCGACGTGATCGCGCGGCTGCTGCCGCAGGTCCGGGACATCCGCCGCACCGGCGCGGCCGCCCTCGACCTCTGCTGGCTGGCCGCGGGGCGCCTCGACGGGTACTTCGAGCACGGCCTGAGCCCCTGGGACTGGGCCGCGGGGCGCCTGATGGTGGAGGAGGCGGGCGGCAAGCGTGGTGGAGCTGCCGGGCGACCCGCCGGGGCTGGCGGTGGCGTCCACGCCCGAGCTGGCGGCCACCCTGGCCGAGATCGCCGGACGTCTATAGGGACCGAGCGAGGAGCGGAGGCCGATCGGTGATCGGCCGGAGCACCGGAGCAGGTCTACTTCGCGAGGAGGTACTCGACCAGGGCGTCGAGCTGCTTCTCGGTCAGCTTGCCCTCGTAGCCCGGCATCACGCCCTTGCCGAAGCCGCTCACGGTGAACGCCTCGGGGTCGGTGATGGACTCGAGCACGTACTGCTTGGCGCTCTTGCCCGGCTCGCGCTTGCCCGCCGCCGCGGCGAGGTCGTTCAGGCTCGGCCCGATGTTGCCGGTGGCGTTCGCCTTGCAGAGCTGGTGGCAGCCCGCGCATCCGGCGGCGATGAAGATCTGGTCCCCGGTCTCGGCCCCCGCCAGGCCCGCCTGGGCCAGAGCGCCCTCGTCCTCGCCCGTCTTGCCGGTGGCGAAGGCCACGTAGGCGGCCACGTCCTCGGCGTCGTGGCCCGTCACGAGGTCCTCGGGCATCGCGCTGTTGCGGCGGGGGATGTTGATCTGCTCCTTCACCACGCCCTGGACGGTGTCCCGGTTGAAGCCCACCTTGAGGGCGGCGCGGAAGGCGGCGTCCAGCGAGGGGCCCACCTGGCCCTGCGTGCCGGCCCGCGAGAGCTGGTGGCAGGACCCGCACTTCTGCACGAACTGAGCCTTCCCGTTGGAGAGATCCGGCTCATCGCGGGCTCCGCAGGCCATGAGAGGCAGCACGGCAAAGGCGGCCCCGAGGGCAGCGAGCTTGGCCTTGTTCCGGACGAGGCTCACGGGTCGGGAACACTACCCGCTGAGGGCGCTGGAGAGGGAAGCTGTTCGAGGCGCCCCTGCGCCGCCGCGATCACTCCCTCGGCCACGCTCTCCCAGCTGTAGCGCCGCTCCGCCGCGGCCGCCAGCGCGTCCCGGGCCAGGCCCCGTTCGGCGGGGTCCATGGTGAGCCAGTCCACCAGCTTCGCGGCGATCTCCTCCACCGAGCCGGGGCCCACCTCGAAGGACAGCAGGGGCCGCAGGCTCGCGGGCAGGGACGGCGCCAGCGTGGCCGTGACCTCCGCCATGCCCGAGTGGTCCGCGGACAGCGGCAGCGCCCCGCAGGCCGCCGCCTCGGCGGCCACCATGCCGAACGCCTCGGGGAAGGTGCTGGGCATCACCTGCGCCTCGCAGGCGGGCAGAAGGTCGGGGAGGTCATCGTGCTCGAGCCGCCCGGTGAAGTGGATCCGCTCAGCCGCGCCGGGAGCGGCCTCGCGCCAGTCGTCCCCCACCCGGTCCAGGAACGCCTGGAGGTGGCGCAGGGGACCGGGCGGCCCGCCCTCCAGCTCCCGGCCGCGGGCCGCGAGCACGCCCAGGGCATCCACGTCCGCGCGCCGGAGCGCGCCCACGAAGTCGTCGCGCAGCGCGTCCCGGTAGGTGCCGAACCCCACCACCACGAGCCTGGCCTCGGGCACCCTCGCCACCACCAGCGGCCAGGCCGCCAGGAGCAGGTCCACGCCCTTGGACACGATCAGCTTGCCCACGTAGCTCACGATCCGGTCGCGCGCCGGATCGAGGCTGGCCAGAGCCTCCGCCGCGCCGGCGTCGCCCCCCCACGCCGCGGCCTCGCCGCCCCGGAGCCGCTCGGCCAGCTCATGGAGCCCGGCGGCGGCCTCCGCGGGCGCCCTCGGCCTGAAGGTGTGCACGTCCACCCCGGGCGGGCCGAGGCGTGTGCGCTCGGGAAGGCCCTCCTCGTCCATCACCTCCCACAGGCTCTCCGCCGTGTGGCGTGAGCCCACCAGCACGCCGCTGGCGCCGCGCAGGCCCTCCAGGGCGTAGGGAAGGAAGCGCTCGCGCTGCGGCCGCACGGTGTACTCGAGCGCGCTGCCGTGCACCTTCACCGCGTAGGGGACCCGGCCCTCGAGCGCCCGGGCCAGGATCACCGGGCCCCATGACCAGGTGGTTGGCCAGCGCCACGTCCGGTTGTGTGGCCTCCACCACCTCCTTCACGGCGCTGACGTTGGCGGCGATGTAGCGCTCCACCGCCTCGTCGTCCAGCTCCGCGTAGGGAACGGCGTCGTAGCCCTCGTAGCGGTCCGCCACGTACACGGGCAGGACGCCGCCGATGTCGGGCACCGTGATCCGCACGGAGTCGGGAAGGTCGAGCCCCGCGGGGTTGCGCTCCTGGCAGACGAGCTCCACCTCGTGCCCCAGCCGAGCCAGCGCCCGGACGAGGCTGGCGTTGTAGATATTGCTGCCGGTGCCCCGCAGCAGATAGCCGTGAAAGATCAGAATCCGCATTTGCTCCCCGCCGGCCTGGCGGCGGTGCTCGCTATTGTTCCGCGCCGATGCCAGGAGGCCAGAAGTACAGACTGCGCGCCCGTTCCGACCGTGAGGTCGTTCGCGAGATCGAGCCCGGGGTGCGCTACCTCGACGGTGACTCGGGGGAGGAGCTCAAGGTGGTGGCGGCCGTGCTGCCGCTGGCTCCGTCGCCGAGCGACCTGCCCTACGCGGTGGAGAACCTCCGTCTCTGCGGGTGCTCGCTGGAGCAGCTGGCCCAGAAGGACCTGAACGACTGCCCGCACTGCGGTCGCCGGCTCCCCGCCGTCGAAGGCTGACCCCTCCGGCGTGTCACGCCGGGTGCCGACAATCTTTTCCTCGTTCTGCTCGCGCTGCTCGCCCTCGCGGCCGGTTGCGGCGGCGACGACGAGCCCGACAACCCGCCCCCGCTCCCCGAGCTGACCGTGCCGCGGGAGACGTCCCCGCCGCCGGCCACCGGCACCTCACCCGAGACGGACACGTCGACCACGGAGACCACGCCTCCCACGAGTGTGCCCGAGACACCGGCCACTCCCACGGACAGCCCGGAGAACGACACGCCGCCGCCCACCGACACGCCGGCCGAGCGCTTCGAGCAGTTCTGCAACGAGAATCCGGGCGCCTGCGGCTAGCCGCGGGCGCTAGGTGGCGACCATTCCACCCAGCGCCTCGGCGCGGGTGGGGACGATGTGCAGCCGGCTCGCGAGACCGGTGATCTCGAAGGGCCGCAGGATCCTCTGCGTGGGGCAGACGAGCACGAGGCTGCCGTGACGCGTGGCGAGGTGCCTGACCGAGTTCAGGATCACGCTGATGCCCGTGGAGTCCATGAAGGTGACCTCCGACAGGTCCACCACGAGCTTGCGCTTGCCCTCCTCCGCCAGGTCCAGCAGGCGCCTGCCCAGCCGCGGCGCGGTGAGAGCGTCGATCTCGCCGTAGGGCGCCACCACGTGCGTGGTGTCGTCCACGGGCTCGTCCAGAAGTCCGAAGTCGATGACTCCCCCCATTGGTGGAACCTATCAGCCCTCGAGGCGACCCGGAGAGGCTCCGTGGCGCGCCGGAACCGGCGGGTCGGGGCGCCTCACCCGCGACGGAAGCGGCACCGGCACGACGGGCTCGCTGCCCCTCCGGCGGCCCGGTCCGCGGGGACGGGAGTGACCGCGGTCGCGGCCCCGGCCCAGAGGCCAGCGCCCGAGCGGGAAGCGAATGCCGTCGCCGCCCGGTCCGCCCCGGCCGGGACGGGGACCGGGGCCCTCGCCACCGCCGCCGTCGTCCCCGGGGGAATCGTCGCCGTCGTCCCGCAGCCGGAAGAACCAGATGAGCCACGCCACCAGCAGGCCGACGTCGAACACCCGGAAGCCGACCATGAAAATCCACCCCTCGGTGGTCACGGTTCGATGCTAACGCCTGCGCTGGGTCTGGGAAAGACCCTGGCGCCCTGGCGCAAGCTCAGCTCTTGGGCTTCTTGACCGTGGGACGGGGATCTGGGACGTACGTGGCCGTGTACAGCAGCCGCGCCCGCTTGTAGGTGCAGCCGTAGCGGATGACCTCGAGGAGCTCCTCATGCTGGGAGGGCGGCGAGAGCTCGGTGTCGCTGCCGCAGTCGCCCTTCAGACGGGACGACCGCCACCAGTTGCCGCTGCTGAGGTCCGCCGCAAGGGCGGGCAGCCAGGTGGGCACGGTGATGGCGACGATGTTGCCCTTGTTCACCCGCAGGCGCTCCTTGAGCGCGAACGTCGGACTGGATCCGAGGTAGTCCTCCACCTGGTAGGTGTCCGACTGGCGCAGGAGCCGGTGGTTGAGGCGCGTCTTGCGCTTGTCGCCGCGCCGCAGCACGGCGAGCCGCACCTCCGGCGCACCGCCGAAGCGGGCGTTGAACGAGTCGATCTGGTTGTCGGCCAGCTTCGGGAGCACCACCGTGAAGCCCACGAGATACCCGTCGCGCCCGACGATGAAGGGGTTCTTCAGGTTGCCGGAGCGGCCCTGATACCCGGTGACCTGGTAGATCGCCCGGCACGGGTTGGCCGGACAGGTGGACACCGCCGGGGTGGTGGACCCGGCGCCCAGCTCGATCACGCGAGCGGAGGCCGCGGGGGCCAGGGCCAGCGCCGAGGCCAACATCAGGATGGAGATAAGACAGCGTTTCATGACCGGATCTCGAACACCCGGAATCCGCCGGAGTTGCGCAAACTACTTGTACCTGTAGGTGATGCGACCGCGATCGAGGTCGTACGGCGACAGCTCGATCTTCACCCGGTCTCCGGGCAGGATGCGGATGTAATGCCGACGCATCTTGCCTGAGATATGGCCCAGGACGTCATGTCCGTTGTCGAGCTGGACCTTGAACATTGTGTTTGGGAGGGCCTCGACGATCTCGCCCTCCATTTCGATCTTCTCTTCCTTAGGCACGTGCTCCGAATGTCTCAGATGAGACGGACGCTCACCGCCTTTGGGCCCTTGTCGCCGCTCTCCTCCTCGTACTCGACCTTCGAATTCTCGGCCAGCGACTTGAAGCCGCCGCCGTCGATGCCGGAGTAATGGACGAACAGGTCACGATCACCCTCGTCCGGGGTGATGAAGCCGTAGCCCTTCTCGTCGTTGAACCATTTCACGGTCCCGGTAGGCACCTAACTGCCCCTTTCCTGCGTGTGCCCGCTCGGTCTCCTGCACTTCTGCGAATCCGAACCACGGCACCTTGCGTGTGATCTATGCCGGCAAAACACCGGCCCAACCGCGCAAACGCTACCAATACTGGGCCACGGAACGGCCCGGCTCGGCGTCAGCCGCGCAGCTCGACCGCCACCCGTCCGAGCTCCTCGCGGGACGCGGGGCTGGGGCGCACCGGAAGCTGCATGGAGTCGTCGTCGTAGCGTGGGATCACGTGGATGTGGAAATGGAACACCGTCTGCCAGGCCGCGGGCTCGCAGCAGTTGAGCAGGTTCACGCCGTCGCACCCGAGCCGGTCGCGCATCGCCCGTGACAGGCGCGCCGCCGCGGCGGCGGCGTGGTGCAGGTCCTCATCCGGCACCTCGTAGAGGTTCTTCGAGTGGTTGCGCGGGATCACCAGCGCATGGCCGCGGGTCCAGGGATTGAGGTCCATGAACGCCACCGTGTGCTCGTCCTCCTGCACACGCTCGGCGGGCAGCTCGCCCGCCACGATCTTGCAGAAGATGCAGTCGTCAGGCCACGGGCGGTCGGAGCCTACAGCCAGCCCACGCGGCGGAAGAAGACGTAGAGCCCGGTGCAGACAACGGCCATGAGGCCCAGGGCCAGCGGGTAGCCCAGCTCCCATCCCAGCTCCGGCATGTGCTGGAAGTTCATGCCGTAGATGCCCGCGATCAGGGTGGGCACCGCCACGAGCGCCACCCCGGCGGAGATCTTGCGCACGTCCTCGTTCTGGCGCACGGTGATCTGGGTCAGGTTGGCCCCGAGCACGCTCGTGAGCAGGTCGCGGAAGCTCTCGAGCTGCTCGTGGACGCGGAGCAGGTGGTCGTTCACGTCGCGGAAGTAGGTGCGCACCTCGGGCGGGATGATCTCGTAGTGCCCGCGCGCGAGCCGGTGGACGGGCTCGCCCAGCGGCGCGGCGGCACGGTAGAACTCGAGCACCTCGCGCTTCAGGCGGTAGATGCGCTCGGTGCGGTCGGGCCGGGCGGGAGAGAAGACCTCGTTCTCCAGCTCCTCGATGTCCTCCTCGAGGCCGTCGAGCGCGGGCTGATAGTCGTCCACCACCTTGTCCACGATCGCGTGCACGACCGCACCGGGACCGGACTTCAGCATCTCCGGATTCCCCTCCAGGCGCTCGCGCACCCCGTGCAGGTCGCTGGCCTGGCCGTGACGCACGGTGATGACGAAGTCCTCGCCCAGGAACACCAGGATCTCGCCCAGCTCGATGATCTCGGTCGGGTCGACGTAGCGCGCGGTCTTCAGGACCATCAGGATCACGTCGTCGAAGACCTCGATCTTGGGCCGCTGGTGGGCGTTGATCGCGTCCTCCACGGCCAGCGGATGGAGCTCGAACTCGCGCGCGAGCGATTCGAACTCCTGCTCGGTGGGCTCCACCATCCCGATCCAGGCGAAGCCCTCCTTGCTGTGGCAGGCCCGGTAGGCGTGCTCCAGGTCCACCGCTCCGCCGCGGCGCTTCCCGTCCTCGTACACCGCGCAGTCGACGATCACGTCTCGGGATTCTGGCGCAAGGACCGGGCGAGCTCCACCGCCTCGGCGCGGTCCCGGGCCTCGCCCGTGAAGGCGGCCTCCTCCAGGCGCCGCAGCAGCTGCCCGAGCTCGGGGCCCGGGGAGATGCCCAGCTCGCGGGCCAGATCGTCGCCCCGGACCGGTGCCGGAGGCGGGCCCGCCTCCCTCCAGTCGAGTGCGGCCGCCATCAGCTCGGCGGCCAGCTCGAGGTGTGCGGCGATCGCGGCGTCGGCCTTGCGGCCCCGGGTGCCGAGGCGGTCGGCGCACGACAGCAGGGTCACCTCCACCTCCACCGGGCTGGTCCGGGTGAGGTAGCGGTACACCGCCTGCCGTGACAGCGGGCGCTCGTGCACGAGGAAGCCGAGCGCCAGGTGCGTTCGGGTGATCCCCTGGAGGAACCGGCTGAGCCGCTCGCTCGTGCGCAGCCGCCGGCACAGGCCGGCCACCATGCGCTCCCCCTCGGCGTCGTGGCCGATGAAGGTCACGCGTCCGTTGTCGAGCACCCCGCGCGTGGCGGGCTTGCCCACGTCGTGCAGGAGCGCGGCCAGGCGCAGGGCCTGGCCGCGGGTGAGCTCGTCGGCCAGCGGCTCCGCCAGCACGGCCTCGAGGCGCGGGGCCAGCGGCCCGAAGAGCTCCTCCAGGCTGGTCTCGAGCTCGAGCTGGCGGGCCAGCACCTCCAGCGTGTGCCCGTACACGTCCAGGTGGTGGTACCGGCTCTGCTCCACGTCGTGTAGGTCGGCCACCTCCGGCAGCACCACGCGCAGGAGCCCGGTCCGGTCGGCCAGCTCGAGGCCGGGCAGCACGCCGGGAGCGACGATCAGGCGGCGCAGCTCGGTGAACACCCTCTCCGGCGACGCCTGGCTCACGCGCGGGCGCGGCCTCGCGCGTGAGGCGCTCGGTGTCCGGGTCGGGCGCGAAGCCCAGCTCCGCGGCGAGGCGGGCCAGGCGAAGCGGCCTCAGCGGGTCCGCCTCGTAGGCCCCGGGCGACACCAGGCGCAGCGTCCTGTCGTCGAGGTCGCCGGCGACCCCCGTGCGGATCGGTGACCTCCCCTCCCTCCAGCGGCCGGGCCATGGCGTTCACCGTGAAGTCGCGGCGCGAGAGATCGTCCTCGATCGTCTCGCCCTGGAGCTCGGACACGTCGTACGTGCGCCCCGAGGCGCGGTCGATCGCGCGCCAGGCGCCGAAGCGCTCGGACAGCGGGAACACCGGGCCGCCGAGGCTGCGGGCCACGGCCCGCGCGGCCTCCTCCGCACCCCCGGCCACGGCCACGTCCACGTCCGTGACCGGGCGGCCGAGCAGCTCGTCGCGCACGGTCCCGCCCACGATCCAGGCGGGACCGCCCCGGAGCGCCTCGGTCAGGGGGTCGCTCACCTGACCGGCCGGCGCTGCACCCGCGGCGACAGCCCGCAGGTGATCTCGTAGTTGATGGTGCCGAGCCGGGCCGCCACCTCCTCGGCACCGATCCGCTCGTCCCCCTGGCGCCCGATCAGCGTCACCGTGTCCCCCACCTCCACGCCGGCGTCGCGGCCCACCTCGACGGTGATGTTGTCCATGCTCACCGTGCCCACCACCGGATGGCGGCGGCCGCGGATCAGCACGTCGCAGTCGTTCGAGAGCCCGCGCCGCCAGCCGTCCCCGTAGCCGACCGGAACCGTGGCCACCGCGGTGGGGCGCTCCGCACGCCAGGTCCGGCCGTAGCCCGCGCCGTCGCCGGGCTCGAAGTCGCGCAGGGCGGCCACCCACGACTCCAGCGCCAGCGCCGGCTCGAGGCCGCGCTCCGCCGGGTCGCCCTGCAGTGGGTCCAGCCCGTAGATCGCGACGCCGCAGCGCACCATGTCGAAGTCGCGCGGCGGGGTCGCGCAGCGTGGCGGCGCTGTTGGCCGCGTGCACCACCAGGTCCGGGTGCTCCGGGCGGATCTCCTCCACGAAGGCGGTGAAGCGCTCGAGCTGTTCGGGGAACAGCTCGTCGCCGGGCTCGTCCGCGGTGGCGAAATGGGTCATCAGGCCCACGGCGCCGTCGCTCAGCAGAGACCTCGCCAGGTCGCTGTCCTTGGTGCCCAGCCGTCCCATCCCGGTATCGAGCTTGACATGGACCCGGGCCCCTTCGAGCGCGCGCGCCGCGGCGGCGAGCTCGGGCGTCCAGGCCACCACGTCGGCGTCGGCCGCCACGGCCTCGCCCAGCTCCGCGGGCGTGAGGGCGCCCATGACGAGCATGCGCGCGGACACGCCCTGGCCCCGGAGCTCGGTGGCCTCCCGCGCGGTGGCCACCGCGAGCCAGGTGGCGCCGCCCCTGAGGGCGGCCTCCGCCGCGGGCACCGCGCCGTGCCCGTATGCCGTCCGCCTTCACCACCGCGCACAGGGCGGTGCCGGCATCGAGCTCAGAGAGGATCCGGCGGCAGTTGCGCTCGACGGCGCCGTAGTCGATGCGAGCGACGGCGCGCTCGGGCGCGGTCACCGGGCGAGGGCGCCCAGCACGTCCATGCGCGTGACGACGCCCGCGAGGCGCCCGTCCTCCACCACCGGAAGACGGTTGTGGCCCGATTCGTGGATGAGGCGCGCGGCGTCGGCCACCGTCGTGTCGGGGCTCACCGTGTCGGGATCCCGGGTCATCATGTCGGCCGCGGAGGCGGCGAACACCTTGCGCAGGCGCTCCTCGAAGCGACCCAGCGGCTCGAGGAAGACGGTGCCGCCGAAGAGGTTTATGTAGTGGGGGATGTGCAGGTCCCCCTGGTCGTCGGGGAGCACGAGGTCCGCCTCGGTGACGATGCCGATCAGGCGGTCGTCGTCGTCCACGACGGGCACCCCGGGCAGCGCATGCTTGCGGAGCAGGTCCACGACCTCCTCCACGCCGGCGTCCGCTCTCACGGTCGCCGGTGAGGCATCCATGATGTCCCTGACCAGGTCGGCCACGCGGGCGACCCTAGCGGAGCGTCAGCGGGGTCCGGTGCTCGCCCGATCACCGATCGGGCTGCGCTCCTCCCAGGCCCCGGGGCAGAGCGTCGATCACGTCGCCGGCCATCACGTGGTCGGCGCCGAGCCGGCCGGCGGCCGCCCGGGCCGCCAGACCGTGGGCGAGCGCCCCGAGGGAGGCGGCCTCGAAGGGGCCGAGCCGCTTGGCCAGGAGCGCGCCGATGAGCCCGGACAGCACGTCGCCCGTGCCCGCGGTGGCCAGCGCCGGGCTGCCGCCCGGGCTCACCGCCACCCGGCCCCCGGGCGCGGCCACGATCGTGTCGTCCCCCTTCAGGAGCACCACGGCGCCGCTCTCCTCCGCGGCCCGGCGGGCGCTGTCCAGCCGGTGGCGATCCACCTCCTCCGGCGTCAGGCCCGAGCAGGCGCCCCATCTCGGCGGAGTGCGGCGTGAGCACGGTGGGAGCGTCGCGCCCGGCGAAGCCCGCCAGCGCGCCGGCGTGCGCGTTCAGCCCGTCGGCGTCCACCAGCAGCGGGGCCGCGCACCTCGGCGGCCACCCGCCGGGCAAAGGCCACCGCGCCCTCCGAGCGGCCCAGGCCCGGGCCCAGGACCACCGCGCCGGCGCGCTCGGCCAGCTCCGCCAGATCGTCCGCCCCGGCGGCCGTGTGCCCGCCGTCCTCGTCGGGCAGGCCCCGCGTCATCTGCTCGAGCAGGCGCAGCTCCACCACCTGCTGCACCGAGGCGGGCACCGCCACCTGCACGTAGCCGGCGCCGGCGCGCTGCGCCGACCTCGCGACCATCGTGGGCGCGCCGGTGAGCCCGGCCGAGCCGCCGGCCACCACCACCACGCCGGAGTCGAACTTCGAGCCGTTGCGCGGGCGGTGGGGGTAGAGCGCGAGCACCCGCTCGGACACCAGGCCCGCCCGCTCCGGCGCGGGCGCGCCCCGCGGCACCCCGATCTCCACCACCTCCACCACGCCGGCGTGGCCCTTGCCCGGCTCCACCCAGAGCCCGACCTTCGGCCCGTGGAAGGTCGCGGTCACGGCGGCGCGCACCGCCTCGCGCCTCGACCTCCCCCGTGCCGGCGTTCACGCCCGAGGGCACGTCGCAGGCCACCACCGGCGCGGACTGCGCGTTGATCGCGGCGATCGCGCCCGGCCACCGGCTCGCGCGGCTCGCCCTCGAACCCGGTGCCCGAGCAGCGCGTCCACCACCACGCCCGCTCCCTCCAGGGCGGCCGGGTCCCAGGCCTCCGGCGGATGCGCCGGGCAGGCGCTCGAGGTTCGTGGCCGCATCGCCGCGCAGCTCGTCCGTGGGGGCGATGGCGCAGCACGCGGACCACATGGCCGTCCTCACGCAGCAGCCGCGCGGCCACCAGGCCGTCGCCGCCGTTGTTGCCCTTGCCCACCACCACGCAGAGCGGGCCCGTCGCCCGCCGCGGCCGCCGCGACCCGGGCCAGGCCCGCTCCGGCGCGCTCCATCAGGTCCAGCGACGGCACTCCCGCCCGCTCGATGGCCCACTCGTCCACGGCGCGCATCTCGCTCGCCTCGAAGAGGGGATCCAGCCAGTCGGGAAGCGGGCTCACCGCAGGAGCGCCACCGCGCCCGCCAGCGCCTGTGTGTGGGTGAGCGACACCGACGGCCTCCACCCCCAGCTCCTCGGCGCGCGCGGCGGCCCGGCCGCTCAGTCGCACGCTCGGCGGGCCGTCGCCCGACACCACCTCCACCTCGCGGTAGCTCCACGCGCTCAGGCCCAGGGCCTTGGCCACCGCCTCCTTCGCGCAGAAGCGGGCGGCCAGGTGCATCGCCGGCCGGCTCTTGGCGCCGGCGTAGGAGAGCTCGTCCTCGGAGAAGAGACGACCGGCCAGGCGCGGGCGGCGCTCGAGCGCCCGCTCCAGGCGCTCGACCTCCAGGAGGTCGAGACCGACTCCCGTCACTCGACGGTGACGGTCTTCGCGAGGTTGCGCGGCTGGTCCACGTTGAGCCCGCGCGCCACGGCGATGTGGTACGCCAGCAGCTGAAGCGGGATCACGGCGAGGATCGGCTGGAGGAACCAGTCGGTGGCCGGGATCTCCACGACCTCCTCCACCAGGCCCTTGATGCGGGTCGTTGCCCGCGGTGGCCACCGCCACCACGTGCGCGCCGCGGGCCCGGACCTCGGCGATGTTCGACATCACCTTGTCCAGCACGGGCGAGTCCGTGGCCACGCAGACCACCGGGGTGGCCTCGTCCAGCAGCGCGATCGGACCGTGCTTCATCTCGCCCGCCGCGTAGGCGTCGGTCGGGATGTAGGAGATCTCCTTGAGCTTCAGCGCGCCCTCGAGGCACACGGGCAGGCCGATGTGCCGGCCGAGGTAGAGGAAGAACTCGGCGTCCTTCCAGTGGTGCGCGATGCGGCGCACGGGCTCGTCCACCTGCTCGAGCAGCTCGGTGATGCGGTGCGGAAGCTCGCGCAGCTCGTGGCAGAGGTTGGTGCGCACCTCGGGCTCGAGCGTTCCGCGAACCTGGGCGAGCTTGAGCGCCAGCAGGTACATCACGGCCACCTGGGAGACGAAGGTCTTGGTGGCGGCCACGCCGATCTCGAGGCCGGCGCGGGTGAAGATCACGCCGTCGGCGTCGCGGGTGGCCTGGCTGCCCATCACGTTGGTCACGGCCAGCACCTTCGAGCCGCGCTCGCGCGCCAGGCGCATCGCGGCCAGCGTGTCGGCGGTCTCGCCGGACTGCGAGATGCCCACCACCAGGTCGTGCTCGTCGAGCACGGGGTTGCGGTAGCGGAACTCGGAGGCGATGTCGATCTCCACGTGGAGCCGGCCCCAGGCCTCGATGGCGTAGCGGCCGATCAGGCCCGCGTGGTAGGAGGTGCCGCAGGCCACCACGATCACGCGGCGGATGTCCTTCAGCTCCTCGTCCGAGATCCCGATGTCGCCGAGGTCCACGTGATCGCCGGTCACGCGGTCGGCCACCGTCTCGGCCACGGCGTCGGGCTGCTCGTGGATCTCCTTGAGCATGAACGTGTCATACCCGTTCTTCTCAGCCTCTTCCTCGTCCCAGTCGACCTCGTCGATCGAACGCTCCACGGTCGCGCCGTCGGCGTTGATGAACGTGGTGCCCTCGGGGGTCACGCTCACGATCTCGCCGTTCTCGACCATCATCACCCGGCGGGTCTGGGCCAGGAAGGCGGGGATGGCGGAGGCGATGAAGCCCTCGCCCTCGCCCACTCCCACCACGAGCGGGCACTCCTTGCGGGCGCCGACCAGCACGCCCGGCTCGTCGGCGGACATCGCCACGAAGGCGTAGTGGCCGCTGAGGTCGTTGTAGGCGCGGCGAACGGCGTCCGTGAGGTCGCCGTCGAAGTGACGGGCCACCAGGTGGGCCACCACCTCGGCGTCGGTCTCGGAGGTGAAGTTGGCGCCGTCGTGGCCGAGCTGCTCGCGGAGGTCGGTCCAGTTCTCCACGATCCCGTTGAGCACGATGTGCACGCGCTCGGAGTTGTCCGAGTGCGGATGGGCGTTGGCCTTGGTCACCCGGCCGTGGGTGGCCCAGCGCGTGTGGCCGATGCCGGTGGAGCCGCGCAGGTGGCCGTTCCGGGCCACCACCTCGTCGCGGAGGTGCTGAAGGTTGCCCACGGCATGCACCGAGCCGATCGACCCGTTGGTGACCAGGGAGAGCCCTGCTGAGTCGTAACCGCGGTACTCGAGACGCTGCAGTCCTTCAAGAAGCAGGTCGCGGCACTCGCGCGGTCCGACGTAACCGATGATGCCGCACACGAGACTTCGAGACTAATGCACGTCTGCTGACCCGGCCACTATCCGAAGCAGCCCCTGGACGGATGGTCTAGGCGCCCAGCCGACCTTCGACCAGTTTGACAAGGCGGTCGCAGATTTCCTGGCATTCCGCCTCGTCCGGGAGCCTCCACCATCACGCGCACCAGCGGCTCCGTGCCCGATGGCCGGACGAGCACCCGCCCGCGGCCCTCGAGAGCGGCATGCTCCCGTTCCACGGCCTCCCGGACCTCGTCGTCCGCCTCCAGCGCCCCGCGGTCGCGCACGCGCACGTTCACCAGCCGCTGCGGGAGCTTCTCCATCGCGTGGCGGTCGGCCAGGTCGGCGCCGTCCAGAGCCTCGAGCGTGAGCAGGGCGGCGGCGGTGCCGTCGCCGGCGGGCACGAACCCGGTGTCGATGATGTGCCCCGACTGCTCGCCGCCGAACGCCCATCCGCGGCGAAGCAGCTCCTCGAGCACGGCGCGGTCCCCCACCGCGGTGGTGGCCACGGCGATGCCGGCGTCGGACATGGCGCGGTGGAAGCCGTAGTTGGTCATGACCGTCACGGCCACGCCGTCGCCCGCGCAGCCGGCCCTGAGCCCGCAGGTGCAGGGCCGCGAGGGCCATCAGCTCGTCGCCGTCCACCACCACCCCGTTGCGATCCACCGCCAGGACGCGGTCGCCGTCGCCGTCGAGGGCGAAGCCCACGTCGTGGCCGCCGGCACGGACCCGCTCGGCCAGGCGGTCCACGTGCGTGGACCCGCATTCGTGGTTGATGTTGCGGCCGTCCGGGTCCGCCGCGATCACCTCGAGGTCGGCGCCGAGGCGGCGGAAGATCTCGGGTGCCACGCGGTGGGTGGCGCCGTTGGCGCAGTCGAGCAGGATGCGGCGGCCGGACAGGTCCAGGTGGCTGAACCGGGACTCGAGCTCGCGCACGTAGTCGCCGGCGGCGCCGTGGAGGTCGCGCACCCGGCCGATGGCCGACGGCGGGCGCTCACCGCCGTTCGACACCAGCGCCTCCACCCGCTGCTCCTGATCGTCGGCCAGCTTCGTGCCCTCGGGGCCGAAGAACTTGATCCCGTTGTCCGCGTAGGGGTTGTGGGACGCCGACACCACGGCCGCCAGGTCCAGGCCGTAGCGGCGCACGAGCAGCGCGGCGCCCGGGCGTGGGAAGCACTCCGCCGAGGAGCGCGTGCCCTCCGGCGGCCGCCACTCCGGCGGCCAGCGCGGCCTCCAGCATCTCGCCCGACTCGCGCGTGTCGCGAACGATCAGGACCTGCGGGGTCTCCGAGGGGGAGATCGAGGTGGCGGCCGCGCCCAGCCCCGTGGCCAGCTCTGCGGTCAGGAACTCGCCCGCAACCCCGCGGACGCCATCCGTTCCGAACAGCGCCACCGGCGCTAGCGCTTGGAGAACTGCGGCCGCTTGCGGGCCTTCTTGAGCC
This sequence comes from uncultured Thermoleophilaceae bacterium, assembly GCA_963752455.1. GTDB lineage: Bacteria > Actinomycetota > Thermoleophilia > Solirubrobacterales > Thermoleophilaceae > JACVRW01. Next base: position 42,272 of record CAVVYE010000005.1, read on the forward strand.
CGGCCTTCTTGCGCTCCTTCACGCGCGGATCGCGCGTGAGGTACCCGCGGCGCTTGAGCTCGCCGCGCAGCGCGGGGTCGGCCTCCACCAGGGCGCGGGCGATGCCGTGCCGAAGCGCGGTGGCCTGTGCCGCGGTGCCGCCGCCGTGGATGCGGGCCACCACGTCCATCCGGCCCTCGTAGCCGGCGGCGTCGAGCGGCTGGTGCGCCATCCGCTGTAGGCGGATCGCGGGGGAAGTACTCGTCGAGCGGCGCGCTTGTTCACCTTGTAGGCGCCCTCGCCCGGACGCAGGATCACGCGGGCCACGGCGCGCTTGCGCTTGCCGGTGGCGGCGTAGCGGGCGTCGGCGGCCAGGTCGAGCGGGGTGTGGGCCACGGGCTCGGCCTCGGCGCCGGCCTCGGTCGGAGGCGGCCTCCTCGGACGTCCTCGGTGTCGCCGTACTCGCCGAACTCGCTCTGCGGGCGCTGCTGCTCCTCGAGCACCAGGTCGGGCTCGAGGTGGGCGCCGGGAATGACCTCCTCCTTGGCCGCCGTCGCCGTCCGCGCCCTTGGCGCGCGGGGCGCGCTCGGGGGCCGCGGGCTCGTCGCCGTCGGCGGCGGGCTCCTCGGCCTCAGCGGCGGGCTCCTCGGCCTCAGCGGCGGGCTCCTCGGCCTCAGCGGCGGGCTCCTCGGCCTCAGCAGCGGGCTCCTCGGCCTCGGCGGCGGGCTCCTCAGCCTCAGCCGCAGGCTCCTCGGCCTCGGCAGCGGGCTCCTCGGCCGGGGTCCTCCTCCTGCGAAGTCTCCTCGTCCGGCGCGGCGCCCTCGCCCTCCTCGGCGGGCGCCTCGGGCTCCGGGGCCTCGGGCTCCGGCGTGTCGTTCTCCTCGGGCTCGTTGGCCGCGTCGTCGCGTTCCTCAGGCGTCACGCCTGTACCTCCATCTGATCCGGCGTCTGGGCCGCGTGCGGATGATCGGGCCCCGCGTAGACCTTGAGCTTGCGCAGCTGGGCACGGCCGAGGCGGTTGCGGGGCAGCATCCCCTTGACCGCGTGGCGGATGACCTCCTCGGGCCTGCGCTCGAGCATCTCCGCGAGCGTGCGGCTGCGAAGCCCGCCCGGGTAGCCGGAATGCCGGTAGTAGCGCTTCTGCTCGCGCTTGCGGCCGGTGACCGAGATCTTCTCCGCGTTCACCACGATCACGAAGTCGCCCGTGTCGCAGTGGGGCGTGTACACCGGCTTCCGCTTGCCCCGGAGGGTGTCCGCGATCTGGGTCGCGAGCCGCCCGAGCGTCTGCCCGGTGGCATCGACCACGAGCCAGTTACGCTCGCGGGAAGCGGGTGTTGCGACGTACGTCTTCATGAAGCGGAGATGTCCGCGCACGCCGAAGCGGCGCCGACCGGGTCGAAGTGTGGCACACGCCAGGGCCGGGCGACGGGCCGAGGCCGCGGTTATACTGCCGCGCCGATTCAGAGCCTGCCGAATCCCGGGGCGAAACCCAGATCGCCAGCGGGAGCGGGGGAACCATTCGGACGGCCTCGAAGAGAGGCCTTCGGAGGGGCGAATCGGCCGGATTGTCCCGGCCGTAGCGGCACCGCCGCGAGCCCGTCAGCTAACCCCGTAGGCCAACCAGAGGGGCCGACGAGCTTGTCCGACAGCCGCATTCATGCGGGACGCGCAGCTAGCAGGCCTGGGCGCCTGCGCGCTCACGCTGGCCCCCGCGGCGGCGGCCCAGAGCGGCTACGGAGGCGACGGCGGCGCGGTGTTCGTGGCCAAGCCCGAGATCACCAAGGTGAGCTGCGTGCGGCGCTGCGCCTCCCGGCACCGCGCCCAGGGCGCGAGCACGATCCGGATCAGAGGGCATGACCTCGACGGAGTGGTGAAGGTGGTGTTCCGCGGAAGCTACGGCCGCGGCGACGACACCTCCGCGCCCGTGCGCGGCGCCGGCTCGACCCGGCTCAGCGCCAAGGTCCCCATCGGAGCCGTCACGGGCCCGATCGCCCTCTCCACCGGCTCGGTGCGCTCGGCTCGACACCAAGCCCATCGTCGATCCTCCCGGCGCCGCCGCCCGAGCCGAACACCGAGCTCACCCCCGTCCCGCTGCCGCTCGCGCTCCGCACCACCACCGCTCCCACGATCGAGACCGGCACCAGCCGCACCAAGGCCTACGTCGGGGCCAAGCGAGCGGTCACGTTCTCGTTCCGGCTCTCCGGGGACGGTTCCCTCCGAGGTGGCGGTCGAGCTGATGCGCGCCAGCGACGGCGCGGCGGTGAGGACGTGGCACCCCGCCGCGGCCGCCGGCGAGGTGGAGCACGTGTCGTGGGACGGGCGGATCGGCCGCTCCGGAGCCAGGCCGGGGCGCTACTCGTTCCGTCTCACCACCGAGGGCACGAACGGCGTCCAGGTGCGGAGCGCGCAGACGGGCGACTACGAGCGCGACGCCTTCGACCTCTACGACAACATGTTCCCCGTCCGCGGCCGCCACGACTTCGGCGGCTCGAACGCGGACTTCGGCAGCGGCCGCTCCGGGCACTCGCACCAGGGCCAGGACGTGTTCGCCCGCTGCGGGACCCCGCTGGTGGCCGCGCGCGGCGGGAAGATCAAGTTCAAGCAGTACCACGCGGCCGCGGGCAACTACATCGTGATCGACGGCGCCGGCACGAACCGGGACTACGTGTACATGCACCTGGCCGAGCCATCACCGTTCTCGCCCGGCGACCGGGTGTACACCGGGCAGCGCGTGGGCTCGGTGGGGCAGACCGGCAACGCCAGGGGCTGCCACCTCCACTTCGAGATGTGGGGCGGGCCGGGTTGGTACGACGGCGGCAGGCCGTTCGACCCGCTGCCCGCCCTGAAGTCCTGGGACGCCTGGTCCTAGGCCGGCCAGAACTCCTGCACCAGCTCCACCTCGCCCTCCTGGTTCTCGAGCCGCGGGGAGCACATGATCAGCACCGCGTCGTCGGGGCCCTCGTTCCACACCGAGCGCACCACCTCGGGCGAGATTCGCACCACGGTGCCGGCGCCGAGCTTCGATCACCTCGTCCTCCAGCTTGAACTCGAGCTCGCCCGAGGCCACGAAGTAGATCTCCTCCTGGGTCCGGTGGCGATGGCCGTAGCTGCCCTTGCCGCCGGTCTGGGCCGGCATCCGGCGCCACGTGAACGCCACCTGCTCCGCGCCGATGTGATTCGCGCACATCCGCATCTCGCCGGGGTAGTCGCCCATGACGTCCGGGACGTCCTCCAGCGCAGTGATCGAAAAGCCGGCCATCTTGTCTCCTTCGTTCAGTCGCTCGCTCGCGCCGAGGCATTTTCCACGGCCCGGATGCGGCTGACAACCGCGCGCTAGCCTCGGCTCATGGGCATCTTCACCTGGGTCGATTTGGGGACTGTTCGTCGGGCGTGATCGCCCGCGCCCTGAAGCCCGGCCGCCGGCGCATGGGGCTCGGGCTCACGGTGGTCCTGGGCATCGTCGGCTCGCTGATCGGGGGCTTCGTCGCCACCCAGCTGCTGGACATCGCCGACGTCAACGACTTCGACTTCGGCAGCTTCCTGATCGCCGTCCTGACGTCCGTGGGCCTCCTGGCCGTCTACGAGCGCGTGGACCGCATGCTGCCCGGCGGAAAGTCCGAGGAGGCCGGCCGCCTCAAGCCCTAGGCCGAGGGCCTACTCCCACTCGATGGTGCCCGGGGGCTTGGACGTGATGTCCAGCGTGACCCGGTTCACCTGGGCGATCTCGTTGATCATCCGCGAGGCCACCCGCTCCAGCAGGTCGTAGGGCAGGCGGGCCCAGTCCGCGGTCATCGCGTCGTCGCTGGTCACGGCGCGGATCACCACCACGTATCCGTAGGTGCGCTCGTCGCCCTGCACGCCCACGCTGCGCAGGTCTCCGGGGAGCACGCAGAACGACTGCCAGAGCTCGCGGTAGAGCCCGGCGGTGCGGATCTCGTCCTGGAGGATCGCGTCGGCGTCCCGCAGGATCTCGAGGCGCTCCTTCGTGACCTCGCCCGCCCACGACGCGGATGGCCAGGCCCGGGCCGGGGAACGGCTGGCGCCACACCAGGCGGTCCGCCATGCCGAGCTCGGCGCCCACCTGGCGGACCTCGTCCTTGAAGAGCATGCGCAGCGGCTCCACCAGCTCGAACTCGAGGTCCTCGGGCAGGCCGCCCACGTTGTGGTGGGACTTGATGGTGGCCGTGCCGTGCCCGCCGCCCGACTCGATCACGTCGGAGTAGAGGGTGCCCTGGACGAGGTACTGGGGGTCGTCGAGGCGCGCGGCCTGCTCCTCGAAGACGCGGATGAACTCCTCGCCGATGATCTTCCGCTTCGTCTCGGGGTCCGTGACCCCGGCGAGCCGGTGCAGGAAGCGCTCCTCCGCGTCGACGGCGATGAGCGGCACCTTGAACTGGTCCCGGAAGGCGGCCACCACCTGGTTGCCCTCGTTCTTGCGCATGAGGCCGTGGTCCACGAACACGCAGGTGAGCTGGTCCCCGATCGCCCGGTAGGTGAGCAGCGCGGCCACCGACGAGTCCACCCCGCCGGACAGGCCGCAGATCACCTTGCCGTCCCCCACCTGCTCGCGGATCCGCGCGATCTGCTCCTCCACCACCGACGCGGCGCTCCACGACATGTCGCAGCCGGCGATGTCGCGCAGGAAGGTCTCGAGGATCTGGGTGCCGTAGGGGGTGTGCGCCACCTCGGGATGGAACTGGATCCCGTAGAGGCCACGGGCCGGGTCCTCCATCGCCGCCACCGGGGACTCCGAGGAGGACGCCAGCGCGGTGAAGCCCGGAGGGGCCTCGAAGACGGTGTCGCGGTGGCTCATCCAGCAGCTCTGCTCCTCCGGGACTCCGGCGAGGAGCCGGCCGTGAGTCGTGCACCGTGAGGGTGGAGCGGCCGAACTCGCCCACCTCGGCGCCCTCGACCTTCCCGCCCAGGCCGAGCACCATCGCCTGCATCCCGTAACAGATGCCGAGCACGGGGATGCCGAGCTCGAGCAGCTCCGGGCGCAGGGCGGGGGCGTCGTCGGCGTACACCGAGGCGGGCCCGCCGGAGAGGATCAGCCCCTTCGGCGCGCGGCGCGTGATCTCCTCGATCGGCACGTGATGCGGCAGCAGCTCGGCGAACACGCCGCACTCGCGCACACGCCGTGCGATCAGCTGCGAGTACTGCCCGCCGAAGTCGAGGACGAGCACCTCGTCGGTGACGGGCCGCGATCCCGCAATTTGCGTGTCTTCCCGGCTGGCCCCCGTGCCGATCACGCGCACCTCCCCCCGGGGAGGGCGGCGGACCGGGGGCCTGGCCTCACTCCCCGACGAGCGCCGGGTCGGCGAGCGGCCCGGAGCCGTTCGCGTCGGGATGCGGCACCGCGGCGGCGACCGCGCCCATGCCCACCGCCTGCTCGCGCTGCAGCTGCTTGCCCTCGCTCTGAAGCGCGGGAGCCACCATCACCTCGGCCTTGTGGAAGGCCGGAATGTCCTCGTAGCCGCAGGTGGCCATCGAGGTGCGCAGGCTGCCGATCAGGTTGAACGTGCCGTCGTTCTCGTGCGCCGGGCCCATCAGGATCTGCTCGAGCGAGCCGTTCTGGGTGGTCTTCACGCGCGCGCCGCGGGGCAGCGTGGGGTGGAACGTGGCCATGCCCCAGTGGTAGCCCCGGCCGGGCGCCTCGTAGGCGCGGGCCAGCGGCGAGCCCACCATCACGGCGTCCGCGCCGCAGGCGATGGCCTTCGAGAGGTCGCCGCCGTTGCGCATCCCGCCGTCGGCGATGACCTTCACGTACTCGCCGGTCTCCAGCATGTGCTGGGAGCGGGCGGCGGCCACGTCCGCGATCGCGGTGGCCTGAGGAACGCCGATGCCGAGAACGCCGCGCGTGGTGCACGCGGCGCCGGGACCGACGCCCACGAGCACGCCCACCGCGCCGGTGCGCATCAGGTGCAGGCCGGTGGCGTAGGAGGCACAGCCGCCCACGATCACGGGGATCGGCACCTCGCGGATGAACTCCTTCAGGTTCAGCGCGCCCTCGCTGCGCGTGGACACGTGCTCGGCCGAGATGACCGTGCCCTGGATGACGAGAACGTCGAGGCCGGCCTCGATGGCCGTCTCGTAGTGCTCCCGCACGCGCTGGGGGGTGAGGGAGGCGCAGGCCACGACGCCCTGCTCCTTGATCTCACGGATGCGCTGGGCCACGAGCTCGCCCTGGACGGGCTCCGAGTAGATGCGCTGCATCTCGGTGGTGGCCACCTCCTTGGGGAGGTGGCTGATGCGCTCGAGCTCCGCGTCCGGGTCCTCGTAGCGGGTCCAGATGCCCTCGAGGTTCAGAACGGCCAGTCCGCCGAGCTTTCCGATCGCGCCCGCGGTGGCCGGGGAGACGACTCCGTCCATGGCCGAGGCGAGCAGCGGGAGCTCGAAGCGGTAGGGCCCGAGGGTCCAGGTGATGTCGATGTCGTCCGGGTCTCGCGTACGCCTCGATGGGACGATCGCGATGTCATCGAAGCCGTACGCACGACGGCCCTTCTTGCCCCGGCCGATCTCTACTTCCATTGGGCCATCCTAGGTTCGACGACGGACGAACGCTTGACGTTAGCACCGGCGCCCGAACGTCACCGGACGCGGGCCGAACCGCCTCCCAGACCGCTTCCGGAACCGGGCGTGGAGGGCTCCATCGCCTCGACCCGGACCTCGGGCAGGAGCCGCTCCACCTCGCGCTGATCGAGCACCCCCGCGCCGAAATGCTGGGTGGATTCGGCACCGCAGGCGACGGCGAAACGAAGGCAGTCCTCGTTCCGCCTCCCCGAGTAGCGGGCGGCCACGAACCCGGCCAGGAAGGCATCCCCGGAACCGACGGCGGACACCGGCTCGAGCGGCTCGAGCGTGGCCCGGTACTCGCGCTTCTCCGGGCCGTCGGCCAGCAGCGCGAGGCACCCGTCCGGGCGGGTCATGATCGACTCGCGGGCTCCCAGCTCCACCATCTCGGCGATTCCGGCCCGGCGGTCCTCCTCGTCCGCGAACTCCCGCCCCACGAGCCCCTCGGCCTCGAGCTCGTTGGGGCTCACCAGGTCCGGGCCGCGGCGCGTGGCCATGATCAGCGGCTCGCCCTCGGCGTCCAGCACGGTGGAGACCCCGAGGCGCTTCAGCTCCTCGATCAGGCGGCCGTAGAGCTCCGCGTCCACCCCACGCGGCTGGCTGCCGGCGAACACGCAGACCGCGGCGCCCCGGGCCAGGTAGAGCAGCTTCTCGACGAACTGGTCGAGCTCGCCCTCGCTCACCAGCGGCCCGTACTCGTTGATCTCCGTCTGCTCCCCGGAGGTGGGGTCGATCACCGCCGTGGAGGTGCGCGACTCGTCCCGGATGCGCACGAAGTCGTTGAGGATGCCCTCGTCGCTGAGGGCCTGGGTGATCAGCGTGCCGGTCGGGCCCGCCGGCCACGCCGGTGGCGATCACGGGCTGGCCGAGCGACTTCAGCGCCCGGGCCACGTTCACGCCCTTCCCGCCCGCCATCGCGGTCTGCTCCACGGACCGGTGGCGCCGGCCGAGCCGGAAGTTCGGGACGGCGAGCGTCTTGTCGATCGCGGCGTTGAGGGTGACGGTGATGATCATCGGACGAGGCGCAGCCTGACCCGGACCCGCAGAACGGCGAGCACGGCGAATAGGAGGGCCAGGAGGAGGATAAGCAGTGTCAGAGGTAGGCCGATTGCGGACACAACCACCCGCGGGATGCCGGCGCCCGGCACCTCTCCGGCCGTGACCGCCGCCACCCGGCCCACACGCCGCCCGTCCACGAGAACGGTGACCGTTCCCACGCGCGAGCCGGCGGCCAGAGGTCCGTCCAGGCTGTCGGGCGCGTCCACGATCCGGCGCACGCGCTCGCCCTTCCGGAGCGTCACGTCGAGCCGGCGACCGGGCACCAGCTCGGCATCCTCGTCGCGGTGGTCCACGCCGACGCGGGCCACCGGCCGGCGCCGGTCGAGCACCCGCACCCGTGAGAACCGGCCGAGGCCGAAGCGCAGAAGCGCGAGCGTGTCCGCGTCTCGGGCAGCCTCGCTCGGCTCCCCCATCACGACGCTCACCACCCGGCCGGTGCGCGCGGTGCCCGCCCCGCCCACCAGCACGTAGCCCGCCCGCAGCGTGTGGCCGGTCTTCACCCCCGTGACGAAGGGGTAGCTCCCGATCAACAGGTTGCGGTTCTCAACCACCCGCGGGTGGTTCCCGGACGCGAGGCGGGCCTGCGGGGTGTCCACGATGCGGGCGAAGCGCGTGGTTGCGCATCAGCCGAGCCGCCAGCGCGGCGAGGTCGCGCGCGGTCGAGTACCCGCGCGGGTCGTCGAGCCCGACCGGGTTGGCGTAGGCCGTCTCGTCCAGGCCGAGCTCCCGCGCACGCCGGTTCATCGCCTTCACGAAGCTCGCCTGGCTGCCGGACACGCCCTTGGCCAGGGTGGCGGCGGCGTCGTTGGCGCTCTCGAGGAGCAGCGCCTTCAGGAGATCGGCCACCGTCATGCGCTCCCCCGGCGCCAGGTCGATGCGCGACTCGGCGGCGCCGGCGTTGTACCGCGGGCGCGGTGTAGACGTCTCCCGGCCGCGCCCGCTCCAGCACGAGCAGGGCGGTCATCAGCTTGGTGGTGCTGGCGATGGCACGCGGCTGGTCCGGGCTCCGCGACCAGAGCACGTGCCCGTCGCGGGCGTCGATCACGATCCCCGCCGCCGCCTGCACGCTGCGGCGCGGGCGCGGCGGCCGGCGCGGGGGCCGCTGCCAGAAGGGCCGCGGCCAGCAGAACGGTCAGGGCCGCGAGCGTGCCGGCGCCGCGTCCTCACTCGCGGAGCTTGATCTTCTGCCCCGAGAGGAGAGCCTGCGGATCCAGATCGGGGTTGAGCGTCTGAAGCCGCTCCACGGTGACGCCCGTCTTCTCCGCGATCGCGCCCAGCGTGTCCCCGGTCTTCACCGTGTAGGTGGCGCGCGATGGGCCGCGGAGTGGTCTGGGTGGAGGAGGTGCCGGTTCCGGAGCTGCCGCCGCCGGGCCGTGTCGCTGCCGCCGCCTCCGCCGTCCCCACCTCCGGACGACGCGACGACGATCAGAACCACGGCCAGCGCGAACGCCACCAGCGCGAGCGGAGCGAGAAATCGGGCTGGGCTACTTCTGCCGTGATCGTGCATCTTGCTCCCGGACAGGCGATTCGGAGCATAGGGAGAGCGGACGCCGGAGCGAGCGGGTCAGGCGTTCCAAGCGGCCACCCGGAGCTCCTCCGCGGCGTCGGCCGCGGCCGTGGCCGGATCGCCGCCGCGCTGGAGGTGAGCGCCCACGATCGAGCGTGACGCGGTGACGAGACCCGCGGCCGGATGAGGGCGCGAAGGCCGCGCCGAGGTCCTCCACCCGCCCGCCCTGCGCCCCCACCCCGGGCAGCAGGAACACCGCCGCGGGCATCAGCTCGCGCATCCGGGCGAGGAGGGCCGGCTCGGTGGCGCCGGTCACCGCGCCCACGAACGACAGGCCGGACTCGCCCGTCTGGTCGCTTCCCAGCTCGTTGACCATCGTCGGCGAGACGCTCGTGCAGCGGGGGGCTGCCGGCGTCCTGAAGCTCGGCCGCCCCGGGGTTGGAGGTGCGGACGAGGACGAAGATGCCCGCGCCGGCCTCCCGCGCCGCGTCGATCAGCGGCTCCAGGGCATCCCGGCCGAGCAGTGGGTTGGCGGTGAAGGCGTCGGCGCCCAGGCCCGGCACCGGGCCGAAGGGCCCCGGGGTCTCCCCCACCAGCGCCTGGGCGTAGGCGGCAGCCGTGACCGGCACGTCGCCGCGCTTGCCGTCGGCGATCACGAGCAGGCCGTGGTCGCGGGCGATCGCGACCGTGCGCTCGAGTGCCTCCCAGCCGGGCGCGCCCAGGCGCTCGAAGCAGGCCATCTGGAGCTTCACCGCGACGCACGCGGGTCCGGCCGCCACGATCGCGGCCCGGCAGTGCTCGGTGACCGCGTCGGCCGTTCGGGTGCGCGAGAGGCTTCCGCCGGCCTCGCCCTGCCCCTCCGGCACGGACCCGGGCCACAGGGCCGCCGGATCGGGGTCCAGCCCGAGCACGACGCGACTGCGACGCTCTTCCACGAGCGCCGCCAGCCGGTCGGCGAAGTGAGACCGTGGTCCGGTGCTCGCCCGGCCACCGCCCGGGCTCCGCTCCTCCCCGCGTGGTCCGGTGCTGCCCGGCCAACGCCCGGCTCCGCTCCTCGGACTTCATCTCGGGGTCAGCCCCCGGTGAAGGGAGAGGAGGCAAGGGCGAACCCGGTCCGCGCCACGCGCGGAACCACGCCGGGGCCTTCCTTGGCCCGGCTCGCCCGCACGACCCCATCCCCGGCCTTCCGGCCGGGGAGCGCGCGCGGGCGAGGGTTCGCGACCGCCTAGGACCCCTTGACCGCGCCCTTCAGCGCCGATCCGGCGCTGAAGCGCGGGACCCTGCTGGCGGCGATCTGGATCCGCTCGCCGGTCTGCGGGTTCACACCCTGGCGGGCGCCACGGTCTGCGACGGCGAACTTCCCGAAGCCGGTGAAGTTGATCTCCCCACCGCGCGACAGGACCTCCTTGATTGTGTCCAGGACGGCGTCAACTGCCTTGCCGGCCTCTCCCTTGCCCAATTCTGAGCGGTCAGCGACCTGGTCCACGAACTCGGCCTTAGTCACGTTTTCCTCCTTGACGGGGGCATCTAAATCGCGGCGGAACGTAACAACGTTCGCGGACGACTGTTGGCCGGGAGGCCGCTCAGGAACCGGAAACGGACATCTCGGCCACCAGAAGAGGGGGTGCCTTGACGCTCCCGGCCACGGGCATCCACCGTGCCTCCGACCCCACCCGGCTGATCCCGCGGAGCATCGAAACCAGGTCGCTGGCGATCGTGATCTCGCGGACCGGGGCCCCCAGCTGGCCGTTCTCGATCAGCCGTCCCGAGGCGCCGACCGAGAACGTTCCCGACACCGGGTTGACCCCGGAGTGGAGCCCGGCCACGTCCGTGACGAAGAGGCCGTCGCCGGCCTGCCGCAGGAGCCCGTCGAGGTCCTCGTCGCCGGGGCTGACGATCAGGTTGGAGGCGCCCACCGACGGTGGCGAGCGGTACGAGGAGCGGGAGGCGTTGGCGGTGGTGGAGCGGTCGGCCCGGCGTGCGCTGCGAACGTCGAACAGGAAGGTGAGGAGCCGGCCGCCCTCGATCAGCGCCGTGCGCCGGGTGGGCGACCCCTCGCCGTCGAACGGGGCGCTGGCGGGTCCCTCCGGATCGGTCGCGTCGTCCACGAGCTCGAGCCGCGGGTCGGCCACCTCGTCGCCCTCCCGGCCTTCGAACAGCGAGCGGCCGCGCTGGACCGACTCGGCCGAGAGCATCCCGCCCACGATGGCCACGAACGAGGCCGCCACGAGCGCATCCAGCACCACCGGGCAGCGCCGGCTCTCCGGCTGGCGCGCACCCACCAGGGCGAGCGCCCGGTCGGCCGCCTCGCCGCCCACGGCCTCGGGGTCGATCTGGCTCGGGTCGCGTCCCAGCGCCACCCCCAGGCCCGTCATGAGGTCCGCACCGTCCCCGGCGAACGCCGACACGTAGCTCCACGCCTGGGTGGCCGTGTAGCTGCCGGAGAACCCGCGCGAGTTGGCGAGCGCCACCGCCCCCTCCACGTCCGAGTACACGGCCTGCTCCACCTGCGTCACGCCCTCGCGGGCGCGGGCCGCCCGCTCCGCGGCCAGCGCCAGCTCCACCTTCTGCTCGGTCGTCCACCGGGCCAGCTCCGGCGAGGCGAGGCCCTCCACCGGCGTGGCCCCGCACTCGTCGGGCAGGCCGGCGTACTCGTCCGGATCGGCCACCGACGCGGCCTCGCGCGCCGACCTGCCGACCGTGGCCAGTCCCTCGTCCGAGAGGTCGGTGGTGTAGGCGTACCCGGCGCGCTCGCCCGCGAAGGCGCGCACCCCCACGCCGCGGCCTCCGGCGTCGCTCAGGCTCTCCACCTGGCCGTCGTAGACGCGGACCTCCCGGCTCTGGTCCTCCCCCGCGTAGGCCTCGGCATCCGTGGCGCCGGCGTCCAGCGCCGCCTGCACGGCTCGGCCGGCGAGGCCCTCCAGGTCGACGCTCACGCCGTGCCGCCCACCGTGAGCTCGCGGATCCGCACGTGTGGCTGGCCCACTCCGGCGGGCACCGTCTGACCCGCCTTGCCGCAGTAGCCCGTGGCGATGGCCAGGTCCCCGGCCACCCCGTCGATGGCGGCCAGGGCCTGAAGGCCGTTGCCGATCAGCGTGGCCCCGCGCACCGGAGCGGTGACCTTCCCGTTCTCGATCAGGTAGCCCTCGGAGACCCCGAAGACGAAGTCGCCGGTGGCCGGCTCCACCTGGCCGCCACCGAAGGAGACCGCGTAGAGGCCCCGGTCGATGCTCGAGATCAGGTCCTCGGGCGTGGCGTCCCCGGGCGCGAAGTAGGTGTTGGTCATGCGCGGGATCGGGAGGTGGCGGAAGGAGGAGCGCCGGCCGTTGCCCGTGGACTCCACGCCGTCGCGTCGCGCGCGTATGAGGTCGTACAGGTAGGACGTGAGACGCCCGTCCTCGATCACCGTGGTCCGCCGGGTCGGGGTGCCCTCGTCGTCGATCCCGTCGCTGCCCCACTCGTTCGTGCGCGCGCCGTCGTCGTAGGCCGTCACGAAGGGCTCGGCCACCTGCTCGCCGATCTTGCCCGCGTAGACGCTCGCGGCCTTCTGGATCGCGTCCGACTCCAGCCCGTGGCCCACGGCCTCGTGGAGGAGCACGCCGCCGAAGCCGTTGCCCACCACCACCGGCAGCCGGCCCGTGGGGGCGTCCACGGCGTCGAGCAGGGCCAGCGCCCGGCGGGCGGCGCGATCGGCCACCTCCTCGGGATCGTGCTCGATCAGCTCGAAGCCCGCGTGCCCGCCGCGGGTGTCGCTCCCGGTCTCGACCCGGCCCTCGCGGCGCCCCACCGCCTGCACGCTGAGGCGCACGCGCGTGCGGTCGTCGGCCGCCGCCACGCCATCGGAGTTGAACACCTCCACCCTCCGGCCGGACTCGCCGTAGCCCACCCGCACCTGGCTGATCTCGCCACCCGCCGAGCGGGCCCGCTCGTCGCACGCCCGGAGGAGGGCGGCCTTGCGAGCGGCGTCCACGGAGTCGGGCGCCACGGCCACCGGGTGGCCCTTCGCGTGGCGCGGCGACGACGTGGCCGCCGGCTTCGTCGCGCGGCCGCGAACCGCCTGGGCCACGGACTCCGCCACGCGCTGGAGGTCGGGCTCGGCGAGGCCGTCCACGTATCCGTAGTAGGTGGACTCGCCGTCCACCACCCGAAGGCACGCACCCAGCTCGCGCCCGCTCTGAGGGGACTCCACCCGCCCGTCGTCCAGCGAGAGCGAGAAGCCGTGGCGGTCCTCGGCGTACAGCTCGGCCAGGTCGCCCCCGCGGGCGAGCGCGCGCTCGAGCACGCGGCCGGCCAGCTCCGGGGCCACCAGCGTCACGCCTCCGCCCCCTCCACGAGGCGCACCATTCGCTCGGACACCGCGATCACGCTCTCGTAGCCGCGCGCGTCCGGCTGGAGGCGCCGCGCGTAGCCCGTGGAGTCGTAGAGAAGCACCCGTGGCTCACGGTCGCGCTGCATCCGGCGCACCGTGTTGGCCATGCCCTCGGCCAGTCCCGCGGCTCGGCTGATCGGGCCCTTTCGCTTCTCCTTCACGTCTCCTTGGCCTCCTCCGGATCGAGATTCGGCATCGGCGAGATCGGAAGCGCGTCTCCGTTCGCCACCGCGCTCGTGGAGGTGCGGATCGGCACCCCGGTCTCGAGCTCGGCGAGAACGGAACGCAGGTCGTAGAGCATCAGCGACGACAGGGCGGTGCGCCGGGCCACCACCGCGAGGATCCAGCGCGGCGTGCGGGACGCGTACACGGCGCCGCCCTCCACCTGGGCCTCCACCTGCTCGGGCGGGTCCACGCCCTCGGGCCGGGACGCCCGGTCCACGGCCGCGAACAGCTCTCGGGCCAGCTCCGCGAGGCCGCGTGCACGCTCCGCCTCCAGCTCGCTCGAACCGGCCAGGGACCCTCCCGCATCGAGGAGAATCGCGGCCCGTGCATCGTCCGAGAGCTCGCACAGACGGGCGGCGGTCCGCTCGGGCGTGAGCGTCCCGGGCATCGATGGTCAGAATAGCGGCGTGCCCCTGTCCAGAATCTCGTGGCTCGTGACCGTCGGCATCTGCCTGGTCGCCGCCCTCCTGCTCCTCCTCGACGGCTACTACGGCTACACGCTGATCCTGCTCGCCGTGGGCGCCGCGGCGGCTCTCAACCTGACCTGAGCGCGGTCCTCGGGGCGCGCCGCCTCGGAGGGCTCGAGGTGGATGAGCACGTCGGCGCCGCGCAGCCGCGCGCGGATCGCCTGCTGCAGCTCGTGGCTGATCTCGTGCGCCCGCGAGAGGGTGGTGCCGTCCTGGAACTGGACGTGGAGGTCCACGTAGCGCCGGCTCCCGGCCCGCCGCGCGCGGAGCTTGTGGAAGCCCGCCACCTCGGTCGGCCCCGTGCTCCTCGATCGCCTGCGCGCACCGCGTCGAGCTCCTCCTGGGGCAGGGCCTCGTCCACCAGCACGCGCGACGAGCGGTTGATGATCCGCAGCCCGGCGAACACGATCGCCCCGGCCACCACGCATGGCGGTGATCGGGTCGAGGGCCTCCACGCCCGGTGATCTCCACGGCCAGCAGGCCGACCAGCACGCCGAGCGAGGTGAACGCATCCGTCCTCAGGTGCGCGGCGTCGCCCTCGAGGGCGGGCGAGTCCGTGGCGCGCGCACGCCGGTAGAGGAAGGTCGACACCACGAAGTTGGCCACGGCGGAGAAGCCGATCACCGCGATGCCCACGCCGATGCGACTCCACCTCGCTGCCCTGGGAGATGCGCCGGACCGACTCGAAGATGATGATGCCCGCGCCGAGGAGGATCAGCACGCCCTCGATCGCCGCGGCCAGGTTCTCCACCTTCTCGTGGCCGTAGGGATGGTCCGCGTCGGCCGGCTGGTCGGCCTTGCGCACCGAGTAGAAGGCGATCACCGAGGCGATCAGGTCGATGCTCGAGTGGGCCGCCTCGGTGAGGATCGCGATCGATCCGGTGATCGCGGCGGCGGCGATCTTGAGCGTGATCAGCAGCGCGTTCGAGAGGATCGAGACGGCCGCCGCGCGGTCCTTGCGCGGGACGCCGCCCTGCGCCTCCGGGCCCACCGCGCGCCAGGGCGCGAGGCCCGGTGGCCTCCGCGAGCGCCGCCGGTCATGGCCGCCTGCGCAGGAAGGAGGCGAGCAGGCCCGGGTCGCGGTCGGTCTCGCGCAGGCGCTGCGCGAGGGCGCGCGCCGCCCGGCCGCGGTGGCTGATGGCGTCCTTCTCCTTCTGGCGAGAGCTCGGACATGGTCCGGCCGTCGGAGTAGAGGTCGGGCACGAAGGCGGGGTCGTATCCGAAGCCGCCGTCGCCGCGGGGCTCGTCGATCAGCACGCCCTCGCAGCGCCCGTCGCACCACCTCCTCGCGCCCGCCCGGCTCCACGTAGGCGAGCGCGCACACGTAGGCCACCCGGCGGTCCGTCGGCCGGAACCTCGCGCAGCAGCTTCGCGAGGTTCTCCTCGTCGGTCGCGTGCTCGCCGGCGTAGCGCGCGGAGAGCACGCCCGGAGCGCCCCCGAGGGCCGCGGCCGCGATGCCCGAGTCGTCCGCCACCGCGGGCAGGCCGGTGGCCGGCGGCCGCGGCGCGAGCCTTGACCAGCGCGTTGGCCTCGAACGTGGTGCCCGTCTCCGGCGGCAGCTGCGACCTCCTCGGGCAGCGGCTCCAGGTCCACGCCGTCGAGCAGGCCGCGCAGCTCGCGCAGCTTGTGCTCGTTACGGGTCGCGAGCGACCACGCCGCAAGGCGCGGCTCCCGCGCCTATCGCGCCGCCGCGACGGCCGCCGACTGGGCCTCGCGCAGCCGCTCGATGCCCGCCGCCGGCGAGCGCCAGCAGCTCGTCCAGGGAGGTCCGGGAGAGCGGCGTGCGCTCGGCCGTGGCCTGCACCTCCACCAGCCCGCCCTCGCCGGTCATGACCACGTTGGCGTCCACCTCGGCGCGTCGAGTCCTCGGAGTAGTCGAGGTCGAGCAGCGGCCCGCCCGTCCACCATCCCGCAGGACACCGCGGCCACGGAGCGTGATGAGCGGCACCGCCTCGAGCTTCTCCTCCGCCACCAGCCGGCGCAGGGCCAGCTCCAGCGCCACGAAGCCGCCGGTGATCGCCGCGCAGCGGGTGCCGCCGTCGGCCTCGAGCACGTCGCAGTCGATCCACACCGTGCGCTCGCCCAGCGCCTCGAAGTCGATCACGCCGCGGAGCGAGCGGCCGATCAGGCGCTGGATCTCGACGGTGCGTCCGTCCGGGCGGCCCTTCGAGACGTCGCGGCGCTTCCGCTCGCCCGTCGAGGCCGGGAGCATCCCGTACTCCGCCGTGGTCCAGCCGCGGCCCGCGGCCGGCCATCCAGCGCGGCACGGACTCCTCCACGCTGGCGGTGCAGATCACGCGCGTGCCGCCGGCGGAGATCAGCGCCGACCCGGTGGCGGTGCTCACGAAGCCGGGCTCGATGCGGATCTCGCGCAGGTCGGCCGGCTGCCGGCCGTCGGCCCGGCGCCGCTCCTCGACGCTCACGCGGCCGCCTTCGTGACCGGCTCGACCTCGAGGCGCGAGACCTCGTCCAGCGGGAGCTGGAGGAAGCGGGTGCCCAGGCGCGCGGAACTCCTCCACGTCGCCCGTGGCGAGGAAGCGGTAGCGCCCGCGGCGGTGCTCGTCGTTGGCGAGGCCGAGGCCGCGCAAGGCGCTCGCCCACGTCCTCGGCGATGGCCTCGCCGGAGCTCACGATGGTCACGCCGCGCCCGAGCTCGCGCTGGAGCACGGCCCGGACGAGCGGGTAATGGGTGCAGCCGAGGATCACCGTGTCCACATTCGCGGCGCGAAGCGGCCGGCAGGCGCTCCTCCACGCACGCGAGCACGCGGTGATCGACCTCGCCTCCCTCCTGGATCAGGGGCGCCAGCTCGGCCGAGGCCACGGCATGAAGCTCGGCCCGCGGGGCCACCGCGGCCAGTGCGCGCTCGTACGCCCCGCTGGCCACCGTGGCCGGCGTGGCCAGCAGACCGACCCTCGCCGGTGCGCGTGGCGCGGGCGGCCAGGCGGGCCTCGGGGGTGACCACGCCCAGGACCGGGCACGCGGCCCGCGCAGCTCGTCGCGCAAGCGCGGGCAGCGCGGCCGAGGTGGCCGAGTTGCAGGCCACCACCAGCAGCTTGGCGCCACGGTCCAGCAGGGCGCCCGCGAGCTCGCGCGAGAACTCGAGCAGCTGCTCCGGCGAGCGATCGCCGTAGGGGAAGCGGGCCGTGTCCCCGAGGTAGAGGTAGTCCTCGTGCGGGAGCGACACGAGACACTCGTGCAGGACCGTGAGGCCTCCGACTCCGGAGTCGAAGACGGCCACGGGCAGCTCTCTGGGGTCGCGTGCCACGGGCGGGAATGGTCGCACGGTGGGCGGCAGGCGCGCGGGCGGCTGCACCCGCCGCCCGGCGCACCCCGCCAGGATCGTGCCGCGCGGCTCAGAACTGAACCCGCCTGACCGCCTGCTTGATGCGGTTCAGGATCACGTCGCCGAGCTGCTGGCCCTCGTCGGTCTTGAAGCCCTTCATCGCCGCCACCACGCCGGCCATGATCAGCGCCACCAGCAGGATCAGGGCCACGTACTCCACCGTGCCCTGACCCCGCGCGCCGGGGCTGGCGCGGGCCCGGAGGGCGGCGCGGACGGGTCGGCGGCGCCCGCCAGGGCGGCGTGCGCGAGTCCTTGAATTCGGTACACGGAACCTCCTCGAGAAGAGCTTGGATACGAGGAATCCGATGCTGCGCGGTGGCGGCGCACGGTCCAAGACCGGCGTGCAACAAGTGAGCGACGGCTTTGCGAAAAGGCGGGCGCGCTGGTCCGCGGCCCGCGCCAGCGGAAAGCACGCCAGACCCCCTGCGATCATCAGCCGCATGTGCGGGATCGGCGCCATCCTCGATCCGGCCGGGAGCACGGGGGAGCGCGGGGCCGCCGGCATGGTCGAGGCCCTCCGCCACCGCGGGCCGGACGGCCAGGCCGTGCGCCGCCTCGGGGCGGCGACGCTGGCCCATACCCGCCTGGCCATCATCGACGTGGCCGGCGGGGACCAGCCGCTGGACTCCGAGGACGGCGCGGTGACGGCGGTGGTGAACGGCGAGATCTACAACCACGCCGCGCTGCGCGCCGACCTCGAGCGGCGCGGCCACCGCTTCTCCACCGCCTCCGACAGCGAGGTGATCGTCCACGGCTACGAGGAGCACGGGCCCGACTTCGTGCGCGAGCTGAACGGCATCTTCGCCTTCGCGCTCTGGGACGCCCGCGAGCGCCGCCTGGTGGCGGCGCGCGACCAGTTCGGCGTGAAGCCCCTCTACTGGTGGAGCGACGGCCGCCGGGTGGCGCGTGGCCTCCGAGGTCGGCGCGCTGATCGCGGCCGGCCTGGTCCGCCCGGAGGTCGACCGGGTGGCGCTCGACCACTACCTGGCCTGCCGCTTCGTGCCCGCTCCGCGAACCCTCTTCGCGGGCGTGAGCAAGCTGCCGCCGGCCTCGGTGCTCACGGCGCCCGAGGGCGAGCAGCCGCGGGTCACGAGCTTCCGCGAGGCGCCGGGACCGCCGCTGACGGGCCGGGACGACGAGTCGCTGGCCGACGAGCTGGCCGAGCGCTTCACCGAGCGCGGTCGGGCGCCAGATGATGTCGGACGTTCCCTACGGGGCGTTCCTCTCGGCGGGAGTGGACTCGGCCGGCGTCGTGGCCGCCATGGCCCGCTCGGCCCCGGAGCCGCCCACCACCTTCACGATCGGCTTCCCCGGCCACGGCGACGTGCTGGACGAGCGGCGCCTCGCCGCCGAGAGCGCCCGCCTGATCGGCACCGACCACCACGACACGGCGATGGAGGACGACGACTTCCTGGCCGAGCTGGCGCGCTGCGTGCCGCGCCTCGAGGAGCCGTGCGGCATCCCCTCGGCCCCCGCGCTGCTCCAGCTCTCCCGCTTCGCCGCCGGCGAGGTGAAGGTGGTGCTCGCCGGACAGGGGGCGGACGAGCCCCACGGGGGCTACGGCCGCCACCGCGCCGCGGCCGTGCTCGGCGGGCTTCGTCACGTGCCCCCGGCGCTGGCCGCCCCCGCGGCGGCGATGGCCCGGGCGGTGCCGCGGGCGGCCGACGCCCGGCGGGTGGCCCACGTGCTCGGCGGCCGCGGGGACGTGGAGCGCCTGCTGCGCCTGGTGGAGGTGAGCGACCGCGAGGTGCGCACGGCGCTCGCACCCGGGAGGCGGCGCCGAGGCGGAGGCCGAGCGGGTGGCGCGCGCGTCCGAGGTGCTCGCCGACGTGCCCGGCCGCGGCCTGCTCGAGCAGGCGCTCTACCTGGACGCGCGGCATGTTCCTCCCGGACGGGATCCTGATCTGCAACGACAAGATGTCGATGGCCAGCGGGCTCGAGCTGCGGGTGCCGTTCCTCGACCGGGAGCTCATGCGCTTCGTGGACCGCATCCCGGCCCGCCGGCGCGTGAGCCCGCGCGCGGGCAAGCGCCTGCACCGCAGGGCGATGTCGCGGCTGCTCCCGCCGGAGATCGTGGCCCGCCCCAAGCACGGCTTCGCCACCCCCTACGACGACTGGCTGCGCGCCTCGCTCGGCGAGGAGGTGCGCCGCCGCTACTCGCCCGGATCCGAGCTGGGCGGGCTGGCCACCCCGGCGGCGGTGGAGCGCCTGGTGGACGAGCACCGCCGCGGGCGCGCCGACCACAAGGCCATCCTCTACTGCCTGCTCGAGCTCTCGGAGTGGCACCGCGCCTTCGTCGAGGCCCGCGATCCGTACCGCGTGAGCGCCTCATCCCAAGCGCATCCTCTACGTGCACAGCCGCAAGGCGAGCTTCGTGGCCATCGACCGGGAGATCCTGGCCGAGGGCCACGAGATCGAGGACCTCTACCAGCCCGGCCGCGTGCCCCGGCTCGACCGGGTGGTGCGCGGCGTGCTGCGGGCCGACCTCGTGTTCGGGTGGTTCGCCTCCTGGCACACCTTCCTGCCCGTGACGCTCGCCTGGCTGCTGCGCAAGCCGTCGGTGATGATCATCGGCGGCTTCGACACGGCCAACATGCCCGACATCGGCTACGGCTACCAGCAGGGCGGCTTCCGGCGCTGGGCCAGCCGCTGGATCATGAAGACGGGCCACCGCGCTGATCACCAACTCCGACTACAGCCGCTCGGAGATCGCCCGCAACACGCCGATCCCGCCGGACCGCGTGACGGTCGTGCACCACGGCGTGCCGGATCCCTTCGGAGAGCTCCCGCCGGGGCCCAAGGAGCCGCTCGCGCTCACCGTCGGCCACCTGGTCCGCTCGACACTCGAGCAGAAGGGCCACCGGCCGTTCGTGGCCGCCGCGGCGCAGCTGCCGGACGTGCGCTTCGCGTTCGTGGGCCGCTGGCACGACGACGCCATCGACGAGCTGCGCGCGCTGGCCGGACAAGAACGTGGAGTTCACCGGGTGGGTGTCCGACGAGGAGCTTCAGGACCTCTACCGGAGGGCCTCGGTGTACGTGCAGGCCTCGCAGCACGAGGGCTTCGGGCTGGCCGTGGCCGAGGCGATGCTGGCCGGCTGCGTGCCCGTGGTCATGGACGTGACCGCGATGCCCGAGGTGGTGGGCGACGCGGGCGTGCTGATCGACTCGCAGGACGCCGACCGGGTGGCGGAGGGCATCCGGCGCGCACTCGACCTCGGGCCGGACGCGGGCGCTCGCGCGCGGGAGCGGATTCTCACCGAGTTTCCGATGTCCGGCCGCCGCGACGGGCTGCTCGCGGTAATCGGTCGGGTGCTGACCGTATAGTCGCCGACGCGGTGCGCCCGGCTCCGCATTCGATGGCCAATCCTGAGACGCCCACACGCAGCGCCGACCCGGCGCGCGGGGCTCCGGAGTCCATGCTCCTGGACCTCGGAGCACTCGTCTACGAGCTGCACCGCCGCGGCCGGCGGGCTCCCGAGCTCCTGCAGGGCAAGGCGGCCGAGCTGGACGTGCTCCAGCACGAGCTGCCCGAGGTGGAGGGCCCCGCGGACACCTGCCCCCACTGCCACGCCAAGGCGGCGCCCGACCTGCTGGTCTGCCTCGACTGCGGGCACCGGCTCGCGCTGGACGAGGCCCGGCTGCGCGACCCGGGGCCGCGCATGCCCCGGCTCTCCCTGATCGCGATCGCCGTGGTGGTGGCGCTCGCCGGCGCCGTGGCGTTCGGGTTCGCCCTCTCGGAGCTCACGAGCGACGACCGCGACGCCGGCATCACCAGCGCGTCCGAGCGCACGGCGGCGGCGGTCCAACAGCCCGGCCCCCACCGGTGGGGTGGCCGGCACCTCCGAGTCGAGTGACGGACCCGTGGCCCTGGCCGCGTGGCCGGAGACGGCGTCCGGATACACCGTGATCCTCGTGACCTCGAGCGACGAGGCCGGAGCGCGCCGGGTGGCCTGGGACGCGGCCCGCTCGGGACTCGAGGCCGGCCTGCTCCGGTCAGACGACTACCGCGACCTGGGCGAGGGCCTGTGGCTGGTGGTGGCCGGCCGCTACCCGAAGGCCGGCGGCGCCGAGCGCGAGGCGGCACGCCTGGGCGGGCGCTACAAGGGCGCCTACGTCCAGCAGGTCGTTCCCACCGGCTCCGGCTGAGTCAGAGCGGCCACCAGCGGCGCGAGCACCTCGGCCGCGCCTGCGGCGATCTCGTCGCGAGGATGGGCGCCGGGGTCGCCGCCCTCCACGAGCGCCTCCATCGTCGCCACGGTGGATCCGGCGAGCGCCTCCAGGTCGTACCCACCCTCCAGCACCGCTCCCACGGGCACGCCCAGGCTGAGCACCTGCCGCGTCAGCTCGGCGTAGGAGGAGGTCTCGAGGCGGCAGCCCCCCACCGGGTCGTCGCGGTGGGCGTCGAACCCGGCCGAGATGAGGGCGAGGTCGGGAGCGAACTCGCGCGCCGCCGGGAGCACCACGTGCTCCATCAGCGAGAAGAACACGTCCTCACCGCTCCCGGCGGGCACGGGCAGGTTGAGCGAGTGGCCCTCCCCCTCTCCCGATCCCACGTCGCTCAGCGGCCCGGTCCCCGGGTAGAACGGGTACTGGTGGATGCTCGCGAAGAGCACGTCGCGCGACTCGTGGAACACCGCGTTCGTGCCGTTGCCGTGGTGCACGTCCCAGTCCACGATCAGCACGCGCTCGGCGCCCATGGCGGCGATCGCGTGGCGCGCGGCCACGGCCACGTTCGAGAAGAGGCAGAACCCCATCGCGCGACGGGGCTCGGCGTGGTGCCCGGGTGGGCGCAGGGCGGCGAAGCCCACCCTCTCGCCGCCGCTGAGAAGCGACTCGGCCAGCGCGCACGCCCCGCCGGCGGCGTGGAGCGCCGCGTCCCAGGAGCCGGGGCTGACCGGGGTGTCGGCATCGAACTCGCCGCCGCGCGCGCTCAGCTCGCGTACCGCCTCCACGTGCTCGAGCGGATGCACGCGCAGGAGCTGGTCCATCTCCGCGGCCGGGGCCTCCCGTGGCTCGAACCCCACCCAGTCGCGCTCCGCCAGGGCACGCTCCACGGCCTCGATGCGCTGCGGACGCTCGGGGTGGCCGTAACCCGTGTCGTGCTCGAGCGACGAGGGATGTCGAAAGAGGACCGGCACGCTGCGCCGGTACCGTACCGACGCTCAGTGAGCACCCCCTTGGAAACGCCCCTGCGGGCCGACGTCGCCGTGGTGGGCGCCGGCGCCGCCGGCCTGTTCACGGCCCTCGTGGCCGCGGAGCAGGGCGCCCAGGTGGCCCTCGTCAGCCGCTCTCCGCTGGCCCAGACGGCGAGCTTCTGGGCCCAGGGCGGGATCGCCGCCGCGCTGGCCGACGACGACTCTCCCGAGCTGCACCTGGCCGACACCATGGCCGCGGGCCGCCTGGCCGCCCGGGAGAGCGCCGCCCGCGTGCTGTGCCTGGAGTCACCGGCGCGCGTGCGCGAGCTGGAGACCCTCGGCGTGACCTTCGACGCCGACCGCCACGGCAACCTCGCGCTCGGGCTGGAGGGTGGCCACTCGGTGCGCCGGATCGTGCACGCCGGAGGCTCGGCCACCGGCCGCCGCATCACCCGCGAGCTCTCCGCCCGGGCGGCCACGAACGAACGCATCCACGTGCTGGAGCCCGCCGCCGCCGTGGCGCTGTGGACACACGAAGGCCGCTGCATAGGGCTGCTGGCCCGGCGGCGCGACGGCGCGGCGCTGCCCGTGCTCACCCGGGCCGTGGTGCTGGCCACCGGGGGGATGGCCGCCCTCTGGGAGCGCACCACCAACCCGCGGGGCGCCGTGGGCGCCGGACTGGGGCTGGCCGAGGCCGCGGGCGCCCGGCTCGCCGACCTCGAGTTCATGCAGTTCCACCCCACCGCCCTGCGCATGGGCGGCGTGCGCGAGGGCTTCCTGATCACGGAGGCGGTGCGCGGCGAGGGCGCCACCCTCCTGGGGGCGGACGGCGAGCGCTTCGTGGACGAGCTGGCCCCCCGCGACCAGGTGGCGCTGGCCATCGAGGAGGAGCTCGCCCGCAGCGGAGAGCGGGCGGTGAGCCTCGACCTGCGCGCGGTGGACCTGGGGCGGTTCCCGAACATCGCCGCCGCGCTGGCCGAGGTGGGCATCGATCCGCGCCACGACCTCGTGCCCGTGGCCCCGGCCGCCCACTACACGATGGGCGGGGTGGCCACCGACTTCGACGGCCGCTCCACCCTGCCCGGGCTCCACGCCGTGGGCGAGAGCGCCTGCAACGGGCTCCACGGGGCGAACCGGCTGGCCTCGAACTCGCTGGCGGAATGCTTCGTGTTCGGGAGGCGCGCCGCGCTCTCCGCCTGCGCCGAGCCGAGTCCCCCGGCGGCACCCGGCGCCGCGCCGGAGTACGGGCCGCCGTCCCTCCCGCCGGACTCCACCCGGGTCGCGCTCTGGCGTCACGCCGGGCTGCGCCGCGACGCCGAGGGCCTCGCCGAGCTGGCCCGCGACACCTTCCCCCTGGCCCGCCTGATCGCGGCCTCGTGCCTCGCGCGCGAGGAGAGCCGCGGAGCCCACCAGCGCACCGACCACCCCACCACCGACCCGGCGCTCGACCTGATGCATACCCTCGTGGGTGGCGGCGCCGAGCCGCGCGCCGAGCACTGGGAATGACGACCGAGACGGAACTGCACGAGCTGTTCGCCGGGGCCATGTCCTCGCTGGCCTCGGGCGTGGCCGTGATCACCACCCGGCGGCCCGACGGGGAGCCGTGCGGGCTGGCCGCCACGTCGGTGGCCTCCTACAGCGCCCACCCGCCCTCGCTCACGGCCTCGATCGCGCACTCCTCGCGCTGCCACGAGGCGCTGGCCGCGTGCGAGCACTTCGGCGTGCACATCCTGCGGGCGGACGAGGCCGCGGTGGCCCGCGTGTTCGCCAGCCGCGGGGACGACAAGTTCGCCCAGCTCGACTGGCGCTGGGACGGCGGACGTGCCCGAGCTGGCGGGCGCCCTGGCGTATCTGCGGTGCCGGCGAGCCGAGACATTCACGCGCTACGACCACTCGATTCTCATCGGCGACATCGAACGGGTCCGGCTGGAGGAGGGGGAGCCGCTCCTCTACGCCAACCGGAGGATGGACTGGCTCCTGCGGCTGGAGACCGAATAGGCCGACCCAATTCGGGTGATCGTGTCCCCCTTGATGGGGGACTGGCCAAAGTTCCGACCCCGTCGCACGATTTCTGCTTGCGAACCCGTTAATTGCGGCTTAATGTGAGGTTCGGCCGCGCATAAACCGCAGCGGTTTCAATCCTAGAAGTTGCGGAGGGAAACGGATTCCCAGGCGCGGTCGTTATCAGGGGTAAGGGAGGGCCCATGTACCAGTTCAGTCGCTCGATCTATCGGGAGCTGGCCTCATCCGTCGTCCCGTGCAAGGGCGAGGATCTGGCCGAGACCCGCCATCGTTTTCTCCGCTCCTGCGAGACGTCCATGGAGAGGCTGGCGCTCGACCGCCATTACTTCGCCCGTCCCGTCCACACGCTCTTCGCGGACGTGCGCCACTTCTTCCCGATCGCGGAGCAGATGCGCGTGTACCGGTTGGTGGAGAAGCACGTGAGCCTGGCCACCGAGTACGTGGACAGCCAGCTCCGCACCGGAGTGACCTTTGACGGCAGTCCCGCGTGCTGCCACGCCAGCACGCGCCGCGGCACGCCCTGCCAGCGAGTGCCGCTTCCGGGCAGCAAGTACTGCCCCTCCCACAAGCACCTGGACGAGGATCTCGAGATCGCCGCGGCCTAGGGGCCGCGGTTAGCCCGGGAGGACCGCCGCCGAAGCGCCCCGGCGGCGCTTCCGCGTAGCGTGCCGCCCGTGATCCTCGGGGTGGACGTGGGCGGCACCTTCACGGACGCGGCGCTCCTCGCCGGGGACCGGCTCTTCGTGGCCAAGGCGCCCACCACGCCGGCCGACCAGTCCGAGGGCGTCATGCGGGCCGTGGACGAGGCGCTGCAGCGTGCCGGCGCCGGCCCGGGCGACGTCGAGCGCTTCGTGCACGGGATGACCGTGGCCACCAACGCGCTGCTCGAGGGCCGCGTGGCGCGCACCGCGCTGCTCGTCACCGAGGGGTTCACCGACATCGAGGAGCTGGGCCGCCAGGCCCGGGCGGAGCTCTACCGGCTGTGCGCGTCGCGTCCCCCGCCGCTCGTGCCGGTGGACCTGCGGGTGCCGGTGCCCGAGCGCACCGGCCCGGAAGGAGTGCTCACGGCGCTGGACGAGGAGGAGCTGCGCGGGCGCCTCCGCGGCCTGGATTCGAGGCCGCGGCGGTGTGCCTCCTGTGGGGCTTCCGCCATCCGGACCACGAGCGGCGTGCCGCCGCGCTGGTCGAGGAGTGCCGCCCGGATGCGCACGTATCCACCTCGCACGAGACCGCCGGCGTGTTCCGCGAGTACGAGCGCTGCGCCACCACGGTGGTGGACGCGGCCCTCTCGCCGCTGATGCACGGCTACCTGGAGCGCCTGATCGACCGGTGCCGGGGCGAGGGCCTGCCCGCGCCCGAGGTGATGCTCTCGAGCGGCGGCGCGGCGGACGCCGCCACCGCCGGGCGCCACGCGGCCTGGACCGTGCTCTCCGGTCCGGCGGGCGGCGCGGTGGGCGCGGCCCGCGTCGGCGAGCGCGTGGGCGCCGGCGACGCCGTGGGGCTCGACATGGGAGGAACGTCCTGCGACGTGTCCGTGGCCCTGGGCGGCGGAGCGGCGGTGGGAACGGGGCGCGAGGTGGGCGGCCGGGCGCTGGCGCTGCCGATGGTGGACGTGCACACCGTGGGCGCGGGAGGCGGGTCCATCGCCTGGCGGGACGCCGGCGGCGTGCTCCGGGTGGGACCCCGATCGGCGGGCGCCGATCCCGGCCCCGCGTGTTACGGCCGCGGCGGGCGAGTCGCCCACCGTCACGGACGCCGACCTCCTGCTGGGCCGCCTCGCGGAGGATTCCCCGCTGGCCGGCGGCGTGCGACTGGACCGGGCCGCCGCGGAGCGGCGCGCTGTCAGCGCTCGGCGCGGAGCTCGGGCTGTCGGCCACGGAGACGGCGGAGGGCGTGGTGCGCGTGGCCGCCGCGGAGATGGCGGGCGCGGTTCGGGTGGTCACCGTGGAACGGGGCATCGACCCGCGGGACCTGGCGCTCGTGGCCTTCGGAGGCGCGGGTCCCCTGCACGCGGTGGAGATCGCCGAGGAGCTGGAGATGCGCCGCGTGGTGGTGCCCACCGCCGGCGGCGTGCTCTCGGCCCTCGGGCTCGTGCTGTCGGAGCGCCGCCGCGACGTGGTGGAGAGCGTCCTGCTCGCCGGCGCTGAGCTCACCGACGCGAGCGTCCGCGAGGCGGTGGACCGCATGGGCGCCGAGGCCACGGGCACGGCTCGGGGATCCCGCGGCCGAGCTGCGCGTGACCCACGACCTCCGCTACGCCGGGCAGGCCTTCGAGCTTCCGGTGGAGGCTCCGCCCGGCGCCGGCGTGGACCATCTGCGGCAGGAGTTCGAGCGCGCGCACGAGAGCCGCTACGGGCACACCGCGCCGGAGGCCGACCTGGAGCTGGTCACGATCCGGGTCACGGCCGCGCTCCCCGGAGCGGACTCCCCGCGGGAGGAGGCCGCGCCGGCCGAGGACCGCGGCACACGCCCGGTGGTGTTCGGCGGCGAGCGCGTGGAGGCGCGGGTTCTGGGTCCGGGGGCGGGCGAGGTCCGGGGGCCGGCCGTGATCGAGCTGGAGGGAGCGACGCTGGTGGTGCCCCCCGGCTGGAGCGGGGAGCGCGGGACCCGAGGCGGTGCTGCTGGAGGCCGGCGGGTGAGCCTCGGCCCGGTCACGCTCCAGGTGATGCTCGGCGCGTTGCGCGCGGCGTGCGAGGAGATGGGCGCCGTGCTGGTGCGCTCGGCGCACTCGGCCAACATCAAGGAGCGCCGCGACGCCTCCACCGCGCTCTTCGACGCCGACGGGCGAGATGGTCATGCAGGCGGAGCACATCCCGGTGCACCTCGGGGCCATGCCGTCGGCGGTGGCCGCGGTCCTGGGCGAGAGCCACGAGCCCGGGCTGGCCTGGGTCCTGAACGACCCCTACCGCGGGGGTACCCATCTTCCGGACATCACGGTGATCCTCCCGCTGTTCCACGGGGGCGAGCCGATCGGGTTCGCGGCCAGCCGGGCCCACCACGCGGACGTGGGCGCGCCGGAGCCGGGCAGCATGCCCGCGGGGTCGCGCACGCTCGAGGACGAGGGCGTGGTGATCCCGCCCACTCCGCTCACCGACGAGGTGCTGCACGACCTGGCCGCGCAGATGCGCAACCCGCGCCAGCGGGAGGCCGACCTCCGCGCCCAGCTGGCCGCCGGAAGGGCGGGAGCCGAGCGGGTGGCCGCGCTCGTGGAGCGCTACGGGCTCGCCACCCTGCGCGCCGGCCTCGTCCGAGACCCAGGACTACGCCGAGCGCCGCACGCGGGCCCGGATCGCCGAGCTCGAGGACGGGACCCGCGAGGCCCGGGACGTGCTCGAGGCCGTGGACGGGCGACCTGGAGCTGAGGCTCCGCGCGACCGTGGACGGCGACGAGCTGACCCTCGACTTCGCGGGCACGGCCGCCCAGCACGACGGCAACCTCAACTGCCCGCTGGCCGTGACGCTCTCCGCCGGTTACTTCGCCCTGCGGGTCCTGACCGATCCCGACGTGCCTCCCTGCTCGGGGGCCTACCGCCCGCTCACCGTTCTCGCTCCGGAGGGGTCTCTGCTCAATGCCCGCCCCCCGGCCGCGGTGGCCGCGGGCAACGTGGAGACCTCCTCGCGGGTGGCCGACCTCGTGCTGGCCGCCTTCGGGCGGGCGCTCGGCCAGGGCACGATGAACAACCTCACGCTCGGCAACGAGGAGTTCACCTACTACGAGACGCTCGGCGGCGGCCAGGGCGCGTGCCCGGACGCCGACGGCCCGAGCGCCGTGCACGTGGCCATGTCCAACACCCTGAACACCCCGGTGGAGGCGCTGGAGCTCGAGTTCCCGCTGCGTGCCGTGGAGTACTCCCTGCGCCGGGGCTCCGGCGGCACCGGTGCGCACCGGGGCGGGGACGGCGTGAACCGCGAGCTCGAGGCCCTGGCTCCCATGCGCTACTCGCTGATCACCGAGCGGCGGCGCCACGCGCCGCCCGGGCGCCGAGGGCGGAGAACCGGGCGCGCCGGGTAGGAACGTCCTGAACGGCGAGGTGCTGCCGCCGAAGTGCTCGGGCGAGCTGCGCCCGGGCGACCGCTTGCGAATCGAGACCCCCGGAGGTGGAGGACATGGAGAGAGCACGGCTGAAGGGCAGGGTGAGGGCGCCGGGCGGGTGGCCTTCCTCGGCCTGGGGATCATGGGCGAGCCGATGGCCGCCAACCTCGCGCGGGCGGGGTTCGACCTGTCCGTGTGGACGCGCACCGGCGAGAAGGCGGAGCGCTTCGCGGCGGAGCACGGCGTGCGCTCGGCGGCGTCTCCGGCCGAGGCCGCCGAGGGCGCCACCGCGGCCGTGACGATGGTGCCCGACGCGCCGGAGGTGGAGCAGGTGCTGCTGGGCGGCGAGGGCGCCGCCGCCGCGCTGGGTGAGGGCGGGCTGTGCGTGGACATGTCCACGATCGCCCCCACGGCCGCCTTCGAGATCGGCAGCCGGCTGGCGGAGCATGGGCATCGACTTCGTGGACGCGCCGGTCACCGGCTCGCGGCCCCGGGCCGAGGACGGCACGCTCACGATCATGGTCGGGGCCGAGGACGAGGCCTTCGCCCGGGCGCGACGACTGTTCGAGGCCATGGGCGGGCTGGTGGTGCACGTCGGACCGCCGGGTCACGGGGCGATGACCAAGGTGATCGCCAACACGGTGACCGCGATCAACGCCGCCGCGCTGGCCGAGGCGCTGCACATGGTGGGCGCCGCCGGGGTGGACGCCGTCGCGCTTCCTCGAGGTGGCCGGCGTCGGGCTCCAGCGCCTCCACGATGCTCGATCTGAAGGCCCGGCCGATGCTCGAGCAGGACTTCGACCCGCTCTTCAAACTCGATCACATGCTGAAGGACGTGCGCCACTGCCTGGCCGAGGCCCGGGCGCTCGGAGTGGAGCTGCGGCTCGCCGAGGTGGCTGAGCGAATGTACGAAGAGGCGGCCGGAAACGGCCTCGGAGAGCGGGATTTCGCCGCCGTGGCCACCGTCGCCAGGTAGTTCGCTCAGAGAATTCTGAACGCGCGGATCTTGAAACCGAGGCCGCATTTCGCAACAATCCCGATCCGCGCTTCCCGCTCTTCGGGCGGCAGACGTTCACGGGCGCGGATTCGCAGAACACCTCCCCTCTTATGCCAGTAGCAATCAAGGAATGGGCAGTAACCGTGCGCGCTCTCGCCGAGGGTGAGCAGCTGCTCACCCTGCGCAAGGGCGGCATCCGGGAGGAGAACAAGCACTTCGAGATCGAGCACGACCGCTTCTTCCTCTACCCCACCTTCGATCACCAGAGGAACGACCTGGTCCGCCAGTCGCACGTGCCCGAGCTCGACCGCGCCCTCGAGGAGGGCGTGTGGCCGGAGCGCGAGCCCCCGGCCGAGGCGCTGGTGCAGGACGGCGGAATCGCGCAGCCCGACCGGGTGCGCATCCGGGCCTGGGCCGAGGTGTCGGCCAGCTACCTGATCACCGACCCGCGCGCGATCGACGCGCTCTCGCCCTATTACATCTGGACGCCCGACTACGCCGAGAAGCGGCTGGCCTGGAAGCGCCGCCATCCGCTCCACGTGATCGTCCTGCGCACCTACCGAATCCCGCGTCCGGTCACGGTGAAGGTGCGGCCCGAGTACCACGGCTGCCGCTCCTGGATCGACCTCTACCGCGAGCTTCCCTTCGAGGGCACGCCCGTTCTCTCGGACGATGAGTTCGAGCGCGCGGCCGCGGAGATCGAGGCGATCGCCTCGGACGCAGTCCCCGTTCTGGCCTAAGCATGTCCACCGCGGCGCTCGCGAGCCGCGTGTAAGAGTCCAGGCGTGGCCTGGGTGGAGAGTCATTCGCTGTCGTTCTCCGCTCGCCACGAGTCGGAGGATGCCGACGCGGCGGCCGCCGTCCTCGATGACCTGGAGCGGTTCCGCGAGAGCCTCGGCGGCCTCTTCGAGACGCACCCCGTACGAGATCGCGGTGGTGATGCACGCGCGCCCGCTGGCGCTGGCCATGGCCCATCCCTGGCTGCCGCTGGCCCGCCTGGTGGCCGCGCCCGCCAGCCGGCGCTACTTCGCGGGCTGGTTCGCCGAGCACGAGATCCACGTGCTGGCCCCGGAGGCGCTGGAGCGCCGGGCGTCGGCCGTGCCGGGATCGCGCGAGGCGCTCCTGCTCACCCCCCGGCACGAGTACTCGCACCTGGTGCTGGCCGCGAACAACCCCGACCTCCCGCCGCCGTTCTCGATCTCCCACTTCCGCCGCTACGTGCGCTGGGCCTGGCTGTGCGAGGGCGGAGCCGCGTGGCTCGCCGGCCAGACGCCCATGATGCGGGCGGCGATCGTGCGCCGGCTGCGCGAGGGCGGCCGCCCCGAGTTCCCGCCCGCGCCCTCCGACGCCCTGCTGCTCGGCGGCACGATCTTCTCGATGCTGGAGGAGGAGCGGGGCGTGCACGTGGCCGCCGCCCTGGCCACGAGCCCACTGGAACGCGGGGCGCGCGGGCTGATCGCCGAGGCGTTCGACCGGCCGCTGGCCGGCATCGAGCGCGACTGGCGCGACGATCTCGATTCGCTAGCCGCGGCCTGAGGGAGGAGCGCAGCCCGGGCGCCGGCCGGGCGAGCACCGGACCATGCCTTACAGCCCGAGCGTCTTCGCGATGATGTTCTTCTGGATCTCGGAGGTGCCGCCGTAGATGGTGGTCACGACCGCGGTGCGCAGGTGGCGCTCCATCGGGTACTCGGTGGCGTACCCGTACCCGCCCATGATCTGCACGCCCTCGAGGGCGCAGCGCTTGGCCAGCTCGGTGGCGGCCAGCTTGGCCATCGAGGCCTCCTGGGGCAGCATCCGCCCCGGATCCTCGTCGGTGAGGCGCGCCACCCAGCGGACGAGCAGGCGCACCTGGGCGAGCTCGGTGGCCAGGTCGGCGAACTTGTGCGAGATGGCCTGGAAGCTGCCCACCGGGCGCCCGAACTGCTTGCGCTCGCGCGCGTATGAGAGGGCGTCGTCGAAGGTCCGCTGCGCGAGGCCGAGCGCGGTGGCGGCCAGGATCACGCGCTCGTAGTTGAGGCCGGCCATCAGCTGGATCCAGCCGCTGCCCTCGGTGCCGAGAAGGGCCTCCTCGGGCACCCGCACGCCGTCCAGGTGGAGCTCGTTGGTCTCCTCGCCGCCCATGGTCTTGATGGGGGTGATGGTGAGCCCGGGCGCGTCGCGCGGCACCAGGATCATCGACAGGTCCTCGTGGCGCTCGCCCTCGCCGGTGCGGCACACGATCAGGATCTCGCCGGCCTTGTGGGCGTAGGAGCACCACATCTTGGTGCCGTCGAGCACCCACTCGCCGTCCTCGAGACGCGCCCGCGTCTTCAGGTTGGCCACGTCCGAGCCGGCCTCGGGCTCCGACATCGCGATGGCGAGCGTGCCGCCCTTCACCACGTGGCCGAACAGGCGCCGCTTCTGCTCCTCGGTGCCGAAGCGCCCGAGCGCGCCCACCACGATCAGCGTGACGCCGTAGGCGGCCACCGGGATCTGGCCGCGCGCGGTCTCCTCGAGGAACAGCGTCGCGTCGAAGAAGCTGCCGCCCGAGCCGCCGTACTCCTCCGGGATCTGGAGCCCGTACCAGCCGAGCTCGCCCATCCGGGCCGCCACCTCGTCGGAGTGCGCGTCCTCGCCCTCCACGGTCCACTTCTCGCGGGTCGCGAAGTCGCGGATGGCCTCCACGAAGGCGCGCTGCTCGTCCTCCAGGCCGTGGTCGGCCGTGGCGCGGCGAGCCCGCGCGCGCGGTCGGCCGCTCACGCTTCGACCGGCTCGCGCGGCTTGAACCGGTTGAGCTCCCGCAGCGCGATCACCATCTTGTGCACCTCGTCCGGCCCGTCCGCGATCCGCAGCCAGCGTCCCTGGCGCCACATGGCGGCCAGCGGCGTGTCGTCGGACATGCCGAGGGCGCCGTGCACCTGCATCGCCCGGTCCACCACGCGCTGGTGCATCTGCGCGGCGATCACCTTGATCATCGAGATGTCCTGGCGCGCGGCGCGCTTGCCCTCGGTGTCCATCTTCCAGGCGGCGTGGAGCACCATCAGCCGGGCCGAGTCGATGTCCATCCTCGACTTGGCGATGAAGTCCTGAACGAACTGCTTCTCGGCCAGCGGGCCGCCGAAGGCCGTGCGGTCGTGCGCGCGGCGGCACATCATCTCGAAGGCGCGCTCGGCCGAGCCGATGGCCCGCATGCAGTGGTGGATGCGGCCCGGCCCGAGCCGGTCCTGCGCGATGGCGAAGCCGCCGCCGCGCTCACCGAGCACGCTGTCGGCGGGCACGCGCACGTCCTCGTAGCGCACCTCCCAGTGGCCCGGGCCCTCGTCGTGCCCCATCACCGGCACCGGCCGGACGCCCACGAAGCCGGGCGTGTCGATGGGCACGACGATCATGCTCGCGCGCCTGTGCGGCGCGGCGTCGGGATCGGTGACCACCATGACGATCGCCACCGAGGCGCCGTTGTAGCCCGAGGTGAACCACTTGTGTCCGTTGATGACCCACTCGTCGCCCTCGAGCTCGGCCCGGGCGGCGAGCTGGGTGGGATCGGAGCCGGCGGTCTCGGGCTCGGTCATCGAGAAGCAGCTGCGGATCTCGCCGTCCAGGAGCGGCTGAAGCCAGCGCTCCTTCTGCGCGTCCGTGCCGTGCTCGGCCAGGATCTCCATGTTGCCGGTGTCGGGCGCGGAGCAGTTGAACACCATCGGCGCCACGCCGCTGCGGCCCATGAGCTCGCAGAGCATCCCGTACTCCCAGTTGGTGAGCCCGGGGCCGTAATGGTCGTCCGGCAGGAAGAGATTCCAGATCCCCTCGGCGCGCGCACGCTCGCGCAGCTCGGTGAGGATCCGCGGGTAGGGCACACCGGGCCCGACCTCCTCGTCGAGGGCCCGCATGGCCTCGGCCTCCACCGGGTCCACGTGCTCCTCCATGAAGCCGCGAACCCGGTCGAGAAGGTCGGTTACGCGGTCGGAGGGAGCGAAGTCCACGGGCGGCGCATCATAACCCTCCAGGGAGGAGCGCAGCCCGATCGGTGATCGGGCGAGCACCGGCCACGCCTCAGAGGCTGAGGTAGGCCACCAGCGCGGTCACCGCGCCCGTGCCCAGCACGGCGGCCACCAGCACGAGCGGGTTGGGTCCCCTTGACGCGCCGGGCTCGGGCTCCTGGATACCCATCCGCAGGTCCCGCAGCAGCGCTCGCGCCGTCTCGGCACCGGCCTCGGGCACCATCACGTCCCTGGGTCCGGCGGCGAGGAAGTCCGGCACGTCGAAGCCCGCCGACCTGCGCAGCACGCTCGGCACGCCCTCCTCGAGCAGCAGGCCCTGGATGAGCTCGGCCTCGGGCTGGTTGCGACCTCCGGCCACGCGCACCAGGCGACCCTCCGTGTAGGACGGGTCGATCTTCCGGGCGCGCCCGTGGGCCTCGCTCAGCGGAGTGTCGAGCGTCTCGGCGCCGGACATCACGAGCGGGGTGCCGCAGCTCGCGCAGAAGGGCCCGTCGCCCGGCTCCTCGGTGTCGCAGGAGGGGCAGTGGAGCCGGGGCTCACCCGTCGGCGACGACGACATCTTCCTCAGCCACCCTGCCGTCGGCGATCCGCCAGGCGCGGACCGAGGGCTCGTCGCCGGCCAGCGACACGATCACGTAGGTCCAGTCCGGGTAGTGCGCGAGGTTGATGTCGGTCTGCGAGGGCTCGGCCGGACTGCGCGGATGGGAGTGGTAGATGCCCACCTCGAAGCCCTCGTCGTCCAGTGCGTTGACCGCGAACAGGCTCTTGTGGTCGAGCTCATAGCCGTAGGGCGATTTGCGCGGATTCTCGGCCCGGAAGACCTCCTCCACCACCCCGTCCTTCGCGCGCATGTACCCGCAGCACTCGTTGGGAGCATCCTCGCGCGCGTGTGCAACCAGGTCGTCCCACAGGGAGCGCGCAATCCGCATCCCTGGAGGCTATGGGTAGTCCGGGCTGCCGGCCAGCCCGGACCGTACTCCTAGGCCGGGAACATCGCGCGCGAGCGATAGAGCCAGCGCAGATCGCCGCGCGGGCGCAGGCGCCCGCGCGCGACGAGGCGCAGCGGATCCTGGCGACCGGCGGCGATGTCCACGAAGTCCTCGAAGCGGGCGCGGAAGCGCACCGTCGGCTCCGGCGTGGGTCCACGCTCGGCGCGGGTGTCGCCGTTCGCCACCACCACGTGCCAGGGCTCGGCGTCGCGAGAAGTCCCACTGGATGGTGCCCGGGCGCTGGGCCTGGCCGGCGTCAAGTCCGGCGGCCACCGCGTCGAGCAGCAGGCGCACGTCCGCGGGGTCCTTGGAGGGCGGCCCGGTCTTCTCGCCCAGGTAGCCCGCCTTCACCATCTGCTTGCCGGTCTTGGCCCGCTCGCGCGGGGTGCCCGGGATCGGGAACACCGGCGGGCCCGGCAGGTCCTCGATGGGCATGCCGGCCATGCGCATCTTCGTCTCGAGCGAGGTGGCCCCCGCCTCCCCCAGGTCCTCGAGCGAGGCGCCGAAGCACTCCACGTAGCGCTCGTCCCAGTTCGGCGGCACCAGCACCGAGGCGGTCCAGGGGATCACCTCGCGCAGGAGGTCGGCCACGGCCGCGGGCACGTCGGAGTCCATCGCCCTCAGGTCGTTCAGCATCTTCACGCCGAACCCGATGTGGCGCTGCTCGTCCTGGGACACGTTCTCCATGCCCTCCCGGAAGCCCGGCAGTCGCTGGCTGTCCTCCAGATAGCTGGCGATGAAGTGCTGGCCCGGCTGCGCCATGGTGGCCTCGATGATCACGTGGTAGAGCGTGATCGCCTGGGCGAGCTTGGGGATGGAGCGATCGCGCCGGAGCTCGTCCGACATGCGCTCCAGCCGGTCGAACACCTGGACGAAGCCCCAGGTGAGCTGCGGGCGGATCGTCTCCAGGGCCTCGCCGGTGGTGCCGCCGATCCCCACCACCTCGGACATGAAGCGCTTGAAGAACACGGCGTGGCGGGCCTCGTCCACCTGCTGGGTGGTGAGGAAGTACTTCTGCTCCTCGAGCGGGGCGGCGTCCACGTACGGGGACAGCCCGTCGGCCACCGCGTCCTCGCCCCAGAAGAAGAGCGAGTAGTTCCAGAGCGCGGCCCTCCGCTCGAACTCGGAGAAGTCGTTGTCCCACTGGACCTTGTCCTGGCTGAAGTCCAGCTCCGTGGCTCTCCAGTTGCCGCGCTCCCAGCGCGCGTACAGGTCCTCGTAGGTGATGTTGTCGAGCGGGGAAGCAGTGGCCAGGGTCATCTAGTCCTCCGAAGCGCCATGGTACGTTTGTACCTACAAGTGGCACAAATGTACCAAGATGCTCCAAGAGGCGAGGCCCGGCGCGACGCGATCCTGCGCGCGACGCTCGAGGTCATCGCCGCGCACGGCACGGACGGCGTGACCCACCGCGCCGTGGCCGCGCGGGCCGGCGTGCCGCTGTCGGCCACCACCTACTGGTTCTCCTCGCGCGACGACCTGCTCGAGGAGACGCTGCGCTTCGCCGCCCGGGCGGAGGTGGAGCGCTTCGAGGGCCTCGTCGTGGAGCTGGCCACCCGGCAGCTCTCGGTGAGCGAATGGGCCCAGGCCATGGCCGCCGCCCTGGCCGGCGAGCTGGGCGCGCACCGCACCCGCCACCTGGCCCTCTACGAGCTGGGCCTCGAGGCCGCGCGCCGGCCGGCGCTCCGCCCCGAGGCCGCGCAGGTGCGCGCGACCCACCTGCGGCTGGCCGAGATGGGCGCCCGCGCCGTGGGCTCCGACGATCCCTCCGCCGACGCCCCGATCATCGTGGCCGCCGTGTCCGGGCTGATGTTCGAGGAGCTGGCCGCCCCCCAGCCGGGCTTCGAGCGCGACCGGCTGCGGCCCGCGCTCGAGCGCCTGTTCGAGCGCCTCGTGGCCGGCGCGCCGCAGCCGGCCTGAGTCCTCCTCCCCGCTCGGCGACTACTGTCCGGCTATGGCCGCCGGGCGATCACCAGACGAGGCGCGCTCGCCGCTGCGGCCCTCGGAGTGGCGTCGTGCGGAGGGGGCGATGACCCGCCCGCGCGCGGACCTCGCCCCGGCTCGGGCGCCGGCCTGCTGAACTCGGTGCTCGCGCTGGAGCACGCCGGCATCGCGGCGTACGCCGCGGCGGCCCGGGTTGCCGGGGGCGACACTCGCGCACACCTGCGTGCCATCGCCGACCAGGAGGCCGATCACGTGGCGCGCCTCTCCGAGCTGATCGAGGGGCTCGGAGGCCATCCGGTGCAGGGGCGGCCGGCGGCGGAGTACGAGCGCACCTTCCCCCGGCTGCGCGACGAGCGCGACGCCCTGCTGCTCGCCCGCGACCTGGAGGAGCGCATGGTGCGCGCGCACCTCGACGCGCTGGCCAAGCTGCCCGCGGGTGAGCTGCGCCGCGCGGCCGCGGCGATGGCCGCCGGGGAGGCGGAGCACCTCGCCCTCGTCCGGGACCTGGCCGGGGCGCCACCCTCGCCGGGCGCCTTCGTGACGGGAACCTCGTGAGCCTGGACCGCCGCGGCGCGCTGATGGCCACCGCCGCGGGCGCACTCGTCCTGGCCGCCCCGGCGCGCGCCCGGCCGGCCTCCGACACGGAGGCGCTCCAGGGCCTCCTGGCGCTCGAGCTCCGGCTCCGCTCGGCCTACGAGGCGGCGGCACGGCGACGCGTCGTGGACGCCGATCTCGCCGAGCCTGCTGGCCGGGCACGAGGGCGAGCACGCCGACGGCCTCGAACGAGTCCTGAAGAAGCAGGCGCGCACCGGAACGCTCGGCCACCGTGCCCTCGCCCGAGGTGAACCGGGCGCTCGCCGGCGGGCGCGACGGCTTCCTGCGCTTCGCCCTGCGGTAGCGAGTCGGAGGCGGTGGCCGCCTACGCGGACGCCGTCACGGACCTCCGCGATCCCGCGCTGCTCCAACCGCTCGGCAGCGTGATGACGAGTCACGCGCAGCACCTCGTGCTGCTCCGGAAGGCGCTCGGTGAGACCGTCCTGACGCGCTCCGTTCGAGCCCCCCGGCCGCGTGGCCGCCGGTACCCAATCCGGCTAGTTATGCCGCCTGGCGGTGATCCGACTCGGCCGAACGGCCGAAGGGATCATCGGTATGGGGAGCTACACCGGACTGGGCGCAGCCCTGGTCGCGCTGCTGGCCGCGGGCGCGCTGGCGAGCTGCGGGCCCGAGGATGATGCGCAGGGCGCGTCTCCGGCGGGCTACTCCGTGCCGCTCGGCCGGGAGTCCTCCACGCCGGAGACCGTGAACGTGCCGATCAAGCGCTTCGGCTACCTGCCGCGCCGCGTGCGGATCCGTGCCGGCCAGGCGGTGAGGTGGACCGACATGGACCGGGCCCCGCACACCGCCACGGCCGAGCAGCACGCCGCCGGCCCCTTCGAGACGGGTCGCGTGCGAAGTGGCCGCAGCGCCACCGTGGTCTTCCACACGCCGGGGCGCTATCCGTACTACTGCCGCTTCCACCCGTTCATGGTCGGGACGGTCGAGGTCGTGCACTAGCCTGCGTCGCATGATCTCCGCGCCCGGCCCGCTCGAGCTCATCGTGATCCTGGTGGTGGCCCTCATCTTCCTCGGGCCCAAGCGCCTTCCCGACGCCGCCCGCTCATTGGGCAAGGGCGTTCGCGAGTTCCGGGACTCGCTCTCCGGCGACCACGACGACCACGGCTACGAGGACGACGAGGACGACGAGATCGAGGACGCGGACGACCCGGACGACGACGATCCGGACCTCACGAGGACGACGCCGAGGACGTGAAGGAAGCCGCGAAGGAAGCGGTGGAGAACGCCTCCAAGCGACGCGTCAGCCGGAACCTCAGAAGCAGAGCTAACGCCAGCGAGGAGCGGAGCCCGATCGGTGATCGGGCGAGCACCGCAGCAGGCTCACCAGAACGACGCCGTATCGAGCTGGGTCTCCAGCTCCTCGATCGGCTTGGTGTAGACGCCCGAGCTGAGGTACTTCCAGCCGTCGTCGGGAGCGACGAAGACCACGTTGCCCTCGTCCATCTCGCTTGGCCACGCGCACGGCGATGGCGGCCACCGCGCCGCTGGAGACACCCACGAACAGGCCCTCCTCGGCGAGCAGCCGCTTGGTCCAGACCACGCTGTCGCGGTTGGACACGAAGATCTTCCGGTCGAGCAGCGAGAGGTCGATGATCGGCGGGATGTAGCCGTCCTCCAGGGACCGGAGGCCCTGCACCAGCTCGCCCTGCAGCGGCTCCGCGGCCACGATCAGCGTGTCCGGGTTCTCCTCCTTCAGCCGGCGGGCGTTGCCCATGAGCGTGCCGCCCGTGCCGAGCCCGCCCACGAAGGCGGCCACGTCGTCCAGCTCCTCGAGGATCTCGACGGCCGTGCCGTGGTAGTGGGCGTCCGGGTTGGCCGGGTTCCCGTACTGGTAGGGCATGTAGTACGACGCGTCCGCCTCGGCCATCTCGAGCGCCATGTTCACCGCGCCGTTGGAGCCCTGGACGCCGGGCGAGTACACGATCTCCGCGCCGTACATGTGGAGGAGCTGGGTGCGCTCCTGGGTCACGTTGTCGGGCATCACGACCTTCAGCGGATAGCCCTTGCGGCTGCAGATCATCGCGAGCGAGATACCGGTGTTCCCCGAGGTGGGCTCGAGGATGGTCTGCCCGGGTGAGATCTGGCCCTCCTCCTCGGCGCGCTCGATCATGGCGCGGGCCACGCGATCCTTCACCGAGCCGGTGGGATTGTGGCCCTCCAGCTTCGCGTAGATGCGGACGCCGGGCTTGGGGCTCAGGCGCTTGAGCTCGACCAACGGCGTATGGCCGATTGCCGCGACGATGTCGCCGTACTTGCCTCCGCAGGGGCGGTTGTCGAGGCGGGGCTCGAACACGCTTCAGAAAGTGTAGTGCGTCCGGAGGGCCGCGGCGAGGCGCCGATCTGCCGGCCGATGCGCCGACATGGCGCGCGTGGCTTGACTGCGTCTTTGTCCTGTGCGCAGACTGGGTAAAGAGTCAACCGGAGGCCTGAATGCTGCTTGTGATGTGGCTGGCCGGCTGTTCGCTGGTCGCAGTGACGTCCGCCGCCCTCGCGAGGGCCGACGGTCCCTGGTTGCTCGGCTTCGCGGCGATCATGGCGGCCCAGGTCGTGGTGCTGGGCGGCCGCGCGGCTCGGCTGCCCCCGCGGGTCACCTGGCCACTCGCGATCGCATGCCTGGGCGTCTGCGCGCTCGGCTACGGCGGCGCGGACCTCGCGATTCTCCTCGGCCTCGGCGCGGTGCTCATGCTGTTGGTGGATCGGTTCGCCGCCCTCTCGGTCGGACTGTCCGCGTTCTTCGTCACCGACGGTGCCGCGGGCTCGCGCACGCTGCGCTCGGCGACGCTGGCTCCCCCGGACCCGATCGCCCGCGACTTCGCCCGCGTGCGGCGCGAGGAGTCCCACCTCACCGTCGCGAGCATCTCGCCCGCGGTGGCCCGGGGGTCATCGCGGCGGCTCGCCCGAACCGCGCGCGAGCTCATGCCCTGCCTTCGCCTGACCGACGCGGTGGTGCGCGTCACGGGCGGGCGGCTCGTGGTGGTGCTCCCGGGGGCCGACGACCGGGTGGCCATGACCGTCCTGGGGCGGGTGCCGACCGCCGCGCGGGGGGACCTGCTCCTCGGAACCGCCACCTTCCCGGACGACGGACAGACCTTCGGCCTGCTCAAGGAGCTCGCCCGGTCCCGCGAGATGCCCTGGCCGCGCGGAGACGGACCCGGCTCCGGCCCCCGTCCGCGGCGCCGTGAGCGACGCGCCCACGACCCCGCCGGATCGCCCGCGGGGCAGGCGGCGAAGGGGGCCGACAGCCCGGCGGTGCTCTTCGAGGCCCGGCCGTCCGGCGTCCGCCTGCGGCGGGTCGCGGACCTGCTGGCGCTCGCGCTCATGGCACCGCTCGTGCTTCCCGTGGTTTCGCTGCTGGCAATCGCGGTCAAGCTCGACTCACCCGGTCCGGCGTTTGTGCGCATCAAGCGCCTGGGGCGGGACGGACGGCCGTTCGACCTGTTCAAGCTGCGCAGCATGACCCGGGACGCCGAGCGCATGAAGGAGACGCTTAAGCACATGAACACCCTGGCCTGGCCGGATTTCAAGATCGCCGAGGATCCGCGGGTGACCAGGGTGGGCCGCCTCCTCCGCAAGTACTCGCTCGATGAGCTCCCGCAGCTCCACAACATCCTGCGCGGGGAGATGACCTTCGTCGGGCCGCGGCCGTGCTCGGTGAAGGTCGCCGACTACGACCTCTGGCAGAGCGAGCGGCTCGACGCCACGCCCGGCCTCGTCGGCCGCTGGCAGGCCGAGGGGCGCGGGCGCGTGGACTTCGCCGAGCGCTGCCGGCTCGACATCCGCCAGACCAGGTCGCGATCGATTCGCGTGAACCTGCAGCTCGTCCTGGCCACCGTACGGTCCGTGTTCGTGTCGAAGGGGGCGTACTGAGCATGGACCTCGCAGCCCTGCGCTCGCGCGTGGCGCGGAGATGGTGGGTCGTGGCGATACTGGCCGCGCTCACGGTCGCCGGGACCACGGTGGCCACCAGCGAGTCCGGCGAGGAGCAGACCACGATCAAGTTCGTGATGCGCCCGGACGCGTCGGTCTCGACTCACGACCTGCCCGCCGCCCTCGACGCGCTCAAGTCCGACAGCCCTCTGGTCCAGACCGTGATCGGCGTCCTGGGCAGCCGGTCCATGCTCAGACAGGGCGCAACCGAGGCCGGCGTGACGCTCCCACCCGGCTACTCGGTCGATGCGGTGGCGGAGCCGGGCAGCACGCTGATCAACTCGACCGTGACCGGGCCCGACAGGGATGTGGTGGACCGGCTCGCGGCCGGTTATGGGCGCGCGGCGCCCACCTACGTGTCCGCGAGCTATTCGGCGTACGTGCTCGAGCGCCTGAGCACCGCTCCCGGCGGGGACGGCACCGGGCCGAGCGATCTCCAGGTGGTGATCCTGGCCCTGCTCGTGGGCACGGCGCTCGGGGTTGCGCTGGTGGCGGCCGAGCTGTGGCTCGAACCTCGGCGGAGAGCGGTCCCGCGCGCGCCCACGCGAAGACCGAGCCGGGGACGCGGGACCCGCCATTCCCGCCGCCGGGCCGGCGGGGAACGGGGGGCAACCGCCGGACATGCGACCCGATCCGGCCGTGCGGTTCGCGCCGGCGCCGAGACCGGAGCCGAGGTCCGTGCCGGCCGTGCGGTCCGAGCCGGAGGTACGGCGCGGCCTGACCACCCCGACCAAGCCCGTCCCGCCCCGGAGGCCGGCCGCTCCGCCGGCGCCGGATGCTCCGGAGGAACCCCGGCCCGTACCGGAGCGGCGCGTGGCACGGCCACCCAGTCCCCGGCAGGAGTCGAACGGCAAGCCGGAGCGCGAGGCTCCGCCCAAGAAGGCCCCCGCTCCGTCCAGGCGCTCGGCCGGACCACCGCCCGAGGACGACGGCTGACGTGCAGGAGGCGGGCCTCCGGCGGCACGCTCCGCCGCGCCTGTCCGGGGCCGGCATCGCGCTCTGGGCGGGCCGGATTGCGGTGGCGGCCGCGGCGTTCGGGGTGGGCACGGCCCTGGGGCGCGCCTCCGACCCCCTGCACGCTGGTCCTCCTCGCGGGCCTCGGCGCAATTGCCGTCGCGGCCGCCATCGCGCAGGTCCGCTGGGCCCTCGTGGCCGTGCTCTTCCTGCTGGTGGCCTACGTGCCCGACGTGCTGGCCAGCCGGAGCTCCGCGCATGCCCTGATCGTCATTCTCCTGGCCGGTGTGGTGCTCCGCCGGGCCACGGGCCGCGAGCACTTCGGCCTCCCCCGCGAGCTCCTGGTCTTCGCCGCGCTCGCGCTCGCGTACACGGCGGCCTCGGTGTTCGCCAGCGATCGCGGCGCCGCGGCGGCGGAGACGGTCGACCTGCTCAGCTACGGCGCGGTCGTGGCCATGCTGATGGTGGTCCTGGACACGCCCGCGTGGCTCCGGCGCGCCGTGTGGGCCGTGGTGGCGGGCGTCGGACTGCTGGCGTTCCTGGCCATCGTCCAGCAGGTCACGAAGAGCTACGGGTCCACCTACGGGGGCTTCGCCGCCATCCTCCCGGCGGGCGACGCCATGCGCAGCGCCGGCCCGCTGAACCCGAATCCGTTCGGCCAGGTCCTGGCCACCTCGGCGGTGCTCGCCTTCTACCTGGCCCGGAGCGAGTCCCGCATGCCGGCACGCACCCTCGCGGCGGGCATCGCCGTGGCCTGCGTGGTGGGCGTGACCTACACGCAGTCGCGGGCGGCGCTGATCGCGCTGCTGATCGTGGCGGTGGTGACCGGAGCGCTCCACGGCGTGCGTCCGCGGGTGCTCGCGGTGGCGCTGTGCGTGGTGATCGCACTCGGCTCCCTGGTGGTGCCGCAGAGCCTGACGCAGCGGGTCGGCGCACTCTCCGACGTGGTGAGCTCCGGCAGGGACGTGCCGGAGGACGGCTCGCTGCGCGGGCGCAAGAGCGAGAACCTGGCCGGCCTGCACATGTGGGCGGATCACCCGCTCCTCGGCGTGGGACCGGACAACTTCGAGGTCCACTACCAGCGGTACTCCGCGGTGATCGGGATCGACCCGCGACCGCAGCGGCGCTCGGCTCACAACCTCTACCTGGAGTCGCTGGCCGAGACCGGCGTGCTCGGAGCACTGTCCTTCCTCGGCGTGCTCGCGCTCGCGCTCACCGGCGCGTGGCGGGCCCGCTCCCGCCTGACGGGAGGAGACGCGCTGCTCGCGGAAGGGCTGTTCGTGGCGCTGTGCGCCTTCCTCATCTGCGCCGTGACGCTGCACAGCGCCTACGCGCGCTACCAATGGATCTTCCTCGGCCTCGGCCTGGCCGCCGGCTGCCTGGCGCGGAGGCCGGCGAGATGACGGCGGTCGTGGTGCTGGTGCTGTCCGCCGCGGTGGTGGCCTGGGTGTACGCGGGATACCCGCTCGCGCTGGCCGTGCTCGGGCGCCTGCGCCCCCGGCCCCGGCGGCGGGCGCCGCTCGAGCTTCCGGTGTCCGTGATCGTCGCGGCACACGACGAGGCCGAGGTGATCGCGGACAAGGTGGCCAACGTGCTGGCCTCCGACTACCCGGCGTCGCTCCTGGAGCTGGTCGTGGCCTCCGACGGATCCACCGACGGGACGGTGGACGCGGCGCGGCGCGCGGGCGCGAGCGTGGTGCTCGACCTCCCGCGCATGGGCAAGCTCTCGGCGCTGAACCGGGCCGAGCGGGCGTCCTCGGGCGAGATCCTGGTCTTCACCGACGCCGACTCCCTGTTCGAGCCCGGGA
Organism: uncultured Thermoleophilaceae bacterium; assembly: GCA_963752455.1. Taxonomy (GTDB): domain Bacteria; phylum Actinomycetota; class Thermoleophilia; order Solirubrobacterales; family Thermoleophilaceae; genus JACVRW01. Next base: position 86,188 of record CAVVYE010000005.1, read on the forward strand.
CGCTCCGCCGGCTCGTGTCCAACTTCGCCGACGAGCGGGTGGGCGGCGTGGCCGCCAACGTGGTCCGCGTGGTGCTCGAGGACGGGCGGCCGGTCGCGCGCGGCGAGGGCCTCTACTGGCGCTACGAGCGCCTCCTCAAGCGGCTCGAGGACCGAATCGGGAGCGTGGTCTCGGCCAGCGGACACCTCTACGCGGTGCGCCGGAGCTTCTTCACGCCCTCCACGCAAACCGCCGGCACCGACGATTTCCTGATCTCGAGCCAGGTGGTGCGGGCCGGCGGGCGGCTGGCCTTCGACGAGCAGGCACCGGTGCTCGTGGCGACGCCCGAGGAGGGCGGCACCGAACTGCGGCGGAAGGTGCGCGTGATGAATCGCGGGCTCCGGTCCGCGTTCGCCCTCGGTGACGGGCTGCTGCCCACGCGGACCGGCCTCTACGCCTTCGAGGTGCTCTTCCACAAGATCCTCCGGCGCTTCGTGGCCTTCTTCCTCCTCGCGGCGCTGGCGAGCAGCGTGGCGCTGGCCGCCGGCGACCCGGCCTGGTGGATCGTGCTGGCGCCCCAGCTCGCCTTCTACGCGCTCGCCGTGGCCGGCGGGCTGCTGGCGCGCACGCGCTGGGGGCGCCGAGGGCCACTCTGGATTCCCTACTTCTTCTGCCTGGCCAACGGGGCGGCGGCGCTGGCCGTGCTCTCCCTGCTGGCCGGCGTGCGCTTCGAGCGGTGGGATCCCGTGCGCATGCGAGGCGGTGCGCCCAGCGGCGCAGCGGGGAGCTGATCCGGTGGCACGCCGGCCGATCGCCCTGCCAAAGAGCACCCGCCGGCGCCTCACCCGCGTGGCCGAATCGGGCGCCCGCCGTGTGATCCCGCCGGCCGATCCCGCGGGCCGGCGTGTGGTGCTCTGCTACCACTCGGTCAACCCGTCGCCGGGCTATCTGTCGCTCAGCCCGGAGCTCTTCGACGACCACCTCGCCTGGCTCGGAGAGCACTGCCGGGTGGTGGCGCTGGACGAGCTCGTGGCCGGGCCGGGCCGCACCGGCGGGCCGTACGTGGCCATCACCTTCGACGATGGCTACGCCGACAACCACGGCCACGCCCTGCCGCTTCTTGCCGCCCGCGGCATGACGGCGAGCTTCTTCGTGGCCGTGGGATTCCTCGAGCGCGACGCCGAGGTGATGGCTCACCTCTCGAAGCGTGGGGCGCGCCGAGCGAGCACATGCCGCCGCTGTCCTGGGACGAGGTGCGGGAGCTGCGCGCAAGCGGGGATGGAGGTCGGATCTCACACCTGGAGCCATCGCAACCTCGCGCGCCTCTCGGTACGACGAGGCCGAGCACGATCTCAGGCGCTCCAGGGAGGTGCTCGAGGAGCGCATGGACGAGCGCGTCCGGGCAATCGCCTACCCGTGGGGCAAGCTCGGGCGCCACGTGACCGCCGACACGTTCGCCGCCGCGCGGTGGGCCGGGTATGAGCTCGGCCTGATCTCCCTTCCGCGCGCCGTCCGCGACTCCGATGACCCGATGCGCGTGCCCCGCCTGGGCGTGGGGAACGACTCCGTGGAGCGCCTGGCGGCCAAGGTGACCGGCGCCATCGACTGGCACGCCTCCGTGCACGAGCACATGCCCGTTCCCGTGGCCCGCCTGCTCTTCGCCGAGGATGCAGGCGCCTAGCCCTCCGGCGCCCACCGCCGACGTACCGGCCGCCGCGCCGCCGGTCGACGCGATCATCACCTGCCACAACTACGGCCGCTTTCTGGGCGAGGCCATCGAGAGCGTCCTCGCGCAGGATCACCCCAACCTCCGGATCGTGGTGGTGGACGACGGCTCCACCGACGAGACGGCCGCGGTCGCGGCCGCCTACGCCGGGCGCGGGGTTCGCTACCTCCACGCTCCGCAGGGCGGCGCCGGTCAGGCGCGCAACGCCGGCCTGCGGGCCACGTCCTCCCCGCTGGTGGCCTTCCTGGACGCCGACGACGCGTGGCTGCCCCACCGGGTGGCCGCCGGCGTGGAGCACCTCGAGCGCCACCCCGGCGCCGCGCTGGTGGCCGCGCACGCGTTCGCCTGCGACGAGGCGATGCGGCCGTCCAGCGTGGTCCACGCGCTCCGGGGACCGGCGTGCGGCAGCGTCTTCGAGGAGCTGCTCATCCACAACGTCGTGCTCAACCCGAGCTCCGTGCTCGTGCGGCGGTCCGCGCTGGAGGCGGCGGGCGGGTTCAGCGAGCTCCCCATCGGCCAGGACTGGGACACCTGGCTCGAGATCGCCAAGCGGTTCCCGATCGGGTTCGTGGACGAGGTCGTGGCCCTCGTTCGCCGCCACACGAACAGCATCACGCCCCGCAGCGGGCGAGGCCGGATCGAGGTCCAGCTCGCCATCGTGGACCGTCACCTCGGCGATTTCCACCCCGCCTGGAAGCGGCCGCTCCTGCGGCGCGGCGCGGCGTCGGCCGCCTTCCTGCACGCCGGGCTGGGCAGCGCGATCCAGGGCCACCGGCGGGTGGCCGGGCGCTACGCCATAGAGGCGCTCGCCCTCGATCCGTTCACGCTCACCCGGCGCAAGATCGCGCTGCTGGCCCGGGTGTTCGTCTCCGAGTCGCTGGTGGCGCGGCTCAGCCGGGCCTTCCGGGACGACGCGCGCCTGGCCCGGGAGCACACCGGCCAGGCGGTGGTGAAGCCGAATGCGTGACCTCAGCCGGCGAGCGTTCAGCGGCTTCCTGTGGGCGGGCGCCGCCGATGCGGCCGGCAAGGCGCTGGTGTTCGTCGCGACGATCGTGCTCGCCCGCCTGCTGGTGCCGAGCGAGTTCGGCCTGGTGGCCTTCGCGCTCTCCGTCATCTACTTCCTCGAGTACGCGGGCGACCTCGGGCTCGGCGCGGCGCTGGTCTACCGCTCCGATGCCGAGGACCCTCGCGTCTCCTCCACCGCCTTCTGGATCGGGATCATCGGCTCCCTGGTGCTCTTCGCGGCCGCGTGGTTCGCGGCCCCGCTGCTGGCGGACATCGGTCCCGGAGACGAGGTGGTGCCGCTCTTCCGGGTGCTGGCCCTGCAGTTCCCCTTCGCCGCGCTCGGCAAGGCACACGAGTACCGGCTGCGCCGCACCCTGCAGTTCCGCACCCTGTTCGGCCCCACGCTCGCCGGGGGACTGACGAAGGGCGTGGTGAGCATCGTGCTCGCGGTGGCCGGCGCCGGCGCCTGGAGCCTCGTGATCGGCCAGGTGGCCGGCACGCTGGCGCAGTCGGTGGGGATGTGGCTCGTTCACTCATTCCGCCCGGATCTGGTGATCTCGCGCCGGCACCTGCCCTCGATGCTGCGCTTCGGCCTCGGGATCGTCGCGGTCGGCCTGCTCGGCCAGGGGGCGAAGAACTTCGACTACCTGGTGGTGGGCGGGAAGCTCGGTGCCGCCGCTCTTGGCGTCTACTACCTGGCCTTCCGCCTGCCCGAGCTGGTGATCCTGACGGGCTTCAGGGTGGCCAACGAGGTGCTGTTCCCGTTCTACGCCCGCCTGCGCGGCGACCAGCCCGACGGGCATCGACGACGATCTGCGGAGGGGGTATCTCCAGACCATCCGGCTGGGCGCGATGGTGGCCTGGCCCCTGGCCGTGGGCATTGCCGCGCTCGCGCTCCCGCTGGTGCTCACGGTCTTCGGGGAGGAGTGGCGCGCGGCCGCCGCCCCGATGGCGTTCGTGGCGATCTGGGCGGGCCTGGCCTCCCTGGCGAGCATGCCCGGGGCGGTGTTCAAGGCGCTCGGCCGGTCGTGGCTGCTCACGTGGACCGGGGTGATGCAGATCGCGATCCTCTTCCCGGCCATCTGGTTCGCCGCGCCCCACGGCATCACCGCGGTGGCCGCGTCGCAGGTGGCGGAGAAGACGGTGTCGCTCGCCCTGCTGGGCGTGATCATCGGGCGGGTGCTGGGAATCCGCTGGTACGCCACGTTCCTCGCCGCCGCTCCCGCCCTCGCCCTCTCGCTGGTGACGGGCGGCGTGCTGTACGGGCTGGCCGAGGTGCTGCCGCCCGCCGCCGCCCTCGCGGTGGGGATTCCGCTCGGCACCGTCCTCTACCTCTCGCTGCTGCGGTGGGCGGCACCGGACGGGTTCGACCTGCTGGTCCGTCCCCTTCTCGACCTCCGCCGTCGCATGACCGCCACGGCGGGGCTGGCGCTGCTCGGGATCGCGCTGCTGCTGGCGGGATGCGCCACGGGCTCGGACGAGCAGCGGCGGGCCGCCCGGCCGAAGGACCCCGCCCCGGAGGTGCGCCACACCTTCTACGTGGCGCCGGGCGGCTCGGACGCCGCGCGGGGCAGCCGCCGGCACCCGTTCGGAACCCTGGACCACGCGCTTCGGCGCCTGCGTTACGGCCAGCGCCTGTACGTCCGCGGCGGCACATACCGGGAACGCGTCAAGCTCAGGGCCGCGCCCGGCCGCAGGGACGCGCGGGTGCGCGTGAGGAACTTTCCCGGCGAGCGCCCGGTTCTGAGCGGCCAGCTCTGGATCGGCGATCCCAGCTACTGGACGATCCACGGCCTCAACGTCGTCTGGGCGGCCGGAAACCCGAACGAGACGCTCGTTCGCCTCTTCGGCGGCACCGGCTGGCGGCTCACGCGCTCCGAGATCTGGGGCGCGCATTCCACCTCGGGCCTCCAGATCGACGACGGCCCGCGGGACAACCTGGGGAGGTGGGTGGTGAACCGCAACTGCATCCACGACACCTTCGCCACCAACGGACCGAACCAGGACCACAACGTGTACGTGTCGGACTTGAGCGCGAGCCCGAGCCCTCACGGGGTGATCGCCCGCAACATCCTCTTCGACGCCGAGAACGGACGCGGCATCAAGCTCGGCCCGGGCGGCAGCTCCGGGGGCGCGAAGAACGTCGACGTGGTGCGAAACACGATCTACAACAGCTCCCAGAACGTGAGCCTGTCGCGCGACACCTCGCAGGTGAGCGTGGAGCGCAACATCCTGGTGAGGGCCCGGGAGGCCAACATCATGGGATTCAGGCTCCGCGGAAGGGGCAACGTGGCCCGCCAGAACATCGGTTACGCGGCACCCGCGCTCCTCTCCCGGACCGGCACGCCCGGAAGCCTCATCGACGGCGGCGGCAATCTTCGGGCGGGCCGTCTGGGCTTCGATTCCATCGGATGCTCGGGTTTTCACCCCCGCCGTTACAGGACCTACGGAGCGCACGGATGAAATTCGGGGTCCCTCGGGTCGGGGTCCCTCGGGTAGAGGCATCGGCGGTTCCGGGGTATGTTGAGTTCAGATCGCGAGAAAGGGGTTTTTGAGATGGACAGCCTCCTGGGAATCGACGCCGCGGAGCTGAGCGGGGCGTTCGCCCGGCGCTCGATCGCGGTCCAGCCACTCGCTGGTCGATCATCCGCTCTTCACGATCGACGCGATGGCCGAGCTCGCCGACCGGCTGCCGCCTGACTCGGTGAGGCGGGAGCGCGGCGACCTTCCGCTGGTCAACCGGAACGGCTACGTCGATGTGGGAGAGGGGCCGCCGTCGGCCACGATCCGCGACGTCGAGCACAACGGGTTCAGGATCTCCCTCCGGGACATTCAGCAGGACCCCGAGTACGCCGGGCTGATCAACGAGTGCCTCGACGAGGTCGAGGAGATCCTGCAGCGGCGCGAGGGGGGCATGCGGCGCCGCACGGGATACCTCTTCATCTCGGCCCCCGCGGCCACCACGCCGATGCACTTCGACCCCGAGCACAGCTTCCTCCTGCAGGTCCGGGGCGTGAAGCACGTGAGCGTCGCGGCCTTCGACGACGACTCGGTGCGCCAGCGCGAGCTCGATCGCTACTACGACGCCCAGGCATGCGACTTCGCGGCGATGGAGTCGGTGGCGGAGCACTTCCGCCTCGATGCCGGCGTGGGCGTGTACCTGCCGTCGTTCGTGCCCCACTGGGTGAACACGGAGGCCGGCATCTCCGTGTCGTTCTCCATTCCCTTCTACACGGAGTTCAGCGAGCGGGCCGAGTCCGTGAACCGGATCAACCGGAGGCTGCGCAAGCTGAACCTCTCGCCCCGCGGGCCGGGAAGGTCCGAGCCCGTCGACCGCGTGAAGGCCGCGAGCTTCGACCTGTGGGGAAAGCTGAGCGAGGCGCGGCGCAAGCTGCCCGCATAGACCGCGAGCACAATCGATGAGCTCCCCCGAGGTCCTGGACCTCGAGGAGCTCGCGGGCGTGGAGGCTCTGAGCCGCGACTGGCTCGATCTCGCCGCTCGGATCGAGGGCAGCTCGTACTTCCAGACGCCCGACTGGGTTCTGGCGTGGTGGGACACCATCGCCGAGCGTCCCCGGACGCGATTGGCGGCCTGGCGGTCGCCGTCCGGCCGGCTCGAGGCGATGGTCGCGCTCAGCCGCGGTCGCGAGCGGCTGCACCGGCGCCTGCCGTTCGCGGTGCCCGTCTACACGAATGCCGGCAGCGGCGTGGGCGCCGCCGACCACTGCGCCTGGCTCGTGCCCGCCGAGCGCGGTGCCGAGGTGGCCGCATGGCTCACCGAAGCCACCCGCCGGCGCCCCGCTTCTCGCCCGCGGCCGCCGCCCCGGACTGGCCCGTCGAGATCGCTGCCCGCCGGCGCCCGGGTGGTGGACGCCGCCGCCTGCCCGCGGGTGGCGCTGCCGCTCGAGACCGGACCCGGGCGGACCGTCGAGCGACTTCGTCCGTCAGCTGCGGCGCTTCACGCGGCGGCTCGGGCGCGAGGGGGTGAGCTTCGAGTGGGTGCCGCCGTCGCAGGTGGACGACCGGCTCCTGGCGGCGCTCTTCGAGCTCCACGCCCGGGGGCGGCAGGACGGCCCCGGCTCGTTCGACGCCGGGCAGCTCGACCTCCATCGCCGCCTGGTCGCGAGCGCCGAGGCGGGACGCGGGCCCGCGGCGGTGGTCGCGCGGCGGGAGGATCGAGATCGCCGGCGTGCTCTACGGGTTCTGGTGGCGTCGAGACGTTCGCCGCGTACCAGTCGGGGTGGGACCGCACGCTACGCCCGGCACGGCCTGGGCAACGTGCTGATCCTCCACGCGCTGGAGTTCGCCGCCGGCCACGGCGCCACGACCTTCGACTTCCTCCGCGGGACCGAGCCCTACAAGTACCGATTCGGCGCGCAGCGACCGCTGGGACCGCACGTGGCTCGTGCCCCGCGGTCCGGCGGGGGCGCTGCTCGTGGCCCGCCACCGGGCTAGGGCTCGCCGCGGCTCCACGGACTCGGCGAACAGATCCCCCAGCCGGGTCGCCTCGCGCGTCAGGCTGAACGACCGCGCCACGAGCTCGCGGGCGGCGAGCGCCAGGCGGCCGGCCAGCGCGTCGTCCTCGAGCACGCGCTCCATCGCCGCCGCCAGGCTCTCGCGCGTCGCCCGGCTCGGCCAGCAGGCCCGTCACGCCGTCCTGCACCAGCTCGGGTATGCCCGAGAGGCGGGTGGACACCACGGGCACGCCGCCGGCCATCGCCTCCATCAGGGCCACCGGGATGCCCTCCATCCTCCCGCTCGCCAGCCGCACCGAGGGCAGCACGAAGACTCCGGCCCCGGCCAGCAGCGCCCGCACGTCATCGGAGGACCTCGCTCCCAGCAGGGACACGCGCGCGGCCACGCCGCGCTCGCGCGCACGCTCCAGGATCCGGTCGCGCTCGGGCCCGTCGCCCACGAGCTCGAGCCCGATGCCGGGCCGGCGCTCGGCCACCAGCGCGAGCGCGTCGATGAGGTGCACGTGGCCCTTCTTGGGGAAGAGGCTCGCCACGCACACGACCCGGTTGGGGTCCCGGGCACCCGGATCCCGCCAGGCGTGGCGGTCGGTGTCCACGCCGCAATGCACCACCTCGACACGCCGCGGCGGCGGGAGCAGCGCTCCCGCAGCACCCGGCGGTTGTACTCGGAGATCGCGATCACGAAGCGCGCGTCGGCGGCCTTGCGGTCGAGCAGCACGGGGGCCACGAAGAGGTCGTTGGCGTGGGCCGTGAAGCTGAAGGGGATGCCGGTGAGCCGGTGCACGATCCACGCGGCGGTGGCCGGATGGCTGGCGAAGTGCGCGTGAACGTGGTCCACCCCGTCGCGCACGGCGACGCGAGCCAGCGCCCCGGCCTGCAGGAACACCACGGTCTCCTTCGCCGCCTCCAGAGGAGAGAACCGGAGCCCGCCGCGCACCACCGCGGCCAGGACGGAGAGGTACGTGCGCGGGCGGCGGACGAGCCAGGAGAGGTGGGCGGCCACGGTGGCGGGACGGAGCACGCCGGCGAAGCGCACGCTCGGCATCACTCGCCGGGTCTCGGGGTGGACGCTGCCCTCGCGCGTGCGGCGCAGCGCCACCAGCTGCATCCGGAAGCGCTCGGAGAGCGCCAGCCATTCGTTCACCACGAAGGTCTCGGTCACCGCGGGGAAGCGCGAGACGATGTACAGCACCACCGGAGCGGAACGGGTCATGCCGGCGACGCGGGTGCCCGGCCGCCGGCCACGACCGCGTAGGCCCGGGCGAGCCGGTCCGCCGCCGCCGCCAGCGACAGCTCCGCGGCGACGAAGGCGGCGGCGGCCGTCCCGGTCTCCCGTCGCGGGCCGGGCTCGTCGATCAGGCGCTGGATGGCGGCGGCCCAGGCCGCCACGTCCCCGTCCGCCAGGAGCCCGCCGCGCCCCTCGCCCAGCAGCTCCGCGGCGCCGCCGACCGAGCGGCTGGCCAGGCAGGGCAGGCCGCACGCCATGCGCCTCGAGCAGCGCGTTGGACATGCCCTCGCCATGCGAGGAGAGCAGGAAGGCGTCCGAGGCGCGCAGGAGCTCGGCCACCTCCGTGCGACTCACCGCGGAAGCTCACCCTGGCCTCGATGCCGAGTCGCGCGGCCTCCGCCTCGAGCCGGCCGCGCTCCGGACCATCGCCCACCACCACCAGCGTCAGCTCGGGCACTCGCGCCGCCGCCGCGAGCAGCGTGTCCACGTCCTTGACCGGGTGAAGGCGCCCGACGAAGGTCCCGACGAACCGGTTTCCCTCCAGCCCGAGGCGCTCGCGGAGCCGCGCGCGCTCCTCGGTGGTGGCGGGCCGGTACGCGTCCAGGTCCACGCCGTTGGGAAGCGGCGAGGATGCGGTCGGCGGGCACGCCGCGGGCCAGCAGCTCGCGCCCTGGCCTCGTTGCTCAGCGCCGCGAACCACGCCGACCGGAAGAGCAGCCGGGCCCTGATCCGGCCGAGCGGCTTGCGCGCCAGGCGGGCCAGGTCGCCGTGCTCACCCGTGCCGAGGACGGTGACGAGGCAGGGCAGCCCGAGCAGGCGCCCGCCCAGGGCGATCGTGGCCGGGGACAGCGCGCCGTGCGCATGGACGAGGTCGATGCCGGCGACGTCGCCGCAGGATGTGCCCGAGCGCGACCGCCACGTAGGCGAGCGAGGCCAGCGGGGACTCCCCGGCGACGGGAGTCCGGTGCACCACCGAACCCGGGATCGGCTCGGTGCGCGGCCATCCCCGAACCGCGCGCGTGAAGATCTCCGTGCGGATGCCGCGAGCCTCGCAGCTGCGGACACGAGCCGCTCGAGCTGCAGCTCGGCACCCCCCACGTGGGGGCGAAAGGACTGGATGGCGAGCGCCGCGCCGAGGCCTCCCTGAGGCGTGCCGCCCGTTCGGTCGCTCAGACGGCCTCTGCCCAATCGAGCCGCGGCTCGGGCTCCGGCACCGCGACGCTCTCGGCCTGGGCGCGGAGACCATCCTCCAGCGACGTGGCGGGCGTCCATCCCAGCTCGGCCGAGGCCTGGCTGATGTCGGCGATCGTGCGGCGCGCGTCGCCCGCCACCGCCCGGTCGCGGTGCACGTCGAGCGGTTGGCCCGACGATGCGCTCGCACAGCGCCAGCGCGTCCAGCAGCGAGACCTCGGAGCCGCCGCCGACGTTGTAGGCACGCCCACTCGCCCCGTGTTCCATGGCCCGCAGCGTAGCCTCGACGATGTCTCCGACGTAGGTGAAGTCCCGAGTCTGGCTCCCGTCGCCGAGCAGGTGGTACGGGCGGCAGTGAGTCAGTGACTCGAAGGCGTTGGCGAACGCCATGTCCGGCCGTTGCCGGGGCCCGTACACCGAGAAGTACCTCAGCCCCACCGCGTCGAGGCCGGCCGAGTACCCATAGGCGTTCGCCAGGGACTCGCACGCCAGCTTCGAGACCCCGTACGGGGACACGGGCGAGAGGCTCGACGTCCTCACGGAGGGGATAGCTCTCGGCGGTGCCGTACACGGAGGACGAGGAGGCGTAGACGACTCTCACACCCTCATTCACCGCCGCCTCGAACACCCGCTGGGTGACCCACAGGTTGTCCCGGAGGTAGGAGGCGAAGCTCGACCCCCAGCTCGTCCTCACACCGGGTCGCGCGGCCAGGTGAAAGACACCGTCCACGTCCCCGACCAGTGGCTCCAGCGGCTCCGCCGCGAGGTCGAGGTCGGCGAAGCTGGACATCGCCGCCCCGCCGGCACTGCTCGAGGTTGCGCTCCTTGATCGCGCGCGGGTAGTTGTCGGTGAAGGTGTCCACCCCCACCACCGAGCATCCGCATGCGGTGAGCGCCTGCGTGAGGTGGGAGCCGATGAACCCGGCGCAGCCGGTGACGAGGTACCGCCCTCGCGCTCGCAGCCGACCCGAAGGCCTCACCGACCCTCTGTCCTCGTGACTGCCATCCGGGTTCGGCACAGGCCTCGTCCTTGCGGCTCAGGGCGGGTTCACGTTCCGAAAGACTTCTCTCATTTTCCTACCCCAATCCGGGGAGGAACGCAACATCCGGACGGGAACTGGGCGCGAACCTGTTGGAGAATTAGTGCGTTTTCCGGGAATTGAGCGCACGGCGGTAACGGACCTGGGGCCGGTCGGCCCAGACCTCCTGGGTGCGCTCCGCTCCGTCCCGCCGCATGCCGTGACGCTCGTAGAAGGCGTTGGCCCGGCCGTTCGAGGCGAACGACCAGAGGGTCACCTCGTCGTAGCCGAGCTCGGCCATCAGCGGCAGCGCCTCGGTCATGAGCCGTGGGGCGGCGCCCCCACCCCAGGCGCCGGGGTCGGCGAAGAACATGCGGATCTCGCCCACGTCCGGGCCCGAGTCGTCGTCGCGGTTGGGCCCGAACGCGGTGAAGGCCAGCAGGCGATCGCCGTCCTCGGCGAGGAGCATCCGCACGTCCGCGTCGGCGGCCAGCTCGCGCACCACGTCCTCGGGGAGGTCGGGCAGGGGATGGCCGTCCGGGAGCAGCGAGGTGAAGCCCGCCCGGCAGGCTCGGCCGAACAGCACCCTCACGCGAGGGGCGTCGTCGCCCGTTGCGAGTCTTGTTCTCAGCGCCCGCCGGCCATGGCCGGCAGGATCACGATCGTGTCCGCCGCGCCGACGGCGGTGTGGAGACCGTCGAGCACGCGAACGTCCTCGTCGTTGAGGTAGACGTTCACGTAGCGGTTGAGCTCACCCTCCTCCGAGAAGAGCTGGCTCTCGGTGGCCGGGTGCTGCCCGGCGAGCGACCGCAGCACCTCGCCGACGTTCGCGCCGTCGGCCTCGACCTCCTTGGCGCCGCCGGTGGAGGAGCGCAGAACGGGGGGAATCTTCACGGTGCTCACGCGGCCGACAGAATACCTGGCTCCGGTGCTCGCCCGACCGGCGCTCGGGCTGCGCTCCTCGCCCGAGCCGCGGGTGCCCGCGCAACGATGCGCCCACCCCCCGGCCGCCGACCTTGCTACAACGCAGGGATGGCCAAGCCCAAGGAGGGGCGGCCGCCGATCGGACGATTCGCCGCCGCCCTCACGCTGTCCTGCGCCGTGTTCGCCACCGCTGCCGGTGCCGCCGCGGCCACCCCGCTCACCGTGAGGGTGGTGAACAGCCGCGGTGTGGAACAGGCATCGCTGGTGGGGATCACCGCCTCCGCATGCGGGGGCCCATGCGGAACGGCGGCCACCGACGGTCACGGCGCTGCTGACCTTCGACGCCGCAGCCCGGCGACCAGCTGGCGGTGGGTCGCGGGCCGGCCTCACCGGAGGGCGCCGGCGTGCCCTACGCGGTGCCGAATCCGGTACCCGCCGGGGCGGTCACCGTGACCCTGCCCGCGCTCCCGGGCGTGCACGACCCGGCGGTGGACGGCGCCGAGCGCTGGCTGTTCGACCGGGTGAACGAGGAGCGCGCGAGCCGGGGGCTCACCGCCTTCAGGCTGTCGAGCACGCTCACCCGCGCGGCCGACGCCTACGCCCACTACCTCGAGAGCAATGGCCTGTTCAGCCACACGGCGCTGGCCGATCCGGGCGTGCGCGCCGTGGACCAGGGCTGGCCCTCACCCGGCGGGAACGCGGTGGGTGAGACCCTCGCCCTCGCGCCGACCAGGGAGAGCGCGCTCGACGGGTGGAAGGCGAGCGCCCCCCACTGGACCCTGCTGATGAACGGCAGCCTCGACTCCGCGGGGGTGGCGCGGGCGGGCAACCGCTGGATCATGATGCCCGCGCTCTGCGCCGGGCTGAGCGCCCCCGACCGCTGCGGCCTGGGCGTGGACCCCGGCGTCGTTCCGCCCGGTTCCGGCGGCACGGGCCACCCCGGCGCCGCCCGGCCGGCGGGCGCAAGGGCACCCCCACCCCCGGAGCGGGCAAGGACACCGGCCGGGCCGGCGGCCGCAGGCCGGCGCTGCGGATGAAGCTCCACCGCCACGGTCGCAGGCTGGTGGTGGCGGTCCGGCTGGCGAAGGGCCGCGGGCGGGTGCACGTGAGCGTCCGCAGCGGCCGGAAGCACGCCCACCTGCGCCGTGTGCGCGGCGGTGGCCGCCTACACCGCTACGTGGCGCGCCTCCCGAGGAGGGGCCACTGGACCATCGCCGTGCGCCTCGACGGCACCAAGGGCTGGCGCGACCGGGCGCTTCGCAAGCGCACGATCCGGGTTCGCTGAGCGCAGCCGAGCGCCGTCGGACTCAGCCCGCGGCCGAGCAGAACGCCTCGTAGTCCGGGAAGACCCCCATCTCCTCGTCGGAGATCTCCTCGGGCGAGCGCGAGCAGATCGGGCAGTCCGGATCGCGCCGGACCTTCAGCTCGGTGAACGTCGTGCCCAGCGCGTCGTAGAGCAGCAGGCGCCCGGCGAGGGTGTCGCCGGCGCCGGTGATGAGCTTGATGACCTCCACCGACTGGAGCAGCCCCATCACGCCGGGCAGAACGCCGAGCACGCCCGCGGCGCCGCAGCTGGGGGCCAGCTCGGCGGGCGGCGGCGTCGGGATAGAGGCAGCGGTAGCACGGCCCCTCGTAGGGGTGGAACACCGAGAGCTGGCCCTCGAAGCCGAGGATGGACGCCGAGACCACCGGGATCTGAAGCCGCACCGAGGCGTCGTTCAGGAGGTAGCGGGTGGGGAAGTTGTCGAGGCCGTCGACGATCACGTCGTAGCCCTCGATGATCTCCATGATGTTGGAGGCGTCGATGCGGACCGGGTACTTCTCGACCTTCACCTCGGGGTTGATCTCGTGGATCGAGATCTCGGCCGAGTCGACCTTGGGCACGCCCACGCGGTCGTTCGAGTGGGCCACCTGCCGCTGCAGGTTGGACAGGTCCACCACGTCGTTGTCCACGATGCCGAGCGTGCCCACCCCGGCCGCGGCCAGGTAGAGGGCAGCGGGCGAGCCGAGGCCGCCGGCGCCGAGGAGCAGCACCTTCGCGTCGAGCAGCTTCATCTGGCCCTCGAGGCCGATCTCCGGGATCAGCAGGTGACGCGAGTAGCGCTCGCGCTGCTCGGGGGTGAGCGCGCGCGGGCACCTCGACCTCGTAGCCGCGGTCCTTCCAGAGCGTGATGCCGCCGCGCATGGACTCGACGTTCTCGTAGCCCAGCAGGTCCTGCATCGTGTGCGCGGCCAGCGCGGAGCGGTTGCCGGAGGCGCAGTAGAGGACCACGTGGGAGGAGCGGTCGGGCGCCGCGCCCTCGATGCGCTGCTCGAGGTGCGCGCGGGGCACGTGCACGGCGCCCGGGATGTGGGCCTCCTCGAACTCGTGCTGCTCGCGCACGTCAACGATCACGGTGCCGTTGCCGTTCCCGTTGGACGTCACGTCGTGAACGTCGCGGGGATCGACCTCGCTGATCTGGTCCTTGATCTTGCGGATCAGCTCTGCGCCGGTGGCCATCTGCTCGAAAACTCCCCTAAGTCGGTCGGAATCCCAATACTTCAGAAAGTGTAGCGCCCGCCTAGCCGCTTGCGGAGGCGAGCGCCGAGCCCGAACGGAGCATAAAAACAACCGGGGCGCCCCTAAGGCGCCCCGGTGGAAGACCCAGACCTATTTCGTTGCGGAAGCCACGGAGGTGGTTCTCAAACCACCGAAGCTCCTACGGGGATTCTCGTCGCGAGCGGCGCGATGCCGATATGGGGTCACGACCCCATTTGTGCACCATGGGCACCTTCCGATCCACATCCAGACCCAGGATGACCCGCCGCGACGATTCGCTCATCGGCCAGGTCGTGGCCGCCAACGTGCTGCTGGTCGCCCTGACGCTCCTCGCCGCCGCCTGGTGGCGGGCCTCGACCTGAACGTGGACCACCAGCGCTGGCAGTTCCTGGTGCTGGCCCTGGCGATCATGCTCACCCTCTGCGTGAACATGTGGATGCTCCAGCGGCGCTTCCGCCCGCTCGAGCGCCTCATCGACCGCATCGAGCAGGCCGATCCCTCGAACCCGGTCTCGCTGGAGCTACCGCCGGGGAAGCCGGCGGAGGAGATCAGCCGCCTGGCCGACTCGTTCCGGCGCCTGCTCGACCGCGTGGAGCAGGAGCGCCGCCGTTCGGGCCAGCTCGTGATGCGCGCCCAGGAGGAGGAGCGCCGCCGCCTGGCCCGCGACCTCCACGACGAGGTGAACCAGGCCCTCACCGCGATCCTGCTCCGCCTGGAGGCGCTGGCCCAGGACGGTCCTCCCGAGCACGCGCAGGAGGTGGGCGAGCTCAAGCGCCTGGTGAACCAGGCCATGGACGAGCTTCTGAACCTCGCCCGCCAGCTGCGGCCCACGGCCCTCGACGACCACGGTCTCGTCCCCGCCATCGACGCCCAGCTGAAGCGCTTCTCGGCCCGCACCGGCGTGGAGGTGCACCTGGACGCCCAGGGCGATCCCGAGTCGCTCGAGGAGGACGTGCAGACCGCCGTCTACCGCGTGGCCCAGGAGGCGCTCACCAACGCCGAGCGCCACGCCGGCGCCACGGCGGTGGAGGTGGAGCTCGAGGTGGCCGGGGATCTCACCGAGCTGCGCGTCCGCGACGACGGGCACGGCTTCGACCCCGGCAGCGCCTCGCGCGCCAACCCCACCGACGGCCAGCCCACGGGCCTCGGCCTGCGGGGCATGGCCGAGCGGGCCCGCCTGGTGGGCGGGGAGCTCGACGTGCGCTCGGCCCCCGGCGGCGGCACCTCCGTCACGTTGAGGATCCGATGATCCGCGTTCTGATCGCCGACGACCACGGGATCGTGCGCTCCGGCCTGAAGATGCTGATCGACCGCCAGGCGGACATGCGGGTGGTGGCCGAGGCCACGGACGGCGTGGGGGCTCTCGAGTCGGCCCAGGCCGAGCGTCCGGACGTCGCCGTGCTCGACGTCTCGATGCCGCGCATGACCGGGCTTCAGGCCGCGCGCGAGATCCGCGCGCACGCGCCCGCCACGCGCGTGCTCCTGCTCTCGATGCACGACGACGATCACTACTTCCTCCAGGGCCTCGAGGCGGGCGCGTCCGGATACGTCCTGAAGCGCGCCGCGGACACCGACCTGATCGACGCGCTGCGCACGGTGGCCGGGGGGCGCACCTTCCATCTCGAGCGACGCCCAGCGCTCGCTGCGCGCCGAATGGCTCGAGGGCGGCCGCGACGGGCCCCAGGACCCACTGACCCCGCGCGAGCTCGAGGTGGTGAAGCTGATCGCCGAGGCGTACACCAACCGGCAGATCGCCGAGACGCTCCGGGTGTCGGAGAAGACCGTGGAGTCCCACCGGGCGAACCTGCTGGCCAAGCTCGGCATGCGCGACCGCGTGGAGCTGGCGCGCTACGCCATCCGCCGCGGCCTCATCGAGCCGTAGCCCTCAGCGACCGGCAGTTACCCTCGGCCGGGTGAATCCCGCGCCTCCTGCTGGCGCTGGTGCTCGTGGCGCTGTTCGCGCTCGCGGCCACGGTGCTGGCCGCCGGGGGTGACGGCGAGGCCGAGGGACCCACGAGCGGCGGCAGCCGCTTCGAGGGAGCGGTCATGCCCCGCGGGGTCAGGGCGCCGGACTTCACGCCTCCGCGACCAGGACGGCGACCCCGTCTCGATGCGCGGGCTCCGCGGCCGCCCGGTGGTGGTCACCTTCCTCTACACCCACTGCGAGGACACCTGCCCGCTCCAGGCCCAGACGGTTCGCGGCGCGCTTGACCTGCTCGGCCACGACGTACCCGCGCTGGCCGTGGCGGTGGACCCGCCGAACGACACCCAGGCCAGCGCCCGCGCCTTCCTGTCCAAGCAGCGCGTGATCGGGCGGATGAGCTTCGTGCTCGGCAGCCGCGAGCGCAGCTCAAGCCGCTCTGGAACGGCTTCCACATCCGCCCGCAGGAGGTCACCGAGGAGCATCAGGCGCGCTTCACGCTGGTGGACACGCGCGGCTACCAGCGGGTGGGCTACCCCGGGTTCGCGGCGACCCCCGAGACGCTCGCCCACGACATCCGGCTGCTGCGAGCGAAGAGCCCGGCTAGCCGCCGCGCGGCGTGCGTATCCTACCTCCGCAGGTAGGTATTCGAAGATGATGTTCTCCACCAAAGCCGAGTACGGCGTGCGCGTCATGGTCCACCTCGCACGCGAGGCGGGCGACGCCGCGACGGCCCGTGCCGATCTCGCTGGGATCGATCGCGGACGCGGAGGGGCTGCCGCTGGCCTATCTCGAGCACCTGGTCCGGCGCCTGCGGAACGCCGAGCTCGTGGAGTCCCGGCGCGGAGCGCACGGGGGCTACTCCCTGGCCCGCCCGCCCGCGCAGATCAGCATGGCCGAGGTGGTGGAGGCGCTGGAGGGCGAGATCGCCCCGATCGAATGCATCACCGCCGGCTCCGACGGTGCGCTCGTGTGCGCCCGCGAGGGCGAGGCGCCCTGCCCCACGAAGCTGCTCTGGACCAGGGTCCAGGGCTCGATCGTTCGCACGCTGAGCGACATGACGCTCGCCGACCTCGTACTCCCGCGGCCCGTGCAGCCGCCCCCGTTTCGCATCCCAAGGAGAAGCTGACCGCATGAAGCTGGAGATCCAGAACCTTCACGTCCGGATCGAGGAGCGAGAGATCCTCCACGGCGTGAACCTGACCGTGGGCCAGGGCGAGACCCACGCCCTGATGGGCCCGAACGGATCGGGCAAGTCCACCCTCGCCAACACCCTCATGGGCAACCCGAACTACGAGGTGACCGAGGGGAAGATCCTCCTGAACGGCGAGGACCTGACCGAGGCCGAGCCCGACGAGCGCGCCCGCGCCGGCCTGTTCATGGCCTTCCAGTACCCGGCCACCATCCCCGGCGTCTCGGTGGCCAACTTCCTCCGCATGGCCGTGAACGCGCGCCGCGAGGAGCCGATCAAGGTCAAGGAGTTCGGCCAGGTCCTCGGGAAGAACATGGAGCTCCTGAAGATCGACCGCGCCTTCACCAGCCGCTACCTGAACGAGGGCTTCTCGGGCGGCGAGAAGAAGCGCGCCGAGATCCTCCAGCTGGCGATGCTGGCGCCCGGACTTCGCCGTGCTCGACGAGACCGACTCGGGGCTCGACATCGACGCCCTGCGGATCGTGTCCGACGGCGTGAACGCGCTGCGCAACGACGAGCGCGGGCTTCCTGATCATCACCCACTACACCCGCATCCTGGGCTACGTCCGCCCGGACTTCGTGCACATCATGCTCGACGGCCGGGTGGTGCGCGAGGGCGGCGCCGAGCTGGCCGACGAGCTCGAGGACAAGGGCTACGAGTGGGTCCGCGAGGAGGTGGCCGCCAGTGCCTCCTAGCTTCGTGGAGGACCGCCGCAGGGCGGCGCTCGCAGGTCTACGAGTCCGAGCCGGTGCCCACCTGGCGCCGCTCCGGCTTCTGGACCACCACCCTGCGCAACCTCGACCTGGACGCGCTCGAGCCGCGGCGCTACGACGACCTGGACTCGAAGATCGTGAGCGAGCACCTCGGCGACGAGGAGCACGCCGGCGCTCATCGTCCAGCGCGGCGCCAGCGTCGTGCACACGGACGTGAGCGACGACCGCATCACGGTGATGCCGCTCGAGCAGGCCGTGGAGGAGCACCCGGAGCTGGTGGAGAAGCACTTCGGCAAGCGCCTGCCCGTCGACGAGGGCAAGTTCCAGGCCGGCACCGCCGCGCTCTGGACCGGCGGCGTGTTCGTGCACGTGCCCGACGGCGTGGTGATCGACAAGCCGATCCAGGCCGTGTGGCTGATCGACGAGCCCGGCACGGTGCAGTGGGCCCACACCCTCGTGGTGGTGGGCGCCAACGCCGAGTGCAAGATCCGCGAGTACTTCCTCGCGCCCGACTTCGAGGGCCCGGCGCTGCACTCGGGCGCCTTCGAGCTCTACGCCGGCCCGGGCGCCCAGGTGAACCTGGCGCACTACCAGGACTGGGGCACGGGCGACGTGCACGACCTGTCCACCCGGCGGGTGGAGATCGGGCGCGACGCGCGCGTGAAGTGGGTGCCCATCCACCTCGGCGGGCGGCTCACCAAGCAGACGCTGGACATCATCACCGCCGAGCAGGGCTCGGACATGCGCCACACGGGGCTGTACTTCACCGAGCGCGACGAGCACCTGGACCTGTTCACCACCGACAGGCACGAGGCGGGCCACACCACCGGGCGACACCGTGTGGAAGGGCGCCCTCACCGGCGACTCGCGGGCCTCCTACGAGGGGCTCATCCACATCGTGCCGGGAGCGGCGGAGACGGACACCTACCTCCAGACCCACCAGATCCTGCTCTCGCCGAAGGCGAAGGGCGACGCCATCCCGTCGCTGATCGTGGAGACGGACAACGTCAAGGCGTCGCACGGCGGCACCGTCGGCGAGCTCGACCAGGATCAGATCTTCTACATGATGACCCGCGGCGTGCCCCGCTCGGAGGCCGTGCGCGTGCTCGTGGAGGGGTACTTCGAGGAGGTGGTGCAGCGCCTGGACGACCCGGGGCTCGAGGAGCTGGTGCGCCGCCGGATCGCCGAGAAGCTGAAGGGCGCGGAGGAGCAGGTCCGCGAGTTCATCGGAGAGCGGGCGGAGGTCGCCTGATGGGCGTGGTGGCCCAGAGGTCGCTGGTGGAGGCCCGGGCGGACTTCCCGGTGCTCGACCGCGAGATCAACGGCCACCCGCTGGTGTACCTCGACTCCGCGGCCACCTCCCAGAAGCCGCGCCAGGTGATCGAGGCCATGGAGCGCTTCTACTCGCACTCCTACGCCACGGTGCACCGCGGCGTGTACGAGCTGGGCCGCGAGGCCACCGAGGCGTTCGAGGGCGCGCGCGAGCGCATCGCCGCGTTCGTCAACTGGGACACCGACTGCTCGATCTACGTCCGCAACGCCACCGAGGCCATCAACCTGGTGGCCTACGCCTGGGGCCGCGAGCACGTCTCGGCGGGCGACGAGGTGCTCATCACCGAGATGGAGCACCACTCGAACATCGTCCCCTGGCAGCTGCTGTGCGAGGAGACCGGCGCCCGGCTGCGCTACCTCTCGGTGTCCGACGAGGGCGAGCTCTCGCTGGACGAGCTGGACTCGGTGCTCGCCGAGGGCCGGGTGAAGCTCGTGGCGGTGACGCACGTGTCGAACGTGCTCGGCACGGTGAACCCGGTGGAGGAGATCGTGCGCCGCGCCCACGCCGCCGGCGCCGTGACCCTGGTGGACGGCGCCCAGGCCGTGCCCCAGATGCCCGTGGACCTGCGGGCCATCGACTCCGACTTCTACGCGTGGACCGGCCACAAGGCGCTCGGGCCCGACGGCGGGCATGCTCCACGGGCGCCGCGAGCTCCTGAAGCAGATGCGCCCGTTCCTGGGCGGCGGCCACATGATCTCCCGCGTCGAGCGCGACCACTCGACCTGGAACGAGCTGCCCTGGAAGTTCGAGGCCGGCACCTCGGCGGTGGCCGAGGCCGTGGGCCTCGGGGCGGCCGTGGACTACCTGAGCGCGATCGGCATGGAGAACGTGCGCGCCCACGAGCGCGACCTCACCGCCTACGCGCTCGAGCGCCTGCCCGAGCTCGACGGCCTCACGCTGTACGGCCCGCCGAGCGTGGACGCCCGCGGCGGCGTGGTGGCGTTCGCCATCGAGGGGATCCACCCGCACGACATCGCCGAGCTCTGCGACCGCGAGGCCGTGTGCGTCCGCGCCGGCCACCACTGCGCCCAGCCGCTGATGCGGCTGCTCGGCGTGGGGGCCACCGCCCGGGCCTCGTTCCACGTGTACAACACGCGCGAGGACGTGGACCGGCTGGTGCACGCCCTCGGTGGGGCGCGCGAGGTCTTCGGCCTCTAGGAGCCGCGAGATGGACGCCCTCTACCGCGACTACATCCTCGACCACTACAAGAACCCGCGGAACTTCGGGACCCTCGAGCCGCACGACCTCGAGTGGCACGACCACAACCCCCTCTGCGGGGACGAGCTCGGGGTGCACCTCGTGGTGGAGGACGGCAAGGTCGTGGACCTGCGCTTCCACGGTCAGGGCTGCGCCATCTCCCAGGCCGCGGCGTCGATCACCTCCGAGGAGCTGATCGGCATGGACGTGGAGGAGGTCGAGGCGCCTCGGCGCCGACTGGGTGATCGACCTGCTCGGGATCGAGATCTCCCCCACCCGGCGCAAGTGCGCCCTGCTGTCCCTGAAGGTCATGCGCGGCGCCACCAGCGGCGACGCCTCCTGGCCTGAGTAAGCCATGGTCCGGTGCTCGGCCCGATCACCGATCGGGCCTGCGCTCCTCCCTCTGGGTCGCTGAGGGCGCTAGCCGGCGGAGGGCGCGGCGCCGGCCGGGATGCGCCTTCGCCCACTTCACGATGTTCGGCCGAGTCCTGCACCACCTCGCCGTCATCGGTCACCAGGACCGGCACGAGGTTCTGGCCGGTGAGCTCCCGGACCTTCGCCCGGGTGGGGTTCAGCGTGCTGCCGAGCACGCCCCACCCGTAGGTCTTCGTCACCTCGGGATCGTGGCCCGCCTCGCGCAGCGCCTCGTAGGCGTTCTTGCACGGATGGCCGCCCGGGCGAGGCGAGCCGAACGTGCCCCAGCAGACATAGAGCTTCATGCGGGGCAACCTACCGGACGCCCGGCGCGCGGCCCACCGCGCGGGACACGCGCAGGAAGCCGTCGTAGGTGGGCGCCGGGGCGGGCGAGTCCCACGTCTTCTGGGCCAGCACCCGCAGGCGGGGGGCGATGCCGCGCGCGGTGGTCTCGACGCTCTCCCAGGTGGGATCGTCGTTCCACACGTGCATCTCGGAGCCGAGCAGCCGCCGCGTGCGGGCGGGCACGGTCAGGGGCGGGGTCGTGGGCGCCGGGACGTTCACGATGAACCCGCTGAAGCGATTGACCCGCCAGGACTCGTAGGCCGCCCGCATCGACGGCCGCACCTCGGCGATGGGGCCCAGCACGTAGTAGGTGGGGAACCAGCCGGCGTTGAGGATCCGGTGGCCCGAGGCCAGCAGCTCGCGCGGCGTGGGTCCGGCGTGATCGGTCCACCACTCCACCACCACGTCCCGCCTCACGCGCACCGACGCGGCCGCCGGAGAGCCCGTCGTGCCAGACGCGCAGGGTCCGCCCGTGCGCGCGCACGAGGCGGTCGATCCAGTTGATGAAGCCCAGGTAGGCGTCGGCGCCCGTGGCGCGCGGGCCGTAGCTGGGCCCGGGCGTAGCGCCCGAGCTGCGGGAAGCTCGCGTATTCCGCCGGGGACCCCAGGTACTCGTCGGCCCCCGCGTGCCAGTAGCGGCCGCCGAACAGCGGCAGGTACTCGAGGATGAGATCGCGAGCGAAGCGGCGCGCGGCGGGGAGCGTGAAGTCGAGCCGGTCGGGGCGTCGCTGTCCCGTGGAGTCGGCCAGCTGGAGCTTGGGGTGGGCGGCCAGCACCGCGGTGAGGTGCCCGGGCATGTCGATCTCCGGGATCACCCGTATGTGGTGGCTGCGGGCCAGGCGCACGATGCCCCGCACCTGCGGCTTCGTCAGGTGGCGCGTCGGACACGATCTCCGGATGCGTCTCGCTCGCGATCCGGAAGCCCTGGTTGTCGGAGAAGTGCAGGTGCAGCTGGTTCAGCTTCAGGTACGCCATCTCGCGGATCTCCCGCCGGATCCAGCCCGGGCTGTAGTAGCGGCGCCCGTTGTCGATCATCAGCCCGCGCTCGGGGTAGCGCGGCAGGTCGCGTGCGCGGCCCGCCGGGATGCTCCGGCGGTGGCGCAGCATCTGAAGCACCGTGCGCGTGCCGTAGAACGCCCCGGCCGCCGCGCGGGCCTCGATCCGCAGGACCGGCCCCACGGTCAGCCGGTACCCCTCGCGGCCGAGACCGCGGTCGCGGGACCCGAGCGTCATCACGAGGTCGCCGGGCCGCGGCGCCGCCCCGGCCAGCACCGCCGGCCGCCGCCCCGTGCGCGCGCTCGAGGTCGCGGGCGAACAGGCGGGCGTCGGCCGCCGGCCCTCCCTCCAGCGGTAGCACGATCCTGCTGGACGCGCGCAGCGTGAAGGCACCGGGCGCGCCGTGCCACTCGCGCAGCGCGGGCAGGGTCGCGCGGCCTGGCCGCCTCGGCGGGAGCCGCGAGCGTCGCCCGCGGCGATCGCCGCCAGCAGCGTGACGACGGTGCTCCGGGCGCGCATCGCGGCCGAGCCTAGTCCACCAGCGCGGTCACGGCGTCCGGCGCGGGACGCACGAACACGCGGCTGCCCACCTCGTGGAGCTCGAGCGAGGGGAGCTGCACCAGAACCGTCCGCCCGCCCTCGTGCCGGAGGCGGTAGAGCACGTCGTGCCCGCGGAACTCGCGCGCCACCACCTCGGCGTTGCCGCTGGCGTCCGAGCGCACGAGCAGCTGCTCCGGGCGTACCGCCACGTGCACCTCGCCGGTGGCCGGGCCGCCCACGTCGAACACCCCCAGCTCGGTCTCCACACCGGACCCGCGCGCCACCCCGGACAGCACGTTCACCTCGCCCACGAACCCCGCGGTCCAGCGGTTGGCCGGGCGGCCGTACACCTCCTGCGGCGCTCCCACCTGCACGATCCGGCCCTCTCGCATCACGGCCAGGCGATCGGCCAGGGACAGGGCCTCCTCCTGGTCGTGGGTCACGAGCAGCGCGGTGGCTCCGGCGTCGCGCAGGATGAGCTCCACCTCCCGGCGCAGGCCGGCGCGGAGGGTGGCGTCCAGGCTCGAGAACGGCTCGTCCAGCAGGATCAGCTCCGGGCCCGGCGCCAGGGCGCGCGCCAGGGCCACGCGCTGGCGCTCGCCACCGGAGAGCTCGTGCGGGTGCGCCCTGGCCTTGTGCTGGAGCCCCACCAGCTCCAGCGTCCGGACGGTGAGCCGCTCGCGCTCCTCACGCTCGCGGCGCGAGAGCCCGAAGCCCACGTTGGCCTCCACGCTCAGGTGCGGGAAGAGCGCGTAGTCCTGGAAGACGATGCCCACGCGGCGCTGCTCGGGCGAGACGAAGCACTCCGGGCCGGCCAGCTCCCGGCCGGCCACCGCGATCCGCCCGCCGTCCGGCCGCTCGAAGCCGGCGATCAGCCGCAGGAGGGTGGTCTTGCCGCAGCCGGACGGGCCGAGCACGGCCATGAGCTCCCCGCTGTCGATCTCGAGCGTCACGTCCTCCACGGCGCGCACGTCGCCGAAGGACTTCGACACCGACTCGAGCACCACGTTGCTCACGCGTGCACGACCTCCCGGTCGGCCTCGGCCCAGCTCCCGGCCACCTCGAGCTCGCCGCGACGGCCCGACAGCCGGATCATCAGCGCCACCGGCACGAGCCCCACCACCACGATCAGGAGGGCGGGCAGGGCCGCGGTCTGGAAGAGCGACTCGGTGGTGGCCTGCCACACCCCCACCGCGAGCGTGTCCCCGTCGAGCGGGCGCAGCAGCAGGGTGGCGGGCAGCTCCTTCATCACCTCGGTGAACACCAGCAGAGTGGCGGTGATGAGCCCGGTGCGCATGAGCGGCACGTGCACGCGGGCGATCACGTCGATGCGATCGGCGCCGAGCCCGCGGGCCGCCTCGTCCAGCTGCCCCGGGATCCTGGCCAGGCTGGACTCCACCGCGCCCCACGCCAGCGCGAGGAACCGCACGAGGTAGGCGTAGAACAATCCGATCACGGTTCCGGTGAAGATCAATCCGACTTCCACTCCGAACAGCGGACCCGGCGGCGTCGCCGAGCCGGTGGTCGAGCCACGCGAGCGGCACGATCACGGCCACCGCCACCACCGAGCCCGGCAGGCCGTAGCCGATCGTAGCCAGCCGGGCCGCCCCGCCGGCCGTTCGGGACCGGCTGGACCGGACGCCGTACGCCAGCGCCAGCGCCGTCAGCGGAACCAGCACCGCGCTCATCCCGGACAGCAGCAGGCTGTTGCGCGTCTGGGTCACGAACTCGGGGGCCAGAAGATCGTCCCGGATCGACTGCACGGCCCATACCGACAGCTGAGCCAGCGGCGCGGCCAGCACCACCGCCACCAGCAGGAGCGGCACGATCACGGCGGCGGCCGCCGCCGGGCCGTGCAGGCGGATCGGGGGGATCACGTCACCGCGGGAGGCGTCGTAGTGGTAGCGGGCGCGGCCCCGGGCCAGGCGCTCCAGGAGGAGCAGCAGCGAGGGTCACCGACATCAGGATGGTGGCGAACTGCATGGCCGCCTCGCGGTCGAACGCGTTGAACCAGACGCGGTAGATGGCGTCCGTGAACGTGCGCACCCCCAGCAGGTTCACGGTGCCGAAGTCGGCCAGCGCCTCCATCAGCGCGAGTGCCACGCCGGCGAGAATCGCCGGGCGGGCGAGGGGCAGCCCCACGCGCACGATCGCCGCTCCGCGTGAGAGCCCTAGCCCGCGCGCCGCCTCCATGAGGGTGCGCGACTGAGCGAGGAAGGCGGACCGGGCCAGCAGGTACACGTAGGGGTAGAGCACCAGGGTGAAGATCACGACCGCACCGCCGGAGGACCGGATGTTGGGCACGTCCAGCCCGAGCGCGAAGAGCGTGAAGACGTAGCCCGGCATGGCCAGAGGCAGCACCAGGATCCACTCGATCCAGGAGCGCCCGGGGAAGTCGCAGAAGGACACGAGCGCGGCCAGCGAGGTGCCGAGCAGGAGCGTGCCCGTGCCCACTCCCACCAGGAGGATGCCGGTGGCGGCGAACGCCTCCGGCAGGAAGTTCGAGAACTTCCCGAAGTGGTCCGGCGCCACGATGAAGCTGATCGGCAGCCCGACCAGGGGCCCCGCGATCAGGACGGCAAGCGCGACGGTCAGGACCGTGGAACGCTCCGGCCGCGTCGCGGACTTCAGTCCCACCCGACCTTCTGCATGAGCTGCAGGGCGTCGTCCAGGTGCTCGCCGGCGCCCTTCACGTCGATCGGGTCGCGCTTGAAGGAGCCAAACCGGGCGATCTCCTTCGCCGGGGCCACGTCGGCGTCGGCGGCGAACTCGAAGTTGTTGTGGGCGAACACCCGCTGCTGGGCGGGCTCGGTGAGGAAGCGGATCAGCTCGATTGCCTTCTCGCGCTGCCCCGTGCCCTTCACCACGCCGAGCCCCGAGAGGTTCACGTGGGTGCCGCGGCCGTTCTGGTCGGCCCACACCGGCGCCACGGGGAAGTCCGGGTCCTCGTGGAGCTCGCGCCCGAGGTAGTAGGAGTTGGTCAGGCCCACGTCGCAGTCGCCGTCCTTGATCGCGTCGAGCACGTCGACGTCGGATCCGAGGATCTCCGGGTCGTTGGCCATCCAGCGGCGCAGCATGGCCTCCGTCCTCGCCTCGCCGTCCTTCGCGATCCGGTCGGCCACGAACGAGACGTTGTAGTCGCTCGTGCCCGACCTCAGGCAGAGCTTGTCCCGCCAGCGCGGATCGCCGAGGTCCTCGTAGGTGGTGGCCGCGGTGGGGCTCACCCGCTCGGTCGAGCGCATGATGGTGCGCGCCCGCAGGGTCAGGCCGAACCAGCGGTTGCCCGGGTCGCGCACGTCCGCGGGCACGTTCCTGATGATCTCGGGATCGTTCACCGGCTCCAGCAGGCCGGCCTGGGTGGCGCGCCAGAGGTTGGCCGCGTCCACGGTGATCAGGAGATCCGCGCGCGTCTGGTCGCCCTCGCTGCGAATGCGCTCGTACAGCTCGGACGCCTCCCCGCCGAACAGGGTCAGCTTCGTGTCCGTGTCCTAGGCGAACTTCTTGAACGGCTGCT
This sequence comes from uncultured Thermoleophilaceae bacterium, assembly GCA_963752455.1. Classification (GTDB taxonomy): domain Bacteria; phylum Actinomycetota; class Thermoleophilia; order Solirubrobacterales; family Thermoleophilaceae; genus JACVRW01. The sequence continues at coordinate 112,441 of CAVVYE010000005.1, forward strand.
CCTCGCCGTAGTGCGAGCGGGCCGTGTAGACCACGAGCCGATCGGCGGAGGACCCGGACGTGGCCACCACGACGCCGACGAATCCGGCGACGAGAACCGCCGTCCCCACCGCCACGAGGGTGATCAGTTTTCTGCGCGACACGCGGCGTTAGGGTACCCTAATCCGGTCTCCCCGGTCGGTCCAAGCGCGCGCCCCGCGTGCTCGCGCCAGCTTGCCCTGATCGTCCTCGCGATCGGTAGAATCCCTATCTCCGACCTCGGAAATTGGATTTGGAGCAAATGGCGAGTACGGACAAGACGAGGGTCGCGCGCCCCAGCGCGATCAAGGAGAACGAGCAGGGCCAGCTCGTGGCCCGCAAGGGAATCTCGCGCGAGGTGATCGAGGAGCTCTCGCACATCAAGGGCGAGCCCCAGTGGATGCGCGAGAAGCGCGTCAAGTCGTACGAGATCTTCGAGCGCAAGCCCATCCCCACGTGGGGCGTGGACCTCTCCGACCTCGATCTCTCCACCCTCGTCCTCTACTCACCCCCCGAGGCAGGCCGTTTCGACAGCTGGGACGACGTGCCGAAGGAGATGAAGGACACCTACGAGAAGCTCGGCATCCCCCAGGCGGAGCGCGAGCACCTCGCCGGCGTCGTCGGCGTATGGCGCCAGGAGCCCTTCTACGAGGGTCTCAAGCAGGAGTACGCCGACATGGGCATCCTCTTCTGCGCCATGGACACGGCGGTCACCGAGCACGAGGACATCGTGCGCGAGCACTTCATGAACAAGTGCGTGCCGCCGCAGGACAACAAGTTCTCGGCCCTGCACGGCGCCGTGTGGTCCGGCGGCTCGTTCCTCTACGTGCCCAAGGACGTGAAGGTCGACCTCCCGCTCCAGGCGTACTTCCGCATGGAGGGCTCGGGCGAGGGCACCTTCGAGCACACGATGATCATCGCCGACGAGGGCTCCGAGGTGAACTACATCGAGGGCTGCACGGCCCAGACCTACTCGGTCAACTCGATGCACTCCGCCGTCGTGGAGATCTTCGTGAAGGAGGGCGCCAAGGCCCGCTACACCACGGTGCAGAACTGGTCCAAGGACGTGTTCAACCTGAACACCAAGCGGGCCATCGTGGACGCTCACGGCACGGTCGAGTGGGTCGGCGGCTCCATGGGCGCCAAGAAGGTCATGCTCTACCCGGGCTCCTTCCTGATGGGCGAGGGCGCACGCGCCGACCACCTCAACGTGGGCGTGGCCTCCGGCAACGTCTGGAAGGACACCGGCGCCAAGGTGCTGCACCTCGCGCCGAACACCACCTCCAACATCCTGGCCAAGTCGATCTCCAAGGACGGCGGGATCATGGGCTACCGGGGACTGGTCCGGATGGGCCACAACTCGCAGGGCTCAAAGGCTCACGTCCAGTGCGACGGCCTGATGATGGACGACCGCTCGAGGTCGGACACCTGGCCCGACATCCAGATCCAGAACCCCCACGTCACCGTCGCGCACGAGGCCGTGGTGGGCAAGATCTCGGACGAGCAGCTGTTCTACCTCCGCTCCCGCGGGCTCACCGAGGAGGAGGCGGCGGCAATGATCGTGAACGGCTTCATCGAGCCGGTCACGAAGGAGCTGCCGATGGAGAATGACCGACGCATCGGTAGAGCGTCCATCGGAACCGAGCGCCTGCCGGTGGGCGGCCGAGGGCTCGGTCAGCGAGGGTTTGCAGCGCTCTGCCAGCGCGTCAGCTTCATAATCCCGAGAGGCGCGAGGTCGTCGGTCGGGCTCGTGACCTGGGTGTCGAGCGTGCCCGTTGGGCGTCAGGGAGTTCGAGGTCGACCAGGGCACCGCGAGCGCTCTCCTGCCCGTCGGGCTGCGCCAGGGGACGTACCGCCCGTCTCCGGCGCACGTCCTCCGAGTGAGTGACGACCGCCGTAGGACCCGCCGGTCACCCCGATCTTTCGCGGGGCGACGATGCCCTGGTCGGCCAGCAGTCCGGCGAGGTACTGGGTGTCGCCGCCGCCACCGGTGCGCGACTCGGCCATGCATGGGATGAGCGTCAACGACCTCGTGCTCGTGCAGGGCATGGCGGACACGAAGCTCGCGCTCTCCCGGTGGAACGAGCGTCCGTGGACCGTCCTGCGCCCCTGGCTGCGGCTGAGCTTCGGCATCGCCGTGCTGCTGCTCGTGGTGGTCTACGTGATCGCCAAGCTCACCACGCCCGACAGCTCCCGCTACATCCTGCCGGGCGTGAACTCGGACGCCGGCCTGGACGACTACGTGGCGGTGCTCTTCCGGAACTCGCTGGTGCTCGCACTCCACGCCATGGCGTGCGTCGCGGGCTTCATCGCGGGCAGCGCGATGCCGCTCTCGGCCTCCCACCGCAGCGGCTTCTCGCGTGCCGTGCACGAGAAGGCGGGCACCTTCGCCATCGTGTTCGTCCTCTGCGCCACCACGTTCTCGCTGGCCACGCAGGCCTACGTGATCGGGTCGCAGGCCTCCACCATCGCCCTCCAGCTGGGAATCACGCCGGGTGAGCTCATCCTCACCCTCCTGCCCCATGCCATCCCGGAGCTGGTGGCCCTCTTCCTGCCGCTGGCGGCCTGGATCATCGCCAGCCGCCGCGACGAGTGGCACGACCTTCTGGCCGCCACCGCCGTGACGGTGGCCGTCGCCGTGCCCACGCTGCTGATGGCGGCGGCGGTCGAGATCTGGGTGTCCCCGCTCATCATGGACGCCGTCTCCACGCACCAGCCACCGCTGCACGGCTGACCCCGGAACGCAAACGGGGCGGCCCGAAGGCCGCCCCGTTGGCAAACGACTGACTCAGCGAACGCGACTAGCAGGCCTTGGCCTTCGTGGCCTTCTTCACGTCGTTCTGCTCGTCGGTGAAGGTCGCCTGGATGGTGCGCTTGCCACCCTTGCATCCGATCGCGCTGTAGAAGCCGACCTTGACGCCCTTCTTGCCCTGGTACTTGATCTTCGCCGTCTTCCTCTGGATCTTCGACACCACGTTGCGCACGGAGTTGTCGAGACCCGACGGGTGCAGCAGGTCCGGCGGAACCGTGAACCGGAGATCATCGGCCGGGAGCCCACCGATCTTGGTGAGCACGAACTTGGCCTTGATCGCGAGGTGGATCGGCGTGGGACAACCGATCGCCTTCGAGTTCACGTCGGTCGGCGCGGGCGGGTCGCCGTCGAGACGAATCGCCATGCCGCCGTTCTTGCCGGCGCCGCTGATGTTGTAGAGGTTCAGCGTCAGGTTGCAGAACAGCTTGGTCGTGATGGACGCGGCGGGACCCACCACGTTCTGCACGAGACCGCGCGCCGACCTTGGCCTTCTTGCACTTCGACGACACCGTCGCGGCGTTGGCCTGCGAGAACGTACAGGTCGGGAACGCCTGCGGGAACGTCACGAGGCCCTCGGACGCAATCGCGTACACCTTGATCGGCGTACCGCGGTTGGCCGGGTTCTCGTCAGCCACCGTGTAGCTGAAGTTAAGGCCCACGGGAACCGGCTTCTTGACCGAGCCCTTCGCCTTCGGCTTGGTGCTGCCGTCGACGCCGTACACGTTGGCGCCTAGGGCCACTCCTGCGAGCGAGAGCGCCGCTACGGCAGCGATCGCCAATACAAGAAACTTGCGCATTCTCCTCCTCCTGAAACAGACGGGTGCAGATAACGACGCCCGTCCGATTCGGCATGCGAGCCGGCGCGGGACGGGCGCAGCCTATAACACACCGGCCACCCCTTGGATGCGGTGATCACACAAGTTCCCGGTCGGGCATTCTTCCCCGCGTGCGACCGCCGGCCGACGCCAACATCTACGCCCCGGAGTTCCCGGCCCGGATGACATGGGTGGGCGCCCCCTTCGTGCGGATGGACCGCCTGCTGGGAAGCCATGCGGTGCTGATCGAGTTCTGGGACTTCGCCCGGGTCCACTCGCTGAGGACCCTTCCCTACCTCCAGGCGTGGCACCGCCGCTACGCGGCCATGGGGCTGGCGGTGATCGGCGTGCACTCGCCCGGATACTCCTTCGGGCGCGACCCGGAGACGGTGGAGCGGGCCATCCAGCGCCTCGAGGTGCCCTATCCCGTGCTGCTCGATCCCGACCTCGAGGTGTGGCGGCTCTACGGCAACCGCGGCTGGCCCGGGCGCTACCTCTTCGACCGGCGCAGCCTCCTGCGCCACCTCCACTACGGGGAGGGGGAGTACGCCGAGACCGAGCTGGCCATCCAGGAGTGCCTGGCGGAGGTGGACGAGGACCTGGAGATGCCCCCGGTGATGGAGCCGCTGCGCCCGGAGGACGTGCCGGGCGTGCTGCTCTCCCCGCAGACCGCGGACATCGCGCTTCCCGCGGACCGCGACCGCCTGGAGCTCGTTCGCGACTGGACGGACGGACCGGACTGGATCGAGGCCGCCGACGCGGGCGGGGCGGCGACCTTCAGCTTCAGCGCGGGTGAGGCCCACGCGGTGATGTCGGGTGGCGGCGTGGAGCCGGGGATCTACGCGACCGACGGAACGGTGACCGCCGAGGAGCCGGGCCTCCGGCTCCACGGCGTGCAGTTCACGCCCGCGCCGCCAGCTCCCGCCTGATCTCGCGCGGGAGCATGAAGCGCACGTCCTCCTGGACGACCTCGAACTCGGAGACGTCCTTGGTGCCGCGATCGCGGAAGAAGTTCACCAGCCGCTGCACGAGCTCCTCCGGGGCGCTGGCCCCGGAGCTGATCCCCACGACCCGCTTGCCCACGAGCCACTCCTCGCGCACCTGGGTCTCGTTGTCCACCAGGTGGGACTCGGCCCCGTGGTCGCGCGCCACCTCCACCAGGCGGTTGGAGTTGGAGGAGTTGCTCGAGCCGATCACCAGCACCAGGTCGCACTCACGCGCCATCTGGCGCACGGCGAGCTGGCGGTTGGTGGTGGCGTAACAGATGTCGTCGCTCTTCGGCCCGGTGATCGCCGGGAAGCGCTCGCGCAGGCGCCGGATGATGCGGTCGGTCTCGTCCACCGAGAGCGTGGTCTGCGTGAGGTAGGCCAGGCGCTCGGGATCGGCGACCTCGAGGGCGTCCACGTCTTCCTCGGTCTCGATCAGCACGAAGGAGTCGGGGGCCTCGCCCATGGTGCCCTCCACCTCCTCGTGGCCCTGGTGGCCCACGAGCACGATGGTGTACCCCTCCGCCGCGAACTTCTTGGCCTCCACGTGCACCTTGGTGACCAGGGGGCAGGTGGCGTCCACGGTCCTCAGGTTGAGGACCTCGGAGTTGGCGTGCACGCTGGGGGCCACGCCGTGGGCGGAGAACACCACGGTCTCGCCCTCCGGCACCTCCGTCTCCTCCTCCACGAACACCGCGCCGCGTGCCCGGAGCTGCTCCACCACGTGCTTGTTGTGCACGATCTCCTTACGCACGTAGACCGGCGGGCCGTAGAGCTCGAGTGCCCGCTCGACCGTCTGGACGGCCCGGTCCACACCGGCGCAGTACCCGCGCGGAGCGGCCAGCAGAAGCTTCTCGGGCGTGGGTCCGGTCACGATTCAGAGGCTAGCGAGGAAGCCCATCATGGTCTCCCCCGTGAGGTCGAGACTGCGCTCGGACACCGCCGACATGTCGTCGCAGCGCCGGTGGAAGCAGGGGAAGCTGAAGTCGATCAGGTCGATGGAGGGCACGCCCTGGCGCAGGAACGGGAGATGGTCGTCGAGGATGCCGCCGCTCGTGGTGGCCGGGAACGCGCTCCCCGCCCCGGCCCTCCTCGCCGCGGAACGGAGCTTGCGCCAGAGCGCGGCGTTGGAGAACCCCTCGCGCGGAATGCGCAGCCGCCGGTTGCCCACGTAGTCGAGGAGCACCATGGCCCGGGCGTCGCGGAAGCGGGGCGCGGCCACCCTGCTGCCCCGCAGTCCCTCCTGCTCGAAGCGAGCGTCGGGGGTTCCGCGCGGGCTCTCCTCGCCGTCGAAGAAGATGAAGACCACGGATCGCCGCAGGGTCCGCGGGCGGATGGTGCGGGCGAGCTGGAGCGCGACCGCCGTGCCCGATGCGCCGTCCACGGCGCCCACGAATCCGGGCTTGTCCTTGGTGTCGTAGTGGGCGCCCACCACCACGTAGCCCGGGCCGCGGCCGGGAATCCGTCCCACCACGTTGCGCAGGCCGCCGGGCACCGCCTGGAAGCGGCCACCGGGCACGATGCCCCGGATCCTTCGCGCCAGGCGCCGCGATTCGCGGCGAACCCGCGGGACGCGGGCCGAGCTCCACCTGCTCGCGCACCAATCGCAGCGCGGCGGCGGAGTCGAAGCGCTCGGCCGGGCGTCCCTCCCGTCCCGCGGCGTCACCCGAGCCGCCGTCACCGAAGGGGGCGGCGCCGATGGCGGCGAGGAGGAGCAGCGCCGCCCCGGCGACGAGCGCGACGCCGACTGCCGGTACGAGGGGCCTCATGCCGCAATTGTGGCGAGCCTCGCGGCGCCCGGGTAGGCTCCGGCGCGTGGAGAAACAGGCTCACCAGGACCGGCTGACCGCGGTCGACTCATCGTTCCTGCACCAGGAGAAGCAGTCGTCCCACATGCACGTGGGCGCGCTCGTGATCTTCGAGGGGCCCCCGCCGGCGCGCGTGGACTTCGTGGATCAGCTCGAGACTCGCCTGAAGCTCGTGCCCCGGTATCGCCAGCGGCTCGCCTTCCCGCCCTTCCAGATGGGCCGGCCGTTCTGGGTGGACGACCCCAGCTTCAACATCGACTACCACGTGCGCCACACCGCGCTGCCCAGCCCGGGAAGCGACGAGCAGCTCCGCCACCTCACGGGCCGGATCTTCTCCCAGCGCCTCGACCGCTCCAAGCCGCTGTGGGAGCTGTACATCGTGCAGGGCCTGGCACGGAACCGCTTCGCGGTGATCTCGAAGACCCATCACGCCCTCGTGGACGGCGTGTCGGGAGTGGACATCGCCACCGTGCTGTTCGACGTGACGCCGGTGCCGCCGGAGGTGGAGCCGCAGGACGCCTGGCGGCCCGCGCAGGAGCCATCCGAGGCGGACCTCGTGGCCGAGGGCGTGAAGGGGCTGGTGCGCATGCCGCTCGAGGTGGCGGGCCGCGCGCTCGGCGCGCTCGGGCGCCCCGGGCGATCGCTGGGCCAGCTTCAGGAGGCGGCCGAGGGCCTGGGCGAGATCGTGTGGGCGGGCCTCAATCCGGCTCCCGACGTGCCGCTGAACGTGCCCATCGGCCCGCACCGGCGGATCTGGTGGGTGGAGAGCAACCTCTCCGATTTCAAGACGATCAAGGACGCCCTGGGCGGCACGGTGAACGACGTGGTGCTCACCGTCGTCTCGGGAGCGCTGGGGCGCTGGCTGCGCGGCCGCGGCGTGCGCACCGAGGGACTCGAGCTGCGCGCCCTGGTCCCGGTCTCGATCCGCTCCGAGGACGAGCGCGGCTCGCTCGGCAACCGCATCGCCGCCATGCGCGCCCCGCTTCCGGTGTACGCCGGCGATCCCGTGGAGCGGCTCGAGATCGTGCAGGAGTCGATGGGCCACCTGAAGGAGTCGAAGCAGGCGCTGGGCGCCGAGGTGATCGCCGGGCTCACGGGCTTCGCACCGCCCACGCTCCTGGCCCAGGCATCGCGGCTGAACTTCTCCACGCGCCTCTTCAACCTGATCGTGACCAACGTGCCCGGCCCTCAGTTCCCGCTCTACCTGCTCGGGCGCGAGATGGAGTCGATCGTGCCGATCGCCTTCCTGCCGGAGAACCACGCGATGGCCGTCGCGATCATGAGCTACAACGGAAAGCTCCACTTCGGGCTGCTCGGCGACTACGACGCGATGGGCGACCTGGAGCGCTTCGGCAAGCACCTGGACGAGGCGCTGGCCGAGCTGCTCGCCGTGGCGCGGAGGAGGACGGCGAAGACCGCGCCGGCGAACGGCGGCAACGGGTCGGCCAAGGGCAAGGGCTCGCCCCGGGCCGCGAAGTCCTCGCGGCGACGCCTAGGACGCCGTTCGGCGCGCCGCCCGCGCGGTGCTCGTCCGCGAGCCGCCGCGGCCAGCGCCAGCGTCTCGCTCGTCGAGCGGGGCGGCCACGATCTCGTGCTCCCGGGCGTACTCCGCCAGCAGGGCGTCCCTCACCCGCTCCCAGGTCGATGTCCGGGACCTCTCCGGCCACGTCTCCGGTGGTGGCGGGATCCCATTCGAGGCCGAGCGCCGCGTACACCGGCTCGAGCGCGGCGCGCACCCGAGCCCCGTCCGCCACCACGAGCACCGCCCCCACGTGGGCGCCCCCGGCCACCAGGCGCTGGCCGGTGCCGGCCAGCTTCAGCTCCCCGCGGGCGCTGACGCTGTAGCTGCCCGGGCAGTACTCGCCCGGCGACCTCGCCCACCCGCGCGTCCACGCCCAGGCCGCCGAGCGCGCGGGCGATGAGGCCGGCCACGGACTCGAAGCGAGCGCGTATCCCGAGCCGGGGAGCCTCGTCCGGTATGGCGTGGGCCAGGGAGATCGTGTGCTCGTGGAACACCGCCGCCCGACCGCCCGCGAGCCGGAGCACCGACTCGAAGCCCGGCCCCGGCCGCGGCGGCCACCGCGCCCGGTGAAGCCCTCCGCCACCGCGTCCTGCTTGCCGAAGGCCACCATCGCCTCCGGCCGGGAGAGGCGAAGCGTCTCCGGCAGCTCTCCCGCGGCCACGCGCAACAGGAGCGCGCGCGACACGGCGATGTCCAGCGCCGGATCCCCGGCCACCGTGTCCTCGATGAGGTGGAGGCGGCTCAGTAGCCGAGCGCGAACTTCGCGTCTTCGCTCATTCGCTCCGGCGTCCAGGCCGGAGAGAAGACCATCTTCGAGTGGACCCGGTCCACGCCCTCGAGCTCGCTCACGAACTCCTCGATCTGCTCGGTGACCTGAGGCCCGATCGGGCATCCCGGCGAGGTGAGGGTGAAGGTGACGAACACCTCGGCGCTGTCCACCTCGACCTCGTAGATGAGTCCCAGCTCCACGAAGTCGAGCCCCAGCTCGGGGTCGATCACGTTGGTGAGGGCGTCCGTAACTTCGTCCACGGAGGGCATGAGCACAAGGGTAAGGCATGCTCCGGTGCTCGCCCGATCGCCGATCGGGCTGCGCTCCTCGCTAGTAGGGTCCGGGAAAGTGCCGATCTTCGGTCTCTTCGTGCTCTTCCTGGTGCTCCCGGTGGCGGAGCTGTACGTGATCCTGAAGGTCGGCGATTCGATCGGGATCTGGTGGACGCTGCTGCTCCTGGCGGCCGACTCCCTGCTCGGCACCCTCCTGCTCCGCAGCCAGGGACGAACCGTTTGGGGACGCTTCAACGCGGCGATGGCCGAGGGGCGGCTGCCGCACCGCGAGGTGATGGACGGCGTGCTGGTGATCTTCGGCGGGGCATTTCTCATCACGCCGGGGTTCATCACCGACATCCTGGGCGTCCTCCTGCTGCTCCCGCCCTCCCGAAGGGTGATCAGGGGAATCGTGGCCCGCAGGATCACCCGGCGCGCCACCGCGGGTGCGGCCGGAGCCCGGCGCCACCCGGCGGCCCGGGCGCACCCACGATGTGGACGGGACGGCCACCGAGTACGAATCCCCGCAGGGGCGGCTCGAGCGGTGAGCGCACCCGCGCTCGCCGTCGCCTTCTACGACCACGCCCGCGAGATCTACGGGACCGCGCGGTCGGGGGCCACGGTGCTGTTCGAGGGCCGCCGGCCCACGGCCGTGCCCGAGGGCCCCCAGGTCTCGCCCGTGGCCGGCGGATGGCGGGCCGACCTGCCGGGCCGCCTCTCGCTCGAGTTCGAGACCGTCTCCCCCACCGCCGACCTCGGGATGCTCTCCGCGAACGTGTGTGTCGTGAGGGGCGAGGCCGGGGGCAGGCGCGTGGACGGCCTGGGAACGGTGGCGGAGACCCTCCGCCCTCCCGCCTGGGAGGAGCTCGACGCCATCCGCAGCCTGTCGGCGATCGCCGACGAGGGCCACGCCGTGCTCGCGGTGGCGAGGCGCGCTCGCGGGCGCGGCCGGCCACGGCGAGGAGGACGTGCACGCCCAGCTGCTCGACGAGGGGAACCTTCTGCCGCTGGAGAACGCCCGCATCTCCACCGTCTACGACGGCGGCGGGCGCCAGCGCAGCGCGGGCCTCGAGCTGTGGGTCAAGGGAGAGGAGTTCCCCCGGCGCGGCTCCGGGGTGGTGCTGGCCGGCACGCTCGCTCGACCTGGAGGGGGTGGCCGTGCACGTGGCGATCTTCCGCTGGCGCGTGGACGGCCGCGACGCCACCGGCGCCTACGAGCTCACCGTGCGGATCGACCCGCCCGCCGCCGCGTGAGGAGCGCCTTCATCTCCGATTTCGGGGGAGTGCTCACCGTGCCTCTCTCGCGCGGGTTCCTCGCCTACCAGCAGGAGTCCGGCGTATCCACGGAGGAGCTCGGGCACGCCATGGCCCGGGCCACCGCGGTGCACGGAGAGCATCCGCTGTTCGCCCTGGAGCGCGGTGTGATCAGCGAGACCGAGTTCGGCCGCCTGCTGGCCGCCGAGCTGCCGGACGGGTTCGACCTCGCGCGCATGCGCGAGCTCCTCTTCGAGCACCTGGACCCCAACGAGCCGATGATCGCGTTCGCCCGGGAGCTCCGCGGCCGCGGCAAGCGCACCGCGCTGCTCACCAACAACGTGCGCGAGTGGGAGCCGCTGTGGCGTTCCAAGCTGCCCGAGCTCGACGAGATCTTCGAGGTGGTGGTGGACTCGGCGTTCGTGGGCATGCGGAAGCCCGATCCGGCGATCTACGAGCTCACCCTGGCCCGCCTCGGCGTGGCCGCCACCGACTGCGTCTTCCTCGACGACCTCGAGATCAACTGCGAAGCCGCCCGGGAGCTGGGCATGCTGGCCGTGCGCTTCGAGGACACCGGCCAGGCGGTGGCCGGACTCGAGGCGGCGTTCCTGGCGGACTAGCGGCGGGCCAGGGCGGCCAGCGTCGTGCGCATCGCGGCGCAGGCCTCCTCGGGACCCAGCCGCTGCTGGATGCGGAGGTTCTCCCAGGAGGTCCAGGCGGCGGCGGCGACCATCGCGGAGCGCACCGTGTCGCGCTCACCGGGCGGCACCGCCGCGATCTCCCGGGCAAAGACGCGCTCCACCTCGATCGTCTTCGCCTTGCGGGCCGCCTCCAGCCACGCCGCGATCGACTCGGACTCGTGTTCCTTGATCAGGGCGGCGCGCCGGACCCCCTTGACCTGTTCGAAGAGGCGGCAGCGCTGCGCCACGAAGGCCTCCAGGCGCTGTTCGAGCGGCAGCGTGGTGTCCACCGGCCGGAGCGTGGGCACCACCCGCTCGTACTGGCGCCTGCCCGCCGCCTCGAACAGTGCCTCCCTGTCCCCGAAGTGCTGGAAGATCGAGCGCTCGGACACCCCGGCGCGCTGGGCCACCCGCTCCGCCGTGGGACTCAGCTCGCCCTCGTCGAGCAGCGCGAGGAGAGCCTCGACCACGGCCTCTCGCGTGCGCTCCGCGCGAACCGTGCGCCCATCCCTGGTACCCGCCGCCGTCTCCGTCATTGCTGAAGGATAGGTTCTCTCAGGCGGACTGCAATTTTTTCTGCGGTCCGCGGGAACTAAAAAAGAGACGCGGACCGGTGCGCTTGAGGAGCGCGCCCTCGCCTGCCGAAGCGGGCGGGTCGCGCGGCGGGCCTCACACCTCTCGGCCTCGCTCTTTGCGCTGGTCCACGTCTCTTGGACCCAGTAGAACATCCGTCCGTCACGGGGTCAAGGGGGAACCGTCACGGCTCTCCGCACCTTGCGAAGAAACGGGTCCGGTGCTCGCCCGATCACCGATCGGGCTCCGCTCCTCCCTAGGGTCGCGGTTGCGCATCTCGCGGCGGGCGATCTTGCGGAACCGCATGACCTTCTTGCCGTTCTGCCGGTAGCGCTCGAACGTGGACGCCGGCGGCAGCTCGAAGCCCCCGATCAGGCGGTGGGGGATCACCGCCCACGAGCCACCCTCGTTCACCAGGTCGCCGCGCACCTGGAAGTTCCGCTGCCAGGAGAAGTCGGGGGCGTGGTCGTGCGCCGTGACGCAGGCCAGGCCGGGCTGCCAGGGAACGCCCACCGGGGCGCCGCCGAGGCGCAGGCGGCGCTCCGCCCGGTCCACCTCGATGGGCACCCGCACCGAGAAGGGGAATCCGTCCGGGGCGGCCAGCGACACCACGGCGTCGGGGTAGCGCTCGCCCAGCTCGTCCAGGCGCTCGTCCCATACCGGGCATGCCCCCCTCCGTGGCGGCCGGCGGCCCCTCGGGCTCCTCGTCGTGGCCCGAGCGCACCTCCTCCACGTGGGAGTCGAACAGCTCGGGCGGCTGGGAGGCGTGGCCTCCTCGCCACGCGTAGACCCGCTCCGGGCGAACGTGCACGTAGATGCGCGAGAAGTACCAGTTGAACATCCGCCGCAGCGGCTTGGGCGGGAGCAGCTCAACGGTGGCGGGGAGCTTCTCCGAGGCCTCGGCGATGTAGCGCTCCCGGTTGGCGTCGAGGTCGTGGTCGTCCACCACGGCCGTGCCCTGCACGAGCACCTGCAGAGGGTCGTCGATGCCGCTCCCGGTGGGGTCCGAGAAGAGGAGCGCGACCTTCGGGTTCCGGCGGGCGTCGTGCGCCTTCTTCGGGTAGCCGAGCCCGGTGGTCAGGTCGATGCAGGGCTCGCCCGGGCGGTAGTAGGGCGTGATCGGCCAGGTGATGGGCTGTCCGGCCCGGTCGAGGGTCGTGTACTCGCTGGTGATGAAGCGGTCGAAGACCCGCTGGATCTCGGTCGGGAGGGTGGAGGTCACGGCAGCCGTAGTCAACCACCGCCCCCGCCCCGCCCGCAAGCGGCCGATGGGCATCCGGGAGACGTCCATCCGGGCTTCCCGCGCATCAAGTAGGGCGCCGCAACCGCCGATACCGGTCCTGAAGTCGCAAACGCTGCAGGAAGACTCGCTTGTACGACCTCGGAACACTGCTCGACGTGATCGAAGGCGCTCCCGCATGGGCGCCCACGCTCCTGCTCGCCCTCGCGGCGCTCGTTTTCCGGCCGCATCCCGGCGTACGGCGCCGGCGGCACCGGCTCTCCTCGGAGTCCGGATCGATGCTCATCGAGGTGATGGTCGGCGCCCTGGTGCTGGCCATCACCACCACGGCCGTGCTGAACGGCCTGGACGGCGCCCAGAAGACCGGAGGCCGCAACAAGGCCCGGTCGGTGGCCGCGGCTCTCGCCGAGCAGGACCAGGAGCGCATGCGCTCGATGCCGGTGGCCGACCTCCTCCCCTACGTCACCACGCCCTACACCCGCACCGTCAGCGTGAAGGGCGCCAACTACACCGTGACCTCGAGCGCCAGCTACGCGACCGATCCGGGCGCCGTCACCACCGGCTGCTCCGCCAGCGCCAAGACGCAGGCCAACCTGAGGATTCTGTCGTCGGTTACGCTCGCCGCTCTCGCGGGGCACGGTGGACCTCGTCGGACTGGTCACCCCACCGGCGGGCACCGGCTTCGGCGCGAATACCGGCCGGCTGATCGTGAAGGTCGCGGACCGCGACGACGAGGCCACCTCGGGGGTCACGGTGAGCCTCACCGGCACGGCCTCGCTGTCCGAGCAGACGAACGACTCGGGCTGCGCGATCTTCCCGTTCGCGCCCACCGGCAACTACACGGCCGCCATCGCCCGATCCGGCACATAGGTCGGGTGGGACGGCGAGACCGACTCTCAGCAGGTCGCTGACCTCCACGGCCGGGCAGACCACCACCTACGGCCCCTACTACCTCGACACAGCCGGCCACGATCAACGCGGTGTTCGACACCAAGGTGGGCGAGCGCCACCGCCGTGAACGCCAACTCCGAGTGGATCACGGTGAACAACCCGAAGCTCGCCGTGCAGCGCAAGACGGTGGAGGCCGCCTCGGGCATCCCGAGCGCAACGGTCACCGCCATCGGGCCTCTTCCCCTTCCTCGACGGCTACGGGATCTACGCGGGGCAGTGCACCCACGAACACCCCGGCCGGGACCCTGCCCAACACGGCGCCGAACCCGGGCCAGACCCTCACCACCAGCCCCAAGATCCGGATGCCCTCGATCAACATCCGCGTGCTCCGGCCAACGGCCGGTCATGCCCGTGACCGTCCACCACGGCAGCCCGCCACCACCGTCTTCATGAAGACGCGCCGACGGCTGCGCCACCACCTACCCGAGCCAGACCATCGTCACCAACACCACCACCGGAGGCGGCATCGCGTCGCTGCCCGAGCCCGGCTTCCCGTACGGCAGCTACAAGATCTGCGCTCAGCGAGCGTCTCCGGCGTGACCCACACGGCCACGCCGACCAGCGCACGGGAACCAGCGCCGGGATCTACGACGCGAAGCAGACCACCGCGGTCGCCGCCGAGACCGCCGACGAACCGCGTCGACGACACGATCGTCAACACGAACGTCGACCGGCACGCCCGACGTTCACCGGCCAACCCCATCTATCCGAACACGCCCGTTCTCCCGGCCACGAACGGCTCCATCATCATCCGGCTCAACAGGACCGGCGCATGCGAGTGACGGCTCGCCGCGGCGCGCTCTCGGACGAGCGCGGCATGACCCTCATCGAGATGCTCGTGGCGATGTCCGTCGGCATGGTCGTCCTGCTCGCGGCCTTCATGCTGCTGGACCGCTCGTTCACGGCCTCGGGGCAGATCGCGGACCGCGAGGACGCGCTCCAGCGCGGCCGCCAGGCCATGGAGCTGATGACCCGCCAGCTGCGCTCACAGGTGTGCGTCGTGGTGCCGCCCGCCACGGCGTTCTCCCCGCCGGTGGTCTCGGGCACCGACCACACCGTGACCTTCTACGGGAGCCTCAGCGAGAGCGCCACGAGCGTCACCAAGCGCACGCTCACCTTCGACCCGCACCGGGGCCGGCTCGATCACGCGAGTCGGTGATCACCGGGGTCCCGAACACGGTCTACCCGCAGATGAGCTTCACCGGCGCGGCCACCACCACCACGCTGCTCACCAACGTGCAGCAGGTGCAGGACGGCGCGCCGCCCGTGAACCGGCCGGTCTTCAAGTACTACCGCTACAAGGCCGGCCTGCCCAAGGGGGACCTCGAGCTGCTGAGCACGCCGCTCGCGACCGCCGACCTCCAGCGGGTGGCCGTGATCAAGGTGGCCTTCAGGGCCTTCGCCGCGCAAGCCGATCGCCGAGGACAGCGACTCCACGGTGCTCGAGAACGACGTGTTCATTCGGATCTCGGATCCGACCGAGGTACAGGAAGGCCCGCAATGCGTCTGATCCACCGCTGTCAGGAGGGCTTCACCACGTTCACGCTGATGGGCGTGCTGATGGTGGGCGGGATGCTCGTGGCGGCCAGCTTCGCCGCGGTGGACCCGGACATCGGCCTGAGCCAGAAGGACGACGACTCGAAGCAGGCCTACGCCGCCGCGGAGGCCGGCATCAGCTACTACCTGAACCGCCTGGCGCAGGACAGCAGCTACTACACCCACTGCACCAACGTTCCCTCGGCATCGCAGAACGCGGTGAACAACGAGTGGACCGGCACCGGCACCGACCCGCGCCTCTGGCGGAAGATCCCGGGCTACCAGTCCGACTACGCGGTGGAGCTGCTCGCGGTCCAGACCGGCGCCGACGCCGGCACACGAGCTGTGCGTGGAGAACGTGCCGGGCTCGATGATCGATGCCGAGCACGGGCACGTTCCGGATCCGCGCGACCGGCCGGGCGCGCACCCCGGCAACGCGAGCGACAGCCGAAGAAGCGCAGCATCGTGGCCACGCTGCGGCGCAAGTCCTTCCTCGACTACCTCTACTTCACCGACCGCGAGACCCTGGACCCGCTGGCCTACAGGGACGCCGACGACCAGGCATGGGCGTCGCTGAACTGCATTCAGCCGCGCCAGGACCGGGCGTCGGGGTGCACGGAGATCAACTTCATCACGCAGGACGCGGTGAACGGTCCCTTCCACTCGAACGACAGCATCCTCGTCTGCGGCTCGCCCAACTTCGGGAACGACGTGACCGACGCCGATCGAGCTGAACCAGGACAGCCCGGGCTGGGTCTCCTGCGGCAGCGGAGGCTCGCCGGACTTCATCGGCACCCTCAAGTACCCGGGCGGCATCCTGCCGATCCCGCAGTCGAACTCCGCGCTGGAGGCCGCCGCCGACACCGGCTACGTGTTCTCGGGCGAGACGGTGATCACCCTCAACGGGACCTCGATGACCGTGACCAACAACGGGACCACCGTGTCCAAGCCGCTGCCCCCCAGCGGAGTGGTCTACGTGAAGAGCCCGACGTCCTGCACCGGCTACGCGCGCAAGCAGGTCGTACGCGGCGGCCGCGGGCTGCGGCAACGTCTACGTGTCCGGGACCTACAACAAGGACCTCACGATCGGCGCGGACAACGACATCATCGTCACGGAGGACTTCAAGAGCTCCAATACCGCCACGGTGCTCGGAGGCCTGATCGCGAACAACTTCGTGCGCGTCTACCACCCGGTGAACAGCTGGAGCAACAACGACACCGACTGCAACAACAACGGCGGCCCCGGGAACATCCAGATCGACGCGGCCATCCTGGCCCTCAACCACTCGTTCATCGTGGACAACTGGTACTGCGGGAACGACCTGGGCACGCTCACGGTGAACGGCGCGATCGCGCAGAAGTTCCGCGGCACCGTCGGCACCTTCTCCGGCGGCAGCGTCGCCAGCGGCTACGACAAGGACTACAACTACAACGACACGCCTGCGCTACCGCGAGCCGCCGTACTTCGTGAACCCCACCGACTCGCCCTGGAAGGTCATCCGCCAGAACGAGCAGGTGCCGCCGCGCTAGGTCGGCGCAGCCGGGCCGGCCCCACAGACCCGCGTCTGCGCTCGCGCGCCACGGCGCGCGGCGGCCACCAGGCGGTCGGCGAACTCCACGTTCGGCGGGATCGTGAGCGGCTGCGCGTAGCCGCCCGACACCAGCAGCCCGTTCAGGAAGCGGCCGTCGGGCAGCCACACGTAGGCCAGCAGCCGCCCGTAGCGGTCGCGCTCCTCGCGGCCCGGGCGATAGCGCACCCGGTCTCCGGGCGCCAGCAGGTCCTCCACGAACTCCGCCGCCTCGCGGCCGAAGCACTCGGCGCGCCCGTGGATCTCGGGCGTGTCCACCCCGATCAGGCGCACCCGCCCGAGCCCGTCGAGCCGGATGGTGTCGCCGTCGCTGACCGCCTCGAGCGTGCCCGTGCGGGCGCCCGGCCCCGGGCCGGGGAAGGCGGAGGAGGCCGTGGTCCGGTCGGGATCCGAGCCGCCGCAGCCGCAGCGAGACAGGAGCAGCGCGGCCGCGGCGAGCGGCCGACCTAGTTGTCGGATCCCAGTCTGTCCCAGCAGTACAGCTCGACGGCCTCCGCGGCGAGCTCCACCAGCCGCTCGTGCGACAGCCAGGGCAGCACGGTGTCCAGCGCCTGCTCCTCGCTCACGCCCGGCCTCGAAGGCGTCGTCGCCCTTGAACCCGGCGGCGATCTTCAGCGCCTCGCGGCGGTGCTGGCCGAGGTGGCGGAACGCGCGCAGCAGGAAGTCCTTGTTGGCGATCGGGTGCCCGACCTCCAGGGACGCGTGCCAGGCGGCGAGCATGGACAGGTCGTCGTCGTCGAGCTCATCCACGGCCTTCGCGTAGTGCACGGCGAGCTCGTCGTCGGGGATCTCGTCCACCCACGCGCGGACCACCTCCCCAAGGAGCTGCCTACGCGCCTCGCGGCCGACACTCTCGGCTACGACTCTGATTGCTTCCTGCGGCTCGATGAAGCAGAGCGGCATCTGCCTGGACTCCCCTTCGGTTCGCATGCTGGTCGAGTCGCAAGATAGGCCCCGCTCCTGACGGAAAGCCGCTCTCAACCGGCGGCGGCGGGCTCGGCGAGGGTGTGCTCGGGGCCCCAGGAGCAGAGCGAGGCCCGTCCGGGGCAGTCGCCGCAGAGCTCGCGGTGCGGGCGCGTCGGTGGGCTCGAAGCGGGCCACCACCACTCCGTGGGCCACCTCGAGCAGCTCCGCCTCGAGGTCCGCGGCCTGCTCGGCGCGGTAGGAGACGGTGGCCAGGTCGTCCGGGCGCTCGAGGAAGCAGTGCACCACCTCGACGCTCGAAGCCCCGGACCGCAGCGCGGCCAGCGCGTACACGAGGCGCTGCGTGGCGTAGGCGCGGGCGCAGAGCTCCTCGGGGTCGCGACCCTCGAGGGCGTCGCTCTTGTAGTCCACCACGAGCGCTCCGCCGGCCTCGGTGGCGTACACGTCCACCACGCCGTTCACCACCAGCCTGCGCCCCCCGGCGCCCGGGGGCTCGAGGGTGAAGGCGAAGGGCAGCTCGTTCCGGACGCGTCGCGCCGCGGCCACCCGGGTGCACAGCTCCGAGCCCACGAAGGCGGCCACCATCGCCCGCAGGTCCTCCACGTCCTCCGCGCGCACGGGGGCGTGCCGGGCCACGAGCGCCTCCACCTCGGCCGCGTCGGGCACCCGCGGGCGCTGGAAGTCGAGCTCCTCCAGCAGCGCGTGCACGAGCGAGCCCCGCAGCAGCGGGCTGAGGCCCGGCGCCGCCCGGTGCTCGGGCGGGAAGGGAGTCTCCACGGGCCGCAGGCGCAAGCGCGCGCTCGAGGTAGAAGCGGTACGAGCAGCGCCGGTAGGCCTCGAGACCCGAGTAGCTGATGCGGCTGACGGGCAGGGCGCGCGGTGCGGGCACGGCGGCCAGCGCCAGCTCGGGCTGCTGATGGTCCGGCGGCTCGAGCGGAGCGGACGTGCCCGGAGCCATGTCCGCCGGAGGGAGCAACTCGGCGGCGGTGGCCGGGGTGAGGAGCTGCCAGCCCACCCGCACCTCCCGCCCCTCGTAGCGGTCGAGGTGGACGCCGGACACCCCGCCGGCCGGGACCCCGGGGCAGAAGCCGCGCCACACCCAGCGCATCGGCTCCTGCATCTCGTCCGGCTCGGGCGCGGTCCTCGAGGTTGGTGGCGCCGCTCAGGATCAGGTGGCGCTGTGCCCGCGTGGCCGCCACGTAGAAGATCCGCCGCTCCTCGGCCTCCCCGGCCGTCTTCTGCTCGGCCTTGATCCGGTCGAGCTGTGGGCGAGTTCACCATGCCCCCGCCGATCGAGGCCAGGCGCAGGCCCGCGTCGCCGTCGGCGGAGATCCGCAGCCGGCCGTCGTCCTCACGGGCCAGCTTGCCCAGGTCGGCCACCGCGACCACCGGGAACTCGAGTCCCTTGGCCCGGTGGATGGTCATCAGGCGCACGGCGTTCAGGGCCTCGCCCTCGAGCGGGGCCTCGCCCTCCCGGGTCTGGATCACGTCGCGCTCGGTGACGGCGTCTATGAAGCCCCGCAGATCGCGGCCCTCGTCGGCCTCGTACTCCCGCGCCATGCGCATCAGCTTGCGCACGTTGGCCATGCGCCGCTCCCCCTGGTGGAGGGAGAGCAGGTGGCGGTCGTAGCCCGTGGCGGTGACCGCGCGGTCGATCAGCGTCTCCAGCGCCACCCGCGTGGCGGCCGCACGCTCGGCGTCGAAGCGGCCGAGGAAGACGCGCAGGCGCCGCCAGTCGTCGGGCGGGAGGACCTGGGCCAGCCAGTGGCCCTCGCCCTCCTCCAGCGCCTCGCGGATGGCCCACAGCGGGATCCTTGCGCTCGCGGCGCGCACAGCGGGCCACGAGGGCCACGGAGTCGAGCGCGAGCCCCACCAGCGGCGAGCCGAGCACCGAATAGAGCGACAGCTCGTCGAGCGGGTTGGCCAGGGCGGCCAGCCAGTGGCGCAGGTCCAGCACCTGCTGCTGGCTCCAGTAGCCGCGGCCGCCCACCACGTGAGTGGGCACGCCCCGCTCCTCGAGCGCGCGCTCGTACACGGACATGCTGGTGGTGGCCCGCAGCAGCACCACCACGTCGCCCCATTCGGCGTCGCCCGAGCGGGTGAGCTCGTCGATCCGCTTGGCCAGCAGGCGGGCCTCGAGCGCCCGCCAGGGCGCCACGCCCTCCATGGCGGGGCCGAGGGCCCCCTCGGCCAGGACCTCGTCCCACGCCCCCGGGTCGCGGTGCACCGCCAGCAGCTCCACCGCCGGATCCCCGGAGCCCGAGCCGCGGGCGCCGGGCGCCTCGCGCAGGGGCTCGAAGCTCTCGCCGAAGGTGCGCTCGAAGGCGAGGTCGATGGCGTCCAGCACCTCGCCTCGCGTCCTGAAGTTCACGGTGATGCTCGCGGCGCGGCCCTCGGCCACCGCCCGCTCGCGGTGATTGCGGAACACCGACACGTCGGCGTACCGGAAGCCGTAGATCGACTGGTTCTCGTCACCGACGCGGAAGAGGTTCCCGGGCGCGATCAGCTCGATCAGCTCACTCTGGAGCGGGTTCACGTCCTGGTACTCGTCCACCAGGACGTGGGTGAAGCGGGACGCCACGTGCTCACGCAGTCCCGCGTCGTCCACCAGCAGGTCACGCACGAGCAGCTGGAGATCCTCGAAGTCGAGCGCCGAGCGCTCGCGCTTGGCCTCCTCGTAGCGCTCGGTGTAGAAGTCGAGCAGGCGGCGCAGGAGCTCGCGGTCCAGGTGCTCGCGCCGGGCCACGCACAGCGCGGAATAGGCCGCGAGCCGTTCTCCGTACTCCACGCACACGGCGGTGCAGAGGGCCTTGGCGCTGCCGGTGAGCTCCAGCTTGTTCAGGGCCGACGGCTCGGCGAGAGCCCCGGGCGCGAGCCCCTCGAGCATGTCGAGGCAGCGCCGCAGGCGCTCGATCCCGCGGTCCACCTGCTGCCCGGAGGGGACCTCGGAGAGCTCGGCCAGCGCCGCGCGCGCCGCCGGCTCGAGCAGCTCGCGCTCCCCCGCGGGCTCCGGAAGCACCGAGGGCTGGAGCGCCGGGCGCCGCTCGCCCTGGCTGCGCAGCTTCGCGTGAGCCGCGCGCACCATCTCGCGCAGCGAGTCCGGCGTGTAGGACGCCACCATCTCCAGCCGGGCGGGGTCGCTCTCCGGCTGGCTCCCGTCCGCCGCCACGCCGAGGAAGTCCTCGAGCGCGCGGTCGAAGGCGTCCACGGCGAGCCGCTCGCTCTCGAGCTCCTCCAGCAGGCGGAAGTCCGGGTCGATGCCGGCGCTCAGCGCGTGGGCCCTGAGCAGGCGGCTGCAGAAGCCGTGGATCGTGGAGATCGACGCGCTCTCCGCGGCCCGCGCCTCCTCACGCCGCCCGAGCTCGAGCAGCCGGCGCCGCACGCGCGTGCGCATCTCGGCGGCCGCCTTGTCGGTGAAGGTGATGGCGAGCATCGACTCCACGGGCACCGCGTCGTCCACCACGGCGCGCACGAAGCGCTCCACCAGCACCGTCGTCTTCCCGGTGCCGGCCCCGGCCCGGACCATCAGCGGGCCGTCGCGGCGCTCCACCGCCTCGAGCTGCTCCTCGGTGAGGTTCACGTGGCGCTCCGGCAGATGGACGGGTATGCGCAGCCGCCGTTCCAGGCGCACTTCTCCGGCGTGCAGCGCAGCTCGCCGCGGCGCATCGCGCCCGCGGTCTCGCGGATCCGCTCGCGCGCCCACTCGAGCTTCTCCGCGAACTCCTCCTCCGGCAGGCGGTCGCCGGCCACGAACCCGCTGCCGATCTCGTCGACGCCCTTGGCCAGCATGCCTCGCGGACGCCGGTCCTCGCCTCCCAGCGCCACGTACACCCCGCCCACGGCCCGCTTGCCGGTGAGCTGCTCCACGGCCAGCATGTAGAGGGCGGCCTGGAAGCGGTTCTCCTTCTCCCAGGCGCCCACGCGGTAGCTGTCCACCTTCTTGCCCGTCTTGTAGTCCACCACCAGGGCGAGCCCGTTCGACGTGTCCACCCGGTCGATCCGGCCGGTGACGTGCACGCCCTCGGCGATCTCCACCGGATCGGGCCCCCCGGCCTGCCCGAAGCGGAGCTCGAAGAACTCGGGCTCCAGGTCCCCGTCGGCGTCGGCCTCGGCCGCGAGGTGGCGCAGGAGGTCGAACTCGAGCCGGCGCAGGGCGGCCCGCACCCGCGTCTGGCGCGGGGAGATGGGGAAGCGCTCGCGCTGGGAGCGCAGCTCCTCGAGCATGATCCGCTCGGCGTCGTCGAGATTCGATCGCCGGACCCGGCGGGCGCCGGTCTCGTCGCGAAGCCGAATGTAGGTGCGCTCGAGCACGGCGTGAGCGAAGGCGCCGCGCACGAGCGGCTCGGCGTCGGGCTCCAGCGCCTGCGGCCGGAGCACGTCCTCCACCAGCCACTTCACCGGGCAGTCCGCGTAGCGCTCCAGGGCGCCGGCGGACACCGGGCCGCGCTCGGCCAGCTCGGCCAGCAGCGCCTCCGAGGTCACGGGCCCGGGATGGCGCTCCTCGCGCCGAGGCCCGCGCGCGGCCAGCGCGCGGTCCCACTCCGCGGCGGTCGGCGCCTCCTCCGGGGGCCAGGTCACGTCGGCCAGCGTGCGGGCGGTGGTGGGGGCGCCGGACAGGAGGAAGCGCACGTCGTCCAGGAAGAACGAGGGCACCGCCAGGCCGCCCTCCTCGTCGCTCGTGCGTGAGCTCAGCACCAGCACCCGCTCCGCCCTGGAGGCGCACACGTAGAAGAGGTAGCGCTCGCGGTCCAGGCGATCCTCGCGCATGGGCAGCACGAGTCCGCTCGCCTTGGCGATCTCACGGCGCACCTCGTCGGGCAGGAAGGGCTCCGGGGGCGAGCCGCCCGGGAACTCGCCCTCCTGAAGCCCCAGCACCAGCACGGCCTCGAAGCGGCGGGCGCGGATCGCCTCGGGTCGCGCCACCTGAACCCGGTCGGGCTGCGGGTTCTCGCCCACGTGCACGTGCAGCGCCGTGAGCACGTGGGCCACCCGCCGGCGGTCGAGCCCGGGACGCTCGTCGTGCTCCACCAGGGCGGCCAGCTCGGCCAGCGCGGTGCGGGCGGAGGCGAAGGCGCGGGCCTCGTCGAGCTCAGGGCCGGCCAGCACGGCGGCGCGGCGGTGGTAGGGCGCGGTGAACAGCCGCTCCAGCATCCGCTCCAGCTCGTGGACGTACAGCGCCGTGGTGGCGGCTTCCGGCCAGCCGGTCGAGCTCGTCGAGGCTCCAGTGCTCGCGCTCCCAGATCGCCCGGGCGTCGCCGGCCGAGTGGGCGCCGGCCTTGCGCACCTCGGCCTCGAGCCTGTCCGCCAGCGCGGGCTGCTTCAGGAGCCCGGGAGTGCGCAGGTAGGCCAGGAGGTCGTCGGCGCTCCCCTCCCCGGCGGCGCAGCGGACCAGGGCGAGGAGCCCCCGCCCCACGCCGGTGTGCGCCAGCGGCAGCGAGCGATCGATGGAGTAGGGCACCCCGTAGGCGCCGAAGACCTGCTCCACGAGGGTGGAGTAGCGGCCCGGGTCGCGGAAGACCACCGCCACGTCGCCGGGAGAGGTGCCCTCGCGCAGGAGCTGGAGGACGCGCGCCCCGGCCAGCTCCACCTCGGCGCGCGCGCCGGCCGCCTCGTGGAAGGCCACCGCCTCGCCGGCGTCCACCGGCGCGGGCGGATCGAGCTCGAACAGCCCGCGCTCCACCTGGTGGAGCGCCGGGCGTGACGAGGCCGCGTAGTGGTCGTCGAGTGGCGGAAGGTCGATGCGCTCCGCGGCCAGCTCCGACAATCGGGCGTGCACCCCGGCCACGGCCTTGAAGGCCAGGCGCCCGGCCTCGTGCGGCAGCGAGACCGTGACCTCCGCCCCACAGCGGCTCGAGAGCACCTCCAGCGCATCGAGCTCGAGCACGGTGAAGTCGTCGAACCCGTACACGTACACCGGGGTCGTGCCCCAGGCGGTGGGCTCGAGCCGGAGCGCGTCGAGCGCGCGCCAGGCGAACAGCTCGGCGTCCACGAGCCCCGCCCGCTCGAGGCCCGAGCGGTAGCCCCGGTAGATGGCGGCCACCTCGTCGGCGTAGGCCCTTCTCGGCCCCTCGCCCGCCCAGTCCCGCAGCGCCTTCGTGAAGCGGGGTGGGTCGACCCGCGCCCGCCCGAGCTCGGCCGCGAGGCGGGTGGCGGCGCGGGCGAATCCCGGCCGCCCGGCCGACTCGGCCAGCACCTCGAGCCGCGTGCCCTCGAGCGCGGCCTCCACGATCAGCTCGCGCTGCACCTCCGAGGCGATCGGCTCGCGGTAGCCCACGCGCGCGGCCAGCTCCCCGAACAGGCGCTCGAAGCGCAGCACCCGGGCGCCGAACACCGCGCCCCGGTCGGCCAGCTCGCGCTGGGCGTGCTCAACGTCGGCGAACGCGGGCACCACGAGCACGGGCTCGGCGTCCAGGTGGGCGCGGAGACCGCCCATGACCTCGCCCGCCTTCGCGGCGTTGGCGGGTCCCGTGACCAGCGTGAGGGGCATGCCCTAGGACTACCGCGTGCCCACGACGGCACGCCGGCCAACCGTCAGGCGGGGGCGCCCGCGCCGAGCATGTAGTGCACGCCGGTCATCCGCTCCGACTCCTGCCACAGGCGCCGGGCCACGTCCTCGTCCCGGGCGGCGCTGCTGGGAGCGACGGGATGCGGGTACCCGCGCTGCTCCATGAAGCCGTCCGGCCCCACGAAGGTGCCTCCCTCGACCCCGGGTGCCGTGGCCGCGTAGAGGCTCGGCAGCGCGCCCATGTCGTCGCTCTGGGCCAGCAGCGGGTTGGTGACCTTCATGACCAGGGTGTCCACCAGCGGCGGCCCGGCCTGCTGGAGGTTGGTGGCCGCGTAGCCCGGGTGGGCGGCCATGCTCTTCACGGACGAGCCCGCCGCCTTCAGACGGCGGTCCAGCTCGAGCGCGAACAGCAGGTTGGCGAGCTTCGACTGCCCGTAGGCCCGCCAGCGGAAGTAACGGCGTTCGCCGCCGAGGTTGTCGAACGCGATGCGCCCGATCCGGTGCGCTCCGCTCGAGAGGGTGACCACGCGCGCCGCGCCGCGCGCCTCCATCCCCTCGATCAGCAGGCCGGTGAGAGCGAAGTGCCCGAGGTGGTTGGTGCCGAACTGGAGCTCGAAGCCGTCGGCCGTCCGGCGCCGCGGAGTGGCCATCACCCCGGCGTTGTTGATCAGCAGGTCGGGACCGCCCTGCGAGTCGCGGAGGCGCTGGGCGAACGAGCGAACGGACTCGAGGCTCGCGAGGTCGAGCTCCTCGAGCTGGGTGCGGGCGCCGGGCACGGCCGCGGCGATCGCGGCCGCCGCCTGCTCTCCCTTGGCGGTGTTGCGACAGGCCATGACCACGTGGGCTCCGGCGCGGGCGAGCTCACGGGCCGTGATGAGCCCGAGGCCGCTGTTGGCCCCCGTGACGACGGCCACGCGACCGCTCTGGTCGGGGATCTGGTCGGCCGTCCAATTGGTGCTCATGAGTCCTCTGCGCCGGGAGTCCGTCACGGTACTACGGGCGCGGAGCTAGGCCACGCCGGCGTCGCCGTGCACCGGCACGCCGCGCGCCGCCGCCGAGGCCAGCGCCTGCTCGAAGCGCTCCTGCGGCAGCATCACCGGCGCCTCCTGCAGCTGCCAGCCGGCGTTCGGGCGCATGATCCAGCGGGCGATCCGCACGCGGTCGCCCTCCAGCCGTTCCACCCGCAGCTCGTCGCGGAAGTCGCCCGTGCGGCCCGGGCTCGTGCCGTAGGTCCCCTCGGGGACCGCTGAGCCGTCATCCGCGCGCTCGGACACGGTGAGCAGGTTCTTGTCCGCGGCCTCGGCCAGGAGCCGCGGCAGGTGGGCGGCGTCCACGACGGGCGCCTTGCGGGCGATCTCACCGCCCTGCCACTCGGCGAGCCGGAGCCCTCCGGGCACCTGCTCCATGCGCACCTCGGTGCCCCCTTCGTAGGGCCCGGCGGCCGCGTAGGGCCCGTGGAATGCCCTGGACGCCCTGGCCGCGCGGGACGCGGAGGTGCTCGTCCCGGCTCCGGTTCGCGAGCGCGGCCGGCGCTCCACCGGGCGCGCCGGATCGAGGATCGTGCCCTTGGAGCAGATCGGGCATTCGGCGAGCAGCCGGTTGTGGCGGCAGAAACGCGACACGCCCACCGAGGTTAGTGGGACACAGGGAGGAGCGCAGCCCGGGCGCGGCCGGGCGAGCACCGGACCACTCAGTCCCTGGCACCATCCCCCGGTGAACTGCGCGCTGGTCTCCGATCTGCACCTCGGCATTCTCAGCGGCGTGGACGTGGCCCGCGACCCGTCCGTCCGGGCGCGCCTGGTGGATGCGGTGTCGGGCGCCGACCACGTGGTGCTGGTGGGCGACGTGCTGGAGATGCGCGAACGCCGGGTGGCGGACCTGCTCGAGATCGCCCGCCCGCTCTTCGATGAGCTGGGCGAGGTAACGGCGGGGAAGCGACTCACCGTGGTGCCCGGCAACCACGATCACGGCCTCGCGGCGCCCTGGCTCTCCCGCCTGCGCCTCGACGGCACCGAGGTGGCGGCCGAGGGCGTGTGGAAGGTGGAGCCGGGGGACGGCCTGCTCGGCCGGCTGGCGGCACGCATGCCCCACACGCACATGACCGTGGCCTACCCGGGGTTCCGGGTCCGCCCCGACGTGTACGTCACGCACGGCCACTACCTCGACGTCCCGCTCACCGTTCCGCGGATCGAGTCCGTGGCCGCGTCGGTCATGGCCAGGCTGGCGGGACGGGGCCACCGCCCCGAGAGCGCGGCCGACTACGAGGCGGCACTCGGCCCGCTCTACGGGCTCCTCGGCGGGTTCGCGGACAGCGCCGGCGACGCCACGGTGCGCCGGGGCGGCCAGCTCTCGAGGCGGGTCTGGCGCCAGACGAACGACAGCCGGCGGCTCGGGGGCCTTGCGCTGGGGAGGGTGGCCATTCCCGGCGCCGTGTTCGTCCTGAATCGTCTGGGCGCCGGCCCGCTGGAGGCGGCGATCAGCGGCGAGCACCTGCGCCGCGGCGGCCTGCGCGCCATGCGCCAGGTGGCCGGGGTGCTGGCCCCGGGCGCCGAGCATGTGATCTTCGGCCACACCCACCGGCCCGGGCCGCTGCCGGGAGACGACCTCACCGAGTGGCGCTCGGACGGGGGCCCCAGCCTCTGGAACAGCGGCTGCTGGTGCCACGAGCCCGCTCTTCTCGGCGCCTCTGGTCAGCCGGGTCCGTACTGGCCCGGCACCGTCATCCGGCTCGGCGACGACGGGCCTCCGCGCGTGGAGAACGTCCTGCGGGACGCCACGCTCCCCGCGATCGCCGCCTGATCACATAGCTGCGGTGCTCGCCCGCTCCTCGCTCAGGCGGTTCGGGCGGGACGCCCGGGGGGACTGCCGTTGGCGGCGGGCGCCACCGCGTCGTCGTCCTCAGCGGGCGCCTTGCCGGCCTCGATCGGGGTGGGCGCGGCCACCTCGGCCTCGGCGCGCTCCTCCTCGGCCTCGCCCTTGGGCGGTTCCTTGGCCCATTCCTCGTCGAACTCCACCCGCCACTTGCCCTCCTCGGGCGACTCCAGCCGGAGCTTCGCCCGGAAGCTGCGCCCCGAGCGACCGCGGAAGCCGGGCACCGCCTTCTCGGTGCGTCCCACGCCCGGGTCCTCGCCGGCCTCGCGCGACTGGCGGAGGCTCTCGATCAGCTCCTTGGCCACGGATACGGGCAGGTTCTTGCTGGCCTTCTTCTTCCAGATCACGAAGCCGCACCCCGGGTCCTCGCGCGACCAGCACGAGTAGCCCTTGCGGTTCTCCGAGATCTCGCGGCCACAGACCGCGCACGGGCCGAGCTTGGCCCGCTCGATCTTCACGCCCTTCAGCTTGTCGAGCTCCTTCACCGTCTCGGTGGTGAACTCCTTGATGTCGCGCATGAAGGCGGGCCGGGTGTCCTCCCCGCGCTCGATCAGCCCCAGGCGGCGCTCCCAGTCCCCGGTGAGCTCCGGCGAGGTCAGCCTGTGCTCGCCCAGCAGGCGCACCACCTGGATCGCCTTCTCCGTGGCCACCAGCGCGCGTCCCTCGCGCTCCAGGTAGCCCACCGACACGAGCCGCTCGATGATCGCCGCGCGCGTGGCCGGCGTGCCGATGCCCGAGTCCTTCATGGCCTCGCGCAGCTCGGCGTCGTCCACCTCCTTGCCCGCGGTCTCCATCGCTCCGAGCAGCGAGGCGTCGGTGAAGCGCCGCGGGGGCTGGGTCTCCTTGCGCATCGACTCGACCGAGCGGGTCTCCACGTCCTCGCCCTGCTCGAGCTTCGGCAGGAGCTGGTCCCCGCCCGAGTCGTCCTCGCCCTCCTCGGGCTCCGCCTCGCTGCCGTAGACGGCCTTCCAGCCGGCCTCCACCAGGCGGCGTCCGCTCGTCCGGAACACGTGCTCCTCGACCGTGGTCTCCACCCGCGTGCGCTCGAACTTCGCCTCGGGATGGAAGATGGCGAGGAAGCGCTTGGCCACCAGGTCGTAGATCTTGAGCTCGTCCGCTCCCATCTTGCCGAGGTCGTGCTCGGAGCGCGTGGGGATGATCGCGTGGTGGTCCTGGACCTTCTTGTCGTTCACCACGCGCTGGAGCGGGAGCTGGTCCAGCCCGAGCACGTACTCGGCGCCCTGCTTGTACTGGGGGTTGTGGCCCACCAGCTCGGCGGTGGGCTTGATCTCGGCCACCATGTCGCCCGTCAGGTAGCGCGAGTTCGTACGCGGATAGGTGAGCGCCTTGTGCTCCTCGTACAGCCGCTGCGCCGCCGACAGCGTGCGTCGCGCCGAGAAGCCGTAGATGTTGTTCGAGTGCCGCTGGAGGGTGGTGAGGTCGTAGAGCAGCTGCGGCTTCTCCGTCTCCTCCTTCTTCTCCAGCTTGGTGATCAGGCCCGGGTTGCCCTCCACGGCGGTGACCACCGCGGTGGCCTCGTCCTCGTTGGGGAGCCGGCGGCCGCCCAGGTAGCGCCCGACGTAGCGGCGCTCCCCGGAGGCCGCGAACTTCGCCTCCACGAGCCAGTAGGGCTCGGGCTTGAAGGCGCGGATCTCCTCCTCGCGGCGAGCGACCAGGGCGAGCGTGGGGGTCTGCACCCGGCCCAGGGAGACGGCGCCGTCGAAGGCGGCCCGCAGCCGGATGGAGGCGGCGCGGGTGGCGTTCATCCCCACCACCCAGTCGGCCTCGGAGCGCGAGCGCGCCGCGTCCTCGAGCGGCTTCATCTCGTCGCCCGGCCGCAGGCTCTCGAAGGCCTCGGTGATCGCCCGCTTGGTCATCGAGGACAGCCAGAGCCGGTCCACCGGCTTGTCCACCTCGGCCGTCTGGAACACGTACGCGAAGATCAGCTCGCCCTCGCGCCCGGCGTCGCAGGCGTTCACGATCCGCTCGATCTCGTCGTCCTTCATCAGGCGGTGGATCGCCTTCAGCTGCTTTTCGGCCCGGTCGTCGTTGGGCACGAGCTTGAAGTGCTCGGGCACGATCGGCAGGTCCGCGTAGCGCCACTTCTTCAGCTTCGGGTCGTAGGCGTCCGGCTCGGCGAGCCCCACGAGGTGCCCGACGGCCCACGTGATCACGAACTCCTCGCCCACCAGATGTGTCTTGTCCTTGGCCTGCACATACTGGCCGGGAAGGGCACCGGCGATGTCGCGGGCCACGGAGGGCTTCTCAGCGATGATGAGTGTCTTGGCCATGGGAGTCGGTCTCCAAGATAGACACTGAAAATGCGGATCGAGAGTCACACTGCCACCGGGTGGTGGCTGGAAGAGGCGGGTGAGCCCGACCCCCAACCCGCTCTATCAGAGCGTTTGGAGGCCGATGTGGTGGTCGTCGGCGGGGGGTTCACGGGCATGTGGACGGCATGGCACCTGATGGACCTCGGCGCCCGCGTGACCGCTGCTCGAGGGTGGCGTGTGCGGCCACGGCCCCAGTGGGCGCAACGGTGGTTTCTGCGAGTCGCTGTGGATGAGCGCGGAGCCTCTGCGCGAGCGCTTCGGGGACGGTCCGGCGCGCGCCCTCCTGGACGCCTCGAGCCGGGCGGTGGGCGACATCGGGGCGTGGTGCCGCGACCAGGATGTGGACGCTTGGTTCGACCAGTCCGGGTACCTGTGCGTGTCCACGGCTCCCGCGTTCGACGCGGTGGGGACGAGCGCCGTGGCGGCCGCGGCCGCCCTCGGAGCACCGGAGCGCGTCGTGGAGCTGGACGCGGCCGGGGTCAGGGCCCGCTGCGACTCCCCGCTCTTCCGCCGCGGCGTGCTCATCCCCGACTTCGCCACCCTGCACCCCGCGCGCCTGGCGATGGGCCTCCGTCGGCGCTTGATCGAGCGAGGGGCCCAGGTGCGCGAGAACTCCCACGTCCACGCGCTGCGCGCGGAGGAGGGCGGGGTCACCGCCGAGGCCGGATCCGGCACCGTCCGGGCGGGCGCCGCGGTGCTCGCGCTCGGCCCCCGGAGCCGCGGCATCGGGCCGCTGCGCTCGCGCCTGTCGGTCACCTCCTCCCACATCGTGCTCACCGAGCCGGTGCCCGACGTGCTGGAGCGAGATCCGCTGGACCGGGGGCGAGTGCATCACCGACGGGCGCACGCTCGTGCACTACTTCCGCACCACCCGGGACGGGCGCATCGTCTTCGGCTGGGGCGGCGGGCGCCCGGCGTTCGGCGCACGCGTGAACGGGCGCTCGGAGCTGGACCCGGATGTGGCCGAGGAGACTCACCGCGCCCTTCTGCGCATCTTCCCGGCGCTGGAGGGCCGCCGCATCACCCACGCCTGGGGCGGGCCGGTGGACGTGTCTCCCAGCCACATCCCCCAGATCGGCACCCTGCCCGGAGCCCCCGTGCACTACGCGTTCGGCTACACGGGCAACGGCGTGGGGCCCTCCAACCTGGCCGGCCGCACGCTCGCCGCGCTGGCCGCCCGGGTCGACGACGAGGTCACCCGGCTGCCGATCGTGGACTCCGGCGCCGGCGCCTACGTGCCGGGGGAGCCGCTCGCCTGGCTGGGCGGGCGGCTGGTGCGCTCGGCGCTCGTCCGCCGGGAGCGGATGCAGGAGCAGGGGCACCGCCCCGATCCGCTCACCCGCGTGGTCTGCGCCGCCCCGCGGGCGTTCGGGATCCACCTGGCGAGGTAGCGAGGAGCGGGGGCCGACCGGCGGTCGGCCCGGCCGCAGGCACTGGCTATCTCGGCCTGAGCCGACACCGTGGCGGTGCCGAGCACGAGGCCCTCGGTGAACGCGGTGACCCCGAAGGCGCCGTTGAGGGCACCGGCGGCGGCCGCCGTGAGGCTGGCCTTGACCCCGCCGAGGGTGACCCGGCGTCCCTTGACCGACGAGGTGAGCCCCGACAGGTCGAGCGAGAGGATCGACACCCGCTCACCACCCACCAGCGCGGTGAGGTCGGGCGCGGCGTCCACGTTGATGGTGAAGCTCGTGAGCTCCACCCTCGTGGCGCCGGCGGTCAGGGAGATCCCGCCCGCCAGTGGGTCACGCTGCCCGCGAACGTCTTCGCGTTCAGCCTGCCCCCGGTGATCGGGAACGCCAGGCCGGCGGCCGAGGCCGTGGCCGGGCCCACGGGCGCTGCCGTGACACCGAGGCTCTCGAGCGCCGACGCGGCGCCCGGATCGAGGGCCAGGGTGGTGTTCCCGCCCTTCAGCGACACCTGTGCGGGGCTGGCGCTTCACGGCAACCGTCCCGATCACGAGCCCGCGCGAGAACAGCGACACGCCGAACGCCTTGTTCAGAGCGCCCGCGGCCGTGCCGGTGAGAGCGGCGCGCACGCCGGTCACGCTCAGCCCGAGTCCGGCGCGCCGGACCTTGGCCTTGCCGAGACCGAGGGTGAGCGCCGGGATCCGGGCCCGCCCGCCTTCGCGCTGAGCGAAGCGCCCCGCTTGCCGATCTTCACCGTGAACGAGGTGAGCTTCACCTTCGTGCCGCCGGCGCTCAGCGCCAGCCCGCCCGAGTGGTTGATCTGCCCGCGAGCCGTGGCGGAGTCCACGGTGCCGCCGGTGATCGGGAACGCCACGCCGCCGCCCTTCACCGCGGCGGGCTTCACCGGCCTGACCTTCACGCCCGCGTCGCCGAGAGCGGACGCGATCGCCGGCTTCAGCTTCAGGGTCGTGGCCCCGCCGCCGAGCTTCATCTTTGCCGCGCCCGCGGTGGGCGCGGCCACGAGACCCAGCGCCGTAAGCGATACGGCGAGAATCAGGAAACGTCTGGACACGTTGTGCCTCCAGGGTTGGATATCCATTTGCCCTGGTTCCGGATCGGAGGCCGTCCGATGGTTGTCAACCGATCCGGGGGTCCCGCCCGTACCTCCGTGGATGCTGAGGATTCGAAAGCCGGCGTCCGCGCAGCGCCGGCTGGCGGAGGGGATGCGGCGGCGCGACCCGCGCGCCCTCGACGAGATCTACCGCGAGCACGCGGGCACGGTGCTGGGATACCTGCGCGGCACGCTGCGCGACCGGGGCATGGCCGAGGACGTGCACCAGCAGGTGTTCCTCGAGGTGTGGCAGCGCGCGCCCGACTACGACCCGCGCCGCGGCGGCCTGCTCACCTGGATCCTCACGATCGCCCGCAGCCGCACGATCGACGAGCTGCGGCGGCGGGTGCCCGAGCCGCGGGATCCCTCGGAGAGCCTGGACGTGGCCGATGCGCCCGCCGGCGAGGAGTTCGCGGACCGCCTGGTGGAGCAGTGGCAGGTGGCCCACCTGCTCGGGCAGCTCCGGCGGGAGGAGTCGATGCTGCTCCGGCTGCGCTTCCACTACGGGCTCAGCCAGAGCGAGATCGCCGAGCGGGTGGGGTTGCCCCTCGGCACGGTGAAGATGCGGATGGTGCAGGCCCTCCAGCGCCTGCGGGAGCTGATGGAGGCGGAGGAGCCGGCCACGCGGGCGCGTACGGCGCACGACGCCGCGCCGCTGGCGGCCCCGGAGAGGGCGCGGGCATGAGCCGGCGCGCGAACACGGAGCGCCTGCGGCTGGCCGACGCCATCGAGGACGGCCGGGCGCCGGGCGCGGAGCCGGACACCGAGGCCGGCGGCTCACGTCGCTCGCCCGCCTGCTCGAGGCCCTTCCGGCCGAGGCCTGGGATCCGCCGGCCGCGCCCGCGGCTCCGCCGCGGTTCGGTCCCGAGCCGCGCGCGCGGCGGTCGCTCGTGCTCCGCCCCGCCGCGGCCATGGCCTGCGCGCTGGTCCTCCTTGCCGTGGGACTGGCCGGCGGCCGGGCGCTCGACGGCGGCGACGGGCCCCCGGCGCCCGGCTCCCGGGCGACGCTCGCCCCGGTGGCGGGAGCGGGCGGGGCCGCGGGCCGGGTGAGCTTCGACAACCGCTCGGGCGGCCGCATCCAGGTATCGGTGGACGGGCTGCGCCCCAGCACCGGGCACAGCCACTACGAGCTCTGGCTCATGGACGGCGACGGCCGCCTGGTGTCGCTCGGCACGTTCCGCGTGCCGGCCGGGGGTCACGCCGAGATGCGGGCCCGGCTGCCGGTGGCTCCACGCACCTACGAGTTCCTCGACGTGTCACGCGAGCCGAACGACGGCAACCCGGCGCACTCGAGCGCCTCGGTCCTGCGCGGACCCACCGGCCGGTCCTAGGCTCGGTAGCTACGGTAGTACCGGACGAGACGGGGAGTAGGGCCGGCCGCGGTCGGGGCCGCGGCAGCCCTTCTTGCGCTGATACGGGTCGAAGGGCAGCCGCACGATCACCTGCGCCTCGTTGTTGTCCTCGTCCGACTCGTAGATCCCGTTCTTCGGATCGGCGATGTGCGCGTAGGCGAAGCAGTCCCGCAGCCCGGTCACGTCGATCCACTGCTCGGGGTAGGTCGGCGGATAGATGTCCGACCATCCGGGCGAGGTGCCCAGGGTCACCCGCTGCCGGGTGGGGCTGGTGTTGCAGGCGGGATAGACCGCGCCGCTCGGGCGAGCGCGGCGTGCGCGGACGCGTCCTTCTCAGGTCCCGCAGGCAGTAGGCCACCTTCGGGCCGACGCGCACCCGGCGCGTGCGCTTGCCCCGGCCGTCCACGCGCCACAGCTCGAAGGCGGCCGCGTTGTAGAACTTCCACCAGTGCAGCCCGAGGTGCGCGAGCTTGTACTGGAGGCGCGCGCCGGTGCTGATGCCGATCCTCTTCCCGGGCCGGTTTCGCAGGTAGATCCGCTGGCGCCCGCGCATGAAGCTCGGCCCGATGCGGGTGCCGTGGATCTCGGCCGGCCCGCGGCCGATGTTGTCGATCGAGTTCCCCGCCCGCAGCAGGGTGCGCCCGCCGCTGCGCTCGGTGTAGAGCCCGTGCGGGCCGGCGCATCACCAGGTCGGGGCACCGCAGGCCGCGCGCGAAGGCCGAGACGCACGGGTTCGGATCCACCGCCGCTCGCGGCGCCGGGCTTCCTCGCGGCGGCTCCTGCGCCGCCGCGCCGGGGGGAGCGGATGCGCCCGCGACCGCCGCGGCGGCGAGTACTGCTGCACCGGTCCGGAGCACCGCCACAGTTCTAGCGATCGCCGCGGGCCGGACACGGCCGAGTAGGGTCCCCGCGGGGAGAGCGTGAGGCGCCGTAGGCGGACACCTGGCGGTATGCGTGGCGGCCTGCATGGCGGCCGCGGTGCCGGCCTCCGCCGACCGCGGCTCCCTCGTGCGCGCATCGGGCCAGCGTCCCGGCCCGGACATCCTCTACGCCCCGGCGGCCAGGGCGCCCCAGCTCACCAACGCCGCACCGTGGCGCGCCCGGCCGATTCTCATCTCCGGCGCCAGCGCCTACCGCAAGGGCGAGTTCGTCTACCAGGACTTCCTCTACGACGATCACGGCGCCCGGGCCACGCGCGATCCGGGCGACAGGCGCGCGGGCGCGGACCTCTTCTCGCCCCCGAACGGCACCTACACCTACCCGACGGGTCCGGGCTACGCGGGCAACGCGGCGGACCTGGTGGAGCTGCGCGTGAAGGCGCTGAAGAGGGCCACGGCCTTCCGGCTCACCCTGAACACGCTGGTGGACCCGAAGCTGGTGGCGGCCACGATCGCGATCGGCAACCCGCCCACGCCCCGGGCGTGGCCCGCGGGTGCAGGCGTGCGCTCCCCGGCCGGCCTGTTCGTCACGTGGCACGGCACCACCGCCGAGATCACGGACGCCGCCAACGGCCTCCATGTGGCCGACGCCGCGGTGAAGGTCGACCGCCGGCGGCGGCAGGTCGAGCTGAGGGTCCCCCATTCCGCCTACAACCCGCACCGGGACCGGGTCCGGATCGCCGCGGGCGTCGGGCTGTGGGACAACGCGGCCGGCCGCTATCTCGCCCCCGGCGCGGCGGCCACCGCCACGACTCCGGGCGGCGCCGGGCGGCCTGGCCTCGCCGGCCGGCTCTGTTCAACGTGGCCTTCCGCCACCGCGAGCCCTTCCAGGCCCTGGGCACCACCGCGCTCACCGATCCGGCCTGGTGGCGCGACCGTCTCCAGGGCCATGCGCTGGCGGCCGGCGACGTGTCGCCGTTCTACGCCCAGGTGGACTTCGGGCGCCTTGCTCGACGGCCGGAACACGGAGCTCACGCGGCCGGCCCGAGGGCGTGCCCCGCAGCGGCCGGATGAACCGCATCCTGGCCAGCCACTTCGAGACCAGGCAGGGCACGGACTTCTCGGTGTCGTGCGGCGCGGCCCGCCCGGGCGGCTGCACGGGCCAGCTGCTCGGCCGGCTCCAGCCCTACACGCTCTACGTGCCGCCGCGCCGGCCCGCGGGAGGCCGCTACCAGCTCACGCTGCTGCTCCACTCCCTCACGGCCAACTACAACCAGTTCTCGGACTCCCGCAACCAGACCCAGTTCGGGAACCGCCGCCGGCCCTCGCTGGTGATCACCCCCGAGGGCCGCGGGCCCGGACGGCTTCTACAACTCCACCGGCGGCGCCGACACGTTCGAGGTCTGGGCCGACGTGGCCCGCCGCTACCGCCTCGACCCGGCGCGCACGAGCATCGCCGGATACTCCATGGGCGGCTTCGGCACGTTCAAGCTGGCCGCCCAGTTCCCCGACCTCTTCGCGCGCGCCCAGCCCACGGTGGGCGCGCTGGCCATCGCCGACGAGATGATGGCCTCGGTGCGATGGGTGCCGTTCCTGATGTGGAACGCGGAGGAGGACGAGCTGGTGCCCCCGGCCCTGTTCCGTGGCGCCTCGGACGAGCTCAAGCGGCTCGGCTACCGCTACGAGCTGCACGTGCACGCTCCGGCCACGCTCCCGATTCCGGCGCCCACCCCCAACCACCTGATGCTCGCCCTGAACGACCAGTTCGCGCCCGCGGCGCGGTTCCTCGGCGCGGCCCGCGTGGTCCGCAACCCGCCGCGCGTCACCTACGTCCGGAACACCGGCATCGACTTCCCGAAGCTCGGGACCACCGCCGACCACGCGTACTGGGTCTCGCGGAATCGTGCCCGCGACACGGCCAAGCTGGGCAAGCTCGACGTGATCTCCGACGCCTTCGGCGCTCGGCCAGCCGGCGTCGAGGACGCGGACGGGACAGGGCCGGCTCATCGGAGGCACCCTCGGCCCGCGCCCGTTCGCGTTCGAGCGCACCACCTGGGGCTCCACGCCCCGGACCAAGCACCGGAACCGCCTCCGCATCTCGGCCACGAACATCGCCTCCCTGCGGATCGACCCGCGGCGGGCCCGGGTCACATGCGCGGTGAAGCTCGCCGTGAAGTCGGACGGGCCGCTGAAGGTCCACCTGGCCGGCTGCCCCGGCCGCGACTGAGCCCGCGCTCAGCGCGCGCAGGGTCCGGTGTCCACGGTCGGCCCGGCGCGGCCGAGCGCGTCGCGAACCAGCGGAGTCCGGCACGGCGAAGCCGGTGCGGCCGCCGTCGGAG
Source organism: uncultured Thermoleophilaceae bacterium (assembly GCA_963752455.1). GTDB lineage: Bacteria > Actinomycetota > Thermoleophilia > Solirubrobacterales > Thermoleophilaceae > JACVRW01. Next base: position 148,984 of record CAVVYE010000005.1, read on the forward strand.
ACGCTGGCGGCGAAGATCGTGGCCACGGCCCGGCCGGCCGAGTCCACCACCGGGCCCGCCCGAGTTGCCCGACCTCACCAGTCCCCGCAGCGAGGTGATCTGACGCCGCACGGGCCCGCGCCCGTAGGCGTCCTGGGTGAGCACCTCGGAGGTGAGGCCGAGGCGCGCCGGGCGCACGTCGTAGGGACCGTTCTCGGGGAAGCCGAGGATGGCCGCGGCGAGCCCTCGCGGGGCGTCCTGCCGCGGATGGGCAGGCCGGGCTGGTCGGCCAGCGCGGGCACCCGGAGCAGGGCCAGGTCGTTGTGCGGGTCGAACCAGATCGCCTCGGCGTCCTCCTCGCGGTCCCTCGCCGGCCAGCTGCGCGGTGGTGTCGTCCTGGCCGGCCACCACGTGGGCGTTCGTGACCACCACCCCGTTCCCCGCGAGCCAGCCGCTGCCCTGCACCCCGAGCCCGCAGGCGGTGCCCAGCACCTTCACCACGCTCGCTCCCGGCACGACGCACGTCCGGGTCGCGGGCGATGGCCGCATTGGGCCGTCTCACGCCCGGATCGGGACCCTCGATCTGCGGGAACGGGTCGAACCGCGCGAGCGCGCGGATGATCGCGCCCGACGGCGGCAGGTGGGCGTTCAGCTCGGCGAGGATCGCGGAGCGCTGGATCGGCTCCCGCAGGTCGCGCGCCCCCGGCGTCTGGAGGGCCACCGCCCCGCCGATCCACGCCAGGCCGAGGCCCAGCGCCGCCACCAGAGCCGCGCCGCCGAGCCCGTCGAGCACGCCGAGGCGCTGGCCGAGCCGGTGGCGCAGGCGGAATCCGAGCACCTCGAGCGCCGAGGCCATGATGCCGCCCACGAGCAGCGCCCCCAGCAGCGCGAACACCGGGGCGTAGGGCGAGCTCGAACCCTCCTCGAGGAGCTCGGGGCCCACGCGCGAGCCCACCACGGCGCCCGCGGCGAAGCCCGCGAGGGACAGCGCCCCCACGATCAGGCCCTGCAGGTAGCCCCATACCGCCATCAGGGCCACGAAGGCGACGATGATCCAATCGATAGTGGTCACGCGCCGAGCTGAGCGTAGCGCCGTACGAGCAGCCTCGGCTGGGACTAGGATCGAGGGCGCTCAGCCGTGAAAGAGCTCACGCCCGAGCGCCGCAGGCGCCTAATCTTCCGCGCCCTGCCCGCCGTGGCGGGGCTCTCCGTTCTCGCCCTCGTCGGCGGGGATGATGGTCGGGCGCCGGGGCCCCGTCCTCCGCCGAGCGGACGGCGCGCGACTTCACGCTGGCCTGGCAGCGCGGGGACCGCGACGCGATGTACCGGATGCTCGACTCGCGCTCACAGGCCCGCTGGTCCCCGGACGCGTTTCGCCGCGCCTACGGCGCGCGGGCGACACGGCCACGCTCGGTGGAGGTGCGGGCCGCAGGAGCCGGAGGGAGAGCGGGACGGCGCGGTGGTCGGTCCCGGTGGTGCTGCGCACGCGCGTGTTCGGGCCGGTTCGCGGGCGAATGCTCGTGCCGGTCGCGCGACGGGCGGCGTGGCCTGGAGCCCGAGACTCACCTTCCTCGGGCCTCGGCGAGGGCGAGCGCTCTCCGGCGGCGGAGCCGCCTCCCCGAGCGGGCGTCGCTGCTGGCCTTCGACGGCGAGGTGCTGGCCGAGGGGCCGGCGGACGGCCGCAGCTCCCCGCTCGGCGCGCTGGCCGCCTCGATCGCCGGGCCACCTCGAGCCCGAGACGGACGCCGACCGACCGCGAGGACCTCTACCGGCGCGGCTTTCCGCGCGACTGGCCGGTGGGGGCGAACGGCCTGGAGCTGGCCTTCGAGCTGCAGCTGGCCGGCCGGCCCGGGGGAGAGCTCCTGGCCGGCGGGCGAGGTGCTGGCCCGCGCCGAGCCGCGCCGGGCGCGGCCCGTCCGCACCACGATCGACACCGGCCTCCAGGAGACGGCGGTGGCCGCGCTGGCCGGCCGGCTCGGGCGGAATCGCGGCCATCGATCCCCGCACGGGCGAGATCCGCGCGCTCGCCGGGATCGCCTTCTCCGCGCCGCAGCCGCCTGGCTCCACCTTCAAGATCGTGACCGCCACCGCGGCGCTCGAGGCAGGCGCGGTGAAGCTCTCCACGCCCTTCCCGGTCGAGTCCGCCGCCGTGATCGACGGGGTGCCGCTCGAGAACGCGAACGGCGAGTTCTGCGGCGGCACGTTCCGGAGCAGCTTCGCCCACTCCTGCAACTCGGTGTTCGCGCCGCTCGGGGTGAAGCTCGGGGCGTCGCGGCTCGTGAACGCGGCGCTGCGCTACGGCTGGAACTCGGCTCCATCGGTGCCCGGCGAGGCGCCCAGCACGCTTCCCCGGCAAGCGAGATCCGCACCCCGCTCGAGGTCGGCTCCACCGCGATCGGACAGGGGAAGGTGCTGGCCACCCCGCTCCGGATGGCCTCCGTGGCCCAGGTGGTGGCGTCGGGCGGGCGTGCGCCTGGAGCCGAGCCTCGAGGCCGGGCGCCCGCCCGAGACCGTGCGCGTGACCTCGCGGAAGGTGGCCCGCACGCTCAGCCGGCTGATGCGCGACGTGGTGGTCTACGGCACGGGCACGGCGGCGGCCCTGCCCGGCGTCAAGGTGGCGGGCAAGACCGGCACCGCCGAGCTCGAGGACACGCGCGGACCGGACGCCGCTCGACGAACCGCCGCCCGACGGCTCGAACACCGACGCCTGGTTCGCGGCCTACGCGCCGGTCAGGCGACCGCGGATCGCGGTGGCCGTGCTGCTCGTCCGCGCCGGCGCGGGAGGGGACATGGCGGCGCCGGCGGCGCGGCTGGTGCTGGAGAAGGCGCTCGTCGAGGTGAGCGAGCCCGAGGTGCAGGAGCGCAGCCCGATCGGCGATCGGGCGAGCACCGCCCTGAGTCGCCTTAGATGTCGAGCTCGTAGGTGAGCTTCTCGCCCGGATTGACGCCCTCGATCTCGAGCTCGAGCGGCCGGTTCTCGGTGTTGGCCAACGGCAGCCTGAACACCAGCAGCGAGGCCGCGGCCGGACCGAGCTGAGCCACGCTGCCCGCCCGCGGGATGCACTCGTCGGGGAGGAGGGTGGTGGGGTGGTACGCGAACGGATTGTCGCGCGGCAGGGTCTCGGGCTTGAACTCGTTGTGCTGGTTGTCCGTGACCTTGAAGAAGGCGGCCGTGTCCTGATCCTCGTCGGTGCGGTTGCAGGCGCTGAGGAACACGCCGTAGAGGGTCTCGCCCGGTGCGGCCGGCGGTCCCGCCCAGTAGGCCTCGTCCGGGGGCACGGCCGGATTCAGCTCCCGGGTGATGTAGACGTTGTACTCCACGCCCGCCATCTCCAGGGCCAGGCCCTCGCGGGCCGGCTCCTCCACTCCCTGCTCCTTCTCGTTGCCGCAGGCGGAGAGCACGGCCCCGGAGGCCAGCGCGAGCACGCAGGCGGCGGCGATCAGTACTCGGCGCAGGACCATCCGGGCGGGCAGTCTATTAGGACCCCTGGCGGGGGGCGCGCGCCGGGTCCATCCCGGTGTGGGCGCCGAACCGAGCCGCCTTCGCCGACTCGTATCCGGCGATGGTCGCCCGCTTGAGCGGCTCGCGCGGGGGGCTCCTCGAAGATCATGCGCAGGCGGTCCAGGGCCGTCTTGGTCTGACGGCGGATCCACCACGCCGCTCCGATCTCCTTGAGGCGGTCGATCGGGGTGGCCGGCTCGCTGTAGGTGGTGAGCTCCACCCTGGTGAGATCCGGGACCCTCTCGCGAGAAGTCGTACACGGCCACGGAGCGGTTGCGCCCGCGGCGGCCCAGCTTGATCTCCTCGACGATCCGGCGCGGCCGGTCCGCCTCCTTGATCTGGAGCTCGCCGTACTCGCGTGGCCATCGGCGCCTTCAGGCGGAAGCGGGCGGCGGCCCCCTTGCCCACCGGATTCACGCGCGCCAGCCGGTAGTCCTGGAGGTAGTGATCGGTGTAGGCGGGCCGGCCCGCGAGATCCGCCACGAAGTCGAACACGTCCTCACGCGGGGCGGAGATGTAGGTGTCGACGGTGACCTGGCGCACGGCTCGCGCATTCTATGGAGCGCGGGCGGTGCGCTCGCGCCGGGTCTGGCGCGGGGCGGCGCTAGGCCGCGATGGGACCGACGGCCAGCGGGCGCTCGCCCGCCGGCACGCGCGCGGTGGTCACGGCCACTCGCTCGGCGTCCGGAAGCGCGCCGAAGCAGAGGGTGCACAGGACGTGGCCGGAGTCCAGGTTGTGGAGGCGCTCGCCCGCGAGGGGGGTCCGCCGGCACTGGGCGCACGCATGGCCGGACGGGCCCGTGGCCTCGATGCAGCGGCGAATGAGCAGGGGTGAGATATCGGGCATGAGGGCCCCTTCCACGCTCTCGCGGGGTTTCCTTTCCACGCACGTCCTCCTTCGGCGCTACTCCCGCAGTCCCATGGCTTCGAGCGCTTCGCCTCGCTCGCGATAGCCGCCCACGCGCGTCACCCGCCCGCCGCTCACGGTCCACACCAGCGTGATTCGCTGGTCGACTTCGAGTCCGCTGCCCCGGCCGCGACCGCGTATGCGGGTCTCGGCCACCACGTGCTCGCCCGCGTCCAGAACGTCCTCCGCCGTGAACGTCACGTCCTCGAACGCCTCGAACCAGATGGCGAAGGCGTCTCGTATGCCCTTCCAGCCACGACGCGACCCCCAGTCGCCCCAGAGACCCGAGACGTCGTCCCACACGATGTTCGGGTCGTACAGCTCCCGAATCGTGTCCAGGTCGTCGTGAGCCTGGGCGACGTACAGGCGCCGCACGATCTCGACATTGTCTTCCGACATCGCCCGCCGAGTATCTACGGATCGGCCAATCGGGCCAACTTCGGTGTGCCTCGGCGGCGATAAATGCGCAAAGAGCGCAAAACGCTTTTCCGGCCTCTCGGGGACTCGTTACCATCGCCACTAGTCCTGGCCAAGGAGACTCGATGACGGACGCATTCAGCTCAGGCACGCTCGCGGGCGCGGGCTCTTTCCGCTGCGAATCGTGTGGGTTCGCGGTCGCGCTGAACGGACGCGATGAGCTGCCCCCCTGCCCGGAGTGCGGCGGTGACCGATTCAGGAGGGCGCAGCTGTTCGAGCCGCCCGTGCCCGTGGAGCACCACGAGCCCGAGGGCACTCCCGGACTGGCTCGAGGACGCCCGCGAGCAGATCGCGGCCGCCGGCGAGTACTTCGCGTTCTCGGACGGCGCCGACACCAGCGTGGTGGCGCTCGACGAGGGCTGGACCCGCATCGGCCGCAGCCTGTCCGCCGACATCAGGTTCGACGACCCGACGGTCTCCCGCCGGCACGCGCTGGTGTATCGGGAGCCGACCGGCGGCACGCGGATTCTCGATGACCGCAGCCTCAACGGGGTCTTCCTCAACGGCGACCGCGTCGAGCTCCAGGAGCTGGAGGACGGCGATCGGATCGCGGTCGGGACGCTTCACCCTCTACTTCCTCGAGGCGCACGCCGGCGGTCCCGGCGTGACGCCCGAGCCGCACTCGGCAGTCGCCGTGCGTAGCTCGCCCGGCGGGCTCCGCTCCTCCCTAGCGGACCCGTCGTGCCCCCGCCCCCGTAAGGGAGGCATGACCAAGAGCGCGGCGGCGGCCACCTTCCTGTTGATCTCGGCGGCTTCGTGGGCCACGGCCACGGGCAACACCTCGTCGCCGCCCGCCGACGGCCCCACGGGCCGGCTCGTCCTCGGCCTGCACCCGCCGGAGCGGGTGATGGTCATGGACGTGGCCAGCGGGCACCTGGTGAGCAGGCGCCTCGCGGGCGGCACCCTCTGCCACGGCCCGCTGATGGTGACGGGCGACCGGGCGGTGTGGCTCAGCCCGGGCCGGCGGACGCAGCTGGCCGAGGCGCGAACGCTGGACCTCCGGGGACGTGCGCAGGTCCTCGGACGCGCCGACGTGGCGCTGCCGGCGGGCCGCGGCCGTCTCTGGCTGGCACGGCAGCGGTACGGCCGAGCCATGCGCGCGGGTGACGTGCGCATGGTCACCGCCGGCGGCCTCGACCGTGCTCCGCTCCCGCCACCGTGCGCCGGCCGGGTACGTGCAGGGCGCGACGGCGCGGGCGCTCGTGATCGTGCGAGACGGCCGGGGCCGGGTGTGGGAGCCTGGCACCGGACGGGTGCGCCAGGCGCCCTCGACCTGGCTGGCCGCGGCCGCCGGCGGGCGGTCCGCGTGGTGCGCCGAGGGGTGCCCACGCGTGCTCCTGACCGGGCCGGGCCGTGACCGCTGGTCCTCGGAGCTACCCGGCTGGAGCCTCGATCCGCGCGGCTCGTATTCGGCCGACGGGCGCATGCTGGCCATGGCGGCGACAGCGGTCGCCGGCGGAGCACGAAGCATCGCGATCGTGGACACCCGCACCGGGGACACGCGACTCGTGCCCGGATGCGGCGCTCGGCCCCCACCCGGCCCTCGACTGGTCTTCCTCGGGTGGATGGCTCTACTTCGCCGCGCCCGGCCGCCGCCTGCGCGCGTACCGGCCGGAGGATGGGCGGATCCTCACGCTCCCGGGCCGGATGCCCGGCGACGTGCTGAGCCTGGCCGCGGCTGGCGGGCTAAGCGCAGCACCACCCGCCGGGCTCCGGGAACTCGCCATCCGCGCCGCCGGGGTCGAACTGGCTCTCGATGCGCGAGAACGTGACCACCCGGCGGGCGTCGGGCACCCCGCCCCGGGCGCCGGGCGAACGGATGAAGACCCATTGGTCGGCGTCTCGCCAGCTCGCCAGCAGCCAGCGCCCGTCCGGGGACCACACCACGCGCGCGAAGCGCCCGCCGCCGTCGAAGAGGCGCCTGGCCGCGCCTCCCTCGAGCGGCACCGACACCACCCCGCCGGTGTCCGCGGCCACAGCGGCGGCCCTCCCTCCGGGGTGGAGCGACAGCGCCCGGCCCGACGTGCCCGGCGGCAGGGGGATGGTCGCCAGCGGGGCGCCCGACGGGCCCCAGCACCCTCACCTCTCCGGTGAGGAGAACCACCAGCCGGGAGCCGTCTCGCGTCCACTCGAGGTCGCGCACCGCCCCGCCCGCGCGCCACCGACCACCGGGTCGCGCCACCGTCCACGTCGCGGGTAACCACCCGCCCGTCGCGGGTGGCCCAGCTCACGACGTTCCGGGACACGGGCCGCCAACCGGGGGTCACCGCCGCGACGCTCCGGCCCACCGCGCGGTCCCCGGTGCCGTCGCCCGCCACCACCCGCACGGCGCCACCCTCGAGGTAGGCCACGCGATAGCCGAGCCCGGGCGACCAGGCGGGACGGCTGACCGCCTCCGGGCGCACGATGGACCAGCGAACGGTTCCGTCGGGCTCCACCGCGTAGAGGCGCCGGCCGCGCGCGGCGCCGACGTAGAGGCCGCGCGGCGACCAGCCGGCGTCGGTGTAGTCGCCCAGCCGTCGCAGCCCGCCGTCCGCGCGGTACACCCAGGTTCCCGCCGGCGAGCTCACCAGCAGGTCGCCCTGAGCGGGCAGCCGGGAGAGCGTGGGATCCGGGCTCACGCGCTCGGCGATCCAATGGCGCACGTCGGCCCCGGCCGGGGTGAACGCCGTGCCCAGCAGGCCGAACGCGACCAGGATCGCCACCACGACCGCCCGTGGGCGGATCCGAAAACGCCGGGGAGGTGGAGCGAGCCCGGCCTGGGCCGCGCGCAGCACCCGCAGGGTGCGCTCCCCCGCCTCGCCCTCGCCCGGGGCGGGCCGCTCGCGCAGGGCGCGCCTCAGCTCGCGCTCGATCACGTGCTCTCCCCCACCGAGTCTCCGAGCCGGTCGAGCGCACGCCGAAGCCGGGAGTTCACCGTTCCGCGCGGGATTCCCAGCGTCCGGGAGATCTCACCGGGCGTGCAGTCCAGCAGGTAGCGAAGCACCACCACGGCACGCTGTTCGGGCCCCAGCTCGGCCAACGCCGCCAGCAGCTCGTCCGAGATGCCGCCCGCCGGGGCGGGCGCCTCCGCGGACTCGGCCATCTCCGCGCCCACCTCGCGGCGAAGCGCTCGCGAACGCGCGTGATCGATGGCCCGGTTCACCACGATGCGGTGGATCCACGGCGCGAACGGCCGCCGCGAGTCGAAGCGGTGAAGCGCCCGGATGGCGGCGAGGAACGCCTCCTGCGCGATGTCCTCCGCGGCGGCCGAGTCGTGCACCACGTAGTACGCGGCGCGGAAGGCCGCCGGCCAGTGCATGCGGAACAGCTCCTCGAGCGCCTCGGCCGACCCGCCCCGGGCATCGCGCACGAGCTGCCGCTCGTTCACCGGCCGCGACGCGGTGGCGGGCTGCTCGGACCGCGCGGGTGCGGTGCGGATGGTGGTCATCAGCCGTTGTGCGCGCACGCTCGCGGTGGAGCCTCTCACTCCCGTCACTGGAGGTCACTACGTCCGAAATCCGGACATAGGTCCTATGGCGAGAACGGGGGAGCTGACGTACTGTGGAGTCTGCAGCGGCGGGGCCCCGTGCCTCGCCGCTCACCACTTTCAGCCGACCATGATCAGCACTGCCGCCACCCCGCCACCGCCGCCGCACCGAGGGACGTTTCGTTCGCGAGCGCGAGGCGGCCATCGCGTCGCTCCTGGGGGAGCGCGCCATGTCGGGCAAGACGCTGGAGGTCGAGGTGCGCGAGGGCGTCGGTCACGGCCGGCGCGGGCGCCCGGACATCACGATCCTCTGGAAGAACGAGCGCCCGATGGCCGCTCGCCTGGGAGCCACCGTGCTCCTGCAGAGCCGGCGCGGACCAGAGCTCCCGGACCGCCATCGCGGCCGCCGCCCTGGCCGAGGGCCTCGTGCTGGAGACCATGGGCGAGACCCGCCTGTGGAAGCTGCTCGGCGTACCGAGCTAGCCGGTCCCGCCATCGCGCTCCCCGCCGCTCAAAGAACTACCTGCTGGGTAGGGACAGCTTCCAAGACGCCCGAGAAGGGCCGGCGGTCGCGGTGCGGGAGGACCGTGTCAGAGCGAGCCGCTCGCGGCGAGCGAACGAGCGGCGAAGCCGCGAGAGGTCCGCACGGGGCTGTGAACGCCGGACCCAAAGCAGCAGAACGAGCGAGACCGCGGTGGGGGCGGATTCAATCCCCACCGCGGCCTGCTGCTCTGACCATTCCAGACCGCCCCCGCCCAGAGGGCGAAACTGGTTCTACGTACCCCTTCGGTCCCCGACAAAGGCGGGGGGTGTGCCGTCCGTGTTCTGGAGGAAGCTCTTGTGGTGCGTCGCCGACGCCGGCGGGACGGATCCCGTCGCGGGCGGCTGCCCCGGGGTGCTCAGTACGAGCACGGCCGCGAGCAGGGCGGTGAACAGCGGAGCGGCGGGCCACACGTCGACCGTACGATCGATCCAGGCGTTCCGCTCGCGCACGGTGAGCACCGGAGAGGTTTGGCCCCCGAACCTCCAGGAACAGCGACGCGGTGAACAGGGTCCGGTGCTCGCCGGATCACCGATCCGGCTGCGCTCCTCCCCGGGCTAGCGCTCGTCGCGGGGCCCGGACCAGAAGGCGTCGCCCACGGTCACGGTGCGGGCGATCTCGGCCTGGTGGCGCAGCGAGTTGGGGTCGCCGTCCTCGTAGGCGAACATGCCCTGCGCGGGGATCCGGCGGCCCTCGCCCGTGCCCCCGAGGAACTGGTCCACCACCCGGGCGCAGCGCCGGCCCTCGGCGATGGCGGTGACCACCAGCGACTGGCCCACCCGGGCGTCGCCGCAGGCGAACACGCCGGGCACCTTCGTCCCGTACACCGGGGCCTTGAGGTTGCCGCGCGCGTCGAGATCGAGGGCCAGCTCGGTGACCGCGCCGTCGTGCTGCGGGTGGCTGAAGCCGATGGCGATCAGCACCAGCTGCGCGGGCTCGACGAAGTCGCTGCCCGGGATCGCCTTCAGGTCGCGCGAGGAGGTGCCCTCCACCTCCCAGCCGCGGACCGCGGCCACCCTGCCGCCCTCGCCCATCAGCTCGGTGACCTCGGTGCCGAAGCGGCGCTTGCCGCCCTCGTCCAGCGCGTAGGTGGTGTTCGTGCGCTTCGGGCGGCAGCGGCCACGGCGTGGTGGGCGGGCGCCCGCCCGGCGGCAGCTGCGGGTAGACGTCGAGGATGATCACCGACTCCGCGCCCTCGCGCAGGGCGTTGGAGATGCAGTCCATCCCGGTGTCGCCGCCGCCCACCACCACCACGCGCTTGCCCGCGGCGGTGATCGTGTTCTCGGGCGGCGTGGCCCGCGCGGGGCGGCCCTGCGACTGGGCCACCCAGCGGTTGCGCTGGTAGAGGTAGTCCATCGCGAAGTGCACGCCCTCGAGCCCGCGCCCGGGCACCTCGAGGTCGCGGTGAAGACGCGAGCCGATGGCCATCACGAGGGCGTCGTGGCGGGCGCGTATCTCGGCCGCCTCCACGTTGCCGCCCACGTCGGTGTCGCAGACGAACTCCACACCCTCCGCCTCGAGCAGGGCCACCCGGCGGTCGATGATCCACTTCTCGAGCTTCGCGTCGGGCACGCCGAAGCGCAGCAGGCCGCCCGGGCGCCTCGTCGCGCTCGTAGACCGTGACGCTGTGGCCGAGCTTGTTCAGCTCAGCGGCCACGGCCAGGCCCGCGGGGCCCGAGCCCACCACTCCGACGGTCGTGCCCGTGCGCGCCTCCGGCGGGTCGGCGTCGATCCAGCCCTCGTCGAAGCCGCGCGTGACGATGGCCAGCTCGATCTGCTCGATGGTGACCGGGTCGCTGTTGATGTCGAGCACGCACGCGGACTCGCACGGCGCGGGACAGATGAGGCCGGTGAACTCCGGGAAGTTGTTCGTCGCGTGCAGCTGAACCAGGGCGTCCTGCCAGCGGTCCTTGTAGACGAGGTCGTTCCAGTCCGGGATCTTGTTCCCCAGCGGGCAGCCCTCGTGGCAGAAGGGCACGCCGCAGTCCATGCAGCGCCCGCCCTGCTCGCGCAGCGTCTCGTCGTCCGGCAGCTCGAAGTACTGCTTGTAGTCGTGCACCCGCTCGCTCGGCTCGCGCTTCTCGAAGCCGACGCGCTCGATGCGCATGAAGCTGCCCTGCTCGCCCATGGCTAGGCCCTCCCGGCGACGGCCGGGCGCGCGGGCTCGGCCTGCGCGCCGTCCTCGAGCTCGGCCAGGGCGCGCTTGTAGTCGTGCGGCATGACCTTCACGAAGCGCTCGAGCGACTGCTCCCAGCGCTCCAGCAGGCCGGAGGCCACCGGGGAGCCGGTGCGCTCGGCGTGCTCGGACACCAGTGCGCGCAGCTCCTCCGCGTCGTTCGCGCTGATGTCGTCGAAGCCCACCAGCTCGGTGTTGCAGCGATCCCGGAAGCCGCCGTCCACGTCGAGCACGTACGCGATCCCGCCGCTCATCCCGGCGGCGAAGTTCAGCCCGGTGGGCCCCAGCACCACCACGCGGCCGCCGGTCATGTACTCGCAGCCGTGGTCGCCCACGCCCTCCACCACGGTCGTCCACGCCCGAGTTGCGAACGCCGAAGCGCTCGCCGGCCAGGCCGCGGAAGAACGCGCGGCCGGCCGTGGCGCCGTAGAGCACCACGTTGCCCACGATCACGTTCTCCTCCGCGGCGAAGGTGGCCGCCTGGGGCGGGCGCACCACGATCGACCCGCCGGAGAGGCCCTTGCCCACGTAGTCGTTGGCGTCACCCTCCAGCGCCAGCTCCACCCCGCCCGCGAGCCAGGCCCCGAAGCTCTGCCCGGCCGATCCCTTCAGGGAGATCTTCACCGTGCCGTCGGCCAGGCCGCCGGCGCCGTGGCGCCGCGCGATCTCACCGGAGAGCAGCCCGCCCACCGCGCGGTTCTTGTTCTCGATCGGGCGCTCCGCGCGCACGTGCGTGCCCTCCTCGAGGGCGGTGCGGCAGAGCTGCAGCAGGTCCACGTCGATCGAGTCCCAGAGCACCGGCTCGGGCGCACGCACGCGCGAGCGGGGAGCGTTGTCCGGCACCTCCTCGGGAACGTGCAGCAGCGGGCGCAGGTCGATGCCCCGGGCCTTCCAGTGATCCACGGCCTCGTCGGCGGCGAGCAGATGGGTCTGCCCGATCAGCTCCTCCACGCTGCGCACGCCCAGCGAGGCCATCAGCGACCGCGCCTCCTCGGCCACCATGAAGAGGTAGTTGATGACGTGCTCGGGCTTGCCGTCGAAGCGCTTGCGCAGCTCGGGGTCCTGGCTGGCCACGCCCACCGGACAGGTGTTCAGGTGGCAGACGCGCATCATCACGCAGCCGAGGGCGATCAGCGGGGCGGTGGAGAAGCCGAACTCGTCCGCGCCCAGGATCGCCCCGATCACCACGTCGCGGCCCGGTGCGCATCTGGCCGTCCACCTCCACGAGCAGGCGGGAGCGGAGGTCGTTGCGCAGCAGCGTCTGCTGCGTCTCGGCCAGGCCTATCTCCCAGGGGATGCCCGCGTGCTGGATCGAGGCCTGGGGCGACGCGCCGGTGCCGCCGTCGTGGCCGGCGATCACCACGTGGTCGGCGTTGGCCTTGGCCACGCCCGCGGCGATCGTGCCCACCCCGACCTCGGAGACGAGCTTCACCGACACCCGCGCGCGGGGATTCGCGCAGCGCAGGTCGTAGATCAGCTGCTTCAGGTCCTCGATCGAGTAGATGTCGTGGTGCGGCGGCGGGGAGATCAGCGCCACGCCCGGCGTGGAGTGGCGCAGCCGGCCGATGTAGCGGTCCACCTTGTGGCCCGGGAGCTGTCCGCCCTCGCCGGGCTTGGCCCCCTGCGCGACCTTGATCTGGAGCTCGTCGGCGTTGGCCAGGTAGTGCACGGTCACCCCGAAGCGGCCCGACGCCACCTGCTTGATCGACGAGCGCCGCTCGTCCTCGAAGCGGGCCGCGTCCTCGCCGCCCTCGCCGGTGTTCGACTTGCCGCCGAGCCGGTTCATGCCCACGGCCAGCGTCTCGTGGGCCTCGGGCGAGAGCGCGCCCAGGCTCATGCCGCCGGACTTGAAGCGGCGCACCACGTCGATGGCGGGCTCCACCTCGTCGAGCGGCACCGGATCCAGGTCGTCGCGGAAGCGCAGCAGGCCGCGCAGCGTGGCGCGCGGGGCGGCCACGTGGTTCACGTAGCGCGCGAAGCGCTCGTAGGCCTCGGCCCCGTCGTCGCTCCGGGCGGCGTGCTGGAGCGTGGCGATCGTCTCCGGGTTCCAGCCGTGGAACACCCCGCCGCGCCGCCAGGCGTACACCCCGGTGGACGGCAGCAGCTCGGACGTGGCGCCGGGATAGGCGCGGGCGTGGCGGTCCAGCGCCTCGCGGGCGAGCACCTCGAGCCCCACGCCGCCGATGCGCGAGGGCGTGCCGGTGAAGTGCAGGTCCACCAGGTCCTTGTGGAGCCCCACGGCCTCGAAGATCTGCGCGCCGGTGTAGGAGCGGATCGTGGAGATCCCCATCTTGGAGAGGATCTTCAGGAGGCCCTTCCCGATGGCCTTCACCACCCGCGCCTCGGCCTCCTCGGGACTCATGCCGTCGGGAAGGTTTCCGGCCCGGTGCAGCGAGTAGACGGACTCGAACAGGATGTACGGGTTCACGGCCGAGGCCCCGTAGCCGATCAGGCAGGCCAGGTGGTGGATCTCGCGGGCCTCGCCGGTCTCGGCCACCAGGCCGATCCGGAGCCGCGTGCCCTCGCGCACCAGGTGGTGGTGCACCGCGGACGGTGGCCAGCAGCGACGGGATCGGCGCCCGGTCGGGCCCGATGTTGCGGTCGGACAGGATGATGATGTTCACCCCGCGGGTCACCAGCTCGGAGGCCTCCTGGCAGATGGCCTCCAGGCGCAGCTTCATGCCGTCGGGGCCCTCGCCCGAGGGCCAGGTGGCGTCGATCGACCGGGCCTCGAACACGTCGTGGTCCACCTGCCGCAGCTTCTCGGTCTCCGAGTTGCGGAGGATCGGCTGGGGCATGACCAGCTGATGGCAGTGGTCGGGCGTCTCGCCCAGCAGGTTGATCTCCGGGCCGATGCAGGCCTCGAGGCTCATCACCACCGACTCCCGGATCGGGTCGATGGCCGGGTTCGTGACCTGGGCGAAGAGCTGCTTGAAGTAGTGGAAGAGCGGCGGGGACGCGTCCGACATGGCGGCGGGCGCCAGGTCGTTCCCCATCGAGCCCGTGGGCTCGGCCGCGTCGCGGGCCATCGGGGCGAGGATCACCCGCAGGTCCTCCTCGGACCAGCCGAAGGCCAGCTGGCGCGCCCGCAGCGGCTCCACGCGCGGCACGCGCGGGCTGCGGTCCGGCAGGTCCTCGATGCGCACCACGCGCTCGCGCAGCCACTCCCCGTAGGGGCGGCGGCGCGCCAGGTCGAGCTTGATCTCCTCGTCGGGGATGATCCGGTCGGCCTCGAGGTCGACCAGGAAGAGCTTGCCCGGCCGCAGGCGGCCCTTGGCGGCCACGTTCTCGTCCGTCGGTGCGGAAGACGCCCGACTCGGAGGCCAGCACCACCCAGCCGTCGCGGGTCACGAGCCACCGGCCCGGCCGCAGGCCGTTGCGGTCCAGGGTGGCGCCCACCACGCGCCCGTCGCTGAAGGCCACCGCGGCGGGGCCGTCCCACGGCTCCACGAGAGCCGAGTGGTAGGCGAAGAAGTCGCGCACCTCCTGCGGCTGCTCGGGCCGCCCGTGGGCCTCCGGCATCAGCATCGAGATGGCGTGGGCGGGCGAGCGCCCGCTCAGCACGAGCAGCTCGAACAGGCTGTCGAGCGAGGCGGAGTCCGAGATGTCGTCCCGCAGGAGCGGCCGGATCTTGTCCACGTCGTCGCCGAACAGCTGCGAGGCCAGGTCGCGCTCGCGGGCGCGCATCCAGTTGCGGTTCCCGCGCAGGGTGTTGATCTCGCCGTTGTGGGCGAGCATCCGGTAGGGGTGGGCCAGCTCCCAGCTCGGGAACGTGTTGGTGGAGAAGCGCGAGTGCACCACGGCCAGGCGGCTCTCGTAGAGCGGGTCGCGCAGGTCGGGGAAGTAGAGCGAGAGCTGCGGGGCGGTGAGCATCCCCTTGTAGACGATGGTCCGCGAGGAGAAGCTCGCGATCGAGAGGCCGTCGAGCCCCGCGTGCTCGATCACCCGCCGGATCACGTAGAGCTTGCGCTCGAGCGCGTCGCGGTCGGCCACGCCCTCGCCGGCGCCCACGAAGAGCTGGATCACGTGGGGCGAGGAGGCGCGCGCGGCCGTGCCGGACGCGCTCTCGTTCACGGGCACGTCGCGCCAGCCGAGCACGCGCTGGCCCTCGCTCTCCACCGCGGCCTCGATCACGGCCACCGCCCGCTCGCGCGGGCCGGCCTCGCGCGGGAGGAAGCACATGGCCACCCCGTAGCCGCCCGCGTGCGGGCAGCGTCGAAGCCGCGCCTCCTCCCGCAGGAAGGCGTCGGGAAGCTGGGTGAGGATGCCCGAGCCGTCCCCGGTGTCCGGGTCCGCGCCCTCCGCGCCCCGGTGCTCGAGCTGCTCGAGCGCGTACAGGGCCCGCGAGACCACCTCGTGAGAGCCGGGAGCGCCCATGCGTGCGACAAACGCGACGCCGCAGGCGTCGTGCTCGTAGCTCGGGTCGTACAGGCCTGGAGCTGCTGCCTGCAGGGCGACTGCCTCCTCTGATTCCGCGGCTTCTCCGAGCGGCCGCACTAGGGGTGCTGGGAAACCCGAAACTATAGAGCCGAAGGGCGGCCGGGACGCGTTTTCCAGGGGCCCGCGATGTGCACCCGAACCGATCCGAGTATCTTCGCGGGACCAGTGGGAACCACCATCACGATCCTCTCCCAGAAGGGCGGCACGGGTAAGACGACGACCGTGCGGACCCTCGCCGACGTCTACCGGCGGGCGGGGCTGGAGGTGCTCTGCGTGGATCTGGACCCGCAGGGAAACCTGTCCGACTACTTCGACGTTCCCGCGGACGCCTCGCCGACGGTGGCGGACGTGCTGGCCGGCCAGGCCAAGGCCGCCGACGCCGTGCACGACGACATCCTGCCCGCCAACCTGGGGCTGGCCGAGGCCGAGCTGATCCTGGGCGGCAAGATGGGGCGGGAGCTCACGCTCCGGCGGGCGCTGCGGGACCTGAAGCGCCGCTACGACCTGATCCTGGTGGACTGCCCGCCCTCGCTCGGGCTGCTCACGGTGAACGCCCTGGTGGCCGCCGACGACGCCCTGATCTCCAGCGAGGCCGAGTACTTCTCGCTGCAGGGCGTGGAGCAGGCCCTGGAGGTGGTGGAGCTGGCGAAGGAGTCGCTCCACCCCGACCTGGGCTGGCTGGGCGTGGTGCTGAACATCGTGGACCTGCGCCTGGTGCACTCGCGCGAGGCGCTGAAGCAGCTCCAGGAGCGCTTCGGCGACAAGGTCTTCGCCACGATCATCCGGCGCTCCGTGCGCTACGCGGAGTCGTCCGAGCGCGGGGTGTCCATCGTGGACTACGCGCCCGACCTGGGGGCCGACTACGCCGCGCTCGCGGACGAGGTGCTGGCCCGGCTCGGCGGGTTCCAGGAGGCGCGCGAGCGCCTTGGCGCCTTGCGCGCCGAGCTCGTGCCCGCATAGGGTTCGCCGGGTGTCCGAGCTCATGTTCAAGCCCGCGGCCGAGCTGGCGCGGATGGTCCGCGACGGCGAGATCACCTCGCGCGAGCTGGTGGAGACCTCGCTCGAGCGCATCGAGGCGCTGCAGCCCGAGCTGAACGCCTTCGTCCACGTGGACGAGGAGGGCGCCCTCGCCGCCGCCGATGCCGTCGGGCCCGGGGACCCCCGGCCCTTCGCCGGGGTGCCCATCGCGATCAAGGACACCGCCCCGGTGGCGGGCATGCCCTACACGATGGGCTCCGACCTGTTCGGGGACTTCGTGCCCGGCCACGACGCATTCCTGGTCCGCCGCCTCCGCGAAGCGGGCTTCGTGATCGTGGGCAAGACCAACATGCCGGAGTTCGGGATCGTGCCGGTCACCGAGTCCCGCCGCTTCGGCGCGGCCCGCAACCCCTGGGACACCACGCGCACCCCCGGCGGATCATCCGGCGGCGCCGCGGCCGCGGTGGCCTCGGGGATGGTGCCGATCGCCCACGGCAGCGACGGAGGCGGCTCGATCCGCATTCCCGCCGCCTGCTGCGGCCTGGTGGGACTGAAGGCCACCCGCGGACGGGTGTCGCGCGGGCCGGAGCAGGGCGAGGACCTCCTGGTCCAGGACGGGGTGCTCTCGCGCACCGTGGCCGAGACCGCCGAGCTGCTGGACGTGCTGGCGGGCTACGAGCCGGGCGACGCCGCCTGGGCGCCGCCCCCGGCCGAGCCCTTCGCGGCGAGCGCCCAGCGCGACCCCGGGCGCCTGCGCATCGCGGTGACCACGGGCATGCCGATCGAGGCCGAGCTGGACCCCGAGGCCGCCGCCGCCGTGGAGCAGGCGGCCGAGCTGCTGGCCTCCCTCGGCCACGAGGTGGAGCAGGTGGAGGCGCCATGGGCCGGGGGCGACCTCCTCCCCATCTTCACCGCGGTGTTCGGCACCCACATCTCCGCGGCCCTCTTCTTCGGCGGCATGGTCACCGGGCGCGAGCCCAGCGAGGAGCTGGTGGAGCCGCTCTCCTGGGCCATCTGGCAGCTGATCCAGGAGCGCAGCGCGCTCGACTACCTGCTCGCCCGGCTCCAGCTCCAGGCCGTGTCGCG
Source organism: uncultured Thermoleophilaceae bacterium (assembly GCA_963752455.1). Classification (GTDB taxonomy): domain Bacteria; phylum Actinomycetota; class Thermoleophilia; order Solirubrobacterales; family Thermoleophilaceae; genus JACVRW01. The sequence continues at coordinate 166,539 of CAVVYE010000005.1, forward strand.
CCAGTACATCGCGCTGTGGGAGAGCCACGACGTGGTGCTCACCCCCGCCCTGGCCGAGCGCCCGGTGCGCATCGGCGAGATCGACGCCTGCAGCGACGCGCCGCTGGCCGACTTCGCGCGCTCCGGGGCCTTCACGCCCTACACGGCCAACTTCAACGTGAGCGGCCAGCCGGCCATCTCGCTGCCGCTGTTCGAGTACGCCGACGGCCTGCCGCTGGCCGTGCAGCTCGTCGGGCGCCCCGCCGACGAGGCCACGCTGCTCTCGCTGCGCGCGCAGCTCGAGGCGGCGCTGCCCTGGGCCGAGCGCCGGCCCTCGCTGCGCGCGCCGCTGCTAGCCGCGTCCAGGTCGCTCTCCAGCGCTGCGGCGCAGCACGTCGCGGTCGCGCTCGTAGCTGAGCAGCTCCGCGGCCTCGTCCGGGGTGAGCCCAGCGCACCTCGTCCACCTCGTCGTTGGGCTCGAAGCCGAGGTCCTCGACCGGCTCCATCACGCCAGTAGCGCACGCGCTTCGGGCGTCCCCTTGGCCCGGTACTCCGACGACGGGGAGCTCCTCGTCCCAGCCGGCAGCGCAGCGACGCCTCCTCCTCCACCTCGCGCAGCGCGGCCTCCTCCCAGGACTCGCCGGGGTCGAGCTTGCCCTTGGGCAGGGTCCAGTCGTCGTACCGGGGCCGGTGCACCAGCAGCACCCGCCCGTCGTCGCGCATCACCACCCCGCCCGCGGCCTGGATCTCGGAGCTCACAGCGCGTGCACGTCCGCGCCGCCCGGGGCGAAGGACACCCGCGCCACGTGCCAGTCGGGCACCTCGGCCTTCAGCCGCTCCACCAGCGCCCCGGTGGCCTGCCAGTCGCACCAGAAGAGCACCGTCGGGCCCGCGCCCGAGATGGTGGCCCCCACCGCGCCGAGCTCCACCGCCCGCTCGAGGAGCTCCATCGACGCGGGGTAGAGCGCAGCGCCGGCGCGGCTGGTGGAGGCGGTCCGCCAGCCCGCGGCCCACGAGCGACATGTCGTCGCGGGACAGGCCCAGCACCAGCATGCGCCGCGTTGGCCACGTTGTGCACCGCGTCGGCCAGCGGCACCTCGTCCGGGCAGCGCGGCCCGCGCCTCGGCGGTGCGGAGCTCGCCCGGCGGCCGGGCCAGCACGCCCTCGAGCCCGGGCGGCGGGTCGAAGCGCACCGGCTCGCCCTCGCCGCAGATCACGAATCCGCCGTAGAGCGCGGCGGCCACGTTGTCGGGATGTCCCTCGATCTCCAGCGCGTGCTCGAACAGCGGCGCGTCCAGCTCGAACATGTGGTCGGCCGCCACCAGCCCGGCCACGATCGCCGCGGCGCTGGAGCCGAGCCCCGCGGCGGTGGGGATCTCGGATCGGATGTCGAAGGTCAGCCCGTCCGCCGGATGCAGCGCCTCGAAGGCCCGCACCACCAGGTTCGAGCGGTCCGTGGCCACGCCGGGCACGTCGCAGCGCACCGCGAACTCGCCCGTCTCCTCCACCTCGAGCTCGAGGCCCGGGGACAGGGCCGCGGCCATCGAGTCGTATCCCGGGCCGAGGTTCGCCGAGGAGGCGGGCACCCGGACCTGGCGGTGGCGCTTCACGCGAGCACCGCCCGCTCGACGCTGTCGATGTCGGGCTCGCACGGCACCACCGAGGCCGCCCGGTTCATGGCCGTCTGCGGGTCCTTCAGACCGTGTCCGGTGAGCACGCACACCACCGTGCCCTCGGCCCCGTACTTGAGCAGCCCGGCCACCGACGCGGCCGAGGCCGGTTCGCAGAACACCCCCTCGCGGGCGCCGAGCAGCGCGTACGCGGCCAGGATCTCGTCGTCGGACACGGCCCTCACCTGGCCGCGCGAGGAGGTGAAGGCGTCCATCGCGTTCTCCCAGCGGGCCGGGTTGCCGATGCGGATGGCGCTGGCCACGGTCTCCGGCCGCTCCACGGGGGCGCCGTGCACGAGCGGCGCGGCGCCCTCGGCCTGGTAGCCGTGCATGGCGGGCGCCGCCTGGTACTCGCGGAAGCCCTTCCACCAGGCCGTGACGTTCCCGGCGTTCCCCACCGGGATGCACAGCACGTCCGGGGCCTCGCCCAGCTCGTCGCACACCTCGAAGGCGCCCGTCTTCTGGCCCTCGATCCGGTACTCGTTCACCGAGTTCACGAGCGCGATCGGGTGCCTCCGGGCCAGCTCCCGCACCAGCTCGAGCGCCTCGTCGAAGTTGCCCTGCAGGGCGATCACCCGCGCTCCGTGCATCAGCGCCTGGGCCAGCTTGCCGGTGGCGATCTTCCCCTCGGGCACGATCACGGCCCCGCGCAGGCCGGCCCGGGCGGCGTAGGCGGCCGCGCTGGCCGCGGTGTTGCCGGTGGACGCGCACACCACCGTCTCCGCCCCCTCGCGCACCGCGGCGGACACGGCCACGGTCATGCCCCGGTCCTTGAACGATCCCGTCGGGTTGGAGCCCTCGAGCTTCAGCCACACGTCGCAACCGGTGAGCTCGGACAGGTGGCCGGCGCGCACGAGCGGCGTGTCCCCCTCCCCCAGCGTCACGAGCGGCTCCACGGGCAGCCGGTCGCGGTAGCGCCACAGGCCGCGCGTCACCGCTACTCGAACACCTCCTCGATCACACGGATCACACGCGGGGTGGAGCGCACGAAGTCGAGCCGCGAGATCAGGTCCACGGCGGCCCGGAAGCGCGATTCCAGCACCGGGTGCATGACCATCACGAGGCGGGCGTCATGGCCGAGGCCCTTCTGCACCACGGAGCGCACCGACACCCCCTGGAGCCCGAGGATCTCCGCCACCTGGGCCAGCACGCCGGGATGGTCGGCCACCTCCAGGTGGAGGTAGAACGACGACACCACGTCGGTCACGATCGGCTGGTCCTCCGCCGGCGCCGGCAGCGACGGCGGCGGGATCATGGCCGAGATCATGTCGCCCAGCACGGCCGAGGCGGTCTGCGTGCCGCCGGCGCCGGGCCCGGACAGGGTGATCTCCGTGATGGCCGGCGACTCGATCGTCACCGCGTTGAAGGCGCCGCCCACCGACGCCAGCGGATGGCCCGCGTAGAGGAACACCGGGTGCACGTTCACGGCGATCCCGCCCTCCAGGCGCTCGGCCGAGCCCACCAGCTTCAGGGCCAGCCCGAGATCCCGGGCGTAGGCGATGTCCTCCGGGGTGATCTTCTCGATGCCCTCGTAGCTCACCTGGTCGAGGCGCACCACCGCGTTGAAGGCCAGCCGGGCCAGGATCGCCATCTTGGCCGCCGCGTCCTTGCCGGTCACGTCCTCGGTGGGATCGGCCTCGGCGTAGCCCAGCTCCTGGGCCTCGGCGAGCGCCGCCTCGTAGGTGGCCCCGGTGCGGGCCATCTCGCTGAGGATGTAGTTGGTGGTGCCGTTCACGATGCCGTGCACCCGTTCGATGTGCGCGGCGGCCAGCGTCTCCGACATCACCCGGATCGCGGGAACCACCCCGGCCACCGCGGCCTCGAAGCGCAGCTGCACCCCGGCGGCCCGGGCGGCGTCGAACAGCTCCTCGCCGAACTGGGACATCACCTGCTTGTTGGCGGTGACCACATGGCGCCCCGCGGCCATCGCGGCCAGCAGGTACTCGCGCGCCGGATCGGTGCCGCCGATCAGCTCCACCACGAGGTCGCTGCGCTCCACCAGGTCCTGGAAGTCGCCGCGGCTGCGGGTGAGCACGCCCACGATCTCGGGCCGCCGCCCGGTCTCGGCCTCGATCGCGTCCGCGCGCGCCCCGAGCAGCTCCTCGAAGGCGGCCCCGACCGTGCCGTGACCCAGCAGCGCGACCCGGAACGGGCCCTCAGACGTCACGCAGGGTCAGATCTTCGAGGGTCTCCCGACGGACGACCAGGCGAGCGTCGCCGTCGCGGCAGAACACGATCGGCGGGCGCCGCACCGCGTTGTAGTTGTTGGCCATCGCGTGGCCGTAGGCGCCGGTGGCCGGCATCACGAGCAGGTCCCCGGGGCGCGGGGAGGCCAGCGGCACGTCCCGGGCCAGCACATCACCCGACTCGCAGTGCATGCCGGCCACGGTGCACACCTCGTCGCCCCCGAAGCGGTCGGCGATCTGGGCCTCGTAGCGGGCCCCGTAGAGCATGGGGCGAAGGTTGTCCGACATCCCGCCGTTCACGGCCACCCAGGTGCGCACGTCGGGGATGCGCTTGACGGTGCCCACCTCGTACAGGGTGACGCCCGCGTTGCCCACGAGGGAGCGACCCGGCTCGCACAGCACCCTCACGCCGTCGGGAGCGTGGGTGAGGAGCGCCTCCACGTAGTCCTCGATCGGCGGCGGATGGTCCTCCGCGGTGTAGGCGATGCCGAGGCCACCGCCCAGATTCAGCAGCGGCCACTCGCCCAGCTCGCCCAGCACCTCGGCCACGGACTCGAAGGCCTCGAGGTCGAGGATCTGCGAGCCCACGTGGGCGTGCAGGCCGCGCACGTCGAGGCCCGCGGCGCCGGCGCGTTCGATGGCGCGCGGCACCTCGGCCAGCGGGAATCCGAACTTGGAGTCGGCCTGGCCGGTCTGGATGAAGGCGTGGGTGCTGGCGTCGATGCCGGGCGTGACCCGGATCAGCACCCGCTGGGAGCGGCCCGAGAGGCGGTCGATCTCGTCGAACGAGTCGAGCACTATGTGGCCCACGCCGCTCTCGATCGCGTAGTCCAGCTCCTCCTGGGTCTTGTTGTTGCCGTGCATGTAGATCCGCTCGGGGTCGTAGCCGGCGGCCAGGGCCAGGTGGAGCTCGCCCGCGGAGGCCACGTCGCACGACAGGCCCTCCTCCTTCATCACCCGGAAGGCGGCGGTGCAGGGGAGCGCCTTGCCCGCGTAGATCACCTCGAAGCTCTCCCGCCGGGCGGCCATCGCCTGCATGTAGGCCCGGGCCCGCGAGCGGATGTCGTCCTCGGCGTAGACGTAGGCGGGCGTGCCGAACTCGCGCGCGACGTCGAAGACGTCGCACCCTCCCACCTCCAGCCTTCCCCGCTCGTTCAGACGCGATCCGAGCGGATAGACATGTGACACACCCACGGCTGCCATGATCGGCGGCGATTATGAAGCACGCCCCGCCCGCCCCGCCCGAGCTGGGCATGAGCAACGGGCTCTCGCACGCTCTGTTCCTCCCCGAGGGCGAGCCCGAGGTGGGCGTCGTGGTGCTCCACGGGGCGGGTTCCGCCAAGGAGAGCCACTTCGACTTCGCCCGCGGATGCCGCGACGACGGCATGGCCGCGCTGGCCTTCGACTCCCGCGGCCACGGGCGCTCGGAGGGCGACTTCGGCCCCGGCGCGGTGGACGACGTGCTGGCCATGGCGGACCTGCTCCGCGCGCATGTCCCGAGGGTGGCCCTGCGCGGATCGAGCATGGGCGGGTTCCTCGCTCTCCACGCGGCCGCCCGCGACCCCTCCATGTGCGCGGTGGTGGCCATCTGCGCGGCGCCGGAGGATCTGCTGCGCCGGGCGCTGCGGCGCGACGGCCCGGAGCGCTTCCGCTGCGACGTGGCGGCCACCGAGGCCTGGCTCGTCGACGCTCGACATCTACGACGCGGCGGCCGGGCTCGGCCCGGACACGGCGCTGCTCCTCCTCCACGCCCGGGGCGACGAGCAGGTGCCGCCCGCGGTGAGCGAGCAGCTCTTCGAGGCCGCCCACGAGCCGAAGCGGCTGCTCCTGCTGCCCGGCGGCCACCACCGCTCGCTCCAGCACGACATGGAGCTCCAGGCGGTGTCGCGCAAGTTCGTGCGCGACGCGGCGCGCCGCGCGGCCCGCTAAGTGAGAATCATTCTCGTTTAGGCTTGGCCGGATGCCGGCGCCCAGCGACCTCCTCGAGCTGCCGTTCTTGCGCGACGCGCTGGTGGAGGTGGTGCTCCTCGCCGTGGCCGGCGGCATGGTGGGGGCCTGGGTCGTGCTCCGCCGGCTGGCCTTCTTCTCGCACGCGGTGGGCTCCGCCACCTTTCCCGGCCTGGTGACCGCCGACGCCACCGGCATCAGCCCCACGCTCCTCGGCCTGGCGGTGGCCCTCGGGTACTCCGGAGGCGTGAGCCGCACGGCGCGCGCGGGGCGCGACGCCGCCGAGGGCACCGCGCTCCTGCTGGTGGCCGCGCTGGGCACCGGCGTGATCCTGGCCAGCGACGTGTTCGAGTCGGGGGCCGGCGTGGACCGGCTGCTCTTCGGCACCCTGCTGGGCCTGGACAGCTCGGACCTGTGGCTCTCGGGGGCGTGCGCGGTGGTGGCCGCCGGCGCGACGCTCTCGCTCGGCCGGGCCTGGAGCGCCATCGGGTTCGATCCCGACTGGGCCCCGTCCCTCGGTCTGCCGGTGGCGGCGCTCGACCTCGCGTTGCTCGCGCTGGTGGCCCTGACCGCCGTGGCCGCGCTCCCCGCCGTGGGCGCACTCCTGGTGGGCGCCGTGTTCGTGCTGCCCGCGGCCGCGGCTCGCGTGGTGGCGCGGAGCGTGCCCGGCCTGGTGGGGTGGGCGCTCGCGCTCGGGCTCGCGGAGGCCGTGGTGGGCCTCTACGTCGCGTACTGGCTCGACGCGCCCCCCGGCCCGCCGATCGCCGTGCTGGGCGCGGCCACCTACGGCGTTCTGGCCATCGCGGCCGGGCTCGGTCTCGGCCCCCGGCGCCCGGTGGCGGTGTGAGCGCACCGCGGGTCATGGCCCGCGACCTGGCCGTGGGCTACGGAGGCCCCCCGGCGCTCACCGAGGTCACGTTCGCCGCCGAGGCGGGCAGGTCGGTGTGCGTGCTGGGACCGAACGGCGGGGGCAAGACCACTCTGTTCCGCGCCCTGCTCGGCGAGGTCCGCCCCGAGTCCGGGGAGCTGAGCGTGGAGGACCGGCCGGCCTACCTGGCGCAGTCGGAGCGCACCCGCCTCGACTTTCCCGTGAGCGCCACCGACGTGGCCGCTGATGGGCACGCTGGCCGCCGGGCGCTGGTGGCGCCCCGCGGGGCGCGGCGCCCGCGAGGCGGCCGGCGCGGCGCTCGACGCGCGTGGGTCTCGCGGATCGTGCCCGGGTGCCGTTCGGCGAGCTGTCGGGAGGCGAGCGGCGCCGCGCACTGCTGGCCCGGACGCTGGTGCAGGACGCGCCCGTGCTGCTCCTGGACGAGCCGCTGGCCGGGGTGGACCCCGCCAGCGCCGCCCTGATCTCCCGGGTGTTCGGGGAGCTGCGCGCCGAGGGGCGCACGCTGCTCGTGTCCACCCACGACGTGGCCGCCGCCCACGAGTTCGACCTGGTGCTCTGCCTCAACCGCCGCCAGGTGGCGTTCGGGCCGCCGGCCGAGGTGCTGAGCCGCGAGACGCTGGAGCAGACCTACGGGCACGAGCTGATCGTGCTCGGCCCCGGGAGCACGGACGCGGCGGTGGTGCTGCAGCACGGCCCGGACTGCGAGCACGGATAGGTGGATCTCCTCGACCCCCTCCTCGACCCGCTGCGCTCCGGGATCGGCCGGCGGGCGATCCTCGAGGTGGTGCTGCTCGGCGTGTCCTGCGGAGCGCTCGGCTTCTGGGTGGTGAGCGAGCGCCTGAGCTACGCGGCCGAGTCGCTGGCCCACGGGATGCTTCCCGGCCTCGTGCTGGCCGCGCTGGCCGGGCTGCCGCTGCTTCTGGGCGCGGTCGGCGGCGTGCTGGCCGCCACGCTCCTGATCGCCGCGGCCGCGCGCGACCCGCGCATCGGGGCCGACACCGCGACGGGGGTGGTGGTCACCGGGCTCCTGGGGCTCGGGGCACTGCTGGCGTTGACGCCCGAGGCGCCGCAGCGCCTCCAGGAGCTCCTGTTCGGCGACCCGCTGGGCGTGTCGGACTCGGACCTCGTGGCCGCCGCGGCGCTGGCCGTGGGGGGCACGGCGGCCCTGGCGGCGCTCCATCGCCCGCTGTGCGCGCTGGCGTTCGACGACAGCGGGGCCGGGGCTCTCGGCCTCCCGACCGGACGGCTGCGACTGCTCCTCATGGGGCTACTCGCCGTGGCGGTGGCCGTGGCCGTGCAGGGACTCGGCACGCTCCTCGCCCTGGCCGTGCATCGTCGCCCCACCCGTGGCCGTGCGGCGCTGGTCGCGCTCGCCGGGCCGCGCACTCGTCCTGGCCGGGGCGGCCGGAGCCGCCGCGGGGGTCGTGGGGATCTACGTGAGCTTCCACGCGGGTACGGCCGCCGGAGCCTCCGTGGCCCTGGCCCTCTGTCTCGCGGCCCTGCTGGGATCCGTCCTGCCGGGCCGGGTCAGGCCGTGGCCGGCCGGAGCGCGTTCCGGCGCATCAGGATGATCGCCGTGCCCAGCGCGATCACCCCGAGGCTCACGAGCTGGGGCAGGGTGATCCCGGCCACCACCGAGTCGTTGCGCCGGATCAGCTCGACCAGGAAACGCTCCACCCCCACGATCACCAGGTAGATCCCGATGAGGACGCCCGGCGCGAAACGGTCGCGCAGGCGCCAGAGCACCAGCGTCGCGATGCCCATGGCCAACGTCTCGTAGATGGGGGTCGGGTGCACCTCGTCGGTGGTGGGCACGGTGCCGTCGGGATAGGACATGGCCCACGGGAGGTTCGACGAGACCCCGTAGTCGCCGTCGCCGGAGAGCTGGCAGCCCACCCGGCCCACGGTGTAGCCGATGGCCACGGGCACGGCCGCGGCGTCCGCCAGCTGCCAGGTGAGCGCGCCGCGCCACAGCGCCCAGAGGATCACCCCGATCGCCCCGCCGGCCAACCCGCCGAAGAACACGAGGCCCGACCCGGAGAAGATGTTCCCGAGCAGGTCGTCGGACACCTTGTCCCAGTTCTGGATCAGGTAGTCGACCCGCGATCCGACGAGGCCTCCCACCAGCGCCGCGAAGAGCATCTCGTAGGCCCAGTCCACCGGCTTGCCGAGCTCCTTCAGGCGCCGTGCCATCGTGGCCCCGGAGGCCAGGAACGCGGACGCGAAGCAGAGCCCGAAGGTCTGCAGGTCGAGCGGTCCCAGATGGATCTCGGGCAGCACTGGATCGGACCCTAGCGCCCTGGCCCTACCATCCCGCTCATGCGCAGAGCCGCGTTCGCGACCATTCTGTGCACCCTCCTCGCGGCGCCCGCGACGGCGGGAGCGACACGCGACGTGGTGGATCTCGCCGCGCTGCGCGACGCCCAGCGGCTCACGGCCGGCGCGGCCACCGACGGCGTCGATGGCCCTCCCCCTGCCCGGCTCCACCGCGGCCCGCGCGTCCACCGCGGCTCCGGGAGAGCTCACCGCCATCGCGCCGCAGCTCGGGACCGGTGCAGCGTGCTCGTGGGCGCCGCCTCCCACGCCGCCGTGCCCGGGATCGCGGCCGCCCTGCGGAGGCTCGGCGCCGAGCCGGAGGTGTTCACCGAAACCGGTGTGGTGGCCGCCACCGTGCCCTCCGGAGCGGCGCTCGCCCGGCTGCTGGGCGCGGACCCGCGAGTGGCCTACATCGAGCGCGACCGTGTGCTGCGGATCTCCACCGACCCCTACGACACCGTCGACTCCACCCCCGGAGGCTCGGGCATCAAGTACACGTGGGGCTACGACGAGGTGCGGGCCGCGGGTGCCATCCTCGCCGCCGGCGGCGGATCGAGGCACCGGATCGCCGTGGTGGACACCGGCGCGGACGTGAACAGCCCGAGCTGGCCGGGCGCATCGCCGGCACCTACGACATCCGCAGCAAGCAGAAGGTGGTGACCGACCGGGTGGGTCACGGGACGTTCGTCTCCGGGCTGATCTCGGCCGTGGACGGCAACGGCATCGGCGGAAAGGGCGCGGCCGGGAACACCAAGCTGGTGGAGATCCGGGCGTCGCTGGACGGCAGCTTCACGGTGGGCGACCTCGTGGGCGGCATCGAGGCCGCCGTGCGAAGGCACGTGGCCGTGGTCAACCTGAGCCTGGCCGGCCAGGGATTCTCCATCAGCCAGCTGCGGGCGCTCGGTTCGCGTTCTACAACGACGTGCTCCCGGTGGCCGCGTCCGGGCAACAACGGCGACAACGGCAACCCGCTCGAGTTCCCGGCCGCCGCCCTCGGGGGGACGCGCGGGCGGCGCGGGATCGGCCTGTCGGTCACGGCCACGCGCCCGGGCGGTGCGTACGCCTCGTTCTCCACCCACAACGACTACGTGAGCCTGGCCGGCCCGGGCGCGGGAGCCACCGGATGCGAGCTCGGCGTGTTCTCGATCCTGCCCGTCCATCGGCACGACCGAGTGGGACGACCCGCTGTCCTGCTCCCGCCTCTTCACGGGGCGCGGCGGGCGCTACGCCTACGGCGAGGGCACGAGCTTCGCGGCGCCGTTCGCCTCGGCGATGGCCGCGCTCGCCTGGCAGGTGCAGCCGCGCCTGGCCTCCGAGCAGGTGGCCGACGTGCTGATCCGCTCCGCCCGCCAGACCGTCGGCCGTGGCTGGAACCAGCTCACCGGCGCGGGCGTGGTGGACGGCACGGCCGCCACCGCGCTGGCCAAGGTCTACGACGTGAGCCCGCCGCCCCGCGCGCGGCAAGGCCCGGCGCCGCGGCGGGTCGAGCGTGGGCGTGCACATCGGGCGGACGCCACGACCGCACCCTGCAGGGGCCACGAGCTGGCCGGCCACCTGCGCTACGGGGTGCTGGTCTCCCGCGACGGCGGCCAGACCTTCAAGGCGCTGATCCGCCGGCGCAAGCCGCTGAACCGGGTGGTGCAGCTCAAGGGCTCCGGGGTGAACGTGCTGGTGGCGTCGGTGTGCGACGCCAACGGCAACTGCGGCCTGAAGCGCCTGGGCCGCTACCGGCGTTACTAGCGTCCGCTGGCCGGATGGGACTGGTCACTCGCGATTCCTGGTTTCAGCAGCGGGGTCAGTGTTGGCGCGGATCGAGCGTTGGCCGAGGCGGGGCAGGCCGAGGATGTCCTCGATCGTTGCCAGCGTCGAGTAGTGGTCGACGGCGCGGGACGAGGTGGCCCCGGGACGAGCGCCATCGCCCGCGAGCAGGATGGCCACCCGGCCGCCCCGGGCTCCGTCGCAGCACGACTCGTTCGTCGTGCCCTCGTCGAAGGTGAGGACCAGCACTCCCCGGGGCCCGAGCGCGCGGAGCAGCGGGGGAACCGTGTCGCGCAACCAGGATGTCGCCCGCCGCGACTCCGCAATCGTGCATGTCGTGGCACAGGTTCGGGGTGATCCAGGTGAAGCGGGCCATGCCCCGCCGCTCGTCCGCTTGGAGCCGGTTCAGTGGAACGACCTTCCGGCAGCGGTCCGGCCGCGACCACACCCGCGTCAGGTATGCGAACGGGTTGTGCCGCTGGGCATAGAGGCCCGCCTCGTCGGCGTCATGGTGAAAGCAGGGGCGCGGCATCGACTCCATGTAGGCGCGCCAGGAGACGCCGGCCGCCTCGAGCTGATCGACCAGGCTCGTGGCCGTTCACCGGACATTGCGACGGGACGCAGTCGCTCGTTATACCCGCCGTTGTCCCGGCTGACCAGGCCGATGTAGTTCGGCAGCGACGGGTGGTCGAGCCCGTGCCCTCCCGTCAGGACGGCGTACCGCCTCGCCAGGGAGGTCAGGTAGGGAGCCTGCGGGCTGCCCACCACGTCGTCAACCTCGTGATTCTCGAGCACCATGACCGCGACCCTTGTGGGTGCGCCCCCGCCCGCCGGCACGGCCGGCGACGCGCGCGTGGGGGCCTCGTTGGTCACCGCCCGCGCCGGAGGACGACTCACGCTCCCCCGCACCCCACCAGACAGGCCACGGCAGCCAGAGCGAGGACACTCTTCATCGTTGCCGGATGGGCGGCGGGTGCGCGGCGAAGAGAGCCTGGAAACCGGCGGCGAGCTTCCGGCGCTCAGCGTCCGAGGCGGGCACGGCCGTGAATGACCTTGTACTGCAACGGAGGCATCCCGCCGTGGTCGAGCACACGCTCCACCTCACCGGGGTCGGGCTGCGGATGGTTCCATTCCGAGAGGTTCATGGCGCGGCGGCCGCCGTCCACGTCGTTCTGAACGAGCCACGGAGCTGGGCGCGACGTTCGAGTAAGAGCGGCCACGAGGTGTGGTCGGTGTGGCAGTCGGCGCACGCTCCGTCGAAGACGTCTCTGGGTGCGTCGCGGAGGCGAAATGGACCTCGCGAGTCGGCGTGGGATCGTTGTGCGAGCGCCCGTACGGCACCGGCTGCGCGACGCACGAACAGGGCGGCGAGCCCGGCGGCCGCGATGCGGACGACCCTGCCGTTCACCATCCCCCGACCGTAGCTAGTGCGGGGCGAGCGGGGTGAGCTAGAGGTAACCCATCGGGTCCACCGGCGACCCGTTGATGCGCGTCTCGAAGTGCAGGTGGTCGCCGAAGCAGTGGCCGGTGCAGCCCACGTAGCCGATCACCTGGCCCTGGTGAGACGGAGCGCCGTTCGAGGTGCGCGTAGCTCGACTGGTGCGCGTAGCACGTGGAGAGGCTGCCGGTGTGCTGGATGCAGGTGTAGTTGCCGTAGCCGCCGGTCCAGCCCATCAGCACCACGCGGCCGGTGTCGGCGGCGCGGATCGGCGTGCCGGCCGGCACCGCGATGTCCAGGCCCGCGTGCAGGCGGCCCCAGCGCATGCCGAACCGCGACACGACCGGGCCGTTGACCGGCCAGATCAGCTGGCCGCAGCCCTGCTTGACCGGCCCGGCGAAGGCCCTGCCGCCGGCGCCCTGGAGCTGCGCCGTCACGCGGGCCTGCTCGGCCTCGAGCGCGCGCAGGTCGCCCTCGAGCGCATGCGGCTGTCGCGCACCTGCGCCAGCGCGCCGCGGCGGTCGTTGCGGGCGGAGGCGAGCTGGTCCTGCGAGGAGAGCTGGTTCTGCGACCGGGCGAGCTGGTTGCGCTGGCGAGGATCGCTCGGCCGCGTCCTGCTCGCGGTGCTCGAGCTCGGCGAGCTGCGTCGGCCTGGTGCTCTGCGCTGTCGCCTTGCAGGACGCGCACGCGGTCGATGATCGCGCGGTCCTGCTCGGAGATGCGGTCGAGGAACTCGGTGCGCTCGAGCAGGTCGGCGAAGCCGTCGGCCTGGAGCACCACGGTGAGCGCGTCGGGCTCGTCCGCCTTGTAGAGCTCCACGAGGCGGTCGGCGAGCGCGCCTGCGCGCGGTCGCCAGGTCCTTGCGCAGGCGCTCGAGCCGGTCGCGCGCCAGCTCGAGCTTGTCGCGCACCTGGAGCAGCTCGGCGCTTCTGGTCGAGGGTCGCCTGCACGCGGCTCTGCCTGCTGCTGCGAGGCCGTTGATGTCGCCCTGGAGCGCGTCGATGCGTTACGTTGTAGCACGCGATCGTCTTGGAGAGCACGTGCTCCTTGTGCTTCTTGCTGCTCGACCTGCGCGCGCTTCTGCTCGATCCGCTGGGACAGGGGCGCGGAAAGCCCGGGCATAGGCAGCACCAGATAGGCCGCGAGGCCCAGGGTTATGGGAACCCAGAAGCTCTTTTCATTTTGTCGTCCCGGTGCCTTACGGGGTTAGCTGACGGGCTCGCGGCATGCCGCTACGCCGCACCCCTGGCGGCGATTCGCCCCCGGCCATGCGGCCACTGGTTCCCCCGTTTCCCCCTGTTTTGCAGGGCAATTCGGCGTTGGGACGCGCGCGACTGTAGCAAAGGCCGTCTGCACGCAACCCGGTTTTCCTGCCATTTGCACGGGTCTTGCACGCCTGCTCACTACAGTTCCTCCGTGGCCACTCGCGAGCAGTGTTCCCGCGCGATACGGGTCTTCAGACCCGGATGCTGCTGACGCTGTTCCTGATGGGGCTCCTCTACGTGGCCTTCATCGGCGTGCTCGCTCGCTGCGGCGCGGGAGCGGTGATCATGGTCGTGTTCTTCGGCGGCCTGCTGCTCGCGCAGCTCTTCCTCTCGGACAAGCTCGCGCTTGCCGCGATGGGCGCGAAGGAGGTCACGCCCGAACAGGCGCCCGGGCTCCACGCGATGATCGAGCGGCTCTGCATCCAGGCCGACCTGCCCAAGCCCAAGATCGCGGTGGCCGACACCGAGGTCCCGAACGCGTTCGCGATGGGCCGCTCGCAGAAGAGCGCCACCGTGTGCGCCACCACGGGCATCATGAACGCGCTCACGCCCACCGAGCTCGAGGGCGTGATGGCCCACGAGCTCACGCACGTGAAGAACCGCGACGTGCTGATCATGACCATGGCCAGCTTCTTCGCCTCGCTCGCGTCGATGATCCTCCAGTTCTCGTTCTTCTTCGGCGGCGGCGACGGGACGACGACGGCGCCCCCGCGGCGCTCGTGATCTTCCTCGTCTCGCTGGCGGTCTACGTGATCTCCTTCTTCCTGATCCTCGCGCTCTCGCGCTACCGCGAGTTCTCCGCCGACCGCGGCGCCGCCATCATCACCGGCCGCCCGAGCGCGCTCTCCTCCGCGCTGGTGCGGATCTCGGACGCAGATGCAGCAGGTGCCCACGCAGGACCTGCGCGCAGGCCGAGAACATGAACGCGTTCTTCATCGTGCCGGCGAGCGTCAAGGGCGCCTCAAGACGCTCTTCGCCACGCACCCGCCGCTCGAGAAGCGCATCGAGCGGCTCCAGCAGCTCGAGTCCCAGCTGCAGGGCACCGCCGCCTAGGTTAGTGGGCTTCCTCGACGCCCTCCTGGGCGGCAGGGGAAACAAGCTGAAGGGGCCCGCGCCGGACCGGCTGTTCGCGATGACCACGGCGCAGATCACGCTCGAGACGTCGCTGGACCTCAAGCACCGCGGCGTGGCCGGGATCGTGTTCCAGCCGATCGGCACGGCCGACTTCCAGAGCATCGTGAAGGACACCGAGGAGCTGCTCGCGAGCAGCGCGCAGGACACCGGCAGCAAGCTCGAGTCCGCCGACGACGAGTTCGGCTACCGGTGGCTGATCCTCAGGGACCACGGACTTCGAGGACCTCGTGGTGTCGCTCAACACCGTGTCCACCGAGCTCCAGGGCGGCGGCTACGGCGACCGGCTGCTGTGCGCCGTCTTCTCCTTCGAGGAGAACGGCCAGCCGCTCTACTTCATCTACAACTTCAAGCGCGGCAAGTACTACCCGTTCGTGCCCAAGGGCAAGGGAGCCAGGACCGCGACTCGGAGCGCGAGCTGCGGCTGAAGGCCCAGGTGGGCGCCGAGCTGCCCTTCGAGGAGGACATGGCCCGCTGGTTCCCGCTCTGGGAGATCCCGCTCTAGGCGCTCAGCTCGGAGACGCCGAGCACCTCGGCCACCGGGCGCGGGCTTGGCGATCAGGTAGCCCTGGGCGTAGTCGACGCCCAGGTCGAGCAGCATCGCGCGGGTCTCCTCGTCCTCGACGCCCTCGGCCACCGTCCTCTGGCCGAAGCCCCTGGCCAGGCTCACCACCGCCGACACCACGTGCTGGCTGGCCGCGTTGGTGGGCAGGTCGCGCACGAACTCGATGTCGATCTTCAGGTAGTCGACCGGCAGGCGCTTGAGGTAGCGGAAGCCGCCGTAGCCCGTGCCGAAGTCGTCGAGCGCCAGCCGGCACCCGAGCGCCTTGAATGCGCTCGATGAACAGCGCTCCGGCCGCGCTCGTCCTCGAGCAGCGCGGTCTCGGTGAGCTCGACCACGATCAGCGACGGGTCGGCACCGGTGCGCTCCAGCTCGCTGCTCGAAGTCGTCCACCAGGCGCGGGGCGCGACATCGAGCGGCGCGGAGAGGTTGAGCTCCACCGCGTGGCCCTGGGCGGCGAGCGCCGATCGCCTCGCTCGACGACCCAGCGGTCGATCTCGCGCGATCAGCCCGTACTCCTCCGCCGCGGGCGAGGAACTCGCCCGGGGCGATCGGCTCGCCGTCGTCGTCCGAGCATGCGCAGCAGCAGCTCGTGCTGCACCGTCGCGCCCGGTGGCGACGTCGACGATCGGCTGGGCGTAGAGCACGAAGCGGTCCTCGGCCAGCGCGTCGCGCACCCGGCCCACCCAGGTCGAGCGACTCCATGTCCCGCGCGCACCCGGCGCTCCCTGGCCTGTGCGCTCGGTGATGTCGCTGAAGACGACCACCGATCCGCGCACGCCGTCCTCGGTCTCGAACGGCTCGGCCACGATCTCCACCGGCATCTCCGTGCCGTCCTTGCGGATGAAGACCTCGTCCTCCAGGCGCACGGACCCGCCCTCGCGGCACGCGGCCATCAGCGGGCACTCGTGCGATCGGATAGTCGCTGCCGTCCGGCGCCGGTAGTGGGTCGCCTCGTGCACGTCGCGGCCGACCAGCTCCTCCGTGGCGCCAGCCGAGCAGCCGCTCGCCGGCCCGGTTCAGGTAGATCAGGCGGCCCTCGGCTGTCCATCGTGAAGAGGCCCTCGCCCATGCTGTCGGTGATGGTGTGGAGGTAGTCCCGGGCGGACCTCAGCTGGCGCTCGTTCTCCAGCCCGCTCGGTGATGTCCACCGACACGCCCACGATTCCCGCGGGCTGCCCGTCGAGTCGGTGAAGGCGGTCACCTCGAGGTAGGAGGGCAAGCGCGGAGCCGTCCTTGCGGCGCGTGTCGAGCTCGCCCTTCCACTGGCCCGTGTCCCGGACGCCTCGGAGCACCTCGGTGATCGTCGCTCGTGTACGCGGGCGGCACGACCAGCTCCTCCAGAGGGTGCCCGACGGTCTCCTCGCGTGTCCATCCGTACATCCGCTCCGCGCCCGCGTTCCAGTGCGTGACAGCCCGTCCAGCCCGAGGGAGATCACCGCGACGTCCACCGAGTCGAGCAGGTGAGCCTGTAGGTGGATCCGCTGCTCGGCGAGCTTGCGCTCCGTGATGTCCTGCAGCGTGCCGCGCACGCCGTACCGGCCTCGCTCGTCCTCCAGCGGCTCGAGCCGCGTGTGCGACCATCGCGTCTCGCCTCCGCGCATGTAGCGGTGCTCCAGCTCCTGGGGCCGGCCGTCCTCCAGGGCGGCGGTCGGTCGCCAGGATCGCACCCGCTCTCGATCCCCGGGCGGGAGCATGGCCCGGGCGGTCTCCACGGTCATCTCGGGCTCCCCCTCGATGCCGTACAGCCGGTAGAGCTCGCTCGACCACTGCGTGCTGCCGTCGCGGTAGTCGATCTCGAAGCTCCCGATCCGGGACATGCGCTGGGCCTGGGTCAGGCGCTCCTCGCTTAGCTGGAGGGCGATCTCCGCCTCCTTGCGGGCGGTGATGTCCTGCGTGATCCCCCGCATCCGGACCACGCGGCCGGCGGCGTCATGGACGGGCCGGCCGCGCGTCTCCACCCAGCGGATCTCGGGGTTCGGCACCTCCCAGGGAGACTCGAGCACCACCTCCTCCTCGTGGCCCTCGAGCACCCTGCCGAAGGCGTCCATCAGGTCGCTCGCGTAGGGCTCGGGCACGAGCGTCAGCAGCCCGGCCAGCTTCGGATCGAGTCAGGCACCTCGAGACCGGTGAGATCGATCAGCCCGGAGGACAGCTCGATCGAGTCGTCGACCGGGTCCCACTCCCAGCTGATCAGGCGGGCCACGGAGTGGGCGTCGCGCAGGCGCTCCCGCTCGCCCTCCTCGAGGCTGACGTCGCGGACCACGCAGAGAAAGCCGGGCTCGTCCTCTCCCAGCAGCGAGGCTTCGATCTGCACGGGGAAGCGCTCGCCGTCGCGGCGCATGAAGGTCAGCTCGTGGTGCCCGGCCTCTGCCCCCGAGCGCCGTGCGAAAGGCCTCGAGTTCACCTCGATCGCCTCGGGCGGCCAGAACGGCCGCGGCGGAACGGTGCCGTTCAGCTCCTCCGCGGCGGAAGCCCGTGATCTCGCAGAAGCGCTCGTTCACCTCCGTGATCTGCCCTCCCCGTCCACCACCCAGAGCCCATCCCGGAGCGCGGACAGGAGCGCGCGGGAGTGGCGCTCGCGCTGGGCCAGGCCGCCCTCGGCGCCATCCAGGCCGTTAGGTCCGTGGCGGTGAGGCAGCAGCCCGAGGACTCGAGATGACCGGACCACAGGAGCCGGCGATAACCGCCTCCGCGGTCCGGCAGCGCACCGCGACGGGGTCGAAGCGCCCGGACTGCCACGCCGCTCCAGGGCGGTGGACCCGGCGAGCACGTCCTCGGGGTGAAGCAGGTCGAGCGGGCTCGAGCCCAGGAGCTCCTCCTCCGTGATCCCAGCGCCCGCTCCCAGGCGGGATTCACGGCGCTCAGGAGCCCGTCGGAGTTCACCACGCCGAGCAGGTCGCCGGAGAGTGCCCACCAGGTCTGAGGATCGGGCGCGCCGGCCGGGAGGGACGCGGTCAGGCGTCGAGCGACGGCCCTGCGAAGCGTCGGTCCTGTGCATCGGCATTTTCCCCGTCCAGAGAGGACATCGGTACCCCGCGGCGGGGTTGCCTATCCCCCATATGGCCGATGCGCCTCGGGCGGTGGGCTAGGCGGGCGTGCCCTGCGGGGTCGCGGGCTGGCGCAGCTGGCGCCACTCCACGAACTTCCCGTCCCGCGCCCGGAAACGCACGCGCACGCGTGCTGTCACAGGAGCTGGGCGGCGACGCCGGGCCGCGGCAGGAGGGTGAAGGTGGCCACCGCCGTGGCTCCCTCGTCGTGGAACTTCGTGACCAGCCCGCGGCAGGGCAGCGAGCGGTTGAAGGCGAGCGCGGCCGGCCGCGAGGTGAGCCGGAAGCGCTCCGTCTGCTGGATCAGCGCGCCGCGTGGCGAAGTAGTCCGCCGCGCGCTCGAAGTCGTCACGGTTCAGCGCCGCGGACCAGCCGCGTACCACCCTCTCGGCCGCCGACGGCGGAGGCGAGGGCGAGGGGGCATCGCGCCGGTCATCGCCCGAGCCGGCGCAGCCGGCTGACGCGAGCAGGACGGCACCCGCTGCGACTCCGGCGGCACGGTGGAGGAACGATCTCGTCACTCGACGATGATCTTCCCCTTCATCTGGGTCGGGTGCACGGTGCAGATGTAACGGTACGTGCCGCGCTTGCGCAGCTTCTTCGAGTAGGTGCCGGATGTCTTGATCTTCGAGTGGAACTTGACCGGCCCCTTCTTCACCGTCACGTCGTGGGGGGCCACGCCGACCCAGTGCCACCTGACGGTGTCGCCGCTCTTGATCCTGATCGTGCTCTTCTTGAAGAAGAGGTCGCCGATGGTGACGCGCTTGGTCTTGGCGGCCTCAGCGTGAGGCTCGGACGCGACCGCGGGCAGCGCCAGGGCGCCGGCCGGTATCAGGGCGAGGACGAGGACGAGGTACTTGCGCATGGACGAGGGTCTCCTTGTCGGGGGGCTCGTTCATGCATACGGACGCCGGCCGCGAACGGTTCGACGAGGCGAGGACTAGTGCTGGAGCGAGGGCACCGGAAGCTCGGCGTCGAGCGCATCCAGCACGATCGGGTCGAACTGCCGCTCGCGGCCCTCGTCCAGCTCCCGGGCCACGCCGTCGGCGGGAAGCGCCTCGCGGTAGGGCCGGTCCTCGTTCATGGCCACATAGGCGTCGGCCACCGCGAGGATGCGGCTCTCGAACGGGCTCTGCGGCCCCTCGAGTCCGTCGGGATAGCCGCGCCCGTCGAAGCGCTCATGGTGGTGGCGCACGATCTCCGACACCCGCTCGAGCCCGGGGATGCGTCCCACCAGGTCCGCGCCCCAGCTCGAGTGCTCCCGCAGCAGCTCGGCCTCCAGCGCATCGAGGGGTCCGGGCTTGAACAGCACCGCGTCGGGCACGCCGACCTTGCCGATGTCGTGCACCCGGGCCGCGTAGCTCAGATCGCGCAGCGAGTCGTCGGGCAGGCCCAGGCGCCAGCCGAGGCGCCGGGCCAGGTCCACGACCCGGCCACAGTGCTCACGTGTCTCGCCGTCGCGGAGCCCCAGTGTCTCGGCAAGCGCATCCACGGTTGCGTCGAGTAGGTCGTCGGACGGGGGAGCGCCAGCGGAATTCGGCATCGTGGCTCGGTTCGCCGTGGGCGGGCGCTTCCCTCCCCGCCGCTCGCGCTAGGAGCAGCGGTGGTGCTTCGTGTAACGCGAGAAGAAGCGCCACGAGATCTCGGCGCCGCTGGGGCCCTTCGGATCGGTCCAGTTCGCCCACGCCGGGTCGGCCGAGCCCCCGGGCCAGAAGTGATTCATCCCATGGATCAGCCAGCGCCGGCCGATCAGGCACCCGTTCCGATCGGAGTAGGTGCGGACGGTGGAGCCGTAGCCACCCGGGTTGGGGACTTCCCGCACCGACGCGGCTTTGAGCGAGAGCGGGCGATCCTGCTGTCCGCTGATCACGAGGTTGTCGGTGCGCAGGCCCTGCTCCAGCGCCTTGTCGGCGCACGGCGGGGTGATGGCGGCGTCGGCGTCTCCGCCCATCACGAGCCGCGGGATCACACGGGCCCGTGAGCCCATCTCGGCGAAGGCGAGTTGGGCGCTGGCGGAAACCGGCATGCCCGCACCGCCGAGCAGGCACCCCGAATCGGCGTAGGCGCCTGCCGCGATGACCCCGACCGCGGCGAACAGCTCCGGGTATGCGGCCGCCATGATCGACGTCATGAACCCGCCCGCGGAAATGCCGACCATGTAGACGCGCTCGGGGTCGACGCGCCACCGCGCCATGACCCTCCTCGTCATGCCGGCGATCGCGGCCGGATCGCCCTGGTCACGGTGCCAGCTGGCGGAATTGAAGAACTGCCAGCAGCGCGTGAGCGGCCCCGGCTGTGCCACCTCCGCCGCGTTCACATCCGGGTACAGGACGATCACCCGCTCGCGGTCGGCCACCCGGTTGTAGAGGCTCGCCCGCATCTGCTGCTCGGCGCTGGTCTGACAGCCATGGGCGAACACCACCAACGGCACCGGGCGTCTCGCGTGGTACCCCCTCGGGACGTACACGATGTACGGATGCGCGGCGGCGCCCGAGCCGTAGGAGAACGTGAGAGCCCTCCCCCCGTGATGGCCGCTCGCTTGAGCGGGACTCGCGGCGATCGCGAGGCCCACGGCCAGCACGAGCAACAGGGAGCATGGCCATCCTCGAGACATGCGGCCGGCAGCTCCAGCTAGTCGGGGATCAGGCCGTCGCCCGTGAACTCGCCCTGCGCCTCCTCGAAGGTCACGTCGCGCGGGGGCATGATCACGTCGGACTCCACGAGCTCGTCGTCGTCGATCGCCTCGCCGTCGGTCTCGCACCAGCTCGAGCATCTGGTCGACCAGAGCTCGCGAAAGCCGGTCTCGTCGCCCGCCTCACGGCTGCCACCGCCTCGGTTGTCCAGCTCGTTCAGTCGCTCCGAGTCGTTGTCGGGCAGGCGGAACTGCCCCTCTCCGGAGATGCGGACGATCATCAGGCGGGCTCCTCCTTCTCGCCCTGCTCGAGGGCGGGCGCGTCCTCGCCGGCGCCGGAGCCGAGCTCGGCCTTCATCTTCGCCAGCTCGTCGTCCACCTGTGCGCCGGCTCCGAGCTGCGGCGAGCTCGCGGTCGATGTCGTCCTGGCCGCCGCCGAGCTGCGATGATGTCTTCGAAGGTCCCGGCCGCCTCGAGCTCCTCGACCGCCGACGCGCGAGCGCGCATGTGCTCGGTCTTCTCCTCGGCGCGCTGGATCGCCAGCCCGAGGTCGGCCATCTCCTCGCCCACCCCGTTGGCGGCCTCGGAGATCTTCACCTGCGCCTCGGCCGCGGAGTACTGCGCCTTGATGACCTCCTTCTTGGTGCGGAAGGCCTCGATCTTCGCGCGCAGCTTCTTCTCGTTCTCGGTCAGCTGCCTCCTGCTGGTTCTGGAGCTCCTGCACCTGCTGGTCCAGCGACTGGAGCTCGGTCTGGGCGACCGTCTTGCGCTCGAGCGCGGCACGGGCCAGGTCCTCGCGACCCTGGGAGAGCGCCTGGCGCGCCTGGGTGTCGAGCTTCACCACCTGCTGCTCGAGCTTTCCGGACTGCATCTGAAGGCGCTTCTTCGACGTGACCACGTCGGCGATGCCCTTCTTCACGTTCTGGAGGAGCTCGACCTGCTTCTGGTACCCGTAGTCGAGCGTCTCGGCCGGGTCCTCGGCACGGTCGAGAGCCTTCGAGATCTTCGCTTTGATGACGGTGGACATGCGACCGGCCAGCCCTGGCATGCCGCCTCCTTCAGGCTCGAGGTTCGGTACGGGCGCCGTACACTAGCGCCGCGTGGACCCCCGTCCTCCGTCAGCCTCGCGCTCGGTCCTGACCCGCTGGATGGGCATCGGCGACTCCAATACCGCGGGCGACGTGCACGGCGGCGTGATCATGCACATGTGCGACGAGGTGGCCGGGATCGCGGCGGTCCGCCACTCGGGCATGACGGGTGGTCACGGCCGCGATGGACCGGATGACCTTCCTGCACGCCGATCCACATCGGTCAGCTCGTGACGCTGGTGGCCAGCGTGAACGCGGCGTGGCGAACGTCGATGGAGGTCGGGCGTGCGGGTGGAGTCCGAGAACGTGCGCACGGGCGAGACCGACGCACACCTCCACCGCCTACCTGACGATGGTCGCGCTCGACGACGACGGCCGCCCGGCGCCCGTGCCGCCACTGGCCCCGGAGCACCCGGACGAGGTGCGCCGGGCGCGCGAGGCCCAGCTCCGGCGCGACAACCGGCTCGCGCGAGCGGCCCGCACGAGGAGCAGCGCGCAGCGCCGGCCCCGAGCGCGTTCAGTAACGACGCCGCGGCAGCCGCCCGCTCCGTCCGCGTCGTGCTCCTGCGCCGACCGGTAGAAGAAGAACGCCACCGCGAACAGCATCACCATCAGGTCGAGGCCCATCATCATGCCCCCGGCCACCTGCTGGTCGGTGATCGGCGAGAAGCCGTGCTCCCGGGGACGGTCGCCGTAGTAGGCGCCGTAGGCGGGCGTGCGCAGCAGGATCAGGGACATGCCCGAGCAGCATCCCCGGCAGCCGGGCGCCGAGCAGGTAGGGGACCTTCCACAGGTCGCCCGGCAGCCGCCGCCGCTTGGGCTCGATCACCGACCACCACACCAGCATCGCTCCGAAGAGGAAGGACAGGTGCTGCACCACGTGGACGACCGGGTGCTCGAGAGCGCCCACGAACGCGAAGGAGAGGTGCCAGCCGTAGAGCAGCACCACCCAGACGGGCACCGCCACCATCGGCTTGCGGAGCGTCCGGAACACCCGCCGCAGTCCCGTCCGGTGGGCCAGGCTCACGAGCAGCGGCCGCGGGAGGTAGAAGGCGTAGACGGGGTGCGCAGCCCCACGAGCAGGAAGGGCGCGGCCAGGTCCGCGAGCAGCAGGTGCTGCGCCCATGTGCGCCGAGCACCAGGTCCTCCGAGAGGGCGTCCACCGGGCCGATCAGGCCGGCGGCCACGAGGAACAGCCCGAGCCACCAGGCGGCCTGCTGGCCTGCGGGCACGTCGTACCCGCGGCGGCGCAGGATGGCCACGGCGCGGGCGTACAGGGTGGCCATCAGCGCCAGCAGCGCCACGGCCCCGGGTTCCAACTCGAAGGGCACCGGGTCCTATTGTGGCGAGCAGCCGCGCCCTCGGCGCTTGCGGGCTCTAGTCGTGCGTGAGCGCGAGGTGCGCGTAGCGGGGGTCGGCCCCGCCCACCTCGCGTGCGTTCAGCCAGGCGCGGCCCGGCGGCCGGCCCGCCCGCCGGCCGCCGTGCCTCGTGTCCCGGCCTTCCTGCCCGCGTCTGGAGGGAGCGCGCGACAGGTCGGTGACATTGCCCTTCATGCCTCCATGCTGGCGCCGCGCTCGCGCGCGGACCATGGACGGCGGTCCAAAGATGCCCGCGGCGCGCCCCGACCGGATGTCGACGCGGCCTAGGCGGCGATCGGGGTCGCCGGGCGGGGTGCCCGGAGCCTGCTCGAGCACCGCCGCGGCCTCCTCGAGCCTGCGGTTGTACTCGGCCCGCTGCATGCGCGAGATCACCATCCGCTGCACCTGGGCCGTGCCCTCGAACAGCTGGTAGATCTTGGCGTCGCGGAAGAACTTCTCCAGCGGGCAGTCCGTGGTCTGGGCGTAGGGGCCCGACCAGGTCCATCAGCGTGGTGGTGGCCCACATCGCCGTGTCGCCCGCCTTGAGCTTGGACATCGAGCCCTGGCCGCCGGTCATCGGCATGCCGTTGCGGCCCATCCACGCGGCGCGCCACACCAGCAGGCGGGCGGCCTCGATCTCCGTGGCCACGTCGGCCAGGACCTGCTGGATGCGCTGCTGCTCGAGGAGCGGGGTGTCGTCCTCGCGAGCGGCCCTCGAGGTACTCCAGGGTCCACTCGTAGGCGGCCTGGGCGATGCCCAGGGCCGACGCGCCCACCAGCGGACGCGTGAGCTCGAAGGTGGCCAGGGCGCCCGAGGAGCGGCCGGTGGACTGGCCCGAGCGGGCGCGCTCGAGCTTCTTCTGAAGCTTCTCGTAGCCGCCCAGCAGGTTGTCCATCGGGATCCGGCAGTCGTCGAGCACGACCTCGGCGGTCTGCGAGGCGCGGATGCCGAGCTTCGTCTCCTTCTTGCCCATCGACAGGCCCGGGGTGTCCTTGGGAACGACGAAGGAGGCCTGTCCGCGGTGGCCCAGCTCGGGGTCCACGGTGGCCACCACGACGGTCACGTCGGCGATGCCGCCGTTCGTGATGAAGACCTTGGTGCCGTTCAGGACCCACTCGTCGCCGTCGAGCTTGGCGGTGGTGCGCAGCGAGCGCACGTCGGAGCCGGCGCCCGCCTCGGTGACGGCGTAGGCGCCGAGCTTGATCTCGTCGCCGAGGCCGAAGCACTCGGGAACCCAGCGGCCGATCTGCTCGGGGGTGCCCGAGCTGGCGATGCCGGCGGCGGCCAGCGAGCTGCCGGAGATGGCGAGCGCGATGCCGGCGCAGCCCCAGTGGAGCTCCTCGGCGTAGATGCAGCTCATGATCCCGTCCGGGTCGTTGCCCATCCGCTGAAGGTGGTCGAGCCCCTGCAGGCCCCATTCGCGCGCTGCCTTGATGGCGTCCCAGGGCACGCTCTCCTCGCGGTCGTGCTTGGCCGCCATCGGCCGCATGACCTCACGGGCGAACCTGCGACACGTCTCCTGGAACTCGAGCTGCTCCTCGTTGAGCCTGAAATCCATGGTTGGGGCGCCTCCGGCACTGGTTGACTGACCAGTCAATCGTATGCGCAGATGGCCGTCGTTCGCACGTATCTGGCTGCCCGCCGAGCCCGCAGCTATGGTCCGTTGCCCCTTGCGCCGGCCGCTTGCCACACTCGCCGCCGCCCTCGCCACGGCCCTCTATCGCCGGTTGCAGCCTCGGCAACGACGACTCGCGGCCCGGCAGGTCGGGCGCGAAGGGCGGCGACGACCAGGCCGCCCAGAAGCTCGGCTTCCCCTTCACGGCCACCCGCAACACCATGCGCATCGGCGGCGGCGACGCCACCACGGACGCCGCCGGCGTGGCCAATGCGCTCTTCCCCGCCACCAGCGAGTCCGATCGCCCCACCGCGGTGGTGCTCGTGGACAAGAACGACTGGCAGTCCGCCGTGGCCGCCTCCGTGCTCGTCGGGCCCGCCGATCGGGGCGCCCATCCTCCTGTCCGACGGCAGCTCCCTGCCCGCGGCGACGGCGGACACGCTCGACCGGCTCGAGCCGCGCGGGTCCGACCTGGCGAAGGACGCGCAGGTGATTCGCGTCGGGGACGACGTGGCCCGCCCGAGCGGACTGCAAGACCGCCGTGGTGGAGGGCGACGACGCCTACGAGCGGGCCGCCGCCGATGGACCGCTTCTTCTCGGCCGCGCGCGGGCGGCCGTCGAACAACGTGGTGCTCTACTCGGGCGAGCGAGGCCGCGTTCGCCATGCCCGCCGCCGCCTGGGCCGCCCGCTCGGGCGACGCCGCCCTGCCGGTGAAGAGGGACTCGGTGCCCGCCCCCATCCTGCGTGCGCTCCGCGAGCACGGAAAGCCCGACCGTCTTCGTCCTCGGCCCGCGAGCGGTGATCTCGAACAAGGTCCTCGCCCAGATGCGCGGGATCGCGAACTCCGTGAAGCGCATCTCCGGGCCCACGCCCGTGGAGTCCGCGATCGCGTTCGCCCGATACCGCCAGGGGAACTTCGGCTGGGGCGTGGAGGTGCCCGGCTACAACTTCACGGTGGCCAACACGTCGCGTCCCATGGACGCCGCCGCCGCGGCGCCGCTGGCCAGCCGCGGGGTGTTCGCGCCGCTGCTGCTCACCGACCAGGCCGCCGACCTGCCGAAGCCGCTCGAGAGCTATCTGCTGAGCGTGCAGCCCGGCTATGAGCTGGACCCGGGCCAGGCGGTCTACAACCGCGTGTGGATCCTGGGCGACGAGGATGCGCTCTCACTGAACGCGCAGGCGCGCCTCGACCGGGTCACCGAGCTGATCCCCGTGCAGGCCACCGCTCCCTAGCGCCCGCCGGATAACCTGCCGCCGGTGAGCGAGTACGAGCGTCCCGATCGCGCCGAGCGCGAGCCGACCTTGGAGGACGTGCGCGAGCTGATGGGCGCCTCCACGCCGCACTTCTCCCTCCAGATCGCGACCGCATCAGGAATCT
This sequence comes from uncultured Thermoleophilaceae bacterium, assembly GCA_963752455.1. Lineage (GTDB taxonomy): Bacteria > Actinomycetota > Thermoleophilia > Solirubrobacterales > Thermoleophilaceae > JACVRW01. Next base: position 192,804 of record CAVVYE010000005.1, read on the forward strand.
CGTGGGCGGGCTGCCGCCCGGACCACCCGGCGCGCATCGAGGGAGAGCGGGAGATCCGGCGCCTCGAGGCGCTCGCCGACGGCTCGGAGAACCGGGGCCGATCAGCCCCACGAGGAGGAGCGGGCGATGCCGAGCTACCGGGGCGAGCGCCCCACCCCGCAGCCGAGTCCGGCTAGACGGATGCCGGCTCGGCGGCCAGGCCGCTGAGCTCGGCCACGCGCTCGCGGTGCTCGCCCGCGGAGCCGTAGAGCAGCCCGTCGGCCTTCGCCCGCTTGAGGAAGAAGTGCAGGTCGTGCTCCCAGGTGAAGCCGATGCCGCCGTGCACCTGCAGCGATGAGGCGCTGACCCGCCAGGCCGCGTCCGACGCGTAGGCCTTGGCCATGGACGCCGCCACCGGGAAGGTCTCGGGCTCGGCGTCGGCGGTCCATGCCGCGTAGTAGGAGGCCGAGCGGGCGCCCTCCGTCTCCAGCAGCATCTGCGCGCAGCGATGGGCCACCGCCTGGTAGGCGCCGATCGGGCGGCCGAACTGCTTGCGGTCGCGGGCGTAGGCCACGGCCATCTCCATGGCGCGCTGGCTCACCCCGGTGAGCTCGGCGGACAGGGCGGTCACGATCCGGTCGAGCACCGCGGAGGTGTCTCCGGGCAGGGCGTCCCCACCCTCGGCGCGCACCCGGGCGAAGCGGCGGGTCGCATCGATGGTGTGCCAGCGGCTCGATCTCGGCGTCCGAGGCCTCGACCACGCGGCCGCCGTCGCGGTCCAGGAGCACGATCACGTCCGCGCCCTCCGCGTCGGGCACAAGCCGCGCCTCCCCGTTGGAGGCCACCCCACGGTCGGCGCGCACCTCGCCGTTCGCGATGCCGGAGAGCCAGCGCTCCTGCTGCTCGTCGGAGCCCGGCCGTCTGGAGGGCCAGGCCGGCGGCGGCCGTGGACAGGAAGGGCACGGGCGCGAGCGCGTAGCCCAGCTCCTCCATGAGGATCACGAGCTCCACCACGCCGAGGCCCTGCCCGCCGCGGTCCTCGGACACGAAGATCCCGGGCCAGCCCAGCTCGCAGAGCTCCTTCCACACGGAGTCGTCGTACGTGCCGCCCTCGGCGAGCTCGCGGAGGCGGTCGTTGGTGAAGCGCGCGGCCAGGAAGTCCTTGGCCGTGCGCTTGATGGCGTGCTGATCGTCGGTGAAGTCGAAGTTCACGGTGGCCTCCGCTATCGCAGCTTCGGAAGGCCGAGCACCCGCTCGGCCACGATGTTCTTGAGGATCTCGGTGGTCCCGCCCTCGATGGAGTTCGCGCGGGCCCGCAGGAAGCGGTAGGTCCAGGGTGAGTCCCAGAGCGCACCGTCCTCACCGAGGATGTCCACGGCCAGCTCGGTGAGCGACTGGTTCAGCTCGCCCCACTGCCACTTCACGACCGAGCCCTCGGGTCCCGGGATCCCGGTCTTCATGATCGCCGTGAGCCCGCGCCAGGCGTTCAGGCGCAGCAGCTCCACCTCGATCGTGAGCTGGGCGATCTTCTGGCGGATCACCGGGTCGGCGGTCACGCCGCGCTCGCGGGCCAGGTCGGTGAGCTCGCCGAGCGCCACCCGCATGCCGGCGGCCGCCGATGCGCCCAGCCCGGCGCGCTCGTGCATGAGCGTCGTGATGGCCACGCCCCAGCCGTTGCCCACCCCGCCGACGACGTTCTCGTCGGGGATGCGCGCCTCCTCGATGAAGAGCTCGTTGAACTCCGCCTCGCCGGTGATCTGGCGCAGCGGGCGCACCTGCACCGCATCCTGCTCCATGTCCATGATGAAGTAGGTGAGGCCCTGGTGCTTGGGCGCGTCCTGGTCGGTCCGGGCCACGAGCATGCACCACTTGGCCTTGTGCGCGTAGGTGGTCCACACCTTCTGGCCGGTCACCACCCACTCGCCGTTCGACTTCACGGCGCGCGTCTTCAGCGACGCGAGGTCCGAGCCGGAGTCGGGCTCCGAGAAGCCCTGGCACCAGATCTCCTCGCCCGAGAGGATCGGGCGGAGGAAGCGCTCCTTCTGGGTCTCGTCGCCGTGGGCGATCACCACCGGTCCGCCCATCACCATGCCGAGCACGTTGGCGGGCTGGGGCGCCTTCGCGTGGGCCATCTCCTCGCCGAACAGCGCCTGCTCCACGAGCGTGGCGCCGCGGCCGCCGAACTCCTTCGGCCACGAGAAGCCCGCGTAGCCGGCCTCGTGCAGCTTCTTCTGCCAGGCTCGGCGGTGCTCGAAGGCCTCGTCGTCCCCGGGCGGATCCTCACCCGGGTGGTTGTCCGCGAGCCAGGAGCGGAGCTCGTCGCGGAAGGTCTCTTCCGATGGCGACAGGGTCAGGTCCATGGCGCCGTAATCTAGTCGGCCGCGCGAGCATGGAGCGAGGGGGCCGAGGCCTCGCAGCAGGCGCGCCGCAACTCCCCGCTGGGTCTCCTCGGCATAGGCGTGGCTCGGGTTCGACGTGGTCATGATCGCCACCGAGAGCCGGCGCCCGCCGCGCCGCAGAAGGGCCACCTGGTGGTCCGCCGCGCCGCTGCCCGACCCCCAGCCGCTCTTGAAGTAGAGCGCCCATCCGGGCGGGCGCACGCGGGCGATCCCCCAGCGCTGCGAGGGCACGATCGAGCCCGAGCAGCCGGAGCGCGGCGCGCCGGTGGCGGCGCGGCACGCAGCCGCTCGATGTGCAGCAGGAAGCGGCTCTGGTCGGAGGCGTCCACGATCGAGTTGCCCCAGATCGGGGCCGCCTGGAAGTGGCGCATGCCCGCGCGGCGGGCGAGGCGCGCGAGGCCGGCGTTGCCCACGATGTCGCGCACGCGCGAGGCGGCCACGCTGTCGGACCATCGGATCATCGGGCGCCAGCAGCGCGCGGTCGGCGGGACGCAGCGCCCGCCCGCGCACGTCGTCCCGGCGCAGGTAGGCCACGAGCAGCATCACCTTGAGCACGCTCACGGCGGGCACCGCCCGCGCTGGCGTCCCGTGCCCACACCCGCCGCTCGGTGCGAACGGCGAACGAGACCGTCGCCCTGGCGCTGATCCGCCCACCGGTTCGCCGCCGCCAGGTGGGGCCGCCACGGCGAGGCGCCCGCCGCCGGAGCGGCGGCGCCGAGGCGCAGCGCCAGAACCGCAACCGCGAGGAGCCGCGAGGGGCGCGCGGTCAGTAGCTCTTCGGCAGCCCGAGCGAGTGCTCGGCCACGTAGTTGAGGATCATCTCGCGCGACACCGGCGCGGTGCGCGTCAGCCGCACGCCCCACCACATGTCGGTGAGCTCGTACTCGAGCGCGAAGCCGTTGCCGCCGTGGGCCTGGATCGTCCGGTCCACGCACTTGATCGGCGGCCTCCGCGGCCGAGTACTTGGCCATGTTGCTGGCCTCGCCCGCGCCCGGGCGCGCCGGCGTCGTAGAGCGCCGCCGCCTTCTGGGTCATCAGCCGGGCCAGCTCGAGCTCGATCTTGGCCTCGGCCAGCGGGTGGGCCACGCCCTGGTGCGTGCCGATCGGGGCGCCCCACACCTCGCGCTCGTTGGCGTACGCGGAGGCCTTGGCCAGGGCCCGGCGGCCGGCGCCGCAGGCGATCGTCGCGCCCATGATCCGCTCCGGGTTCAGGCCGTCGAACACCGGGCCGAGCCCGCCGCCCTCGCCGCCGACCAGCCGGTCCTCCTCGAGCTCGACGTCGTCGAAGAACAGCGTCCACTGCTGGTCGGGGCCGACGTAGGGCATCGGGATCGCGCTCGCGCGTGAACCCGGGGCGTCCACGTCGACGAGGCACAGCGACGGCAGGCCGAGCTTGCCGTCGGGCAGCCGGCTGCGGGCCACGACCAGCACGGCGTCGGCGTGCTCGACGCCCGAGATGTAGGTCTTCTGGCCGCGCAGGACGAAGCGGTCCGCCGCGCGCGCTCGAGCGAGGTCGACAGGTTGTGCGAGTTGGTGCCGGCGTCGGGCTCGGTGATGGCGAAGGCGACCTTGGTGGTGCCGGCGGCGATGCCCCGCAGCCAGCGCTCGTTCTGGTCCGGCGTGCCGTGGCGCGGCGAGGATGCTGCCCACGATCGCCGGCGAGACCACGATCAGCAGCAGCGAGCTGCCGGCGGCCGCGATCTCCTCGCCCACCGCCGCGAGGCCGGCCATGCCGAGCCCGCCGCCGCCCCACTCCTCGGGGATGTTCACGCCCAGGTAGCCCTTGCCCGCGAGGTCGTCCCAGAGCTCGGTGGGCGGCGTCCCTCGGCGTGCTTCCGGCGCGAGTACGCGGGCCCGTAGCCGGAGCAGATGGAGGCCACCGTCTCGCGCATCAGGCGCTCCTCGTCGCTGCGCACGAGCGGCAGGCTCACGGCGGTGGTGGTGTCAGACGCTGACAGCATGGGCCTCCCCGGCATAGGCGCCGCGGTGGCGCGCGTACATGTCGTAGATCCAGCGGCCGCCCGGCCGGGCGGTGAGCTCGTCGCTCAGCTCCTGCACCGCCGGGGCCGCGTCGCCCGTCGGCAGGAACGGCCGCTCGGGAGGCTGGACCACCGGGGTGAACAGGGACGCGGCGGCGAGATCGGCCACCGAGAAGCGGTCGCCCACCAGATAGCCGGACGGGCCGATCTCGGCCTCGAGGCGGTCCATCGCCGCCACCACCGCGGCGCGCGCCTCGCGCGCGCTGTCCTCGGTGACGCGGTAGTCCTTGCGGACGAAGAAGCTCGCCACCGGGTATGTCCTCCGGAGCAGGCGCTCGCGTCCCGGATCGCCCTTGGCGAACAGCGTTCGGGCCACCACGTCGGGGTCCTTCAGCGTGTGGTGCCAGGCGAAGCGGCGCAGCTCGCGGGCCGAGGTGCTCGTCGAAGAAGTCCTCGAGCTCGAGGGCCCGAGCGCGCTCGCCCGCGTCGGCCGGGTACAGCGGCGGGTCCGGGGTGTGCTCCTCCAGCGCGGCGATGATCGCGGTGGAGTCGCCGATCCGGCGGCCGTCCAGCTCCACCACGGGCAGGCGCCGCTGGGCGCCGCGCGTCTGCACCAGCGCGCTGAGCGCCGTGCAGTCCGGGCATCGGCACCCGCCGCTCGTAGCGGATCCCCTTGTAGTCGAGCGCCCAGCGCGCCTTCTCGTTGAAGTGCGAGACCTCGATGTGCCAGAGGATCACGGCCACGTAGCGCGAGCCTACCCTCCCGCGCGCCATAGGATGGGCCGGTGCGCATCGGCCTCTTCGTCGCCTACTGGCCCTGGTTCTCCGCCGAGGAGCAGGTCGAGCTGGCCCGCGCTCGCCGACAGCGGCGGGCTCGACTAGGTGTGGGTGGCCGAGGCCTGGGGCCAGGACGCGGTGTCGGTGCTCGGCCACCTCACCGCGGTGACCGAGCGGATCGGCCTGGGCTCGGCCCTGATGCAGATCCCGGCGCGCACGCCGGCGGCCACGGCGATGGCCGCCGTGACCCTGGACGTGCTGTCGGAGGGGCGCTTCCGGCTCGGCCTCGGCGTGTCCGGCCCGCAGGTGTCCGAGGGCTGGCACGGCGTGCCCTTCCGGCGTCCCATGGCCCGCACGCGCGAGTACGTGGAGATCGTGCGCCAGGCCCTCGCCCGGGAGGGACCGCTCGAATACCGGGGCGAGGAGTTCCAGCTGCCCCTCGAGGGCAGCGAGCTGGGCAAGCCGCTGAAGCTGCTGGCCAAGCCGGTGCAGGAGCGCATCCCGATCTACCTGGGCGCGATCGGCCCGAAGTCCGTGGAGCAGACGGCGCGGATCGCCGACGGCTGGATCCCCTTCATGTTCAGCCCCGAGCGGGCGCAGGACATGCTCGCGCCGTTCGCGGGCACCGACGTGGACGTGGCTCCCGCCGTGCTGGTCTGCCTGGACGACGACCCCGAGCGCGCGCTGGACCTGGCCCGGCCGTGGCTCGCGCTCTATCTCGGCGGCATGGGGGCGAAGGACAAGAACTTCTACGTGGAGACGGCCGAGCGCTTCGGGCACGGCGACTCCGCGCGCGAGGTGCAGCGGCTGTTCGGGGCGGGCGACCGGATGGGCGCGGCGCAGGCGCTCACTCCCGAGCTGATCCGGGGGTCGGCCATCTGCTGCTCCTACGGCGAGCTGGACGAGCACCTGGCCGCGTACGAGCGCGCCGGGCCGACACCCTGCTGGCCGTGCCGTTCGGGGACCGCCCGCGGATCGTGGAGGCGCTCTCCGCGGCCGCGGTCACGGCCTAGGGCACTCCCGGCGCGCCGGCGCGCGTCGTCCAGCTCGGCCTGGACCGTGTTCCTCTGGTCGCTGAAGGTCAGGCGTCGTACGAGGTAGGGGATCGCGGCCTCGGGGTCGCCGGACCGGTTCAGCGCCTTACCCAGGTTGAAGAGCGCGTACGCGTATTCGATGTCGCGGCTTCCCTCGGGCCACGTGGCCACGGCCGCCCGCAGCACCGGCACGGCCTCGTCGTAGCGACCCGCCTTCAGAAGCTCGAAGCCCTGCGCGTTCAGCTGGGAGCCGCTCGCCCCGGCCTCGGGTCCGGCGGGCTCCGGCGTCGCGGGCGGCGTGGCCACGACCGGGGTCTCGTTCTTCTTGGGCTTCTTCTCCTTCGGCCGCTCGGCCGCTGACCGCGGCGGCCGTGGCCGTACGGCCGTCCGAGCCGCCACCGCCGCCGTCGTCGCCCTGGGAGGCGAGCGCGACCACGCCCACCCCGGCCGCCACCAACGCCAGCGCCGTGACCGCCGCGGGCACCGCGAGCCCGCGGCGCGGGTTGCGGGCCGGCGGCGCCGGTCGGGGTAGCGGTTGCGGGCGCGGTCGCGCCCTGATGGGCTCGGTCCGCGCCGTGTACTCGGTGCGGGGCGCGGATTCGGGCCGCGCAAGGGCGGCGGCGAGCGTCGAGGCCAGCTCTCCGGCGCTGTGCGGGCGTTGCGCCGGATCTCGGTCGAGCGCCCGCCGGAGGACGTCGGCGGCTGCGGCTGGAGCCGCCGGGAGGTGCTCGCGCAGGTCGGGCGGCGGCTTGCCGTTCGCGTCCTGCACGATCTCCATCGGCGTGCGTCCTGTGCGTGCCCGCTGCTCCGGTGAGGGCCTCGAAGAGCACCGCGCCGAGGGCGTACACGTCGGCCGGGGGTCCGGCCCGGTGCCCATCCAGCTGCTCGGGGGCCATGTAGGCGGCGGACCCGAGGACCGTTCCGCTGCGCGTAATGCGGGTCTCGTCTGCCGCGGTGGCGATGCCCAGGTCGGCGAGCAGAGCCGAGCCGTCGCCCCGCAGCAGCACGTTGGGTGGCTTCACGTCCCGGTGGACCACCCCGTTGTCGTGCGCGTAGTCGAGAGCACTCCCCACCTCGCGTCGCGATTCGAGCCACTTGCCGAGCCGGCAGGGGACCTCTCTTGATCGTCGCGGACAACGCCTCACCGTCCACGTATTCCATGACGATCAGCACGCCCTCGTCGTCGGTGAGGGTGTCGAACACGGTCACGAGGTGCGGGTGGTTCAGGGACGCGCCGAGGCGGGCCTCACGGACGAAGCGGTACTCCATGTCCTGGGGGCTGGCCGGATGCAGGCGCTTGACGGCCACCTTGCGGTGGAGTCGCTCGTCCTGGCAGAGCAGGACGATTCCCATGCCACCCGAACCGAGGCGTCTGAGCACCCGATAACGGCCGGCCAGCAGAGCTCCCTCGCCACGCACCGGCACGCCCCTCCAGTACCCATGCGCCGGGCGGGTAACCCGCCCGGCGCGATGAGCGATTCCTTACAGGCGCTGGATCAGCGTGCCCGTGCCGAGCCCGCCGCCGCAGCACATCGTGACGAGGCCGATCTCCTTGTCGGAGCGCTCGAGCTCGTGCAGCAGCGTGGTGATCAGCCGGGCCCCGGTGGAGCCGAGCGGGTGACCGAGGGCGATGGCGCCGCCGTTCACGTTCACGCGGTCCATGTCCGGGTTGTGCTCGCGACGCCACGCGGCGAGGACGGAGGCGAAGGCCTCGTTCACCTCGAACAGATCGATGTCGCCGATCTGCATGCCGTTGCGCTCCAGGAGCTTCGCCGTCGCGGGAATGGGACCGGTGAGCATCATCACCGGGTCAACGCCCACCGTGGTCTGGTCCATGATCCGGGCCCGCGGCTTGAGACCGAGGGCGTCCGCCTTCTCCCGCGCCATCAGCAGCACCGCGGCGGCGCCGTCCGAGATCTGGGAGGCGTTGCCGGCGGTGACCTTGCCGTCCTCCTTGAAGGCCGGCTTCAGCTGCGACAGCGTCTCGATGTCGGTGGTGGGACGAATGCCCTGGTCGGTGACGTAGGTGTCGCCGTTCACCTGGAAGGGCACGATCTCGCGCTCGAAGCGTCCCTCCTCGGTGGCCTGGTGGGCCAGCTGGTGGGAGCGGACGCCGATCTCGTCGAGCTCGGAGCGGGGGATCTCCCACTTGTCGGCGATCATCTCGGCGGAGATGCCCTGCGGCACGAGGTTGTACCTCGCCATGAGCTCCTCCGGCCAGGGCGAGCCCACCTCGTCCACCCACTTGAAGCCCACGCCCATCGGCACGTGGCCCATGTGCTCCACGCCGGAGCCGATGGCCGTGTCGTGCACGCCGGCGGCGATCAGCGCCGCGGCGAAGTTCACGGCCTGCTGGGCCGAGCCGCACTGGCGGTCCACGGTGGTGGCGGGGGTCTCCTCGGGAAGCCCGGCCTGCAGCCAGGCGTTGCGGCCGACGTTGAACATCTGCTCGCCGTACTGCTGGACGCAGCCGCTGATCACGTCCTCGACCTCGGAGGCGTCGATGCCCGCGCGGTCGATGACCTCGGTGTAGGTCTTGCCGAGAAGCGCGTTCGGATGAGTGTCCTTGTAGTAGCCCTTTTCGGGGTGACCGCGCCCGATCGGGGTGCGAACCGCCTCGACGATGACGACCTCACGGCCGTGCCCATTGTTCATGCGAGCCTCTTCCTCCGCAGTCGAATTGTGGTAAGCGTACTCGATTGACTGTCCAGTCAACCAGCCGTCCGGTCCGCCCCTCCGAAGGGCATCCCACCCGCCTGTTCACGCCGTTTCACGCTGCTCCATGAGCGCATCGAGGCCTCCACTACCATGACCGTTTCACGCCCCGGCGAAAAGCTGGGGATCATCGGCAGCGGGTCCATCGCCCGGGGCCTGGCGAAGGTGGCCACCGACCATCACGAGGTGGTGGTCTGGGCCCGCAGCGAGCGCTCCGCCGACGCCGCCCATGCCGAGGTCGGCGATCACGCTCGTGTGGTCACCGACCTGGGCGAGCTGTCCGGGTGCGCGTTCGCCATCGAGGCCGTGACCGAGGATCTGGCCATCAAGGGCGAGGTGCTCTCCGCGCTCGGCGAGGTGCTTCCGGACCACACGCTCGTGGCCAGCACCACCTCGTCACTGCCGGTGGCCGCCCTGGCCGCCGCCAGCGGGCGCCCGGACCGCTTCGCCGCCCTCCATGTGTTCAACCCGGTGGAGAAGATGCCGCTGGTGGAGCTCTGCTTCCCGGCCGAGGCCTCCGAGAGCACCCGCGCGGCGTTTCGCGACCTGTGCGAGCGGTTCGAGAAGACCGTGGTGGAGGTGCCCGACACGGCCGGCTTCGTGGTGAACCGGCTGCTCTTCCCCTACCTGTTCGACGCCGTTCGGCTGATCGAGGCCGGCGGCCTCGACGCGAAGGCCGTGGACACCTGCATGAAGCTCGGCGCGGGGCATCCCATGGGGCCGCTGCGCCTGCTGGACTTCGTGGGCCTCGACGTGGCCGCCGCCATCGGCGAGTCGATCGGGGCCGAGATTCCCGCGCGCGTGCGCGAGCTGATCGCGGAAGGGAAGCTCGGCCGCAAGACCGGCGAGGGCTTCTACTCCTACGATAGACCTGGTGCGGTGCTCGCCCGATCACCGATCGGGCTCCGCTCCTACCTGGCGCGGTTGGTGAACGGGGAGGTCCTTCGGGGAGACCATGCCCGCGGCAAGGTCCCAGACCACATCGGCCTCGCCGATGCCCTGGCGGCCGGCGAGGTCGGAGACGCGGTCCCAGGGAAGGGTGGCCTCCGGGAGGTCGTCCCAGCGGGCGAGCTCGAGTGAGTCGAGCGCTCCCTCCAGGTCCGGTGGCAGCTCCTCGCGGCTCCCCGTGACCGACTGTGCCTTCACCAGCGCGCGCAACGCGTCACGCTCCGTATCGCTCAGCTTGACGCACCACATGGCAAGCGAAGCTAGGCCCAGGGGCGGACGGATACCGCCCGCGCGACTCAGGTTTGGCCGTCAGCCTCCCCGGGCTCCGGCTCGAATCCGCTGGGGGTGGCCGCGGCCTCCTCCACCGGGCGCGACCGTCCCTCGCCGCGCTCCTCGCCGTTGTGATCGCGGATCCGCACCGCCTCGATGCGGTTCTCGCGCACCGACTCCACGCGAATCGAGTAGCCGTTGGATTGGACCATGTCCCCCCGCTTGGGCAGCCGCCCGAGCTCGCCGAACACGTATCCGCCGACTGAGTTGTAGGCCTCCGAGTCCACCGGCAGGTGGAGCCCGTAGTCCTCCAGATCGGTGATCGGCACGTGGCCGCGGACCCACCAGTCCCCGTTCGCCAGCCGGCGGATGCCGGCCACCGCGGGGTCGGTCTCGTCCGCGATCTCCCCCACCACCTCCTCGATGATGTCCTCGATCGTGACGATGCCCGCGGTGCGGCCGTACTCGTCCACCACCACGGCCATCGAGGCGCGCTCGCGCTGGAGGTCGGCCAGCAGGTCGTCCAGCGGCTTGGTCTCGGGCACGATCAGGGCGTCCTTCACCGCGGACTCGATCGACGCGTCCGGACCCTCCGTCATCAGCAGCCGCACCAGCGAGTTCGCGTGGACGATCCCGCGGATGCGGTCGGTGTTGCCCTCCTCGGTCACCACCAGGCGGGTGTGCCCGGAGTCCACCATCCGCTTCAGCGCGGTCTCCACGTCCTCCGAGATGTCCACGGTGACCACCGCGGGAATCGGGGTCATCACCTGGCGCGCCTGCTGCTCGTGCAGGTGGAAGACGCCGGAGAGCATGCCCGCCTCGCCCGGGTCGATCTTGCCGCCATGGGCGCTCTGCGCGATCAGGAGCTTCAGGTCCTCGGAGCTGCTGGCCTCGTCGAACTCAGCGCGGGGGTCCACCCCCACGACACGCAGCATGGCGTTGGAGCTGGTGTTGAGCAGCCAGATGAACGGATCGAGCGCGCTCTTGAAGAACTCGAGCGGGCGGGCGGTGCGACGCACCGTGCTCTCGGCGTGGACGATCGAATAGATCTTCGGCACCTGCTCGCCCAGCGTGATGTGGAGCGAGGTGGTGAGCAGGTAGGCGATCGCCAGGGAGATGGCCACCGCCACGCCGTGGCCCACCGCGTCGCCGAGCACGGGCTCGAGGATCTTCGCGATGGCGGGCTCGCCCAGGAAGCCGATGCCCAGCGAGGCCATGGTGATACCCAGCTGGCAGGCCGACAGGTACTGGTCGATCTCGTCCACCTGCCTCAACGCCAGGGCGGCGCCGCGCACGCCCTCGTCCCGCATCTGCTCGAGCCGCGGCTGACGCGCGCGCACCAGCCCGAACTCGGCGGCAACGAAGAAGCCGTTGGCGGCCACCAGCACGAGCACTCCTACCAGGAGCAGCAGCTCTGTCATTGAGAGGCGCTCGGGCCCGAGGGCGGGGCCCTGCGCCGGCTACTTCGAGGGAGCTCGTCGTCGCTCATCGGCGAGGGGGCGAGGGTAGCAGGGAGGTCAGGCTACCCCGTCGACCTTTCCGGCCAGTACGAAGTCGTTCTCCGTCAGCCCGCCCTCGGAGTGAGTGGTGACCGTGACCGTCACCTTGTTCCATGAGATCTCGAGGTCCGGGTGGTGGTTCATCTCCTCCGCCACCGGCGCCAACCGGTTCACGAGCCCGACGGAGGACATGAAGTCATCTCCCTCGTAGGTCTTCGCGATCGCGTCGCCGCTCCGGGACCAACCCTCCAGACCGGCCAGCCGCTGGTCGATTTCCTCGTCGTTCAGACGTGCCATCCTCGTCTCCGTGCTCATCGCGTCTCTAGTTCCCTCGGCCACCGAGATGCTCTTCGCCCTCGGGCTCGGCGACTCCGTGGCCGGGGTCACCCACGAATGTGATTATCCGCCAGGCGCCGAGCGACTGCCCCATCTCACGCGCAGCGTGATCGGCGAGGGCCTCTCCGCGCGCGAGATCGACGAGGCGGTGCGCGAGCGCACCGGACGGGGCGAGGCGCTGTACGAGCTGGACGAGGACATGCTCGCCGCGCTCGATGTGGACCTGATCGTGACCCAGGCCGTGTGCGCGGTGTGCGCGGTCTCCTTCGACGACGTGAAGGCCGTGGCCGAGCGCCTGCCCACTCGCCCGGAGGTGATCTCGCTCGACCCGTCCACGCTCGGCGAGGTGCTGGCCGACCTGCCGCGCCTGGCCGAGGCCGCGGGCGACCCCGACGCGGGAGAGCGCCTGGTGGCGGATGCCGCCGCCCGCGTGGAGGCCGTCGAGGCCGCCGTGCGCGACGCCCCGCGTCCGCGCGTGGCCGCGCTCGAATGGCTCGACCCGGTGTATGCCGGCGGTCACTGGGTGCCGCAGATGGTGCAGCTGGCCGGAGGCGAGGACGTGCTCGGCCTGCCCGGTGAGAAGTCCCGCACGGTGGAGTGGGCCGAGGTGGCCGCCATGTCTCCCGAGGTGGTGGTGTCGATGCCCTGCGGGCTGTATGCGGAGGAGGCGGCGGCCGAGACGGTTCGCCACCGCGAGCGGCTCTCAGAGCTCGGCGCGCGCGTGGTGGCCGTGGACGCCGCGGCGTACTACTCCCGCCCGGGCCCGCGCCTGGTGGACGGGGTGGAGCTCATGGCGCACCTGCTGCACCCCGATCTCGTGCCCGCACCGGAGTCGCGGCGCTCGATCGAGATCGACCTCGAGCGCGTCCGGGCCTGAAGCCTCGTGGCACCGGGCACGCCCGGTGCTTCCGCTCAGCCAGACACAGCGATCGACCCGGCCACCGCGAGCGCGCCCAACAGGGCACACGCCCATACGGGCACGGACTTCGGCACGGGCGTCCGCTCGGGCACGTCCATGAGCAGGAAGGCGCACAGCGCGCCGCCCACAAGGCCGCCGATGTGGCCGCCGATCGATATCCCGGGCACGGCGAACGTGATCAGGAGGTTCAGGCCGATCCAGATGCCCAGGCCGCTCTCCATGATCCCGATGCCGCGGCTGCGCATCACGAGGGCCGCGGCCCCCATCAGCCCGAAGATCGCGCCCGAGGCGCCCACCGTGCGGCCCTCGGTGGCAATGAGCGCCCCGAACGACCCCGCGAGCAGGGACACGAAGTAGATGATCGCGAAGCGCCTGTGCCCCACCACGGGCTCCAGGATCTGTCCCAGGATGTACAGCGAGAACATGTTGGTGAGCAGGTGGAACAGGCCGGCGTGGAGGAAGCCGGCCGTGACCAGCCGCCAGTACTCGCCCTGGGCGATGGCGTCGCGGTACACGGCCCCGTCGGTCAGGAGGCGGCTCTCGCCGATCCCGCCCGAGGCGGCGCTGGCTCCTCCGAAGACCGAGCCGAGCGCCACCACCACGTTGATGGCGATGAGCACGTAGGTGACGGTCGGATCCCCGCCGCCCACGCTCGGCATGCCGCGCACCTGGGTGCGCTGGCTCGCGCACTCCGGGCAGCGCATGCCCACCGAGGTGGTGGTCATGCAGTCCGGGCAGATCGGCCGGTTGCAGTTCGAGCAGCGGACCCCGGTCTCGCGTTTGGGGTGGCGGTAACAGACGTCCATCGGCAGCGCGTCACACTAGCTGGCGGGCCCGGCGCCCCCGCCCCGCGCGAGCGCTAGAGGTCGACGGTGAGGATGGGGTTCTCGGTGGGCTGCTGGGCGCCCCCGCGGCGCTCGCGCGTGACCAGCACCGCGCTCGCCTTGCTCAGGTCGTCCGGCAGCGCCACCGCGCCCTGTCCGTCGGTGCCCACCATGAAGGTGGGCTGAGGCACGTAGCGGCCGTCCCGCTGGAGCCAGGCCTGGTAGACGCGCTTGCCCCCAAGCGCGGGGAGGCCCTGGGTGTGCAGCACTCCGCCGCGCGACCCGTCGTCCTCGTAGCGCAGGCTGCGCGCGGGCCAGCGGCACCTGCTTCTTGTCCACCTTCGCGGCGATCGTGCGCTGCACGTCGGCGCTGTTGGGCGTGCCCAGCTCGGAGACCTCGAAGCCCACGGCCAGCCCGATGGCCAGCAGCGTCACCGCCATCACCACGCGCAGGCCCGCCGGTCCGCGGGAGCAGGCCGCGCAGGCGCCGCGACCAGGGCACGCGCGCCGCGGCGGGATCGCGCTCGCGCGCCTCGGCCTCCACCACGTCCATGAGCGAGCTCTTGAGCGAGGGCGGCGGCTCCATCTGCTCCACGGAGCGGGGCAGCGCGTCCGCGGCCGGGCGCAGCTGCTTCAGCTCCTGACGGCACTCCGGGCAGGTCTCCATGTGCGCCTCGAAGTCGCGCGTCTCGGACTCGTCCAGGGCGCCGAGCAGATAGGCGGCCACGTCGTCGCGGAACCGGGGATGGTCGGGGGCGGTCACGCCATCTCCCCTCGGGTCAACCCATCCGCGAGCTGACCGCGCAGCTTCTCCAGGCCCGAGGCGCATGCGCCCCTTCACCGTTCCGATGGGCATGCCGAGCATCTCGGCGATCTGGCTGTGGCTGAATCCGCCGAAGTACGCGAGCTCGATGGTCCGGCGCTGCTCGGCGGGCAGCGTGTCGAGTGCTGTCCGCACGCTGCGCGCCTCCTCGCGGCGAGCCACCTCCACGTCGGTGCGCTCCGGCGCCTCATGGCGCTCCTCCACCCCTCGAGCGTCTCCCTCCGGCGTTCGTGGCGCGTGCCCTTGCGCAGGGCGTCGATGCCGCGGTTGTGCACGATCCCGAGCACCCACGTGCGGACGCTTCCGCGCGCCTGGTCGTAGCGCGTCCTGCTGCGCCATATGGACAGGAACGCCTCCTGCGTTATGTCCTCTGCCGTCACTTTGTTCCCCACCATCCGGTATGCAAGGGAGAAGGCGGCCCCGCCGTGGCGCTCGTACATCAGCTCGAACGCCCGGGGGTTCCCTCCTTGGACCAGCTGCATGACCTCTTCGTCCGCAAGGTTTCGGATGTCGGAGGTCACGGCGTGGAGTTCCTACGCGGCAAAGGGGTGCATGGATCAGTGGCGAAGCATGACCTTCGATGGAGACGCGCTCACCGGCTCAGGTCTACGCCGCGGTAATCGGAGCCACGCTGGTGGTGGTGGGCATCCTCGGCTTCTTCTACAGCGCCAGCTTCGGCAGCGGAGACGGCACCGAGCGCGAGGCGGTGCTGGGGATCCTCGACGTGAACGGCTGGCACAACCTGGTGCACATCGCCTCGGGCGTGCTCGGTCTGGCGCTGATCGGCTCCTACCCGGGCGCGCGCGCGTACGCCTTCGGACTTGGCGCGGTCTACCTCGTGGTCACCCTGCTCGGCTTCGCCGCAGGCGACGGCGGGGAGATCCTGAACCTGGTCCCGGTGAATACCGAGGACAACGTGCTCCACCTGCTGATCGGCTTCGCGGGCATCGCCGCCGGCTTTGCCACTCCGGCGAGCCAGGCACCGAGCACCGCTCCCGCCTGAGGCGGGTGCTAGCCCCCGCGCAGGCGGCGGTCGATGTCGCCCGCCGCGTCGCGCACGGCACGCTCCACCGACTTGAAGCTGCTCGACTGGTTCTTGCGCTGGCGCTGACGCGCCCGCACCACGACCAGGGCTCCGCCGGCGAGCGTGCCCACCACGGCGGCGGCCGCCGGCCGCGCCCAGTTGCGCGGGTCGCGCATGGCGGCGGGATCCAGATCCGTGAGCTCCTCCGCCGCGGCCTCGGTGAGCTCGGAGAGGGTGCGCTCCACGCGGTCGGTCAGGCGCTCGGGCGGATCCATCGGCACCAGGGCCGACCGAAGCAGGTTCTCCAGGCGCTCTCCGTTACTCATCGGCGTCCTCTCCGAGCCGTTGCTCGAGCTGCTTGATGGCTCGGTGGATCAACACCTTCGTGGCCCCCTCGGAGCGGTCCAGCGCAGTGGCGATCTCCCGGTTGTCCATGCCGAGGGCGAACCTCATGATGAGCGCCTCGCGCCGGTCGTCGGGCAGCTTCGACACCCCCTCGAGGACCTCCTTGACCTGCTCGCGCCCCTCCACCACCGTCTCGGTGTCGTGCGGGGCCGTGAGCACCGCGGCGTCCTCCAGCTGAGTGAGCGGCCGCCGGGAGCGGTCGCGGTAGTAGTTGGCGGCCAGGTTGTGGGCGATGCGGATGAGCCAGGGCCGGAGCGGCCGCCCGTTCGACTCGCGCTGTGCGCGCTCGAAGTGCCGGTAGGCCTGGAGGAAGGTCTGCTCCGTCAGGTCCTCGGCGTCGTGGTGGTTGCCGATCCGGTAGTAGGCGTAGCTGTACACGTCGCGCAGGTGCGCGCGATAGAGCTCCGTGAAGTCCCGGTCCAGGCGCTGCTTGTCCACCACCTCTGCCAACCATGCGCAGCCTACTCGGGCGAGCGCGCCCGATCAGGCGGCCCGCCGCCCCTTCCCGCCCGGCGTCAGGCGCATGCTCTCCAGCCACTGGTCGGGCGAGGCCTCCCCCTCGAGCACCCGGCGAAGCCCCGCGGTCACCGGCGCCTCGATCCCCTCACGCTCGAACGCGAGACCCAGGAGCGGCACCGTGGCCAGCGACTCGTCGCGTGCGCTCCGGCATCGATTCCCCCGCGAGATCGGCAAAGGTCTCGCTCCGCGCTCCGCTCGCCACCGCCAGCGCATGCACCTCGGCGAAGATCCGTCCCGCCGCCGCACCCGCCAGGCTCGGATCCGCGGGGGCCGCCGCGGCGGACGCCAGGGCGGCCGCGTTCCGCGCGCATGCCGCCAGCTCGGTCCCGGTCACGTCGTCCGTGGTCTGCACCGTCAGCCCACCGGCCTGAAGCACCTCGCCGAGCTGGCGCCGCAGCTCCACGTCCCCGGTGGCCAGCACCACCGACGCTCCCCGGTCGATCGCCTGGCGCGGGTCGGCCGGCCCGGCCAGCGAGGCCACGGCCCGGGCGCGCACGCGCTCGGCCACGAAGGCCGAGGGCGTGGTGCCGAGCGGCGGCACGAGTCCCCTGGAGGCCACGAGCACGGCGCTGCGCTCACCCAGGTGAGCGCCGATCTCGCCCACGGCGGCGGGAAGCGCGCTGCACGGCACGGCCAGCACGACCAGGTCCACGCCCGCCAGCTCCACGTCCCTCAGAGCGCTGACCTCGATGCGCCGGTCGAGCTCCGCACCCGGCGACGGGCCGGAATCCCCGCCCCCGGCGGCGATGCGCTCCGCCTGGTCGCGCGTGCGGCAGGTGAGGTGGACCTCCAGTCCCGCGCGGGCGAGCACCGTGGCGGCGGCGGTGCCCATCGGCCCGGCCCCCACCACGACGGCGGTGCGCAGCGGGGGAAGCCCGCCGAGCCACTCCCACTGCAGGGCCACGCAGGGCCAGATCCGCTCGGTCACCTCGCCGGCGAGGAAGGGTGACGGCCTGTCCACGCGCGGGAAGGTGAGCGGCGCGCCGAAGCGCAGGTGCACCTTGACCGGGCGGATGCGCCATCCGCGCCGGGCGCGCTCGCTTCCGCTCACCGCCACCGGCACCACGGGAGCGCCGCTCTCGAGCGCCATGCGGCCCACGCCCCGGCGGGGGGGCCTGAGCGAGCCCCGAGTCACGCGGGTGCCCTCGGGAAAGATCACCACGACCTGGCCCCGCTCGAGAAGCGCGAGCGAGGTCTTCACCGATTCCTCGTCGGAGGCGCCGCGCCGGAGCGGGAACGCGCCCAGGCAGTTGAGGAACCATCCGGCCAGGGGGTTCTTGAACAGCTCCTCCTTGGCCACGAAGTAGATCGGCCGGCGAACGCAGCAGCCGAGCACGAAGGGGTCGAGGAAGCTGCGGTGGTTCGAGGCCAGGATCACGCCGCCGGCGGGGACGTGCCGGTGCCCGTTGCGGGCGAGGCGGAAGTAGAGCATCAGCGCGGGCTGGGCGAACGCGCGCGTGAACCAGTACACGGGGGAGTTCACGCCCCGCCTGCGTGTGCGCGCGTGGTAGACCTCCAGCGGGCGGGGAGCCCACAATTTGCGCACGGCGGCCATCGCCTCAGCTACCCGCCGCCCCCTCTCCCGTTACGCTGCCTGTGTGATCGAGTTCAGGCGCACGGTGAACGGTGCAGCCGCGGGAGCGGCCGCCGCCGCCATCTGGGCCGCCCAGCAACCGCTCGACAAGAAGGTCTTCGGCTCGCGTTACGACGACGTGGAGCTGCTCGGGAAGCTCACCACCCGCGGCCCGGGATGGCCGGGAGCGGGCACCGCACTGCACGTGGTCAACGGGGCCGTGTTCGGCGCCCTGTACTCGCTGGTGCGCCCGCTGGTGCCGGGGCCGCCGACCGCCGTGGGAGCGGCGGCCGGGCTCTCGGAGCACCTGGCCTTCTGGCCGCTCGGCGCCCTGGTGGACCGCTACCACCCCGCGCGCTCGGACCTCGAGCCGTTGTGGGGCAATCGGCGCGCGTTCGCACAGGCCACCTGGCGCCACCTCCTGTTCGGCCTCGTGCTGGGAGAGCTCGAGCGGCGCCTGAACGCCCAGGGCGAGTTCGAGCCCCTGGAGGACGTGCCCGTGGCCTCGAACGGTCACGGGAACATCGAGCACGCGGCCGTCGGCGCTGCCGGCGCCGAGGCTCACTGAGCGTCACAGGGCCGGCCGGGCTACGCTCGGCCCGAGCGCCGGAGTAGCTCAGGGGTAGAGCACCGGTTTTGTAAACCGGGTGGCGCGGGTTCGAATCCCGCCTCCGGCTTGCGCGAGCGTGAGTTGGCTCTGTCAGACCGCGCAGGGCGGCGGCTCAGGCCGGGCGCACCGCCACCACCAGGAGCCGCCGGTGCGCGGGGTCGTCGTCATGGTCGACGTGGCCGAAGGTCTCGATGCGCAGTCCCGCGCGCGGGACCATCTCGCTGAGCTCATCACGCGTGTAGTGGCGGATGTAGGTGACCCCGTCGCCGCGTTCAAAGAAGCGGCGCTGCCCCTCGATCAGGTCGAACACGGCCACTCCGCCCGGCTCCATGTGCCGGGCGACGTTCGCGAGCGCCAGCTCGCAGGTGGGGTAGACGTGCTTGAGGGTGAGCGACGAGAGCATCGTGTGGAAGGTCTCGCCCAGGGCAACCGTTTCGGCGTTGCCCTCCACGGCTCGAGCCGCCGGATGAGGCGGCACTTCGTTGAACGACCTGACCGTCTCGGACGACAGGTCGACTCCCGTCCAGCTCGCGAACGGCAGCTCCAGCGTCGCGGCGGCCCGCGCGAGGCGGCCGTACCCAGGGCCGATCTCGAGCACGCGCCGTTCGGGGCCGAATGCTCCATGCTCGGCCGCCGCGCGCACGAACGCGTCCCCCGCAAGCTGCTTGCCCCACGTCAATCCAGCGTCTGGAGCCGAGCGCTGCCAGCGCTCCCGTGCTCGCGAGCTCGGATTCTCGCCAGGCACCCGATGGCGGAGGGTGCGGTTGTCGCGGCTCCGTATGACGGCATGCACGCCGGGCAGGTGCCGCAGCGTCTCCTTCAGGTCCATGACGGCGTCGCGAACCCGACGAGCCTCCGCATCGGGCACCCCTTTCGGTCGACTGACGCCTGTCTTGCGTGGCCTACCACTCGGCAGGCGGCTCGGATCAATCCGCCCGCTGGAGGAGGGGCAGACCAGCCGACCCTTGCGCGGCACCGATCCCTCGCCGGCGTTTTGACATAGTACGTCACACGATATATCGTGTGACGTAATGGAATTGCGGCCGGCCAGCTACTTCGTGCTCGCCTCCCTGCTGGACGGACCTCTGCACGGCTACGCCATCTCGACGAGGGCGGCCGAGCTCTCGGACGGCGGCGTGCGGCTCACCGCCGGCACCCTCTACGGCGCGCTCGACCGCATGACGGCCCGCGGGCTCGTCGAGGTCGACCACGAGGACACCGTCGACGGGCGCCTCCGGCGCTACTTCCGGATCACGGACGGCGGGCGCCAGGCGGTGGTGCGGGAGGCCGACAGGCTCGCGGCCGCGGCACGCGTGGTGCAGAAGCCGCGCGTGTCGGTCAGGACCGCGGAGGGGGCGGCGTGAGCCGCCGCCTGACGGACGCCCTCACCGCTCTGGCCGCGCGCACCTATCCGAGGTCGCGCCGGGCCGACGCCGTGGCGGTGCGCGACTGCGCCCGCGAGGCCATCGACGCGTCCGGCGCGCGCCTGCTCGCCCGCGAGGGCTCCTCGCTCGTGTTCGCGGGCCTGCGGGCGCGGGGCGGCGTGGCCACCCGCGAGCTGGTGCACGCCCCCTGGCGCGCCGCGCTCTCCGTGCTGGCGCTCCCGCTCGCCACGGCGATCCTCCTGGTCTGGACCTTCGGGTTCGTCCCGCGCTACGACCACTGGCCGCTCGGCGAGGGCTGGGCGCTGCTGCTCGGCGGTTCGCTCCTGGCCGTCGTCGGCGCCGCGCTGGAGCGGCGCTGGCTCGTGGTGGCCGGCGCGCTCGCGACCTTCGTCGGCGGCGGCCTCGCCGCACCTGGGCCTCGGCACCGAGCTACCGGGTCCTCACTGACGCCGAGCTTCTTCTACGGACACGGAGTCGACCTCGCCGCCGCCTCTCTGGTCCCCACGCTGCTGCTCGCTGCGGCCGGGTGGAGCCTGCCGCGCGGATCGCGGCCTGCGGGCCAGGTCGTGGCCACCCGGCTGGTGCTCGCCCTCGCGCCCGCGGTCGCGGCCGCGATCGCCCTGCTGCCGGCTTCCACCCCGCAGCCGACATACGGGTGGAACATGCGTCCCGGTGCCGAGCCCGAGCTCGTCATCGGCGCGCCGTACGCGATGCCGTGGCTTCCGCCTTCGCGCGTCCTGCTCGTGATCCTGGCCGTGGCTCTCGCGGCCGCGCTGATCGCAACCTGGATCCGCGCCCGCGCGCAGCCCGCCCCCGCGCTGGCCAGCGCTCTCGCCCTCGCGAGCGTCGCGTATCCGCTCGTCTGGGCCACCGTCCACAACGTCGATTTCGCGCCCTATTGGGCGTACCAGGGCGGCTACCTGTGGCTGGCGACCGTCATTCCGCTGCTGGTGGCCGTCGCGTTTGCGCGTCGCGCCGGCCGCATTCAGCGGGGGTAGCCGTCATCCGGTCCCCGTGGCCGGCCCCGGGTCGCCCCGGGGCCGCCCGGAGCCAGGGTCAGACGGCGCCGCGACCGCCGAAGCGGCTTCCGAAGCCGAATCCGCCCGAGGGGATTCCGGCGAGCAGCACGAGGATGGCGGCCACGATGGCCACGATGCTCGAGCCGGTGAGCGCGATCAGGATGATGTACGCCAGGGCCGCAACCAGCACGGCGATGAGAACTCCGATCATCTTTCTTCTCCTCCCGTAGGGGTAGGACCCCTGGGTACCCCTTTGAGGTCGGGCGGGAAACCGCCGTGTCAGGAACCGACGAACACCGGCGTGCCCAGCGGCACGGCGCTCATCAGCTTCTGGAGGTCGGCGTCCGACGGCGCGAAGGCATCCGGCCGAGGCCGGGCGTGCCGATGGTGGCCGGGTTGTCCGTGCCGTGGATGGCCAGGCGGTCGCCGCCCGTCCATCCGGGCGGGGGGTTCGTCTGGTGGCCGCTGAGGGCGAGGATGCAGCAGCCGTAGTAGGCGCCGTAGCGCGAGCCCGGCATCTTGTCCGTGACCGCGTAGCGCCCGGGGGGCGTGGGCGAGGAGGAGTTGCCCACCGCCACCTTCAGGCTCTGAATGGTCCTGCCACCGCGCTTGAGCTCGAGCGTGCGGTCGGAGAGGTCGGCGTGAAGGGAGACGGTGGTCCGGGCGGCGCGCAGGCCGGCGCTCTTGCGGTCCACCCAGGCGAGCCTGCCGTTCGGCTGCTCGTCGGTGACCACGCCGAGCCAGCGGCCGCGGCGCGCGGCCACGCCGAGCACTCGCGGGGAGCCGAATTCGGTCTTGGGGCCGACCACGGCCACGGCATTCGCCTCGCGGGCGCTCCCGGAGGGCCACCTGGCCGTTCACCTTCAGAAGCTCGTGTCCCGCGGGGCGCGCCGGCTTGGGCGCGGGAGCGGGCGGGCGACCGGCTGCCTCCACCGCCACGGGGGCGGGCCCGGGCACGCTGGCGGATGCATCCTCCAGCGTGATCTGGACGCGATACACGCACAGGGCGAGAACGGCAGCGAGCGGGAATATGAGCCAGGGGCGGAGACGCACACAGCGTGCATCGACCCCCTATCGCCGACGTTCGGAGCCGACCCCGGGAAGTCGGACATTCGTCCAGACGCGGTGTCCGCGGAGCGCCCTAGTTCAGAACCTGCCGGGTGGCCAGGTGGGCGCCCACCTTGCGCTTCACCCGCTGGAGCGCGTTGTCCACGGTCTTCGTGTCGCAGGCCAGGCGCTCGGCGATCGTCTCGTAGCTGTAGCCGTCCAGGTAGAGCGACAGAACGGCAGCTCTCGAGCTCCGAGAGCACGCTCGACAGGCAGTTCACGAGGCTGTGCAGCTCCTCGCTCGAGATCACCTGGTTGGCCGGGTCGTGCGCCGTGGGGCCCGGAAGGAGCTCGTCGAGCGTCGGATCGCCGTCGCCGCCGCCGGCAGCGGGGGTCTGGGAGAAGGACACGTACTCGTTGAGCGGCGTGTGCTTGTTGCGCGTGGAGGTCTTCACCGCCGTGATGATCTGGCGGGTGATGCAGAGCTCCGCGAAGTTGCGGAAGCTCGACTCGCGGTCGGTCCTGTAGTCGCGAACCGCTTTGTAGAGCCCCACGAGGCCCTCCTGGATGAGGTCGTCGGAGTCCCCGCCGATGAGGAAGTACGAGGAGGCCTTGAGCCGCACGAAGCCGTGGTAGCGCTTCACGATGCGGTCGTAGGCGTCCTTCTTTCCCTGCTTGGCGAGCGCGATCAGGTAGTGATCATCAAGCTCACCTTCAGGGTTAGATCGAGTCCCGGCTGGACGCCGGGTTGCGACAGATCGAGACATGCGGAAGTGGCCATCGAATGCTCCTCCAGGGCAAAAGCCCTTGAAAGCTCGGTGGCGCGCTACCTCCCCTGGCGCCAGGTTGATCTGAGAGCCTCGCCCTAAAGCTCGACTTCAGCCTGATCTGCGGGGCAACATATGGGAGTTATGGAGCCCTGTCAAGGGGCGCGCGCAGGTGCAAGATGCCGTACACCAGGGCGGCCGTCGCGGTGGCCACGTTGAGCGACCCCACCCGCCCGCGCACGGGCAGGGCCACCACCTGGTCGCAGGCGGCGGCCACGCGTGTACGCAGGCCGCTCCCCTCGGAGCCCAGAACCAGCACCACGCGGCCCGCGGTAGTCGGGCTGGTCGTAGGGCACGGTCGCCTCCGGCATCCGCCCCGTAGACCCAGGCGCCCGCCTCCTTTGCCGAGGCGAGCCAGTCCGCCAGATTGCGTACACGCGCGATCGGCAGGTGCTCCACGGCCCCGGCCGAGGCCTTGGCCGCGGCCGGGGTGACGGCCGCCGCGCGGCGCTCCGGCACCACGAGGCCGGAGGCGCCGGCCGCCTCGGCCACACGGGCCACGGCGCCGAGATTGTGCGGGTCCTGCACCTGATCGAGGCAGATCACGAGCGCATCCTCCGGTCCGAGCAGGGAGCCGGCATCGGCGTAGGGGTAGTCCCCGGCGTCGGCACAGATGCCCTGGTGCTCGGGCGACCCGCACAGCCGCTCGATCTCCCCGGCGGGGGCCACGGCCACCTCCACGTCCCGCAGCCACGGCTCCGCGGCCGCGCTCTCCGTGGCCCATACCCGGCTCACCCGCCGCCGGCCCCGGAGCGCCTCGCGCACGGGGTTGCGGCCGTAGACGATCATCCCGTCACGGCGCGATCAGCCGGCGCGGACGAGCCGGGCGCCGTCGGGGGTGTCCCGAATCTCCCAGCCGCGGGCCGCGAGCTCGTCCCGCAGGTTGTCCGCGGCGGCGAAGTCGCGATCGGCCCGGGCCTGCTCGCGCCGGGCGGCCAGCTCCCGGATCTCGTCCGGCGCCTCCTCCTCGGCCGCCAGGAGCCGCTCGAGGCCGAAGGCCTCCAGCATCTCCGGGAGGCGGCCCGGGCCCGAGGCGCTCACCGGCATCGAGACGGCGGTTCGCCTCGCCCATCCACTCGAAGAGCGCGGCCCGGGCCGCCGGGGTGTTGAAATCGTCCGCCAGCGCGTCGAAGAACCGCTCCACGACGGGATCGAGGTCCGCCGGGGCCGGTCCATCCGCGTCAAGGCGCCGGACCAGCTCCCGCACGGTGCGCACGCCCGCCTCCGCCTGGCGCAGCGCGTCCTCGGAGAAGGCGATCGGCTTGCGGTAGTGCGCGCCCACCAGCCACATCAGCAGCGCCTCGGGCCCGAACTCGTCCAGCGCCTCGTGCAGCAGGAAGATGTTGCCCACGGACTTGGCCATCTTCTCGGCCCCGGTCTCCACCATGCCGTTGTGCATCCAGACGCGCGCCAGCGGCAGCCCGCGGGCCGCCTCGGTCTGGGCGATCTCGTTCTCGTGGTGGGGGAACACCAGGTCGGAGCCTCCCCCGTGCACCTCGAAGTCCGCGCCCAGGATGTCCTCCGCCATGGCGGAGCACTCGATGTGCCAGCCCGGGCGCCCCGGGCCCCAGGGCGAGCTCCAGCTCGTGTCCTCGCCCTCCTTGGCCGCCTTCCAGAGCGCGAAGTCCTGAGGCGCTCGCTTCAGGCCCCCGATGTCGTCGCCCTCGCCCTGCTTCATCTCGTCGAGCGGGCGGTTGGAGAGCTTCCCGTAGCCCGCGAAGCTGCCCACGTCGAAGTACACGTCGCCGCCCGCCTCGTAGGCGTGGCCCGACTCCACCAGCTCCTCGATCAGCCCCACGATCGAGCCGATGGCCTCGCTGGCCAGCGGCTCGTGGTCGGGCCGCCCGAGGCCCAGCCGGTCCGTGTCCTCCACGTAGGAGGCGGTCATGGCCCGGGCCAGCTCCTCGCTCGACACCCCCTGAGCGCGGGCCGCGTCGTAGATCTTGTCGTTCACGTCCGTGACGTTCTCCACCAGGGTCACGTCGTACCCCTCGTGGCGCAGGAACCGGCTGAGGAGGGCAAAGACCACGAACGGACGCGCGTTGCCCACGTGCACACGGGCGTAGACCGTGGGCCCGCACGCGTAGATGCCCACGCGCGGAGGGTCGCGCGGCTCGAGCTCCCGGACCTGTCCGGTGAGCGTGTCCTGTAGGCGTATCCGGCGCATGCCGCGGGGAAGGCTACGCGGGCGGCGCGACGAGGTCGGGCCGTGGCAGGATGCGGATGTGGCGGACGAGACACAGGCTTTCGTGCTGACCGGCGGCCGCGCGGCACTCGGCACCCTCGACCGCGCGCACGCTCCGCTGCTCGTGGGCTGGGCGAACGATCCCGAGGCTCCCTCGACGCGATCGACCACTCCATGGGCCGCTGCGAGTTCGGCATCGGCCGGGCCTACGAGCGCGCCGGCTTCCGGGAGATCGGCCGCCGCCGGGACGCGGTGAGCGCCCTCGGCCGGCGCTGGGACGCGATCCTCATGGACGCCACCCCCGACGACTTCGAGGGCTCGGTCCTGGCGAGCCTGCTCCCAGGCGCCTAGGAGACCGGCGGGCGGCGGTCGGGCCAGCCCACCTCGGCCTCGAGCTGCGCGGCCAGCGAGAGCAGCGTCTCCTCTCCGGAGGGCGGGCTCACCAGCTGCACGCCCAGCGGCAGCCCGGTGTCGCTCATGCTCGGCGCGGGCACCGACATCGCGGGCTGGCCGGTGTGGTTCCAGATCGGTGTGAAGGGATAGGTGTCGCGCCATCTCGAGCATCGTGCGCAACGCGCTCATCCCCTCCCACTGCGCCGCGCCCACCGGGGGACGCCCCGTGGTGGGCGTGACCAGCACGTCGAAGTCCTCGAAGATGCGGCCGATGCGCCGGGTGTGCGCCTCCGCGTCGCGCTGCGCCCTCGCGATCTGGGACTGGGGGATCAGGCGCCCGATCCGGCCGAAGCCGCGCGTGCGCCGCTGGAGGCGGTCGGGCCGGGGCACCCGCCCCACGTCCTGCGCCGCTCCGCCCAGGTAGCGCGCCACGAGGGCGTTGCCGGCCGCCACGCCGTAGTCGGGATCGCGCGTCTCCACGTGGTGCCCGAGCGAGCGCAGCGCCTCGCCGGTGGCCTCCAGCGCCCGTCCGCATCTGGCCGCTCACCCGGGCCAGCCCCGGAGTCTTGGCCGAGAGTGCCACCCGGAGGCGGTCCGGCGGGCGAGCCGCCGCGGCCGCGTACCGGCCGTCCTCGGCTCCCACGCCCACGTCGAGCAGCAGGCCGCCGTGTCGGCCACGGTGCGGGTCTCGAACCCCACCACGCTCAGCCCGAACCAGTGCTCGGGCAGAGGCGAGAGCGGTATCCGGTCGCGCTGCGGCTTCAGGCCCACCAGGCCGCAGTTGGCCGCGGGGATGCGGATCGACCCGGCGCCGTCCGAGGCGGTGGCGGCGGGCACGAGGCCGGCGGCCACCGCGGCGGCGCTGCCGCCGCTCGAGCCGCCCGGGGTGGCGTCCAGGTCCCAGGGGTTGCGGGTGATCCCGAAGGCCGGGCCCTCGGTGGCCCCGATGATGGCCAGCTCGGGCAGGTTCGTCTTGCCGATCAGCACCGCGCCCGCCGCGCGCAGCCGGGACACGAGCTCGCCGTCCTTGGGGGCCGGCTCGCTGAACGCGGCGGTTCCCCAGCGCGTGACCTCCCCGGCCACGTCCTCGGTGTCCTTCACCGCCAGCGGCACGCCCAGCAGCGGGCGCGCGTCGCCTCCGCGCCGCCGGGCGTCGGCCTGGCCGGCGTCGGCCAGGGCGCGCTCCGCCATCACGATGCGGAACGTGTTGAGCGCGGGGTCCAGCCGCCCGATGCGGTCGAGGAAGAGCTCCACCAGCTCGCGTGAGGACACCTGCCCGTCACGGATCTGGCTCGCCAGGCTGACCACACCGGCGAAGGCGAGTTCGTCGCGGTCCATCCTCGGCGGGACTGTAATCCGATCAGGCGGGCGGCGCGAGGCCGGCCGTGGCCAGCGCGGCGATGCCCTCGCCGCGCCCCACGAAGCCCATGCCCTCGCCCGTGGTGAACTTCACGTTCACGTCTGCCTCCGGCATTCCGAGCGCCTCCGCCAGCCGCTCGCGCATGGACGACCGGTGGGCGCCGAGCCTCGGCGACTCGCACACCACCACGGCGTCCACGTTCACCGGCACGAGGCCGCGCTCGTCCACCAGCCCGCGCACGTGGCGCAGCAGCTCGAGGCTGTCGGCGTCGCGCCAGCGCTCCTCCGTGTCGGGGAAGTGAGCGCCGATGTCGTCCAGCCCCGCGGCTCCGAGCACGGCATCGATCACGGCATGCGTCAGCACGTCGGCGTCCGAGTGCCCGGCCAGCCCCCGCTCGAAGGGGACCTCCACGCCGCCCAGGACCAGGCGCCTGCCCTCCTCCAGCCGGTGGGAGTCGAAGCCGATGCCCGTGCGCACCCTCATCCGATCGCCTCCATCGTCCGCTCGCGCTGGTCGAACACGGCCAGCTCGCCCACGCCGATGTCCCGCAGCCAGTCCACCGCGCGCTCGTACTCGTAGCCGAGGTGGTCGGGCTGGTGGGCGTCGCTCGACAGCGCCACGGGCCGGCCCGCCTCCAGGCACATCTCCAGGAACGCCCGGTCCGGGTAGATCTCGCCG
Organism: uncultured Thermoleophilaceae bacterium; assembly: GCA_963752455.1. GTDB lineage: Bacteria > Actinomycetota > Thermoleophilia > Solirubrobacterales > Thermoleophilaceae > JACVRW01. Next base: position 220,331 of record CAVVYE010000005.1, read on the forward strand.
ATCGGCTTGCGCCACCCGGCCGTGGACACCTCGATGGCCACGTCGGACTCCGCTATCCCGTCCATCGCGAGCTCATAGAAGCGCCTCAGGTCGCCCTCGGGCCGGGGCACGAGCTTGCCCCAGACCTTGACCAGGTCGGGGTGGGCCACGATGTCGAACAGGCCGCAGCGGGCCAGCTCCCCCAGCGTCTCGAAGTAGCTCCGCCACACCTTCTCGGGGTCGCGCGAGCGCCAGATGTCCCACGCCTCCCAGCCCTCGGCTCCGTGCACGTCCACCGCCTCGTCGCGCAGGAAGTGGAGCGAGCCCACCACGTAGTCCCAGGGGCGCCCGTCCAGGAGGTTGGCCAGCCGGTCCTCGCGCCCGGGGAGGAAGTCGGCCTCGATGCCGAGCCGCAGGTCGGTGTCCTCGCGCACGAAGCTGCACGTAGTCGTCGAGGTCGTCCGTGGCCCAGTGCCGGTACCAGGGGTGGTCCCACACCTCGAGCGCCTGGGTGAAGCGATGGATGTGCTCGGACACGCCGAGCTCCTCGATCCCGCGCTCGGCGGCCACCTCGCGGTAGCGCTCGGCGTTCGCGGGGGTGAAGTAGCGCTCGGCGGTGGCGTCCTCCCCGTCGGGACGGAGATGGACGTGGTAGTCGGTCAGCACCGCGAGCGCAGGATCGCCTCGGCCATGCTGCAGGTCGAGCGCCGTGGTGACCTTGAGGTTGTCCGGGGAGGACTCCACCACGCGCACCGTACCCCCGGCGCGCTCCACCAGCGAGGCGTCGTCGGTGGCGGCGGCCAGCACCTCGGTGCTCGCGTCGAGCGCGCGGCGCAGGACGTCGGCCCGGAACACCTGCGGGGTCTGCACCGCCCACAGCCGGTCGCGGTCGAGCGTGCGCTCCACCAGGCCCTGCGCACCGGCCTCCTTCACCGTGTCGGTCACCCGCGCGGCGGCGATCGCGGCGTCGCAGCCCTCGAGGGCGTCGATGCAGCGGAGCACGAGCTCGGGGGTCACCAGCGGCCGCGCGGCGTCGTGGACCACCGCGACGGTGGCCTCGGGCGCCGCGGCCAGGGCGTTCCGCACCGACTCCGAGCGCCACTCGCCTCCGCGAACGCGGTCGGGCGCCTGCTCGTACCCCGCCGGCACCGCCACCACCACGCGCTCGCAGGCGCCGGCGAGGGCGGCCAGGCTCCACTCGACCATCGGCCTTCCGGCACAGACGACGAACGCCTTGGGCCCGGAGGCGCCAAGGCGTTCGCCGCTGCCGCCGGCGGGAACGATCCCGACGACGGACAAGAAATGCTCAGAGCGCGGCCACTACGCCGTGGCCGGCTCGCCGTTCCTGCCCACGTGAGCGTCCGTGATGAGGGACTCGAGGTGGCTCTCCGCCTCGTCCTCCTCCATGTCCAGGGCGTACATCAGCTCCGAGGCGAGGATCTTCTTCGCCCGGGTGTACATCTGCTTCTCCCCGGTGGAGAGTCCCTTCTCGGTCTCGCGGATGGCGAGGTTGCGCACCACCTCCGCGAGCTCGAACACGTCACCGGTCTTGATCTTCTCCCGGTTGTGCTTGAACCGCCGATTCCAGTTCTTCGGCATCTGGCTCACGTCATCGCGAAGGACCGACAGCACCTTCTTGACGTCATCCTCACCGATCACGCGCCGCAGACCCGCTCGGTCGGCGTTCTCGCACGGCACCATCACCGTCATGTTGTTGTGAAGGATCTGGATGGTCAGGTACTGGCGCTTCTCGCCCAGCACTTCCTTCAGCTCCTTCTTGAGGACCTTTCCTGCGCCGTGGTGCGGGTACACCACCTGATCGCCGATCTCGTAGATCGCCGGCGGGCGCTCGATCTCAAGGTCCTCGATGATTTCGTCTTCGATGACTGCGTCGCTAATGATGCCCTCCTACGTATTGCGGCGTGATCGCCGCGTTCCCATCACGTTTGTAGATACCGGTCCACGAGGTTGATCTCCTGCAGGCGGCGCAGGCCCTCGCGGATGTCCTTCGCTCGCAGGTCCCCGACGCCCTCGACGGACTCCAGCTCGGGGTCCGAGGCGGCGAGGATCTCGTCCAGCCCGTTGAACTCGCTCACGATGCTGTGCACCACCATCCTGGGCAGGCGCGGAATGCGCCCCAGGATTCGGTGGCCGCGGGGCGAGGCCGGGTGATCGAGTGTGTTGAGCTTGCGGTCGTAGCCGAGAAGCTCGGACAGGCGGCCGAAGTCGAGAAGGTCCTGATGCGGGAGCCGCGCGAGCGAGTCGAGCACGGAGGCGTGCCCCTCGTCGGTGGGCGACACGATGTAGTCGCGCACGAGCGCCGACTTGTCGGCGGCCACGCCCACCATCGTCTCCTCGAGCTGCATCTCGATGAGCCGGCCCTCGGCGCCCAGCTCCACGATGTAGCGCTCGATCTCCACGGCCATGCGCGTGACCAGCTCGGCGCGCTGGAGCACGGTGAGCACGTCGTGCAGCGTGACGCCGCCCTCGAACTCGAGCGCGGTGAGGCGGGTGGAGACCTGGTCGAGGCGGCTGCGGTACTTGTCGAGCGTGGCCAGGGCCTGGTTGGCCTTGGCCAGCACCACGGGAATGTCCTCGAGGATGTACTTCGCGCCGTCGAGGTAGAGCGACACCACGCCCCGGCCCGCCGAGATGGCGATCACGAGGGCGTCGGTCTGCTTGGAGACGCGCTCGGCGGTGCGGTGCCGGGTGCCCGTCTCGAGCGAGAGGATCGTGGGGTCCGGCATCAGCTGCACGTTCGCCCACAGGATCTTGGTGCTGTTGGCGGCGAGCATGATCGCCCCGTCCATCTTCGCCAGCTGGTAGAGCAGCGCCGGGGTGTAGTCCACGTCCAGGCGCACGCCGCCGGACAGGAGGAAGCCGAGCTCCTCCGACTCCCCGATACAGATGAGGGCGCCCGTTCGGGCGGGGACGATGTTGTCCAGGCCCTCCCTTACCGCCGTGCCCGGAGCCACCATCTCGAGTGCCCGAACCAACCTTGGCTCCTGCCGGGCTTCGAACTCTGCAACTTCATCCCCGGCAAACGGCATGACCCCTAATTCTACGCGATGCGCCGTTTTTGTGCGGCGTTTTGGGCTCTAGGTAGCCTTTTTCAATGCCCGAGACGTTTTGCGGCGGTTAGGCCGCCCTCGCCGCCCGCCCTCCCCGCAGTGCCTCGGCCAGGCTGCCCAGCGCGGGGCCCGGGTGCAGAACGTGGGTGAGGCCGAACTTGCCCGCCTCGGCCAGCCGGCGGTCGGCGTGGGCCACCTGACGCAGCTCGCCCGTGAGGCCGAGCTCGCCGAACGCCGCCGTGGGCTGCTCGCCGCCGGAGGCGACGCCGCGGGAGGCGGAGGCCAGGGCCAGGGCGATCGCGAGGTCGGCCCCCGGCTCGTCCACGCGCACGCCACCCGCGATCGAGACGAACACGTCGCTCCCGCCGAGGCGCACGTTCCCGTGCCGGGCCAGCACGGCCAGGATGAGCGCGAGACGGTTGCGGTCCACGCCGTTCGCCACCCGCCGGGGCTGGGCCAGCTCGCTGGGCGCCACCAGCGCCTGGACCTCCACCAACAGCGGGCGGGAGCCCTCCATCGCGCACAGCACGGTGGAGCCCGGCGCGCGGGTGGCCTCCGCCATGAAGCGGGCCGAGGCGTCCTCCACCTCCACCAGGCCGGTGTCGCGCATCTCGAACACGCCCACCTCGCTGGTCGAGCCGAAGCGGTTCTTGAGCGCGCGAACGGTCCGGTAGGACCGCTCGCGCTCGCCCTCGAAGCTGAGCACGCAGTCCACCAGGTGCTCGAGCACGCGCGGGCCCGCGATCGCGCCCTCCTTGGTCACGTGACCCACCAGGATCACCGCCACCCCGCGCTCCTTGGCCACGCGCATGAGCCGGCCGGCCACCTCGCGCACCTGGCCCACCGAGCCCGGCGATCCGCTCAGCCCGGGGTCGTTCAGCACCTGCACCGAATCGATCACGCAGACATCCGGGCGCTCGGCCTCGATCGTGGCCACCACGGTGTCGAGGTCGGTCTCGGCCACGATCGGAACCCCCAGCGCCCGCGGGCCGAGGCGCTCGCGCGCGCAGCTTCACCTGCGCGGCCGACTCCTCGCCCGACACGTAGAGCGTGGAGCGGCCGGCGGCGGCCAGGTTGCCGAGCGCGGCGCACGTGAGCGTGGACTTGCCGATCCCGGGCGAGCCCCCCAGGAGCACCATGGAGCCGGGCACGAGCCCGCCGCCGAGCACCCGGTCGAGCTCGCCGATCCCGGTGGTCATCCGGTCCGCGGCGCCGGCCTCCACCTCGCGCCAGCCTCACCGGGCGAGCCGCGCGGCTCGAGCGCTTGCCGCCGCCGGCGGGCGCGGCGGCCCGGTGCTCCTCGACGAAGGTGTTCCACTCGCCGCAGCCGGGACAGCGCCCATGCCACTTCGGGCTCTCGTGGCCGCAGGCCGAGCAGGCGAAGAGAGTGGAGGAGCGGGCCATGCAGCGAGGCTAGGCGGCGGAGGTGGACGGCTTCGCCCCCATCGCCCTCGCAACCACAATCCATCCGTCCGCCGGCGTAGATTGCATCGGCTCGGTGGAGCTGCTCGAGCACCCCCTCGCCGGCGCCGAGTTCGTGGCGCTCGACACCGAGACCAACGGGCTCGGCGGCGACCTCTGCGAGCTCACCGAGGTGGGCGCCGTGCTCGTCGGCGGGGGCGAGCTGCACGAGACCTTCGACTCGCTCGTTCGCCCGGAGCGCCCGCTGTCCCGGGGCATCCAGCGCTTCACCGGCATCACTCAGGGGATGGTGGACGGCGCGCCCGCCGTGCGACGAGGTGCTGCCGGAGATCGCCGAGCTGCTCGAGGGCCGCGTGCTGGTGGCGCACAACGCGCGCTTCGACACCCGCGTGCTCGCCAGGCGTTCGAGCGCGCCGGCCTGGACTGGCCCCGGCCGCCCGGCCGTCTGCACGGTGGCGCTGGCCCGGCGCTTCGCGCCGCTGGCCCGCAAGCGCGGGCTCGCGACGCTGGCCGACTCGCTGGGCATCGAGGTGAACGAGGTGCACCGGGCACTCCCGGACGCGCTCACCTGCGCGCGCGTCTTCTGCGCCCTCTTCCCGCGGCTGTGCGCCAACGCGGTGACGATCGGCGACGCGCTGGACCTGCTCCGCTCGCGCCGGCGCGCGCGCAAGACGGAGCCCGCGGAGGCGATCCCCCGGTCCGAGCGCCCGGACCTGTCGACGCTCCCGGACGACCCGGGGGTCTACGTGTTCCGCGACGACCGCGGGCGGCCGCTCTACGTGGGCAAGTCGGTGTCCCTGCGCTCGCGCGCCCGCGCCCACTTCTGCGCCCCCGCCGGCTGGACCGAGCGGGCCGAGATCGTGGACTACCGCTCCACCAACTCCGAGCTCGGTGCGCTCGTGCTGGAGAACCGGCTGATCAAGAAGTGGCAGCCCACGGGCAACCGCAAGCTCAAGCGCACGGACCGCCACGTGTTCCTGCGCTGCCGGCTGGACATCCCCTACCCGGTGCTCGAGGTGGCCGCCGAGCCCGCCGTGGGCAACGCCGTGAACGTCGGTCCTCTGCGGCAGCCGCGCGCTCGCCGCGGAGCTGGCCGACCAGCTCACCTCGCTCTACCGGCTGCGCCACTGCGGGCGGTCGCTGAAGCTGCGGGAGCACCCGTCGGCCTACGGGCAGATGGGCCGCTGCGTCTCTCCCTGCCTGGGGGACCTCGATCCGAACGCCTACCGGCGCCAGGTGGACCTCGCGCTGGCCCACTTCGAGGGCTCGGAGCCCGGGCGGAACCTCCTGAGCGAGATCGACCGGCGCATCGAGGAGGCGTCCGCCGGCCGGCGCTACGAGCGTGCCGCCGCGCTGCTGCGCCGGCGCGGGCGGCTGGCGTGGGTGCTGGAGCGCCTCGAGGGAATCCTCCGCGCCACCCACGCGGCGCCGCGGCTGATGCTGGTCGAGCCATCCGGTCAAGCCCCGCTTCGACGCCTTCTGGATCGTGCGCGGGCGGCTCGCCGACTGGGGGCCGCTGCCCGGACACTCCGAGCTCGTGGATCGCACCGAGGCGGCCGTGGCGCGAGCGCGCGGAGCCCGCGGGCCGGTGCCGGCCGACGAGGTGGACGAGCTGCGGATCGTGTGGGGGTGGCTGGCCGAGCACGAGCCCGCCGAGCTGCCGCTGGATCCGGCGCCCGCGCCCGAGGTCCTTCAGGAGTTCGTGGCCGGAGCGGCGGCGTAGCCGCCGCTCCCCTACTCGTCGTTCGAGGCGGCCACCGCTCGCTCGGCCGCCTCGAACCCGATCCTGGAGTGGGTCTTGTCGCAGAACGGCTTGGTGGTGGAGCCGCCGCAGCGGCAGAGCACGATCGGCTCACCGTCCCCGCCCAGGTCGTACTCGTTGCCGTCGGCGTCGATCAACCGGATCGGGCCGGTGACCTTGTAGGGGCCGTTGTCGCGGACCTTGATCTCAACCGGTTCCATGGGCCAGAGCCTAGGCTCCGGTGCCCATGCAGCGAGTGGCCCGCATCGATCAGGGCGAGGTGAGGGAGATCGTGCCCTCCCACCACTGCGTGCTGCGCTTCCGCCAGCGGCGGCCGTTCCGCGACGCCGGGGTGGACGCCGTGGCCGACGCCCTGATCACGGCGCTGGAGGACGCCGACGTGACCAGCTGGCCGCCGGCGTGGGGCCTGGCGGACCGGGCCACGGACCTCTGGGCCCTGAACGGCGAGCTGGCGTTCCCGCTCCAGCGCACGCCGCTTCCCGGGCGCTTCCTGGCCACGACCTGCCTGGTCAAGCCGCGCCGGTGATCTACATTTAGGCCGATGAGCACGACCGCCGCGCCCCTGGCGGAACAGCCGGCCGCCGCGCCCTCCCCGGCGGGGCCTCTGGCCGACGGCGACGCGGCGCTCCCGCTGCCTCCGCGCGTGGAGCTCCCCAAGCTGCTCCAGACGCTGCGGATCGGCATTCGCCAGATCGAGTTCGTGTCGCGCGCGCACCGCGAGCTGGGCGACGTCTTCCAGCATCGACACGCTCGTGGGCCGCCGCGACGTGGCCGCGGTCACGTCGCATCCCGATCACGTCAAGTCGCTCTTCACGGCCCGGCCCGAGCAGGCGCCGTCGATCACGGGCGAATCGCCCCTGCGCCCGATCGTGGGGCCGAACTCGGTGCTCACGGCCATCGGCCCGCGCCACATGCGCCAGCGCAAGCTGCTGCTCCCGCCGTTCCACGGCGAGGCGGTGGAGCGCTACACCCGCATGATCGGCGAGGCCGCGGACCGCGAGATCGACCGCTGGCCGATCGGCACGCCGTTCTCGCTCGCGCCGCGCATGCAGGCCATCACCCTCGACGTGATCATGGCCGGCATCTTCGGCATCGAGGGCAAGCCCGTGCCGGGCACTCCCGAGCACGCGTTCCGGCGGGCGATTCGCGTGCTCGTGAACCTGTCCACCCGTCCCGAGGCTCAGCTCTTCGAGCTCGTGAACACGGGCAAGGACGAGCCCGTGGGCGTGACCAAGGCCGCGCTCGCCTACCTCGACCGCCACGTGTACGCGGTGATCGAGGCCCGGCGCCGGGCCGAACGCGGCACCGACATCCTCTCCCTGCTGCTCGATGCGGAGACCGAGGAGGGCGAGCGCCTCACCGACCAGGAGCTCCGCGACGAGCTGCTGACGCTCGTGCTCGCCGGCCACGAGACCACGGCCAACTCGCTGGCCTGGGCCTTCGAGCGCCTGCTCCGCCACTCCGCAGGCCTACGACCGCCTGCGCGAGGTGGCCCGCTCGGACGAGGATCCGGACGGCTACCTCGAGGCCACCATCCACGAGACCATGCGCTCGCGGCCCGTGATCCCGATCATCGGCCGGATCGTGAAGGTCCCCTGGCGCCTCGGCGAGTACGGCGTGCCCGCGGACAGCTCGGTGCTGATCAGCATCCTGCTCGTGCACCACCGCGAGGACGTGTACCCGGAGCCCTACGCGTTCCGGCCCGAGCGCTTCGTCGGGGTCAAGCCCGGCACCTACAGCTGGATCCCCTTCGGCGGAGGCATCCGGCGCTGCCTGGGAGCCGCGCTGGCCATGGCCGAGCAGCGGGTGGTGCTTGAGACGATCGCCCGGCGCACCGACCTGGCGGCGCCCGACCCCCGCCCCGAGCGGGCGCGGCACCGCAACGTCACGATGATCCCCGCGCAGGGCGCGGGGGTCGTGGTGACGAGCCGGACCTGACGGCCCGGCGGCCGGCTAGCTCTCGTCCGCGTCGGGCGCCGGCGGGGCGTCCGGAACGTCGGGCAGCACGTCGGGATCGTCGGGCAGGTTGCCGCCGGCAGCGCCCTCGCCGCCGGGCGCGTCGCCGCCGCCCTCCTCGAGCTCACCCTGGGCACCAACGCCCACGGGCTCGCGCACGCCCTTGCGGATCTCGATCGTGACCTCGCGCTCGTCGCCCTCCGGCGCACGGTCGACCTCGACCGTGGAGCCGGGCGGCATCGACTGCGAGAGCACCTCGTCGGCCAGCGGATCCTCGATGTAGCGCTGGATCGCCCGGCGGAGCGGACGGGCGCCCATCGCGGGATCCCAGCCCTTCTCGACCAGCAGCTCGGCCGCGCTGTCCGAGAGGTTCAGCGACAGCTCCCGCTCCGCGAGCGACTCGCGGATGCGCTTCAGGAGCAGATCGACGATGACCGAGATCTCCTCCTTCGTGAGCTTGTGGAAGACGATGACCTCGTCGATGCGGTTGATGAACTCGGGCCGGAAGACCTTCTTCAGCTCTCCCATGATCCGGTTCTTCATGTCGTCGTAGCTCAGGCCGGTCTCGTCACCGATGGTGAAGCCGATGCCGGTGTTCTTCGCGATCTCCGACGCTCCGATGTTGGAGGTCATGATCACGATCGAGTTCCGGAAGTCGACGGTGCGGCCCTGGGCGTCCGTGAGCCGTCCGTCCTCCAGGATCTGGAGGAGGATGTTGAACACGTCCGGGTGCGCCTTCTCGATCTCGTCGAGGAGCAGCACGCTGTAGGGCTTGCGCCGCACGGCCTCGGTGAGCTGGCCGCCCTCGTCGTACCCGATGTAGCCGGGGGGCGAGCCGACGAGCCGCGACACGGAGTGCTTCTCCATGTACTCCGACATGTCGATCCGCACCATGGCCTCCTCGTCCCCGAAGAGGAACTCGGCCAGCGTCCGCGCCAGCTCCGTCTTCCCCACGCCGGACGGGCCGAGGAAGATGAACGAGCCGGTGGGGCGCTTCGGATCCTTGAGGCCGGCACGCGAGCGGCGGATGGCCTTGGAGACCGCCTCGATCGCCGCGTTCTGGCCCACCACGCGCTTGTGGAGCTCGTCCTCCATGCGCATCAGCTTCTGGGTCTCGGCCTCGGTGAGCTTGAACACCGGGATGCCGGTCCACATCGAGACGATGTCGGCGATCTCCTCCTCGCCGATCTCCGGCCGCTCGCCGGACTCGCCCGACCGCCACTGCTCCTCCAGCTCACGCTTCTTGTTCGTGAGCTGGCGCTCCTTGTCGCGCAGGTTCGCGGCCTTCTCGAACTCCTGCGCCTCGATGGCGGCCTCCTTGTCGCGGCGGGTGCTCTCGATGTCCTCCTCGAGATCCCGGTACACGGGGGGAGCCGTCATCGACTTGATGCGCGCGCGGGAGGCGGCCTCGTCGATGAGGTCGATGGCCTTGTCGGGCAGGAAGCGGTCCGAGATGTAGCGGTCGGACAGCTCCGCGGCCGCGGCGAGCGCCTCGTCGGTGATGCCGACGCGGTGGTGCTGCTCGTAGCGGTCGCGCAGGCCCTTCAGGATCTGGACGGTCTCGTCCTTGGAGGGCTGCTCGACCCGGATCTGCTGGAAGCGCCGCTCGAGCGCCGAGTCCCGCTCGAGGTACTTGCGGTACTCGTCGAGCGTGGTGGCGCCGATGGTCTGGAGCTCACCGCGGGCCAGGGCCGGCTTCAGGATCGAGGCCGCGTCGATCGCGCCCTCGGCCGCGCCGGCGCCCACGAGGTTGTGGAGCTCGTCGATGAAAAGAATGATGTCCCCGCGCTGGGTGATCTCCTTCATCACCTTCTTGAGGCGCTCCTCGAACTCGCCCCGGTACTTCGAGCCGGCCACCAGGGCCGCCAGGTCGAGCGTGTAGATCTGCTTGTTCTTGAGCGTCTCGGGGACCTCGCCCGCGTTGATGCGCTGGGCCAGGCCCTCCACCACGGCGGTCTTGCCCACGCCGGGCTCGCCGATCAGGACGGGGTTGTTCTTCTGGCGGCGGGAGAGGATCTGCATGATCCGCTCCACCTCGGTCTCGCGACCGACGACCGGATCGAGCTTGCCCTCCGCGGCCAGCTTGGTGAGGTTGCGGCCGAACTGGTCGAGCAGCTTCGAGGACTTCTTGCCCTCGCCCTGCTGGCCCGCCTGGGCACCGCGCCCCTGGCGGCCGCCGGGGCCGGAGAGCATGCGGATGACCTCGTTGCGGATCTTCTCGGAGTCGGCGTCGAAGTCGAGGAGGATGCGAGCGGCAACGCCCTCGTTCTCGCGCACGAGCCCGAGCAGGATGTGCTCGGTGCCGATGTAGTTGTGCCCCAGCGACAGCGCCTCGCGGAGCGCCAGCTCCAGCACCTTCTTCGCGCGCGGGGTGAACGGGATCTGCCCGGAGGTGACCTCTTCGCCCGATCCCACGATGCGGACCACCTGGGCGCGGACGCGCTCGACGGTGATGTCGAGGGACTCGAGGACGCGAGCAGCCAGGCCCTCCTCCTCTCGGAGCAGGCCAAGCAGGATGTGCTCGGTCCCTATGTAGTTGTGCTTGAGGATGCGGGCTTCCTCTTGGGCAAGTACCACGACCTGCCGGGCCCGTTCGGTGAAGCGCTCAAACACGGCTGCTCTCTTCTTGTCGGGTGCTACGAGGCGGGACTCTGCCCCGTCCACTTTCCCCCTACATCGGCATCTACGCCAGCTGTATGAGAAGGGCGGGTCATCGATCCTGCCTGAAAGGCGAGTCTACCAACGCCCCTCGGCTGTCCTTTTGGGTTTACCGCACCCTTAATGCCGCTCTCAACGAGGAGTTTCGGCGGGACGCTCGGCGTCAGTCGCGCATTGCGGGGAACAGCAGGACCTCTCGCACCGAAGTGCTGCCGGTGAGGATCATGACCAGCCGGTCGATGCCCACGCCGATGCCGCCGGTGGGCGGCATGCCCTGCTCGAGCGCGCGCACGTAGTCCTCGTCGTAGGGCTGGGTCTCCTCGTCGCCGGCGGCCTCGTCGCGCTGCTGCTGCTCGAAGCGCGCGCGCTGCTCGTCCGGATCGTTCAGCTCGGAGTACGCGTTGGCGAACTCCATGCCGGCCGCGAAGCACTCGAAGCGCTCCACCAGCCCCGGCTCGGAGCGGTGGTCCTTGGCGAGGGGCGAGAGCTCCTTCGGGTGGTCGAGGATGAACGTGGGCTTCTGGAGCCCGGGCTCCACGTGCTTGGACAGCAGGTCGTCCACGAGCTTGCCCCACGTGGCCGTGGGGTCGAGCTTGATGTCGCGCTCGGCGGCGGCCGCCACCAGCTCGTCGCGGTCGCGGAGGGCCAGCACGTCCACGCCCGTCTCCTCGAGGATGGCGTCGCGCAGGGTCACGCGGCGCCAGGGCGTGGAGAAGTCCACGGGACCGTCGTAGCCGATGTCCTCCGCCACGTAGGAGATGAGCTCCTCGAGGCGAGCCGCGATGTCGTTGTAGTCCGCGTACGCCTCGTACCACTCGAGCATCGTGAACTCGGGGTTGTGCTTGTGGGAGACGCCCTCGTTGCGGAAGTCCTTGCCGATCTCGTACACGCGCTCGAGGCCACCCACGATCAGGCGCTTGAGATAGAGCTCGTCGGCGATGCGCAGGAAGAGGTCGCGGTCGAGCGCGTTGTGGTGGGTGGTGAAGGGCGCGGCCAGCGCTCCGCCGTAGAGGGGCTGCAGCACGGGGGTCTCCACCTCGAGGAAGCCGCGGTCGTCGAGCCAGCGGCGGATGGCGCGCACCACCTTGGTGCGGATGATGAAGCGCTCGCGCACCTCCTCGTTGGCGATCAGGTCGAGCTCGCGGTGGCGGTAGCGGGTCTCCACGTCCTCGAGGCCGTGGAACTTCTCCGGCGGTGCGCGCAGCGACTTGGCCAGCAGCGTCCATCCCGTGGCCCGCAGGCTGAGCTCGCCGCGGCGGGAGCGGAAGGCCGTGCCGTCCACGCCGATCAGGTCGCCGAGGTCGAGTGAGGTGAGCGTGTCGAAGGACTCCTCGCCGAGCACGTCGCGGCGCGCGTGGACCTGGATGCGGCCGGAGCGGTCCACGAGGTCGAGGAAGGCGGCGCCGCCGTGTCCGCGCCGGGCCGCCAGGCGGCCGGCCACGCGGTACGCGGACTCGGTCTCCTCGCCGTCCTCGAGAGCGGCGTGTTCGGCGTGCACTCCCTCGATCGGGACCACACCGGGGAAGGCGTGCGGGAAGGGCTCTATCCCCTCGGCCCGCAGGCGCTCCAGCTTGGCGCGGCGGTCATCCACGCGCGAGACTCTATGCGCGCCGCGGCGCAGGCGCCGGCTAGGCGCGTTCGATCTTGGTGATCTTGAGCTTGCGGGCGGGGCCGCGAGGCACCGCCACCGTGATCGTCTCGCCGCGGCGATGGCCGATCAGCGCCTTTCCGACGGGCGACTCGTTCGAGAGCCTGCTCTGCGCCGGGGAGGCCTCCGCCGAGCCCACGATCTGGTACTTGGCGGACTTGTCGGTCTTCTGGTCCTTGACGTGCACGGTGACGCCCACTCCGACGACGTCCGTGTCCACGTGCTTCTCGTCGATCACGCGAGCGCCGCGCAGCTTCTCCTCGAGATCGTTGATCTGCTTCTCGAGCATGGCCTGCTCGTTCTTGGCGTCGTCGTACTCGGAGTTCTCCGAGATGTCGCCGAACTCGCGAGCCTCCTTGATGCGCTCAGCCACCTCGCGCCGGCGCTCGGTGCGCAGGTGCTCGATCTTGACCTTGAGGTCCTCAAGGCCCTTGGGTGTCATAACGGTTTCGCGCGCGGCTGCCATATAAAAACCCTCCTGATCGGACCGGAGGGGACGCAGCAGTGTAGCAACCGTTTTGGGCGTCTCCGGCCGGTTCGGGAACCGGTCAGGAAACCGTGATCGGCGCGCCGAGCGTCTCCAGCACCGCCCGTGCGCGGGCGGTGGTGGGCGCGGTGACCAGCGGCTCGCGGCGGCGGCGAGTCAGTCCCAGCGTGTCCGCGTACCAGGGGTAGAACTTGCGCAGATAGCGGCCGGCGCGCTCGGCGCCGAGGTGCTCCTCCGCGCGGTCGATGACCCAGCCGAGCTCCTCGATCACCTCGTCGTGCGACGGCTCGCCGTCGTAATCGCCGAGCAGGCGCGAGAAGAGCCACGGGTTGCCCAGCGAGCCGCGGGCCAGCATCACGGCGTCGGCCCCGCTCTCTTCGAAGGCGGCGATCGACCCTCTCGTCCGAGGAGAGCCCGCCGGACACGATCAGCGGTACCGGAAGCGATTCGGCCAGCTCGCGGGCGAGCGCGTAGTTCGGTCCGCCCGAGTGCCCCTGGGACGCGTGCCGGGGGTGAAAGGCGATGCCGGCCACGCCCGCCTCGTCCACCAGGCGGTGGGCCAGGGTCATGCCCGCGAGGTCGCCGGCATGCCTGCCGGGACGGAGCTTCACGGTGACCGGGAGGCCCGAGCCCTCCCCCGCGGCCCTGGCCACGGCCACGGCCCGGTCGGGGTCGTCGAGGAGGGCCACCCCGGCCCCCGTCCGGCAGACCTTCTTCACCGGGCAGCCCATGTTGAGGTCGATGATGTCCGCGCCCGCCTCGGCCGCCATGGCGGCGGCGCGCTTCATGATGTCGGCGTCCTGCCCGAACAGCTGGATCGACACCGGGTGCTCGTCCGGGTGGATGCGGAGGAACTGATCGACCGTGCGCTCGTTGCCGTAGGCCAGGCCGAAGCTCGAGACCATCTCGGAGGTCACGAGGCCGGCACCGAAGCGCTTGGCCTGGAGGCGCACGAACCAGTTGCCGATGCCCGCGAGCGGCGCGAGCACCAGGCGGTTGGGCAGGCGATGGCCGCCGAGCGTCCAGGGATCGGTGAGCGCGGGCATTACGTGCTGGACGGTAGCGCCAGGAGGCGCCGCGTCTGGCTGCGCCACCTCGCCGGGCCGCTCGGTCAGCTGGCGCCACGTGAAGCGCGCGACGCGCCAGCCGTCGAGCATGAGCAGGCGGTCCCGCTCGCGGTCGCCCTCGAAGGCGTGGGCGGTGTCGTGCACGGCGCGGCCGTCGAGTTCGACGATGAGGCGGTGCCGCGGCCAGGCACAGTCCACCTCCAGCCCGCTCACGAGCGTGTTCACTTCCGGTTGCGGCAAGCGGTGGACCTGGAGCAGGTGGAGGAAGCGGTGCTCCAGTTCGCTCTTGGTTATCCGCGGCGGGGTGGCCACGGCCCTCCTCAGGCGCCGCGGCGCCCGCTGCGGCGGGGGTACCGGGCCATGAGGTCGGGAAGCGAGAGCCTGTCGGTGAGGCGCAGCACCTCGGCCTCGTGGACGGCGCGCTCCAGGTGATCGGGTGCGACCACGGACGCGAGGTCCAGGAGGGTGCGGGGCACGCTGGTGACCGGGATGCCGTTGCGGACGGTGACCTCGTCCTCGGGCAGGGTGGTGCGGTGGAAGCGAAGGCCGGGGCGCGGGCGTCGCTGGGTGGGCACGGTCACGTCGATCCACGAGGGGCCGGACGGCCGGATGCGCCAGAGCCACGCCGCCGCCTGATGGCTGAGGGCCGCCCGACGCCCGCCGGCGAGCACCGCGGCCATCCAGCGACCCTGGAGGGACAGGCTCGGATGACCAACGCAGTAGACACCGCGATGAAGCAGGTGAAGAGTGCCGCGATCAACGGCGTCCCTCGATCTCCCTGACCGACAGGCCGAGACGCCGGAGCTGCTCGCGGGACACGACGCCGTGCTGGCGCGAGCCGCGCCACTCGAGCAATCCGACGGTCGTTACGTTGACCACCTATACGGGGGTTAACGTCACTCGCGTCGGCCATGCCGGCCACCATGGCGCGGCCCGTGTGACCGGTGGGTGACGAGGGTTACGAGTCGGTGCCGGCCTGGTTGCGCTCCCAGACCAGCTTCAGGCCGGTCAGGGTCAGCAGGTCGTCCACCTCGTCGACCTGCTCGCAGTGGGGCACGATCGCCTGGGCGAACCCGCCGGTGGCGATCGCCGTGGCCTCCTCGCCCAGCTCCTCCCGAAGCCGGCAGAGGATCGCGTCCACCTGGCCGGCGTAGCCGTAGACCACGCCCGACTGGATCGCCTCCTGGGTCCCCTTGCCGATGGCGTGCCGCGGGGCCTCTATGTCCACGCGCGGCAGCCGCGCCGCCCGCGACGCCAGGGCCTCCAGGGAGATCTCGATCCCCGGGGAGATCACGCCGCCCAGGTACTCGCCCGCGCTCGACACCACGTCGTAGTTGAGGGCCGTGCCGAAGTCCACGGCGATGCACGCGCCGCCCACCCGCTCGAAGGCGGCCACGGCGTTCACCAGGCGGTCGGCGCCCAGCTCCTGCGGGCGGTCGATGCGGATCGGCATCCCCGTCTTCAGCGACGGGCCCACCAGCGCGCCCTGCCCGTCGAGGTAGCGCTCGATGAGCTGCTCGTACTCCTGCGCGAGCGAGGGCACCACGGACGAGACGATCGCCTGCTCGACCTCACCCAGACCCAGCCCGCTCAGGCGCAGCATGCCGTCCACGACCGTGGCCAGCTCGTCGGCCGTGGCGAAGCGCACGGTGGCGAAGCGCCAGTGGCGCACCAGCTCGTCCTCGCGGTAGAGGCCGAGGTGGGTCTGGGTGTTGCCTACGTCGACGGCGAGCAGCACGGGGCGATTCTCACAGGTTGAGCGGGGCGCCCATCGCGTGGAACCCGCCGTCCACGTGCAGCACCTCGCCGCTGATCCCGCGCGAGAGGTCGGAGAGGAGGAAGCACACCGCGTCGGCCACCGGGAGGGCGTCGCCCGTGTCCCACCCCAGCGGGGCCTGGGCGCTCCAGCTCGAGGCCAGCCGGTCGAAGCCGGGAATGCCCCCGGCCGCGGGTGTGGACACCGGGCCGGCGGCCACCAGGTTCACGCGCACCCCGCGCGGGCCGAGATCGCGGGCCAGGTAACGGGACACGCCCTCCAGCGCCGCCTTGGCCACGCCCATCCAGTCGTACACCGGCCACGCCTGCGAGCCGTCGAAGGTGAGGCCCACCACACTGCCGCCGGCGGGCATCAGCGGGGCGAGCCCCGCGCCCAGCTCCTTGAAGGAGAACGCGCTGACGCGGAAGGCCTCGGCGGCCGACTCCACGGGCGTGTCGAGGAAGGCGCCGCCCAGCGCGTCCCCCGGGGCGAAGGCCACCGCGTGGAGAATGCCGTCCACCTGCCCCCAGCGGGACTCCAGCTCTGACCTCAGGGCCGCAAGATCGTCCGGGGAGGTCACGTCCAGCTCCAGCACGTCGGGCGGATCGGGCAGCTTCGCCGCCGCCCGCTCCGTGAGCCGCCGCGCCCGGCCGAAGCTCGTGAGCACCACCGACGCTCCCAGCTCCTGGGCCCGGGAGGCGGCCGCGAAGGCGATGCTCCCCCGGGTCAGAACTCCGGTGATCACGAGCCGCCTGCCCTCGAGCAGGGAGTCGCTCACGGAGCCTCGATGCAGAGCACCGCGTTGTGCCCGCCGAAGCCGAAGGCGTTCGATATCCCCACCACCGGGCCGTCGCCGTTCTCGAGCGGACGCGCCTCGCGCGGCACGTAGTCCAGGTCGAGGCCCTCGTCGGGCTCCTCGTAGTTGAGCGTCGGCGGGGCGATGCGGTCGCGCAGCGCGAGCAGGGTGGCCACGGCCTCCACCGCCCCGGCGGCGCCCAGGAGGTGTCCGATGGCCGACTTGAGCGAGCTCACCGGGATCGACCCCGCGCTGTCGCCGAGCGCCGTCTTCAGGGCCTCGGTCTCCGCGCGGTCGTTCAGAGACGTGGAGGTGCCGTGGGCGTTCACGTAGGCCACGTCCGCCGGGCTCACGCCCGCGTCCTCCAGCGCCAGCCGCACGGCCCGGGCCGCGCCGCCGCCGCCGGGCTCGGGCGCGGTCAGGTGGTAGGCGTCGGAGGTGGATGCGTAGCCCGCCAGCCGGCCCAGCACGCGGGCTCCGCGATCGCGCGCCGACGAGGCCTCCTCGAGCACCAGCACGCCCGCGCCCTCGCCCAGGATGAACCCGTCGCGGCGCCGGTCGAACGGGCGCGAGATCCCGACCTTGGACAGCGCCTCCATCTTCCCGAAGCCCGCGAGCGTCAGGGGCGTGAGGGTGGACTCGGTGCCGCCGGCCACCGCCTGGTCGGCGTCCCCGTAGGCGATCAGCCGAGCGGCGATCCCGATCGCGTGCGCGCCCGCGGCGCAGGCGGACACGGTGCCGAACGACTGTCCGCGCAGGCCGTACTTCATCGCCGTCACGCCGCTGGCGGCATTGGCCATGAGGATCGGGTATCCCGAGCGGCGAGACCTTGTCGGGCCCGCGCTCCTCCATGATCGTGTGCTGCTCCTCGATCGTGGTGATGCCCCCGATCCCGGTGCCGATGATGCAGGCGCAGCGATCCGGGTCTCCCGGCGGGGCCTCCTCCCAGCCGGCGTCGGCCAGGGCCTCGCCGGCCGCGGTGAGCGCAAGCTGGGTGAAGCGGTCCGAGCGCCGGACCTCCTTCACGGACAGGTGCTCGCGGGGGTCGAACTCGTCGCACCGCCCGAGCCCGTCCTCGATCCCGGAGCGGCCCGCGGTCCAGCGCTCGTGAAGGGTGCGCGCCCCGACGCCGAGCGGGGTGACCGCCCCGACGCCGGTGATCACCACGTCGCGCTTCACGACAGCTTCTGCATCACCAGGTCCACCGCCTGCCGGACGGTCTTGATCTTCTCCAGGTCCTCGGCCCCGAGCTTCACCCCGTACTCGTCCTCCACGATCTGGGCCAGCTCCACCAGGTCCAGCGAGTCCACGTCCAGGGACTCGAAGTCCGCGTCGGGGCTGATCTGGTCGGGCTCTGCGCCGAACTCCTCGAGCGCGGTGAACACCCGCTGCTCGAGCACTTCCCTCGTCACTGTGGTCGACACTGCGTCCTCCTTTGGTTCAGGCGGTCAGGCCGCCGTCCACGGTCAGCACGGTCCCGGTCACGTAGCTCGCGTCGTCGGACGCAAGGAAGCGCACGCACGCGGCCACCTCCTCCGGGGTACCCAGTCGGCGGGCCGGCACCAACTCAAGCAGGCGCGGATCCACGCCGGTGGTCATGTCCGTCTCCACGAAGCCGGGAGCCACGGCGTTGACGGTAACGCCGCGCCGGGCCACCTCCGCGGCCACGGTCTTGGTGAAGGCCACCAGCCCCGCCTTGGCGGCGGCGTAGTTGGCCTGGCCCGGGCTGGCGCGCTGGCCCACCACGGACGCCACGTTGATCACCCGGCCGTAGCGGGCGCGCATCATGGCCCGGAGCGCCCGGCGGGTGGTGCGGAACGCGGCGGAGAGATTGGTGTCCAGCACGCGCTGCCATTCCTCGTCCTCCATGGCGGGCGAGAGGTTGTCGGCGCGCACGCCGGCGTTGTTCACCAGCACCAGCACGGGCGCTCCCAGCTCCTCCTCGGCGCGGGCGAGCAGCGGGTCCGCGGCGGCGGGATCGGACACATCGGCCTGGAGCGACACGGCCCGGCCGCCCGCGCCCACGATCTCGGCCACGACCGCGTCCGCGGCCTCCCGGCGCTCCACGTAGTTCACTCCCACCGGGCGGCCCTCCGCGGCCAGTGCGCGGGCGATGGCAGCGCCGATTCCCCGGGACGCCCCGGTCACGAGCGCGGCGCCCCTCGGCGCCGCCTGTTGTTGCTCGGTTGCCATCAATTCATCCGCCCAAGCCGGGCTGCTGGGCAGTATCACGAATCGTGCTGGCGCCCGGAGGGCGTGGCTGGGAAAGTGCGACCACCTTGGTTCGGCTCTTTCGCGCCCCCTGGTCCACCAACGTCGAGCGCGTGTCGCTCGCGCTCGCCCACAAGGGGGTGGAGGTGGAGTCCGTGGTGATCGACTACGCGGACCGCACTCCGGTGCTCGAGGTGTCCGGGCAGGGCTTCGTGCCGGTGCTGGACGACGAGGGCGTGGTGGTGGCGGACTCGCGCCGCATCCTGCGCCACCTGGAGGCCAGCCGTCCCGAGCCCGCCCTCTTCCCGAGCGACCGGGCGGCCCGGGCACGCCTCGAGGTGTTCATGGAGTGGTTCGAGGAGGTGTGGAAGGTCGCGCCCAACGCGATCGAGGACGAGCTCGACTCCGCGGCCCCCGACCACGAGGCGATCGCGATCCACTCCGCGCGCATGGACGAGTGGCTCGACCTGTTCGAGCACCTCCTGACCGCTGGAGAGCACCTCGGCAGGTCCGCTTTCTCCGCCGCGGACTGCGTGGCCTTCCCGTTCCTGAAGTACGCCGCCGGCCGGGATCCCGCCGACGACGAGCTCTTCCACCGCGTTCTCGACGAGCACCAGTCGGTGGAAGGGCGCCCGCGGCTCGCGGCCTGGATCGAGCGCGTG
This sequence comes from uncultured Thermoleophilaceae bacterium, assembly GCA_963752455.1. Lineage (GTDB taxonomy): Bacteria > Actinomycetota > Thermoleophilia > Solirubrobacterales > Thermoleophilaceae > JACVRW01. The sequence continues at coordinate 239,806 of CAVVYE010000005.1, forward strand.
GACGCGCGGCCGCGGGTCTGAATCAGACGGTCAGGCCGAGACGCTCGGCGCGCTGGACCGCCTCGGCGCGATTGCGCACGTGCAGCTTGCGGTACACCGCGCTCGTGTGCTCCTTCACCGTGTGCGGCGAGAGGAACAGCTGCTTGGCGATCTCGCGGTTGGTCTTGCCCGACGCCATCAGGGCGAGCACCTCCCGCTCCCGCTCCGAGAGGGGCGCCGAGGGCTGCTCGGGGCGCGCCGCGAAGACGGTGAGCCCGCGGCCCACGTCCTGCACCGCGGCGGCCACGTCCTGGGCCGAGCGGTCCTTGGACACGAAGCCGGACGCACCGGCCGCCCGTGCCGCCTGGGGGGAGATCCAGCCCGCGCCCGAGATCGAGCAGCACGCGCGTGCCCGGCGACTCGCGCCGCAGCGCCTCGCACACCTCCACGCCGGACTCCTCCCCGAGGAACAGGTCCACCAGGGCCACGTGCGGCTCGTAGCGGCGCGCCAGCGCCAGCGCCTCCTCCACCCCGGTCGCGGCCAGGCAGCGCTCCACCCACGGTCTGCTCGGCCAACAGCAGCCGGAAGCCCCACTGCACCACGTCGTGGTCGTCCACCACCAGCACGCGCAGGTTGCGCTCCGGGCTCACTCGCTCCTCGGCCACCCGGCGGGGCATCACGAGACGCACGCGCCAGTCGTCGCCGTCCGGCCCGAACTCCACGAAGCCGCCGCGCTGGAGCGCCTCCACCGCCGCCAGCCGTAGGCCCATCCCCGTGCCTCGCGTGCTCCTGAGCGCACCGTCGTTGCGTATCTCGAGCACGAAGGTGTCCCCGGTCAGCTCCACGCGCACGCCCACCCGCGTGGGGCGGGCGTGCTTGCGGGCGTTCCGGAGCGCCTCGGCCAGCACCGACTGGGCGATCGGCTCGAGGTCCGGCGGCACCTCCACGCCCTCCTTCCAGTGCACCTCCAGCGGCAGGTCCTCGTCGTGACCGGCGTAGCGCTCGAGCTCCCCGCGCAGGGTGGAGCCGGTGTCCAGCACCGCCGGGGCGAGCGGACGCGAGAGCGCGTCGCGCAGATCCTCCAGCGCGGCCTGCATCTCGTCGGCGCAGCGGCGCCGTGCCTCCTCGCTCAGGCCGTGCTCCGACCCGAGCGCGAGGGAGATGCCGAACAGCCGCTGCACCACGCGCTCGTGGATCTCGCGCGCCAGGTCGATGCGCGTCTGGAGCAGCCGCGCCTGCCCCTGGGTGTTGGTGGCGATCCGGACGCTGGCCGCCAGCGCGGCGGTCTTGCCGAGAGTCCACATCGTCTGCCGCTCGTCGTCGGTGAGCTCGAACTGCTCGCCCCCGCGGTCGGCGAAGATCACTCCGAGGGCGCGCCCGCCGGCGGCCACGGGGGTGCACGTGAGCGTGGTGAGCTCGGCGAAGTCCGCGTAGCGCGGAGGCACCCACTCCTCCAGGCGCTCGGAGACCTGCACCACGCGGTCCTCCGCCAGCGCCACCTGCGCGATCGGCGTCTCCTCGAGGCTGCCGTACACGCCGGCCAGCAGGTCGGCATCGAGTCCGTGGCTCCCCACCGGCACCACGAGCCGGCGGCGCTCGTCGTAGAGCATCAGCCCGGCGCGTCGCATCGACGCCTGCCGGCAGAGCGCCACGCAGAGCCGGTCGTAGAAGCCCTTGCCGTCCGGTCGCGGCCGCTCGTCCATGCCGGAGATGAGCTCGACGATCACGTCGAGGGAATCGGTGCGCGGCGCGGACGCGGGGTCGGCCATGCCTTCTTTGTACCTCCGGGAGGGCGGCGGGTTACGCGGTCGGCTAGGCCGGCTGCAGCGAGAGGCGGAGCGTCTGCTCGGAGGTGAGGGAGACGGTGCGGGCGTAGCCGCAGTCGCGGCAGCGGCACTCCACCTGGCCCTCGAACTCCTCCACCATGAGAGACCACTCCACGTCGCTCGACAGGCAGGCGCGGCAGGCCAGCGCCGCCTCCACGAGACAGGGTTCGTCGTTGCCCCGGAAGGAGGCGAGCTCGAGAGTGTTCTCCATGGCCGCAAGGTTGCCCGGCCGAGCGGCCGGAGTGAACGGCCGCGAGACACAAACCCCCCGCTTGGGGGGGGTTTTTAACGATCGCCTAAAGCGACTCGCCGCGCACGACGCGCTGGTCGGCGACGTCCGCCAGACGGGGGGCCAGGGGGGTGCCGTCGGGCAGCTCGAGCGCCGGCTCGAGCTCCAGCAGCGGCTCGAGCACGAAGCGCCGGGCGGTGAGGTCGCGGTGCGGGAGAGTCAGCCGCTCGGAGCGGTGTTCGAGCGAGCCGAGCAGGAGCACGTCCACGTCCACCGGGCGGGGGGCGTGCCGCGGCCGGCCGGGGTCGCGCCCCAGCTCCAGCTCCACCTCCTTGCAGGCGGCGAGCAGCTCCTCCGGGTCGAGCTCGGTCTCGATCCGGACCACGGCGTTCAGGAAGTCGGGCTGGTCGAGGATCTCGCCCTGCGGCGCGGTCTCGTAGACGGAGGACGAGGCGGTGACCTCGATGCCGCGGGTGGCGAGTCGCTCGCGCGCGGCGCGCAGGAGGCCAAGCCGGTCGCCCTCGTTGGAGCCGAGGCCGAGGTAGCCGGTCAAACCTGCTTCCAGACCTCCACCGAGACCTCGTCCACGGGCAGCGGGATCGGCGGCTCGGGCTTGGCCGCCTTCACCCGCACCGACTCGGCCCCGAAGCGGTCGATGAGGCGATCCGCGACCGCGGTGCACAGGCGCTCGAGCGTGCGGTACGAACGCTCCTGGGCGGCCAGCGCCACCTGCTCGCAGACCTCTGCGTAGTTGATGGTGTCCTCCACCCGGTCCGTCACGGTGGCGTCGCACTCGTCGAGCTCGAACACCACGTCGAACACCAGCCGCTGACCCAGCTCGCGCTCCTCGGCGCTCACGCCGTGGCGGGTGTAGAGCGAGAGCCCGTTCACCTCGATGGTCACCGCCGGGGCGGTGTGCGCGGACTCGTCATCCAGGTCGTCGTCGTCCAGCTCCTCGAAGTCGTCGTCCGGGTCGGTCGGGTCGGACTTCCGAGGTCATGGGCCGACCGTAGCAGCGGCCACCTTCAGGGCATCGGACACGGCACGCACGTCGTGGACGCGGAACACCGAGGCCCCGCGCTCCAGCGCCATGACGTTGGTGGCGATCGTGCCCGGCAGCCGGTCGTCGGCCTCCCGGCCGCCGGCCAGCTTGCCCAGGAAGCTCTTGCGCGAGGTGCCCACCACCACGGGGCGGCCGATGGCCACGATCTCGCCGAGCCGGCGGAGCAGCTCCAGGTTGTGGTCCACGTTCTTGCCGAAGCCGATCCCGGGGTCGAGCCAGATGCGATCCTCGGCCACTCCCTCGGCCACCGCGAAGGCCAGGCGCTCCTCGAGGAACGCCTTCACGTCGGAGACCACGTCGCCGTAGCTCGGGTCCTGGTGCATCGTCCTCGGCTCGCCGCGCATGTGCACCAGGCAGCAGCCGGCGCCGGCCTCGGCCACCAGCGCGGCCATTCCCGGATCGAAGCGGAAGGCCGACACGTCGTTCACGATCGTGGCCCCGGCGGCGAGCGCGGCGCGGGCCACGGCGAGCTTGGTGGTGTCCACCGACACGCGCTCGCCGGCGGCCGCCAGCCGCTCGACGACGGGCAGGACGCGGTCCAGCTCCTCGGCCTCCCCCACGGGCTCCGCACCCGGCCGGGAGGACTCGCCGCCCACGTCGAGCACGGCGGCCCCCTCGCGGGCGAGCCCGAGGCCGTGCTCCACCGCGGCGTCGCGGTCGAGATAGCGGCCGCCGTCCGAGAACGAGTCGGGGGTGGCGTTCACGATCCCCATGACGGTCGGGCCGGGCATGCCCGGGAGTATCCCGGCGACTCTCCACGGGGCGTACAGTCGTGCCGCCGGTTCGTCCGTAACCTTCCCCCCGCCTGATGGCCGTGTCCGACGCACCGGCGGCAGTTCACGAGGCCGCGGCCCTGGCCGCGGAGCACGCCGAGCGATCGGAGCGGGAGCGCCGGCTGGCCCCGGAGGTGGTGGACGCGCTGCGGCGCGCGGACCTGTTCCGGCTCTGCGTCCCGCGAGAGCTCGGCGGCGCCGAGGCCACGCCGCGGGCGCTGGTCGAGGCCGTGGAGGCCCTGGCCCGCGCCGACGCCAGTGCCGGCTGGTGCCTGGCCGTGACGGCCACGAGCGGGGTTCTCGCCGGCTACCTGGACGAGGACGCGGCCGAGGAGATCTACGGAACGGCGGGCACCGCGGTGGGCGGGGTCTTCGCCCCCCGGGGCCGGGCGGTGGCCGAGGACGGCCGGCTGGACGTGACCGGGCGCTGGCCGTTCGCCAGCGGCAGCCCGTTCTGCGACTGGCTGATGGGCGGGTGCATCACCGAGATCGGCCCGGGGCCGCCCGAGCTCCGGCTCGTGATCTTCCCGCGCGACGAGGTGGAGATCCACGACACCTGGACCGTGGCCGGGCTCTGCGGCACCGGGAGCCACGACATCTCGGTGGCCGGGGCGAGCGCGCCGGTATCGCGGTCGGCCGCGGTGATCGGCACGCAGCCGCGGCACCAGGGGGCCCTGTACGCCTTTCCCCTGTTCGGGCTCCTCGCCGTGGGCATCGCGGGGGTGGCGCTGGGGATCGCCCGGGGCGCGATGGACGACCTGCTGGAGCTGGCCGGCGCGAAGACCCCCGAGGGCAGCCGGCGCAAGCTCGCCGAGCGGGCGGCCGTGCAGGCCGACACCGCGCGAGCCGAGGCGTCCCTGCGCGCGGCCCGGGCGCTGATGATGGACGAGCTGGACCGCGGCTACGCCACCGCCGAGTCGAGCGGCGAGACGGGCACGGAGGTCCGGGCGGCGCTGCGCCTGTCCGCCACGCACGCGGTGCGCAGCGCCGCCGGGGTGGTGGACACGTGCTACGAGCTGGGAGGGGGATCGTCCATCTACGCCCGCAGCCCGTTGCAGCGCCGGTTCCGGGACATGCACGTGGCCACCCAGCACATGCTGATCTCCCCGGCCACGTTCGAGCTCACCGGGCGGCTGCTGCTCGGCCTGCCCACGGACACCGCGCAGCTCTAGCCTCACCGCCCATCGGAAGCGCCGGGCGCGGCCCGGTCGCGCACCGATGCCTATCCTCGCGGGTCGATGTCTCGTCCGTGATCGAGTTGAACCAGGTGGTGAAGCGCTTCGGCGACATCACCGCCGTGGATCACCTGGACCTGGACGTGCCGCCGGGCATCTGTCTCGGGCTGCTGGGGCCCGAACGGCGCCGGCAAGTCCACCACCATGCGCCTGCTCACCGGCCAGGCGGTGGCCGACGAGGGCACGCTGCGGGTGCTGGACTTCGACCTTCCGGGCGAGTCCAAGGAGGCGCGCGCCGAGATGGGCGTGGTGCCGCAGCTCGACAACCTCGACGTGGACGTGACCGTGGAGGACAACCTCGCGGTGTTCGCCCGCCTCTACCGGGTGAAGGACGTGCGCGCGGCCGTGGACCGCTGCCTGGCCCTGGCCCGGCTCACCGACCGCCGCCGCGACGCCGTGGACAAGCTCTCGGGGGGAATGCGCCGCCGGCTGCTGCTGGCCCGCGGACTGGTGAACGAGCCCCGCCTGCTGCTGCTCGACGAGCCGACCGTGGGCCTCGACCCCCAGATCCGCACCGAGCTGTGGTCGCTCATCGACGGCCTGCGCGGCGGCGGCACCACCATCCTCATGTCCACTCACTACATCGAGGAGGCCCAGCGCCTGGCCGACGAGGTGGCGGTGATGACGGAGGGCCGGGTGATCGCCCGCGGGCCGGCCCGAGGACCTGATCCTGGAGCACGCCGGGCGCCTGACCGCGGAGGTGTACGGCGCGCCCGCGCGGCTGGCCGAGGTGCGCGCGCGGGCGACCGCCCAGGGACTGAACGTGCGCCCCGCCGGGCCGGCGATCGCGATCGTGGGGTCCGAGAAGGCCACCGACGGCGCCGTGCCCGAGGACGCGGTGGTGCGCGCGGCGTCGCTCGAGGACGTGTTCGTGATGCTCACCGGGGAGGAAGCGGAGTGAGGAGACTCGAGCCCGCGGCCATCGGCGGCATCATGAGCCGCGAGGTCGCCAACTTCCGCACCTTCTGGAAGTCCAGCGTCTTCTCCAGCACGCTCGAGCCGGTGGTGTACCTGCTGGCCTTCGGGCTCGGCCTCGGCTCCACCGTGGTCAGGCAGGTCGACGGCCTCGACTACGTGGAGTTCGTGGGCACCGGCATGGTGGCCACGGCGGTGATCTTCTCCAGCGCGCTGCCGGCGATGTTCGGCACCTTCGTGAAGCATCGCTTCCAGCGCACCTACGACGCGATCCTCGCCGCCCCCGTGGACGTGGAGGAACTGGTGACGGCGGAGATGCTGTGGATCGGGATACGTGCCGGCGTCTTCGGCACCTTTCCGCTGATCGTCTCCATGGCCTTCGGGCTGGATCCCACGCCGGGGATGCTGCTCGTCCCGTTCTTCGCCTTCATCACCGCCCTGGGCTTCGCCGGCTTCGGGATGGCCACCGCGGCCACCGTGTCGAAGATCGACCAGTTCAGTTACGTGACGACCCTCTTCGTCACGCCGCTGTTCCTGGTGGCGGGCACGTTCTTCCCGATCGACCAGCTGCCCCAGGGCGTCCAGATCGCGGCCCAGTTCAATCCGCTCCACCAGCTGGTCGAGCTGGTCCGGCACGCCTGCTTCGGCTTCGAGGCCACGGATCTCCTCCGGCTGGGGGCGCTTGTCGTGTTCGCGCTGGCGCTGTGGCGCGTGGCCGTGAACCGGATGGAGAAGCGGCTGATCGACTGATCAGCGGCCGGAGTGGGCCGGGCGCTCCGGCCAGAAGGGCCACTCCTCGAACTCGACGCAGAGGCCGGAGCGGTCGAAGCGCACGATCCAGAGATCGAGGAACTCGCGCGTCTCGCCCACGTCGTACTCCACGCGCACGCGCGCCACCCCGGTGTCTCCCTCCACCGCCACCACCTCGCTGGTCATCCGGAAGCCCTCGTCGGGACCGTCGCGCTCGGCCTCCCAGAGCGCGCCGATGTCCTTGAGGCCGGTGGCCCACTCGTCGTAGGGCGACATCCGGTAGCGGGCCGTGGGCGCGAACAGGCCGGCCAGGGAGTCCGTGCCCGCCGTGCGCCAGGCGCGTTCGTAGCTCCGCAGCCATTGCTCGAGGCGTGGGCGGGTCATGACCACGGGCGAACTCTCGCAGAGCGGCGGCGTGGGGTCCCGGCGGGCGCGTTCGTCATCATCGCCCGCCGTGGCCGCCCCGTTCCAAGCCGTGGTGTTCGACAACGACGGTCTGCTCCTCGACACCGAGGAGGCATGGAGCCGTGCCGAGATCACCCTGTTCGAGCGGCACGGGAGCGTCTTCACCGAGGAGCACAAGCGCTCCCTGATCGGATCGGCGCGCGGTCACCGCGGCGGCGAAGCTCGAGCACATGCTGGACCTGCCCGGACGCGGCGAGGAGCTGATGGACGAGCTTCACGACCTGGTGATGGAGGAGGCGCTGGCCGGGGTGTCCCCTCGTCCCGGGGCGCTCGAGCTGATGGAGGCGCTGGCCCGCACCGGCGTGCCCCTGGCCGTGGCCTCCAATTCCACGCGGCCGTTCGTGGAGCGGGTGCTGGGCGGCGCCGGGCTTCTGGACGGGCGCTTCCTGACGGTGGTGACGGCCGACGACGTGGCCGAGCCGAAGCCCGCGCCCGACCTCTACCTGGCCGCCTGCGCCGCGCTCGGCGCCGACCCGGGGAGCTCGGCGGCGCTGGAGGACTCGCCGCCGGGGGTGGCGTCGGCCGCCGCGGCGGGCATGTTCGTGATCGCCGTGCCCTACTTCCCCGGCACCGAGATCCCGGGCGCCTCGCTCACCGCGGGCTCGCTCGCCGACGCCGAGGTGCACACCGCCCTGGGCCTCGCTCCCGCCTGACCGGGGAACCGCCGCACGGGCGGAGGCTCGCTGAGACGATCGACCGATGTCCGGCCGCCGCCTCGCTCACGGAGCCGCGCAGCGCTGGCTGCGCTGGGCGCCCCTGATCGCGGGCCTGGTGGCCTTCGACCGGCTCGACGGCACCCGCGCGGTGGCCACCGGCACGCTTGTGGCGCTGGCGGCGGCCCTGCCGTGCCTGTTGGCGCGAGCGGCGACTGGCCGGCGGGCGCTCGGGATCCGCGCCGCCCGCCGGGTGGCTCGAGATGGTCCTGGTGTGGTCCGCGATCACCGCGCTGATCGTGGCCGAGGCCGTGGCCGGCAACCCGGGTGGCCTGGGCGGCCGCGTCGTCACCGTGGCCATCGCTCTGGGGATCGCCGCGACGGCGGCCGAGAGCATCCAATCCCGGCGCGGCGCCGAACCCGTACGGGCCTGACGCTCGCTCTTCGCGAGATACTCGCCGGGCGATGTCCGAGGAGAACGTGCGGGTGGTGGTCAAGCAGTTCGAGGACGTGAACGTGCGCGACTTCCCCGCCGCGATGGACGCCTACGCGGACGACGTGACGCTCGTCTTCCACGGGGACGGCCTGCTGAGGCAGAGGGCCACCGGACGGGAGGCCGTGGGCGAGTGGTTCGGGGACTGGTTCCGGCAGTTCGGCGCGGACTACCGCTTCGACATCGAGGAGGCGCGCGGCGCCGGCGAACGGGTGTTCATCCTCGCCACCCACCACGGGCGGGGAAGGGAGAGCGGGGTGCCGGTCGAGGAGACCTGGGCCTACCTCTACGCGGTGCGGGACGGCAGGGTGACCCGCGTGGAGCTCTGGAACGACCGCGACGGGCACGAGGCCGCCCTCGCGGAGCTGACGTCCCACGAGCACATGGACCTGGTTCGCCGCGGGCTGGCCGCGTTCAATGAGCGGGATCTCGACACCCTCCTGGCGACCTTCGCCGAGGACGTCGAATGGCGGCTGCACGGGGGCCTCGACGAGCTGGTGGGGGCGGAGGTCAAGGGCCGCGACGCGCTGCGCGGCTTTCTGAGCGACTGGATCGAGAACCTCGGAGGGAGCGTCGAGCCGGAGCGCCTGCTCGAAGCCGACGGCCGCGTGGTGGCGATGGTCCGCATGGCGAGCTCGGGGGACGTCAGCGGTGCGCCCACCACCCAGCGGATCGGGCAGGTCTACAGCTTCCGCGGCGGCCGGATCCAGACCGTCGGAGAACTACTGGCAACGCGGAAGAAGCCGCTCAAAGCAGCAGGGCTAACGGAACCCAAGATGACGCGGCCCGAACCCTGAGCAGTAGAGCCAGGACTGTGGCCGGCTACGCGGCCGCTGCTGCGACGCGGACCGTGTCAGAGCGAGCCGCTTGCGGCGAGCGAACGAGCGACGAAGCCGCGAGAGGTCCGCGCGGCGGAGCGGCGGACCGGCCGAACAGCTACTCGGCGGTGCCGCCGGCCAAGCCCAGGCCGCGGCAACGGCGCCGGCCCGCGCTCGGGCTTCCGCTCCGGCACCTCGGGCGCCGCGGGCGGCGGCACGGGCACGACCTCGTCGTCGCGCCCGAAGACCTCCTCCTCGGACTTCCCGGCCAGCAGGTCCACGAACTGCTCGCGCTCGATCGTCTCCCTGCGCAGGAGAACCTCGGAGGTGGTGTCCAGGTGCTCGCGGTGCGCCTCGAGGATCCGCCGAGCGGACTGGTGGGCCTCCTCGACGATGCGCCGGATCTCGTCGTCGATCTCGCGGGCGATCTCGTCCGAGTAGTCGGGCTCGGAGGAGAACTCGCGGCCCAGGAAGGGCTGGCCATGGTCGTGGCCGAACACGCGCGGGCCGAGCTTCTCCGACATGCCGAAGCGCATGACCATCTGCTTGGCGGTGGCCGTGACCTTCTCCAGGTCGTTGGACGCGCCGGTGGTGACCTCGCTGAACACGATCTCCTCGGCCGCCCGGCCTCCGAGCGTCATGGCCATCGTGTCCGACAGCTCCGCGCGCGTGGTGAGGAACTTGTCCTCGGTGGGCAGCGAGATCGTGTAGCCGAGCGCCTGGCCGCGGGAGATCACGGAGATCTTGTGAACCGGGTCGGTGTTCTCCAGGTAGTGCGCCACCAGCGCGTGCCCCATCTCGTGGTAGGCGGTGATGCGGCGCTCCTTCTCGGACATCACGCGGGTCTTCTTCTCCGGGCCCGCGATCACGCGCATGATCCCCTCCTCCAGCTGGAGGTGGTCGATCTCGCGCTTGCCCTGGCGCGCGGCCAGCAGCGCGGCCTCGTTCACGAGGTTCTGGAGGTCGGCGCCGGTGAAGCCCGGGCGTCTGGCCGGCCAGCGTGTCGAGCTCGATGGCCTTGGCCAGCGGCTTGCCGCGGGTGTGCACCTCGAGGATCTTCGTGCGCCCCTTGCGGTCGGGGCGGTCCACCACGATCTGGCGGTCGAAGCGGCCCGGGCGCAGCAGCGCCGGGTCGAGGATGTCCGGCCGGTTGGTGGCCGCGATGAGGATGATGTTGTCCTTCATCTCGAAGCCGTCCATCTCCACGAGCAGCTGGTTCAGCGTCTGCTCGCGCTCGTCGTGGCCGCCTCCGAGCCCGGCGCCGCGGTGCCGGCCCACGGCGTCGATCTCGTCCATGAAGATGATGCAGGGGCTGTTCTGCTTGGCCTGCTCGAAGAGGTCACGCACGCGCGAGGCGCCCACGCCCACGAACATCTCGACGAAGTCGGAGCCCGAGATCGAGAAGAAGGGCACGCCGGCCTCGCCGGCCACGGCACGCGCGAGCAGCGTCTTGCCGGTGCCCGGCGGTCCGTAGAGCAGCACGCCCTTCGGGATGCGCGCGCCGAGCGCCTGGAACTTCTTCGGGTTCTCGAGGAACTCCTTGATCTCCTGGAGCTCCTCCACCGCCTCGTCCACCCCGGCGACGTCACGGAAGGTGATCTTCGGCGCGTCCACCGACATTCGCTTCGCGCGCGACTTGCCGAAGGACATGACCTTCGACCCTCCGCCCTGCATCTGGTTGATGATGAACAGCCAGAACAGCAGGAAGATCACGAAGGGCAGGATGTACGTGAGGGCGGTGATCCAGCCGGAGCCGCCCTTCGCCTTCACGTCGATGGGGATGTTCTCGGTCCGGAGCTGGTTGACCAGGTTCTGCTCGGTGTTGTCCGGATAGGCGGTCTGGTACTTCTTCCCGCCCTTCAGCTCCACGTCGATCCGGTTGTTCTTCGTGTTGAGCGTGACGTCCTTGACGCGGTTCGTGTCGACCTGCGTGCAGGAACTCCGAGTAGTTCGGATCGGGAGTGCGGTCTCCCGGGCTGATCAGCTTCTGGGCGAAGAACGCCAACACCACCACGATCAGGATGGGAAAAGCGGCGCTCTTAAAGAATTTGCTCACGGCGAGCCTCTGGTCTCCTCATCACAGCACCCGGCCGGGTCTTCTCAGGCGAGGAGATCGGCGCCCTGGGTGAAACGCAAGCCTAGCAAGGGGGTACCAACCCCTTACGCCGTTTTCGGCAGCCCGGGCGGAGTCCTTCAGTCCTTCAGGACCGCGACGTACGGAAGGTTGCGAAAACGCTCCGCATGGTCGAGCCCGTAACCGATCACGAAGCGGTTCGGGATCTCGAAGCCCACGTAGCGAATCGGCAGGTCCACCTTCCGCCGCTCGGGCTTGGTGAGCAGTGCGCAGACCTCGAGCGTCGCCGGGTCGCGCGGCGCGCAGCGTGCGCATCAGATACGAGAGCGTGAGACCCGAGTCCACGATGTCCTCGACGATCAGCACGTCGCCGGCCCTCGATCGACGCGTCGAGGTCCTTGAGGATGCGCACCACCCCGGAGGAGTCGGTGGAGGAGCCGTACGAGGACACGGCCATGAAGTCCACCTCGCACTCGCGGTCGAGGTGCCGCATCAGGTCCGAGAGGAAGAAGACGGCGCCCTTGAGCACGCCCACCAGGAGCAGGTCCCGGCCCTCGTAGTCGCGCGAGACCTCCTCCGCGAGCTCGACCACGCGCTTGGCCAGCGCCTCGCGCTCGACCAGGACCTCCCCTACGCCGGCGTCGTGCATCCGCCGCGAGTCTAGGCCGCGGCCCGGCGAGGGCGACGGCTCATCGCACCGGGCGCGCGGTGAGACCCACCGCGCCGGGGCCCTCGTCGCCGGCCGCGAAGCGCTCGTCGAGCGCCACGCCCGCCACCCACACGATGTCCCCGTCCACCTCGATCACGGGAAGGGTGGTGCGGAGCGTGCGCGGGATCTTCTCGTCGGTGAACAGGTCCTGGAGCGTCTTCGTGCCCCCGAGGCCGAGCGGGCGCATCCGGTCCCCCTCGCGCCAGCTGCGCACCAGCGCCCGGTCACCCAGGGCGGCGGCGGCCACGCTCACCTCACCGGGCAGCCCCACCCGGGCCTCCACCTCCCAGCGCCCGAATCGCGCCCGCCCGGGCACGAGCAGGTTCACCGGCTCGGGCGGGCGCGGCGTCCTCGGCCATGGTCAGGCGGAGCGTTCCGTACTCGGCCACCGCGCGCAGGCCGCCGCCGAGGTCGAGCGACTTCGTGCCGAGGCGCCCGAGGCCCACGATCTCGTCGGCCTCGCGGCGCGAGAGCGGCCGCGGCCGTGCCGGTGAGCGACTCCGCGAGCCGGCGCAGCACCAGCCGGCGCAGCGCCGCGGGCAGCTCGGCCAGGTCCCCGAGCGAGATGGCGGGGCCGCCGCCGAGGGCCTCGAGGGCGTCGCCCGCGGCCAGGTCCAGGACCTCGCCCTCGTCGCGAAGCTGGCGGGCCGTCTCGGCGATCGTGCGCTCGGCCGACGGCGTTCAGCCCCTTCAGCGCTCCAGGGCCTCATGGCGCACCCGTGAGCGCGCGAAGCGCGGATCCTCGTTCGACGGGTCCTCCCGCCAGTCGAGCCCGCGAGCGCCCAGGTACTCCCGCACCTCGTCGCGGGTCACGTCCAGCAGCGGGCGGACCAGGCGCCCGCGCCGGGCGCGCATTCCCCAGAGCGCACGCGTGCCGGGGGACACGGCCAGGCGGTAGAGCACGGTCTCGGCCTGATCGGAGGCGGTGTGGGCGGAGGCGTAGTCACCCTCGGCGACCTGCTCGGCCAGCGTGTAGCGCGCGTCGCGCGCCGCCGCCTGGAGGTTGCCCTCGCCGGGCAGGCCGCACCCGCTCCACCCGCAGGGGCACGTCCAGTCTCTCGGCAGAGGCGGCGGCAGAACTCCTCGTCGCCGTCGGCCGTCGAGCGAAGCCCGTAGTTCACGTGGAGTGCGGACACCTGCGCGCCGAGCCGCACGGCCACGTCGAGGAGGCACACCGAGTCGCCTCCCCCGGAGAGCAGCACCAGCAGCGGCTCCCCCGGCCTGATCAGGCCGCTCGCGCGGGCCGTCTCGAGCGGGCGTTCGCTCATCGGGCGCGCGGGGTCGCCCGGCACAGCTGCCGGGGCTCGTCGAAGCCCTTCAGCTTCACCTGGCCGATCGGCTCGAACCTCAGGTGGCTCGCGTCCACGGCCTCGATCACCGAGTCGGTGACGAGCACCTCGCCGCCGCGCGCCCGGGCCACCACGCGCGAGGCCAGGTTCACCTCGCGGCCGAAGTAGTCCCCGTCGCGGTAGAGGGTGCTGCCGTAGTGGATGCCGATGCGCGGCTCGGGGCGCTCCTCGAACATCCCGGTGTAGCCCACGGCCCAGTCCACCAGCGCGGCCACGTCCTGTCCCACGACCATCACCTCGTCGCCGATCGTCTTCACCACGCGCGCGCCGTCCGGGAGCGTGTTGGTCACGCCCTCCACGAAGCGCTCCACCGACGACAGGGCCTCCTCCTCGCCCTCCTCCTCGGTGAAGCGGGTGTAGCCCGCGAGGTCGGCGAAGGCGATGGCCACCCGCACCCGGCCGAGGTCCAGGTCCTGGTCCTCGAGCTCGCCCTCCATGTGGCCCACCACGTCCTGCTCCACGAAGTGCTGGAGGAAGCGGCGGTGGATGTAGTCCATGAGCGGCGAGGAGATCGGCAGCAGGTCCCGGGCCAGCTCCTCCATCTCCTCCGCCATCTCGAGGCCGGGCACCCCCTCCCGCATCAGCGGCTCGTGCACGTAGAGGTGGAAGAGCCGCACCTCCGCGTCGGCGATCTGGGCCAGGGCCTGCCCGTACACGCGGCAGAGCTGGAGGAAGGCCACGAGCGGGAAGCCCGGCGCCGAGCACCGTGGACACGTACTGGACCGCGCGCGCGTCGTCGTCGGACATGTGGTCGAGCCCCGCCGGGGGCAGGCCGATGCCCGGTCCAGAAGCGCTCGATCAGCGCCGGCTCCAGGTCCGTCTCCTTGGCCACCTCGCCGGAGCGTCTTCCGGCTCTCGCCGTCCGGGAAGAGGTCCTCGATGTAGCCGTAGGCGAGGCGGCCCTGCCGGCTGGCCTCGCGGATGTGCTCGAGGCGATGGCCGCGCTCGCGCATGCGGGCGACGAGGCGGGCGTGGCTCACCGCCACGGGCGTCCACTCGCCCCGCGCCCGGTGCACGTGCGGGATCACGCCGGTCTCCGCCCAGCGCTTGAGGGTGCCCGCGGACACTCCCACGCGCTCCGCGGCCTGTTTGAGGGTCAGGGTCTCTCGATCCACGCGCAAGTCCGCCCAGGGTGGAGCGGGGTTCGAGTCTGACAAGGAAGAAGGAATGGTGCGGTGCTCGCCCGATCACGCGATCGGGCTCCGCTCCTCCCCGGGGTGCGGTGCTCACCCCTCGGCGGCGGTGAACCCGGTCGGGATAGACTCGCCGCGCATCACAACCTGGGGAGCGAGTGGAGGGAACTTGAACTACTTCGTAACCGGGGCGACCGGCTTCGTCGGGCGTCACCTAGTGGCCGAGCTCCTGAAGCGGGAGGGCACCATCTACGTGCTCGTGCGCGAGGGCTCGCGCGGGAAGTTCGACGCGCTCGTCCAGCGGCTCGGCGCTCCCGAGGGACGGCTGGTGGCGGTACCCGGGGACCTGTCGAAGCCGGGGCTGGGGGTCGAGGGGTTCGACGAGCCGATCGACCATCTCTTCCACCTCGCCGCCGTGTACGACGTGGAGGCCGACGAGGACTCGTCGCAGCGGGCCAACGTGGACGGCACCCGTCACGTGATCGAGTTCGCCAACGAGCACGAGGTGGGCCGCTTCCACCACACGAGCTCGATCGCCGTGGCCGGCGACTACCGCGGCATCTTCCAGGAGGACATGTTCGACGAGGGGCAGCGCCTGCCCCACCACTACCACCGGACGAAGTACGAGTCCGAGCAGCTGGTCCGCGAGCTGGTGAAGTCGAACAAGATCATCTTCCGGCCGGCGATCGTGCTCGGTCATTCCGAGACCGGCGAGATGGACAAGATCGACGGTCCCTACTACCTCTTCAAGCTGCTCCAGCGGCTGCGCGCCGCGCTGCCCGAGTGGTTCCCGCTGGCCGGCCCCCAGGGCGGCCAGACGAACATGGTCCCCGTGGACTTCGTGGCCCGGGCGATGGACCACATCGCCCACCTCCCGGACGAGGAGCTGCCCGGCGACACCTTCCACCTGGTGAACCCGGAGCCCATGACCGTGGGCGAGACCCTGAACGAGTTCGCGAGGGCGGCGCACGCGCCGCAGCTGGCGATGCGCATCGACTCGAACATGACGAACGCCATCCCGAAGCCGGTGCGCGCCGGGATCATGGCCCTGCCCACCGTCAAGAAGATCCGCAATCAGGTCTACCACGACCTGGGGATCCCCCCGGCGGCGATGGAGAACCGGGACTTCAACTGCAAGTTCGACGCCCGGGACGCCCAGCGCGCCCTCTCCGGCACCGGCATCGCGGTGCCCCCGCTCTCCACCTACGCCCCCGCGCTGTGGGACTACTGGGAGCGCAACCTCGACCCGGACCTGTTCCGGGACCGGAGCCTGGCCGGCGCGATCAAGGGCAAGCGGATCCTGATCACCGGCGCCTCCAGCGGGATCGGGGCCGAGACCGCCGTGAAGATCGGCGAGGCCGGCGGCGAGGTGATCCTCGTCTCGCGCACGCGCGAGAAGCTCGAGGAGGTGGCGAAGCAGGTCGAGGAGGCGGGCGGCACCGCGCACGTCCATCCCGCCGACCTGTCCGATCTCGCGGAGGTGGACCGTGTGGCGGCCGAGGTGCTGGAGGCGCACGGTGGCGTGGACGTTCTGATCAACAACGCGGGACGCTCGATCCGGCGCTCGGTGAAGGCGTCCTACGACCGCTTCCACGACTACGAGCGCACGATGCAGCTGAACTACTTCGGCGCGCTGAAGCTGATCCTGGCCTTCATGCCGGGAATGCGCGAGCGCCGCTCGGGGCACATCGTGAACGTGTCGTCGATCGGCGTGCAGACGAACACGCCGCGCTTCTCGGCCTACGTGGCGTCGAAGTCCGCGCTGGACGCGTTCTCGCGCTGCGCGGCGCCCGAGGTGATCGGCGACGGCGTGAAGTTCACCACCGTGTACATGCCGCTGGTGCGCACCCCGATGATCGCGCCCACCGACATCTACAAGGCCTTCCCCACGCTCACCCCCGAGGAGGCCGGGAAGATGCTCCTCGACGCGCTGATCGACAAGCCCAAGCGGATGGCGTCCCGGCTCGGGACCTTCGGCGAGGTGCTCTACTCGGTGTCGCCGAAGACCATGGACATCGTGCTCAACACCGCCTACAACCTCTTCCCCGACTCACACGCCGCCAAGGGCAAGAAGAAGAAGGAGCTGGCGGAGGGCGAGAAGGCGCCGAACGAGGAGATGTCCTCGGAGGCCGTGGCGATGGCCTACCTCCTCCGCGGCGTCCACTTCTAGATTCTAGACGAAGGCGGATCCGCGCCGGACCAGGTTCGCGTAGACGGTCTGCTGGATCGTCTCCCGCACCCGTTCCGAGAGCTCGAACACGAGCGCACGGTCGTCGGCCGCGTCGGGCCCGTAGCTCGCCGTCTCGATCGGCGGGCAGAACTCGATCCGCCACTTGGACGGCAGCGGCACCAGCCCCAGCGGCCCGAGCCAGGGGAAGGTCGGCGTGACCGGGAAGAACGGGGCGCCCACGATCCGGGCAAGCGCCGGCAGCTCGCCCAGCTTGGGGTAGATCTCCTCGCTGCCCACCACGGCCACGGGCACGATCGGGGCCCCGGTGCGCAGGGCCAGCTCCACGAAGCCGCCGCGGCCGAAGCGCTGTAGCCGGTAGCGGTCGGAGAACGGCTTGCCCGTGCCCTTCGCGCCCTCGGGGAACACGGCCACGAGCCGGTCCTGCCCCAGCAGGCGGAGCGCGTTGTAGGGGGAGGCCGCCACGCCGCCCAGGCGGCGGATGGCGGTGGACACCCAGGGCAGCTCGAACGCCCAGTCGAGCACCAGGAAGCTCGGATGGCGGGGCAGGGGGTGCTCGCGCATGAGCGCGGTGCTCATCATCGTGGCGTCCCAGGGGAGGAAGCCCGCGTGGTTGGCCACCAGCAGGGCGCGGCCGTGGGCGGGCACGTGGCTCACGCCCTCCGCCTCCACCCGCCACCAGCGGTCGTACAGGAAGCCGAGCAGCGGCTCGACGATCTCCGTGAACTCCTCGTCGAAGCCCCACTCGTCCTCGCGGTAGCTCCCCTCGAGCCGGTGGAGGGCGAGCTCCAGGGTGTGGCGCGCGTCCCGCGGTAGCGCCGACGCTCCGCGGGCCAGAGCCTCGGGCAGCTCGAGGCCGGCATCGAGCCCGCCGCGGAGCAGCCGCATGAACGACAGCGCGGCGCCGAGCGGAGGCGTTGCCCCGCGGGGCCGGCGGCGCGGGTCGTGGGGCTGGCGCGGCGGCGCCTCGCGTGTGCTCTGCGAGCTCATGCGGCCGCACGCACGGACGGTGTGAGGCGAAGCCCGGACCGGGTGCGCCCCCACTCCTGCACGGCGTCCACGGTGGAGTGCCGCGGGCGGAAGCCCACCTCCTCCACCAGGCGGGTGATGTCCACCCCGCGGCCGTAGCGAAGCAGCCGCCGGAAGTCCTCGGACAGGCGGCTCATGCCGGCGCGGCGGGCGAGCGAGGTGACCGGGCCGAATAGGGGGCCGGCCACGGGCAGCGGCGCCCGGCCCGCGGTGCGCACCATCCGGGCCAGTCCGATCGTGCCCTCGCCCGCCACGTTCACGGCGCCGCGCACCGGGTTGGCCACCGCGGCCACCAGGGCGTTCATCCCGTCCTCCTCGTGGATCAGCTGGATGCGCGGGTCGAAGCCCAGGTATGTGGGACACGCGGGCAGCGAGAGGTAGCGCGTGACCTGCGTGTCGAGCGACGGGCCGATCGCGGGCTGGTACCGGAGCATCGTGCAGGACACGTCCGGGTGGCGGCGGGAGTAGGTCTCGAAGTAGTTCTCGATCTCGGCCACGTCGCGCTGGAAGCGCGACCGCAGGGGGAAGAGCCGCGTCATGCGCTCGTCGAAGAACTGCGGCGCCCCGGGCTCCGCCCCGTAGATGCCCGCCGAGCCGCGGACCACGATCGTGCGCACGGTCGGGGCCTTCTCGAGCGCGGCCAGGAGCTGGAGCGATCCGATCACGTTCACGTCGTGCATCGCCCGCGCGGACATGCCCGGTCCCGGCTGCCTGATGATCTGGTTGTGGACCACGGTGTCCACCTCGAGCGGCGCGATCAGCTTGGTGATCACCGGGTTGCGGATATCGGCCTCGATCAGCTCGGTGCGCCCGAGGCCGTCCGGCGGGCATGCGGGTGTCGAGGCCGGCCACGTGCTCGAAGCGCGGGTCGCGCTCCAGCCGGGCGGCCAGGCCCGCTCCCACGTGGCTGCCCACGCCGGTGATCAGCACCCGGCGGCCGGCCATCAGCCGCCGCGCTTGGCGGCCGGTTTGCGCTTGGCGGCCGGCTTGCGCTTGGCGGCGGGCTTGCGCTTGGCGGCCGGCCGCGGCCTGGCCGCCGGGAGGCGCTCCTCGATCGCGTCGAGGCGCCGTCCGATCGCTCGCAGCTCCTTCTGCAGGTCGCGGATGTCCTCGTAGGTCGCGGGCCGGCGGGTGTCGATCACCTCGGCCACCGCCTTGCGGCTGCGGACCAGGCGATCCTCCGCCCCGCGCCTCAGGTCGTCCACCGTCCCGGCCAGGTCGTCGAGCGCGCCCTGGGCCGCGTCGCGGCTGCGCCCGGCCGAGCCGAGCGTGGACTCCACCGTCCGCTCCACCGCATCGCGGAGCGCGTCGGGCAGCTCCCTGGGGTCGGTGCGTCTCCGGGCCACGGGAGGCTGAGTCTTCCACAGGCGCCCCTCTATGGTGCGCCGCCGTGACGCTCGAGCACCAGGTCCGGCCCGATCCACCTCCGCCCGGCCACGGACCTGGCCGAGCGCGTGCTCCTTCCCGGCGATCCGCACCGGGCGCTGATGGTGGCCCAGGACCTCCTGGAGGGCCCGCTCATGTTCAACCATGCGCGCGGGCTCTGGGGCTACACCGGGGTCGCCGCCGACGGCGAGCCGCTCACCATCCAGTCCACGGGGATGGGCGGGCCCAGCGCCGCCATCGTCTGCGAGGAGCTGATCGCCCTCGGGGCCCGGCGCCTGGTCCGCATCGGCACCTGCGGCGCGCTGAACGGCGACCTCGCCCTCGGGGACCTGCTGGCCGCGTCCGAGGCACTGCCGGCGGACGGTGCCAGCACCGCGCTCGGCGCCGAGCAGCCCCCCGCGGGCGAGCCCGGCCTCACCGCCCGGCTGGTGGAGGCGGGCGCCCGCGCGGTCACGGTGGTGAGCACGGATCTCTTCTACGACGACCGCGAGGGTCGAGATGGCCGGCTGGATCGCCGGCGGGGCGGCCGCCGTGGAGATGGAGGCGGCCACCCTCTTCCGGCTGGCCGAGATCCGCGGCGTCGCGGCCGCATGCGTTCTGGGAGTCAGCGACGTGCCCGGCGCGGACGGCGCCGTGCGCGCGGGACCGGAGCAGATCGAGGAGATCGGGCTGGCGGTGGGACGCGCCGGCTACGAGGCGCTCAGGACTCGGTGACGGTCAGGCGCTCCTGCGCCCGCGGCACCGGAACGTCGCTGTCGCCCACCGCGGCCCGGAGCGCGGCCAGGTCGCGCGCCATCTCGTCCAGCCGGCCCTCGATGGCCGCCAGGCGGGAGTCGTCGTCGCGCGCGGCCCGCTCCTCGACCCGGTCCATCGCGTCCTCGATGGCCTCGAGGCGCTGTGAGATGGACCGAAGCCGCCGGGTCACGCGCTCGATGTCCGAGGCCGAGGGCAGGTTGAAGGCCCCCATCGCCGCCTCCTGCGCCTGAACCGCCTTCTCGCGCGCGTCGAAGGCCCGGCCGACCGCGGCGTTCACCACCGGGTTGCCGATCAGCTCCTCGGCGATCTTGCCGAGCGCCTCCTCGCCCTGCCGGGAGAGGCGGTCGACGAAGCCCTCTCGTGCTCCGGAGCGGCCATCGCGGGCAGGGTACTCGATCGTTCTTCGGTGGTCTCCGCGCGCCGTGCGCCGAAACGTGCCAATCTAAGCCTCGACTTTAGGGTTAGCTGCTGCAATCCGCACTGCGCCTGGGCCCGGGATTGAAGTTCTGTCCCCGAGCGGTCGATAGGAGCACGTGATCCGCGTGCCCCCGCTGGGGCAGCGGCATGCGATTTCAGACCTTTCAGCACCCCCAAGATTCCGCTTTGCAGAGCCTAATCTCACTCCTCATCCGACGGCCCGCGCACCAGCGGCGCCCGCGGACCGCTGGCCGCTCCGCGGCGTCCGCCGCTGGACCGCGCTGCTCGCGATGAGCACGCTGGCGGCCGCCACGCTCACCGCCATGACGATGCCGGCGGAGGCTCAGACGCAGGCCGTCCAGGTGCAGCTCGCGACGGGCGAGATCGTGACCGTGCAGGTGCCCCCGGGCAAGACGATCGCCGACATGAACGTTCAGGGCACGGTGGTGGCGCAGGCCGCCGCTCCCGGCGGTTCCGCCGCCGGCCCCCGCTGCCCCGCCAGCCCAGCGCCGGCGCCCACGGCCAACGTTGCCCCTCCGGCTGCACCCGCGCCGGCCCAGGCGCCCGCGAGCGCGCCCGCCCCCGCGCAGGCCCAGCCGCCCGCCGAGGAGCAGGCCGCCGCACCGAAGCCCGAGCCCGCCGCCACCACGCCGGCCGAGAAGCGAGGAGAAGGCCCCGGTCGCCACCGGCGGCGCCCCCCAGGAGCGCACCGGCAGCGGACAGGCCGTGCCGCGCCGTGCCGAGAAGGTCAAGACGCTCGAGGGCCACGTGAAGAAGCAGGGCGGCGGCGAGCACGCGCACAAGACCAAGCTGCGCAACGCCGACGGCTCCCCCACCCGCTCGAACCCCGGCTTCGTGGACGCCCTCCCCGGCCCGTCGTCCGCCACCGGGGTGCCCAACTTCATCATCCGCAAGTTCCGGGTGCCGCCGTTCCTGCTGCCGATCTACCAGGCCGCCGGCATCGAGTACGGCGTGCGCTGGGAGGTGCTGGCCGCGATCAACGAGATCGAGACCGACTACGGCCGCAACCTCAACGTGTCGAGCGCCGGCGCCGTGGGGTGGATGCAGTTCATGCCCGCCACCTGGCGGATGTACGGCACCGACGCCAACCGCGACGGGCGCAAGGACCCCTACAACCCGGTGGACGCGATCTTCGCCGCCGCCCGCTACCTCGCCGCCGCGGACTACGAGAAGGACGTGCGCCGGGCGGTGTTCGCCTACAACCACGCCGACTGGTACGTGGACTCCGTGCTGCTCCGCGCCCGGCTGATCGCCGGCGTGCCCGCCGACCTCGTGGGCTCCCTCACCGGACTCACCGAGGGACGCTTCCCCGTCTACGCCCGCGCCCGCTACGCCGACGACCTGCGCGAGCAGCAGCTGCTGAAGAAGGTGGGACAGGGCGAGAACGCCGCCCACCTGATCGAGGGCAGCGAGCAGCCGCCGCAGCATCGGCATCTACACGCGCCTCGGCGCTCCCGTGGTGGCCGTGAACGACGGCGTGATCAAGGAGACCGGCCAGAGCGAGAAGCTCGGGCGCTACATCCGGCTCCAGGACGTGTACGGCAACCGCTTCACCTACGCCCACCTGGGATCGGTGTCCGGCTTCTACCCCGTGCCCAGGAGCGACCCGGACCGCCGCGACGCCCGCGCCACCCCCGCGCACGGCGACACCGCGGATCCCAAGCCCACTGCGCCGGCTTCGGCCGGCAGCCAGCCCGAGGACAATCGCCCAGCGGCCGAGGACCCGCTGGGCGACCTCGGGCCCACCGCCTCCCTGCCCGTCAAGGAGCGCCTGTTCGCGCACCCCGGCAACCCGGGCGCGCGCGAGTCCGGCGGCCTCGAGCAGATGATGGACTCGAAGCTGCGCAGGAAGGACGGCTTCGAGACCTTCGACGCCTACTTCTCGCGGCCCTTCGGACTGGACCCCTCGAAGGTCCGGCTGAAGCGCCTGCGCAAGGGCGCGCACGTGATCGGCGGCACCGTGCTCGGACGGGTCGGCAGGCCCGACTCAGGAGGCGCGGCCCGGCTCGACTTCTCCATCCGCCCCGCCGGCAAGGGCGCGCCCGACCATCGACCCGAAGCCGATCCTCGACGGCTGGAAGCTGCTCGAGGCCACGGCCATCTACCGGGCCTCCGGGCGCAACGTGCTCTACGGCAAGGGCGACGGCGTGTCGATCGGCCAGATCCTGCTGATGTCGAAGCCGCTGCTGGAGCGCCGGGTGCTCTCCGACGAGCGCATCGAGGTCTACCCGGGCGGCCGCGACGACATCCGCTCCGGCCAGATCGACCGTCGCGTGCTGGCCACGCTCGAGTACCTGGCCGAGTCGGGGCTGAAGCCCACCGTCACCTCGCTCAAGAGCGGGCACGGCTTCCTCACCGCGTCCGGAAACGTGTCCGAGCACTCGTCCGGCAGCGCGGTGGACATCGCCGCCATCAACGGCATCCCGATCCTCGGCCACCAGGAGGCCGGCGGCATCACGGAGACCACCGTGCGCCGGCTGATGCGCCTCCAGGGCACGATGCAGCCGCACCAGATCATCAGCCTGCTGGAGCTCGGCGGCTCCACCATGGCCATGGCCGACCACAACGACCACATCCACGTCGGCTTCAAGCCCCTCTTCGGCGCAAACCGCAAGCTGGGCCGCCAGGCGCTGGCCGTCCTCAAGCCGGGACAGTGGTCCGATCTGATCGACCGCCTCGGCGAGATAGATAATCCGGTGGTGCCCACCAAGCCCTCCAAGTACGCGCTCCCGGCGCATGAGCACCGCCGGGCCAGCGACGCCCACTCGGGCGAGTAGCGCCACGGCCCAGAGCTCCGCTTCCCCATTCGGGTTCGTCCAGCTCGAGTTCGGCTTCCGGCTCGGTCCTCCGGACGGTCGCTACCTCGTGCGCGACTCCGGCGACGGCCCGCACACGGCCGTGCTCGTGATGGGCACGCTCGGGGCGCCCGAGCGGAGGCTCTGGCGCGGGCGCCGGGGCCGGGATCTCGAGTCCGCGGAGCCGGAGCCGGTGCCCACCACGCGGGTGACGGTGGTGCGTCCCGAGCCGTTCCCGGCCCGCGCCGAGGCGGACGAGTGGCTGACGGGAGTGCGCTCGTCCGGTGGCGACGAGGAGCTGAACGCCGCGCTCCTGGTGCTGAACCGGGCCCTGCGCGCCTGGCGCTCGGCCGCCGCCGATCCCTACAGCGTGGACGTGACCACCGAGCGTGCCCTCGTGGCCCGGATCGGGTTCGGGGACGGCGAGTCGGTGGCGAGCGGACGCTACGCCGAGGCGTGGGAGCTGCCCGCCTTCGGCGCCCGGCGGGTGAGGCGCTCGATGGAGTCCCCCGAGGAGCGCTACGCCGCGATCCTCGGCGGGCGCGACCGGGGACTGGCCGGCGAGGAGCTGGTGCTGCGCGCCCGCATGGACCTCGACGCCGGCCGCGTGCGCGAGGCCGCGCTCCAGGCGCGGGTGGCGCTGGAGGCGCTGCTGGCGGAGCTCCCGTCGGGCGGGCAGGAGAACAACCTCATCGGCGACCGCGGCGTGATCGGCGACGCCGCCAACAGGGCTCTGACCGGTGAGGTCCCGCCGGAGGTGGCCGCCGAGCTGACCTCCGCGATCGAGCGGATGGAGGCGTCGCTGAAGCGCCTGCGCTGCGGCCATTAGGCCGATTAGCCGAATCTTCACGCCAGCTTAGCCGGGGCCGCTCCACTACATGGCGTGTCCCCGCTATCGAGACTCCGCCGTCGCGCGCCCAGCGCCCCGCCTCGCGGTGTCGAGGGGCGACCTCGCACTGATCACGGAGCCTCGCTGCCGCGGCCGGGCCTGGATCAACGGCCGTGAGGTGGCCGGGCCGGATCCCCTGGTGGCTCATTTGAGCCGTCAGTACGACTAGGCGGTTACTCCCGCAGCCCCACAGCTTCGACGGCCTCCTCCCAGGCGAGAAACGTGCGCACGGCCGTGACCTTGCCATTGCGTAGCACGGCGTGGATGGCGAACTCCTGGTCCAGCTCGACGTGGCTGGCGCCGCCCTTCATCTTCACGCGCCCCAGCCAGAGCACCGAGTCGCCGAGGTCGCGGACCTCGGACTCCTGGAAGCGAAACTCCTCCCAGGTCTCCCACATCGCGGCAAACCCAGTCGCCACCTCCTCGTAGCCTCGATAGACGGTGCGGTCCACCGTCGCGGGACCAGCCGGCATCCACTCGATCTCGGGCGTGGCATAGCTGAGCCAGAGGTCGGCGTCGTGCTGATTCCACGCCTCGACCCCTCGGCGTACCACCTCCACGTTCTCCTTCGACATCGCCCGCCCAGTATCCCGGTCAGTGTCGGGGGCGCCAGCTGCAGTCCATCCGCTTGACCCCGCGGATGAACGAGCCCGCCAGCGGATCCGGCTCGCCCACCTCGATGTCGGGGATCTGGCGCATCATCTCCCCGAAGATCGAGCGCAGCTGCGTTCGGGCCAGGGAGGCGCCCAGGCAGTAGTGGGGGCCGCCCCCGCCGAAGCCCAGGTGGTAGTTCGGGTCGCGCGTCACGTCGAAGCGCTGCGGGTCGTCGATCGCCGTCTCGTCGCGGTTGCCCGACAGGTAGAAGAGCACCACCTTCTCCCCCTCCTCCAGCCGCTCCCCGTGAAGCTCCACCGGCCTGGTGGTGGTGCGGCGGAAGTGGAGCACGGGCGTGGCCCAGCGCACGAACTCCTCCACCGCCACCGGCAGGCGGGCGTCCAGGTCCTCCATCAGAAGCGCGCGCTGGTCCGGATGCAGCGTGAGCGCGCGCATCGCGTGCGAGGTGGTGTGACGGGTGGTGTCGTTGCCGGCCACCGACAGCAGGACGAACCAGGCCGAGATCTCCGCGTGGGTCAGCCGGTCACCGTCGATCTCCGCCTGCACGAGCGCGGTCATCAGGTCGTCGCCGGGGTTCTTCGTGCGGTGCTCGGCCATCTCGGTGGCGAACTGCGAGAGCGTCCAGATCGCCTCGCCCAGCACCTGCATCGGATCCCGGCCGGCCGTGAAGGACTCGTCACCGACGGACACGATGGCGTCGGCCGCGTTCACGATCCGCTCCCGGTCCGCCTCGGGCACGCCGATCATGTCCGAGATCGTCTGGAGCGGCAGGCGCTTGGCGATCAGCTTGACGAAGTCCCCTCCGCCGGTGGGCGCCGCCTCGGCCACGATGGCCTTGGCGTGGCGGCGGATGCCCTCCTCGATCCGCGCGATCTGGCGCGGGGTGAACGCCGACGACACCAGCCCGCGCAGCTTGGTGTGCCGCGGGGCGTCCATGCTGATGAAGGAGAGCGTGGCCTCCCGGATCTCGAGCGGGGCGTCGTCGGCGAGGACGCCCGCCGCCGACGAGTAGGTCTTCGCGTCGCGCGAGATCGTCTTGATGTCCGCGTGGCGGACGATGGCCCGGTAGCCGGTGGGGTTCTCCTGGGCGATCACCGCGAGCTCGGGCTCGAGCGGGGGCATGGCCTTCGCCGGCGCCTCGCGGCGGAGCAGAGCGAAGGCCTCGTCGCGCTCCTCCTCCGGGAGCTCCCAGAAGCGCAGGCTGCTGGTGTTGATGCTCGCCGGATCGGACAGGTCGACGGCCATCTCGCCGGACCCTAATCGGTCGGCAGGCGCCCGCGGAATCCCCACAGCGTCTTCTTCTCGCGCGGGGTGAGCGGCCGCCAGTCGCCGGCGCTCTCGTTCCACCTGTAGATGCTCACGTCCACCACGCTGCGCACGTCCTCGAGGACGCTCACCGTGGCCCGCGTGGAGGCGTCGTCGGCCAGGACCTGGCGGCTCAGGACCTCCACCACCCGGAACCTCGGCGGCCGCGGCGGGCTCGGGCTCCGGCTCAGGGCGCGGACGGCGCTCGGGAACGGGTGGGCGTGCCGGCTTCGGCGCCGGCTTCTCGCAGCACCTTCTCGAGCGGCACCATGTTCGCGCCCGTGCCCTTCGTCTCCGTGTCGAGTACCCACACCTTGGCCATCGTCTCTCTACACAAGACGATAGGCCGTGCGTGGTGAATAATCGACGCGTGCGAGCGGTTCTGATCGTGTTCTGCGCAGCGGTGCTCGGACTCGGGCTGGCGGAGCCGGCGGCCGCGGCCCGGACGATCAAGGCGCACCCCTCCTCGTCGTGGGGCGTGACCTATCTCGGGGCATGGCACGTGAGCGCCCACGCCGAATACGGCAAGGCGGTGTATGCGCTCGGAGAGCCGACGAGGGTCGTGAACCCGGACAGCCCGACCTGCTCGGCCACCTGGCGCTCGCTGAGCCTGGTCATCCACTTCACGAGCTTTGGCGGGGGTGACTCCTGCAGCGACGGCCTCGCGCAGTCGGCCGTGATTCGCGGGCCTGCTGCCCGCAGGTCCTGGCGGACGCAGCGGGGGCTGCGTGTGGGTGATCGGCTGGCCCGTCTCGAGCGGCTCTACCCGAACGCACGAAAGAAGCCGGGGGCGCGAGTGGTCGTGTACCAGCGCGATCCCGGCCTGGGCGACGGCGCGATCGTGACCGCCATTCTTCGCCAGAAGAGGGTCGCGAGCCTCCGCCTCTGGCTCGGCGGAGCGCGGCGACTAACCCTCGCTTGCCCTCCAGCACAGCGCCCGCTCGGGCACCAGCCGCAGCAGCGGGCCGGCGGGCCGGCGCTCGCGGTACTGGGGGTAGCGCTCCGACGAGCACGTCCACGATCTCCGGGTGCTGCTCGGCCTCGAGCACCGTCGGTGCGCCCCATCAGCTGCACCCAGGCGAGGCGGCTCCAGTCGTCGTCGTAGCGGTCCACGGTGAGGGTCGAAGCGGGCCGCGCCTGGAGCCAGCGCACGCGGGCAAGGCGCTCGCCGGGCACCCTCTTCGGCTTGTGGTCCACGGCGGTCCAGGCGGCGCCGCGGGCCACGGCGAACGTCACGGGCATGACCCGGGGCCGGCCCTCGTCGTCCGTCAGCCCGAGGTGGGCCACGCGCATCTCGTCCAGCAACGCCCGGGCCCAGCCGGGAAGCGTCTCTAGAGTCGCGCCCTTCGCCATCCGCGCATTCTGAGACTTCGCGAGAGACAGGAGCAGTCATGGACGTCGGTATCGGGCTTCCCAACGCGGTTCGCGGAGTGGACCGCCGCGGCATCGTGGACTGGGCCAAGCGGGCGGAGGACGCCGGCTTCTCGTCGCTCGGGACGATCGACCGGATCGTCTTCGCCAACTACGAGTCCTTCATCGCGCTGGCCGCCGCGGCGGCGGTGACCGAGCGGATCCGCCTGGCCACCGACGTGCTCCTGGCGCCCCTGCGCTCGAACACCGCCCTGCTGGCCAAGCAGGCGGCCACGCTCGACAACCTCTCCGAGGGACGGCTCGTTCTGGGCCTGGCGGTGGGCGGCCGGCAGGACGACTATGAGGCATCCAGCGTGGACTTCCGCACCCGCGGGGCGCACCTTCGAGCACCAGCTCGAGGAGCTCGAGCGCTTCTGGTCGGAGGACAGTGCCGTGGGACCCCCCACCGCGCGCGGCGGGCGTCCGGAGCTCCTGATGGGAGGAGGCGCCGACGTGGTGTACCGCCGCGCGGCCCGGTACGCCGACGGCTGGACGTTCGGCGGAGGGCCGCCCGAGTTCTTCGCCGAGGCCGTGGTCAAGCTGAACGCCGAGTGGCAGAAGGCCGGACGCGAGGCCGAGCCGCGCAAGGTGGCCCTCATGTACTACGCGCTGGGCTCCGACCCGGAGGGCCAGGCGCAGAACGCGCTCGGCGACTACTACTCGTTTCTCGGGGACTACGCGGACCAGATCGTGGGGGGCGCGGCCAAGGACGCCGACACGGTGAAGGGGTACCTCCAGGCCTTCGAGCAGGCGGGCGCGGACGAGGTCATCTGCTTCCCGACCTCGCCGGACCCCGAGCAGGTGGACCTGCTGGCGAAGGCCGCCGGGCTCTAGCGGCCGCCTCACGGCGGTTGCGGCGCGGGTTCGCCGCCCGGTACCTTCGGCGGGTGCCGAGCGACCACGCCTGGTCCCGCCTCTCCCGGTCGATGCCGCCGAGCGTGCTGCGGGCCGTGGGGAAGCTGAATGTCCCGCTCTACCGGCTGAGCCGGGGACGGATAGGCGGGAGCCTGGCCAAGGCGCCGATTCTGCTCCTGGAGACCACCGGGCGCAGGTCCGGCCAGAAGCGGTCGCGCCGGTGCTCTACCTGGACGACGCCGGCCGGTACGTGGTGATCGGCTCCAACGCGGGCAACGTGGGCGCGCCGGCCTGGGCCCTGAACCTCGAGGCAAATCCCGACGCCGCGGTGGAGGTGCGGGGCAAGCGCCGGCCGGTGCGCGCCCGCGTGGCCGAGGGGGCCGAGCGCGAGGACCTCTGGCTCAAGATGAACGCGCAGTACGGCGGTTTCGACCACTACAAGGAGCGCACGGACCGCGACATCAGGGTGTTCGTGCTGGAGACGGCGAGCGGTTAATCTCGTCGTATGTGTCGCAATATCCGCACTCTCTATAACTTCGAGCCCCCCGCGACCGAGGAAGAGGTCAGCGGCGCGGCTCTCCAATACGTCCGCAAGATCAGCGGCTTCACCAAGCCCTCGCAGGCCAATGAGGAGGCCTTCAACCGGGCCGTGGAGAGGGTGGCCGCCGTCTCGTCCGAGCTGCTGGGCGAGCTGGTGACCAACGCTCCGCCCAAGGACCGCGAGGTCGAGGCGGAGAAGCGCCGGGCGCGCGCGGCGGAGCGCTACGCCGCCTAGGCGGCGCCCGCCACCAGCCGGCACATCAGCTCCGCGGCCGCCTGGTCGCTGAGCCCCTGCTCGCGTACGAGCGAGCTCCACGTGTCGAACGCCAGGGCGTGCCCCACCGCCGCCCGCGTGTGCTCACGCGCGCGCCCTCGCACCCCCATTCCGGTGAGCAGAATGTCTCGCACGGCCCCCAGATACTGGTGATAGACGCCGAACCTCTCCGCCACCGCCGGCACCAGCGGCTCGTCGCGTAGGAGGTTCCGCATCATCGGCTCGGTGCGCCCGTAGTAGGCGTACAGCTCGCTCAGCGCCGTCTCGAGCCGCACCCGGGGGTCCGTGATCGCTGCCCACGGGGATGGATCCGGGATCGGGTTGGCCTGCATGTAATGGGAGCTACATGCCGCGAAGAGCGCCGCTTCGTCGGGAAAGTGCCGGTAGAGGGTGGACCTCCGCACGCCCGCGTGCGCGGCCACTGCGCTCATCGAGGTGCGGGCCGGGCCGATCGAGCCATGAAGCTCCACGGCGCTCTCGGTGATGCGCCGCCGGGTGCTCGCCTCCTGCTCGGCGCGCTTGGTCATCCGGTAGGTCCGCTTTTGATCGGTCATCCCTGTCGCCTCAATCTTGACACGCCCGTGTGACAGCATTATATTCGCGCGACACTATTGTCTGATTAAAGGAGAGCGGTGATGGAACAGACAAGCGCGAAGGTCGTGGGTCCCGCGGACGGCAAGGCCGGATCCCTCGGAGGCATCGGTGTTCGCCTCATGGCCCTCGGCGAGGAGACGGGCGGCGGGTTCTCCCTGGTGGAGCATCCGATGCCCCCGCGCGCGCTCGCGGCCCCGCTCCACCGCCACCTGCGCGAGGACGAGTACAGCTACGTACTCGAGGGCCGCGTGGGCGCACTGCTTGGGGACGAGGTGCTGGTCGCCGAGCCCGGCGACCTCGTGTTCAAGCCGAGGAACCAGTGGCACACCTTCTGGAACGCCGGCGATGAGCCGGCCCGGATCCTCGAGATCATCTCGCCCGCCGGGTTCGAGAACTTCTTCGCCGAGCTGGTGGATCTGGGTGGCGCGCAGGCCGCCCCGCCCGAGGTGCTGGGCGAGCTGTGCGCTCGCTACGAGCTCGAGATAGATCCGGAGAGCATCCCCGGCCTGCTGGAGCGCTTCGGGCTCGTGATGTAATCCCTCAGGGATGTCCTTCAGCGTCCCCGCCGAGAGCTACGACGACTTCATGGGGCGCTACTCGCAGCCTCCTCGCCCCTCTGTTCGTGGGCCTCGCCGGTGTGGAGCCCGGCATGCGGGTGGTGGACGTGGGCTGCGGCCCCGGAGCGCTCACCGAGACACTGGCCGGGGTGGTTGGTCCCGGCCTCGTGGCCGCGGCCGACCCATCGGCCGGCTTTGCGGCCGCGTGCGCGTCGCGGGTGCCCGAGCGCCGACGTGCGCGAGGCCGCGGCCGAGGAGCTCCCGTGGGGCGATGCCACGTTCGATGCCGCCGTGGCCCAGCTGGTGCTCCACTTCATGACCGATCCGGTGGCCGGGCTGCGCGAGATGCAGCGGGTGGTGAAGCCCGGCGCGGTGGTGGCCGGCTGCACCTGGGACACGAGCGGCCGGATGACC
Organism: uncultured Thermoleophilaceae bacterium; assembly: GCA_963752455.1. GTDB lineage: Bacteria > Actinomycetota > Thermoleophilia > Solirubrobacterales > Thermoleophilaceae > JACVRW01. The sequence goes on from CAVVYE010000005.1 coordinate 270,316, forward strand.
ATGCTGGGGACCTTCTGGGCGGCCGCGCTCGCGCTCGACCCCTCGGCCCCGGCCGAGACCGGGCCGGAGCGCCTCGGCAAGCCGGAGGAGCTGCTGGAGGTGGGCGCCGCCGCCGGGCTCGACGACATCGCCGTCGAGCCACTGGACGTGAGCGTGGCCTACAGCGACTTCGACGACTTCTGGACCCCGTTCACCGCGAGGTGTGGGGCCCACGGGGGCGTACTGCGTCTCGCTGGATCCCGCCGCGCAGAACGCGCTGAGAGAGGAAACGCCGGCGGCGCCTGGGCAGTCCGGAGTCGGGCTTCGAGCTGTCCGCGCGATCGTGGGCGCTGCGGGGACGCAGGCCCGGATAGGCCAGGGTCTAGGCGGCCAGCTCCGCCAGGGCGCCCAGCACCAGCTCGTCGTGGGTCTTGGGTGAGACCTTCGGGAAGACGCGCGCCACCGTGCCGTCCTCGTCGAGGATGAACGTGGCTCGCTGGACGCCCCAGAAGGTCTTGCCGTACATGGACTTCTCGAGCCCAGACCCCGTAGGCCTCCGACACGGCGTGGTCCTCGTCGGCCAGCAGGGTGAAGTCCAGCGACTGCTTCTCGTGGAAGCGCTTCACCCTCTTCACGGGGTCGGGCGACACGCCGATCACGCGCACACCCGCGGCCCGATAGTCGCCGCGGTGGTCGCGGATCCCGCACGCCTGGGTGGTGCATCCGGGCGTGTTGGCCTTGGGGTAGAAGTAGAGCACCACGCGCGTGCCGCGCAGATCTGACAGCTTCACCAGGTGCCCGTCCTGGTCCGGGAGCTCGAAGTCGGGAGCCTGTTCGCCGGCCTCGATCATGGACAATGCCGCAGCCCTCTCACCAAAGGAGTCACATGCCCACGGTCTTCATCCACCACGACGTAACGGACACCGATCACTGGCTCTCCGCGCCCACGCGCGAGGAGTTCTTCGGCCCGCTGGGGGTCACGAACATCAGGACCTTCGTGGATCCCACGAACCCGACTCACGTCGGAGTCCTCATGGACGTGCCGGACATGGACGCGGTGGCGGCCGCCCTGCAGACTCCTGAGGCCGCCGAGGCCGAGGCCAAGGACGGCGTGGTGACCGAGACGCTGGTGACGCTCATCGAGGCATAGGGAGGAGCGCAGCCCGATCGAGGCGAGGAGCGGAGCCCGATCGGTGCATCGGGCGAGCACCGGACCATGCCAATAGGCACGCGCTCACCGGAGCGCGTCCACCACGGCCTCGAGCTCGGCCACCACGTCCCCGTCCAGCTTCACCACGGCGTCGCCGTCGTACGGCGTGGGGCCGGCGGTGACCAGCGCCACCTGCCCGCCGGACCGCAGCGTGACTCCGGGGAGCGCGGCCACCGGGTAGACCTCGAGCGAGGAGCCGATGCACAGGAGGAGGTCGGCCTCCGAGCAGAGCGACTGCGCCTCCAGCAGCGCCGCCTCGGGCAGCATCTCCCCGAAGAGCACCACGTCCGGCTTGAGCGGCGCGATGCAGGCGGGGCACTCGGGTGCCGACGACGCGTCGCCCAGCAGCTCCACCACGCGGTCGAGCGGCTGCTTGCCCCCGCACTCGGGGCACACGCTCCACTCGATCGACCCGTGAACCTCGATCAGCCGCTCCGTGCCCGCGGCGCGGTGCAGCCGGTCGATGTTCTGCGTGATCACCGCGCGCACGCGCCCGAGGCGCTCGAGCTCGGCCACCGCCCCATGGGCCGCGTTCGGGACCTTGTCCACGAGCGAGGCGAAGCGCTGCCCGTAGAACTGCCAGAAGCGGTCCGGGTCACGCCGCCAGGCGTCGATGTGCGCGACCTCCATCGGGTCCACGTTCTCCCACAGCCCGGTGCCGGGCGTGCGGAAGTCCGGGATCCCCGATGGCACGGAGATCCCGGCACCGGTGAGCACCACGGCGCGCTCGCTGTCCGCCAGGAGGGCGGCCAGCTGCGCCGCGCCCGTGGCCGTGTCTACTTGCCCTGGAACTTCGGCCTCCTCTTGCCCAGGAAGGCGGAGATGCCCTCCTTGGCGTCCTCGGAGCCGAACGCCCGCCCGAAGGCCGCGCCCTCGGCCGCGAGGCCCTCGTCCAGGTCCGCCCCGTGCGACACCTTCTTGATCTCACCGGCGGCCAGCGGGGCCTGGCCGGCGAGCTTCGTGGCCCACGCCAGGGCGGCGTCGAACAGCTCGTGGTCGGGCACCACCTGGTTCGCGAGCCCCACCCGGTGCGCCTCGTAGGCGTCGATCGGGTCGCCCACCAGGTTCATCTCCAGTGCCTTGGACTCGCCCACGAGCCGCGGCAGCCTCTGGGTGCCGCCGAAGCCCGGGATGATCCCGAGGTTGATCTCCGGCTGCCCGAACGTGGCCGACTCGGCCGCGATGCGGAAGTCGCACGCCATGGCCAGCTCGCAGCCGCCGCCGAACGCGATCGAGTTCACGGCCGCGATGGTGATGGTGGGCGACTGCTCCATGCCCCGCATGAAGCGGTGGGCCGACTCCACGAGATCGGCGCCCTCGGCATCCGGGCTCATCTTCGTGAACTCCTTGATGTCCGCTCCGGCACAGAAGGTGAAGATGTTCGAGGAGGCGAACACCAGCGCCCGCAGCTTCCCGTCCACCTCCTCCCAGAGGGAGATCAGGTCCTTGACGGCCTGGGGCGAGAGCGGGTTGGCCGGCGGCCGGTTGAGCCACGCGATCCCGATGTCGCCGCGGGTCTCGAGCAGCACGGTGTCGCGCTGATCGCCCGGATCGGCCTGCGGGTAGGGGAAGAAACCCTGTCCCGACTTCTTGCCCAGCCGGCCCTGGCCCACGAGGCGCCGGAGGATCACCGGCGGCTCGAAGTTGTCCCCCCACTCGGCGTGGGCCCGCTCCAGGGCGGCCAGGGTCTCGTCCAGACCCGCCTCGTCGGCGCGGGAGAAGGGCCCGGGAAGGATCCCGGCGCCCATCATCATCCCCAGCTCGATGTCCTTGGCCGAGGCCACGCCCTCCTCGAGGACGAGACAGGACTCCACCAGGGTCTTCAGCCCCATCCGCTCGACGAGGGTGCCCGTCACGCCGGTATCAGCCGTTGTGCTCATAAAAACCCTTTCCGGTCTTCTGCCCGAGGTTCCCGGCCGCCACCAGCTCCTGCATCTTCGGTGAGACGTAGAAGCGGTCGCCGTAGGACTCCTCGAGGTGCTCGGCCACGTGCAGAACGGTGTCCAGGCCCAGCAGGTCCGTGAGGAAGTAGGGGCCCATCGGGGTGGTGCCCGACTCCTTGATGACCCGGTCCACCTCCTGGATGTCGAGGCCCTCCTCGTCGGTGACCTTCCACACCTCGGACGCGGCCGAGTTGAGGATCCGGTTCACCACGAAGCCCGGCACCTCGCCGCAGCGCACCGCGGTCTTGCGAATGGCCTGGACGAAGTTGGTGGCGGTGGTGAGCGTCTCCTCGGAGGTCTCCTCGCCCTCGATCACCTCGATCAGGCGCATCATCGATGCCGGGTAGAAGAAGTGGAAGCCGCACACCTTGTCCGGCCTCGTGGTGGCCTCGGCCATCTCCGTGATGGAGAGCGCCGACGTGTTGGACGCGAGGATCGCGTGACCGGGCGTGAGCGCATCCAGCTCGGCGAACACCGCCTGCTTGATCTCCATGCGCTCGGGCACGGCCTCGATCACGAAGTCCACGTCGCCGAAGCCCTCGTACTCGGTGGTGCCGTGGATCCGGCCGAGCACCTCGTCGAGCTGGCTGTCGGCCGCCTCCTGGGTGATCTTCTCCTTGGCCACGAGGCCTCCGAGCTGACCCTGAGTCACCTGCCTGGCCTTCTCGAGGCCATGGTCCACGAACTCCTGCTTCACATCCTTGAGCACAACCGGGACGCCGGCGCTGGAGATCACCTGGGCGATCTCTCCGCCCATCGTCCCCGCGCCAACGACGGCGGCTTTGAATACGTACACGAATACCTCCTGGTAGAGCGGAGCGGCGGCTGGTGCGCGCCCGCTGTGCGGCGGCCCGCCAGGCTACCGGAGCCCGGCCTCCTCCTCCGCCTCCACCGCGAACCGCTGGAGCGTGCGGCGAAGCGCGTCGCGCAGGGCGCGCCGTATGAAGACCCAGTCGGCCACCCCGCGAAGGGGGCCGCCGCGGGCCAGCTCGTAGTCCAGCCGCAGCTGCACCACCGATCCCCCGTCCGGGCCCGGGGCGGCCGCGAAGGTCTGGGTACCGGCGAGCGCATCCTCGAAGACCTGCATGGACAGGCGCGCGCCGTCGCGCTCGGTGACCTGCTCGGTGACGCGGCCCCGCCCGCCCGGCGTCGAGTCCCACACCGCCTTTGCGCCCGGCCCGGGCCAATCGCGGTCCACCGACTCGATCCGCCCGAAGCCCTCCACGAACGCCGGCCAGCGGGCTGGGTCCGCCCACAGGGTGAGCGCATCATCCGGATCGAGCGGCACCGCGATCCGGGCCTCGGCCGTCCTCAATCCCCGTACACCTCGCGCACGATCTCGTCGATGCTGGTGCGCACCGAGTCCAGGAAGGGCCGGACCTCCTCCACCAGGCGGTCGTACTCCTCCCGGCCGTCGCCGGTGAGCGAGTAGTAGCGCCGGGTGCGCCGCTGCGGATGCTCCCAGTTGCCCTCGATCAGGCCGCGGCGCTCGAGCCCGCGCAGCAGCGGATACATCGTGTTGGGGTTCACCGACAGCACGCCCGGCGGTCATTCCGGCGATCCGCTCCATGAGCTGATTGCCGTAGCTCGGCTCCTTCGCGATCAGGTGCAGCACGAGCAGCGGGAGCACGTCGCGGCGCCTGAGCTCGCCCGTGATCGGGTCCTGATGCTGGCGCCCGCGGGGAGCGGTGGCGGCGTCGAGCCCACCGGCCTGGGCCACGGCATCGCGCACCGCCTCGCGGCTGCGCTCGCGTGGCGACTTGCTCACACGGCCAATCCTGACAGGAGGGGCTAGACCTCCGCGCGGAAGAGCAGGTGGGGCAGCCCGTCCACGTCGATCAGGTGGTCGGGCCGCAGGCCCGTCCGCTCGGTCACTCGCTTCGAGGCCGGATTCTCCGTCCACACCACGCTCACCACCTGGTGGATCTCGGGGCGGCGGCGGGCCGCCTCGAGCGCGGCCTCGGCCGTCTCCGCGGCATAGCCCTTGCCCCAGTGCTCCGGGGCCACGGCGTAGAGGATCTCCACCTCCTCGCGGTCGTCCACCGTGGTCCACTGAAGGCCGGCGCGAGCCACCGGGCGCCCGCTCTCGCGCTCGGCGAACACCCACGGGCCGAATCCGTGCCGCTCCCAGTGCGCGATGTCCCGCGCCAGGAGAGCGTCCGCCTGATCCGGGTCACGCGTGCCGCCCAGCTCGCCCGGCCACAGCGTGGCCGCCACCCGCGGATCCCCGAACAGGGCGCGGATGAAGCCGGTGTCGGCGGGCTCGGGGCGCTCGCCGCGCAGCCGGGGGGTGTCGATGGCGTCTTCGCTCATGAACGACGAGCGCCCGGCTCGCCGTGGAGGCGGGCCGGGCGCGGGCCGAAAGGAAACGGAGGGCTACGCCGTCGCGGCGGCGGGCTCCTCCACACGGCGGGGCATCAGGACCTCGCGGGCGATCACGAGCCGCTGGATCTGCGAGGTGCCCTCGTAGAGCTGCATGATCTTGGCGTCGCGCATCAGCTTCTCCACCGGGTACTCCTTGATGAAGCCGTACCCGCCGAAGACCTGCACGGCGTCCACGGTCACCTCCATCGCGGCGTCCGCGGAGAACCGCTTGGCGTGCGAGCTGGCGAGCGTGTTGCGCTCCCCGGCGTCGAGCAGCGAGGCGGACTTCCAGGTGAGCAGGCGCCCGGCCTCCACCTTGGTGGCCATGTCCGCGATCATGAACTGGATCGCCTGGTGCATCGCGATCGGCACGCCGAACTGCACGCGCTCCTTGGAGTAGTCGCGGGCGAACTCGAAGGCCGCCTGGGCGATGCCCACGCCCATCGCCGCCACGCCGGGACGCGTGCGGTCGAGGGTCATCATCGCGAGCTTGAAGCCCTTGTTCTCCTCGCCGAGGAGGTTCCGGGCCGGGATGACCGTGTCGTTGAACGAGATCATCGCCGTGTCGGAGGCGCGCTGTCCGAGCTTGTCCTCCTTCTTGTCCACGGTCACGCCGCCGGCGTCACGCGGGACGACGAAGGCGGAGATGCCGCGGTGGCCGGCCTCCTTGTCGGTCTTGGCGTAGACCGTGTACCAGTCGGCGTGCGAGCCGTTGGTGATGAAGCACTTGGTGCCGTTGATGACGTACTCGTCGCCCTTCTTGACGGCGGTGGTGCGCATCCCCGACACGTCCGAGCCGGCGTCCGGCTCCGTGAGGCAGAAGGAGGCCAGCTTGGGCTCCTCGGCGAGCATCCCGAGGAACTCCTTCTTGGTCTCCTCGGAGCCTCCGAGCGCCACGGGGGCGCTGGCCAGGCCGTTGCACATGATCGAGGTGCCGATGCCGGAGCAGCCCCAGGCGATCTCCTCCTCGATCAGGCAGCCGGACAGGTAGTCCAGGCCCGGGCCGCCGTAGGCCTCGTCGATGTGCGAGTTCATCAGGCCGACCTCCCAGGCCTTCTTGATGACCTCGTGCGGGAAGGTGCTGTCCTTGTCGCATTCCCATGCGACGGGACGGATCTCCTTCTCGGCGAAATCGTGCGCGAGCTCGCGAATGTCCTTCTGCTCGTCGGTGAGGGTGAAGTCGACCACGTTTCAAAGCTCCTTATGGGGGCCGCGCCGCGTCACTGCTGGGGCGCAGGTGCTCCCGATTGATTGGTCAGTCAATGCCTCCGGAGAAAGGGTACCCGACCTCTCAGCCGATAACCAGCCGAACGATTACGTAGGCGCCCACGGCAAAGACGACGAGGGTGAAGAAGACAAGCCCGATCTGGTCCGGATAGAGCACCGGACGGCTCGGAGCCATGGTCCGGCGTTGCAGGCGCCGCAGGCGTTTCAGCATCAGGGAAACTGTAGGCCGATGGACTTCGGGACGGTCATGATCGTCGTCGCCGTCGTGGCGGCGGTGGTGGCGGTCGCGTCCTATTGGGGCAGCGGCCGCATCTACAGCGGGCTCGGGCACACCGGAGCGCTCACCATGGACGAGGAGGCGGGACGGGCGCCGGCCCAGTCCGCCCCCACCGGCGCGGTGGCCCAGGAGGAGATCCGCCAGATGCTGGAGGCCAAGTCGGCCCGGCGCGAGGCCCGGGGCCAGGAGGCGCTCGACGTGGACGCCGAGATGGAGGCCCTGATGCGCCAACCACCGGCCGATGCCGCCCTTCGCGACGAGGTCCGCCAGCTCGTGGTGGCCCGCAACGAGCGCCGCGCTCGGCACGGGGAGGAGCCGCTGGACGTGGAGGCCGAGGTGGATCGCCAGCTTCGCGAACTCGGGGCGTGACTCGCCGTTTCGCGAGGTATAGGGTTGCTCGCGAATGGCCGACGACCAGCGCTTTCAGCTCGACGACCTGCTCATTCGCCCCGGCTGCTACCTGAATCCGCAGACCGAGGTGATGGTGGTGGTGGACGACTCGCCGTCCATCGACGGCGAGATCTTCAACATGGAGGACTTCGAGGGCGCCGACTGGGTCCTGGTCGCGGACGAGGTGCCCGTGGACGAGGCCCGGCGCGACGAGCTGCTGGAGGTCTTCCAGGCGCAGTACACCGCCGACGGGCGCGAGATCAGCGAAGCCCAGGTCGAGGGCGGCGACGAGCCGGACCTCGACGACGACGGCTCGCCCGAGGAGTAGGCCCCCGCGCGGGGCTCCCTAGTCTTTCGCGCCGCGTGCGACCGGTCCACTACCTCGGCGTCTTCATCCCGGCCGCGGTCGCGCTCGAGCTGGCGCACGCGTCGCCGCTGCTGGTGTTCTCCGCCGCCGCGCTGGGCGTGATCCCCTGCGCCGCGGTGATGGGCGAGGCCACGGAGGCGATCGCGGCCAGGACGGGCCCGGGCATCGGCGGCCTCCTGAACGTGACGTTCGGCAACGCGCCGGAGCTGATCATCGCCTTCTTCGCCCTGATCGAGGGCCTCCAGGAGGTCGTGAAGGCCTCGATCGTCGGCTCCGTGATCGGGAACATCCTGCTCGTGCTGGGCGCGGCGATGCTGGTGGGCGGCCTGCCGCGCGAGAAGCAGACCTTCAGCCGGACGGCGGCCAACGCCCAGGTCGGCGATGCTGCTGCTGGCCCTGGCCGCACTGATCACTGCCGGCGCTGTTCCAGCTGATCCACGGCGGGGGCCTGCCCGCGGATCGGCGAGGAGCGCATCGACTTCGGCTCGGACCTGGAGACGATCTCGTTCGGGGTGGCGCTGATCCTGCTGGCCACCTACGCGGCCGGCCTCGTGTTCTCGCTGCGCACCCACCGCTCCGTCTTCAACCCCTACAGCGAGGGCGAGGAAGAGGAGGAGACCCACCACTGGTCCACCAGGCGCGCGGTGGGCATCCTCGCGGCCTCCGCCGTGCTCGTGGGCGTGATGAGCGAGATCCTCGTGGGCTCGATCGAGGAGGCGTCGCACGGACATCGGCCTGTCCGAGTTCTTCGTCGGCGTGTTCATCGTGGCGATCGTGGGCAACGCGGCCGAGCACTGGGTGGCGGTGCTGGTGGCCGCGAAGGACAAGATGGACCTGGCCGTGAACATCGCCATCGGCTCGAGCGCCCAGGTGGCGCTGTTCGTGGCGCCCGTGCTGGTGCTGCTCTCGTTCGTGGTGGGCCCCGCGCCGATGGCGCTCGTGTTCAACGGCTACGAGCTGGGCGGCCTGGTGTTCGCCGTGCTGATCGCCAACCTGGTGACCGCGGAGGGCGAGTCCAACTGGTTCGAGGGCGTGCAGCTGCTGGCGCTGTACGCCGTGCTGGGCCTCGTCTTCTACTTCGCCTGACGCGACAGCGCGAGCATCGCGCCCCTGGTGGCCCGGGCAAGCCGCACGACCAGGCGGCACGTCCACGTTCGCCAGGCGGTCGCAGGCCAGGTGGTAGCAGGAGTCGCTCGGGCGGCCGCCCGGCCCGCGCTCCGACGCGCCGGTGAACACCCCGCCCACCGGGATCCCGGCCCGCGCGAAGGGCACGTGGTCGGATGCTCCCGAGCTGTGCTCGGTCGGCCTCACCAGCCTGTTCAGCACGTTCTCGATCCGCTGCGACCCGTTGCGGCTCCGTCGGGCCGAGTCCTTCGCGGCGTACACGGCCCGGACGGCGTTGCGGCGACCCCACCATGTCGAGGTTCACGTACGCGCGCGATCCGCTTCCGCTCCGCGGGGCTCAGCGCCGCCACGTAGCGCCGCGAGCCGTACAGCCCGAGCTCCTCGGCCCCCCAGAAGGCCAGCCGGATCGGCGCGCCGGGTGCGCTGCTTCCGGCGCTCTCGGCCAGGCCGAGCAGGGCGGCCACGCCGCTCCCGTTGTCGTTGATCCCGGGTCCCGCGGGCACCGAGTCGAGGTGGGCGCCGGCCATCACCACCGACTGCCCCCGCCCGCGGCTCTCGGCCAGCACGCTCGTGCCCCGGCGCCGGCTCGTGTACGCGTCCACGGCCATCGCGGCGCGGCCTCCCGGCCGCAGGCGCCGGGCCGCGGGCCGGCTGAGGATCATCACGGGGATGCGCACGCGCGGCGTGAGAAGGGTGGCGGTGGAGGCCGCCCTCCCCCGGGCCGGGTCCACGATCAGAAGCCCGGCCGCTCCGGCCCGCTCGGCGTTCATCGCCTTGGTGCGAAAGAGGCAGCCGCCGGGGCTCACCAGCACCACCGCGCCGGGCCGGATCAGAGCGGTGTCCTCCGGTGTGCAGCCTCCGCCCGCCGTGGTGAGCGGTCCCTCGGCCCGGCCGGCGCCCGAGTAGAGGAGCGTGCGGAAGTCGCGCCCGCGGCCTCAGCGCGCCCCCCGGGGCGAGGGCGAGCGAGGCGCCGCGCTCGGTGAATCCGAGGAACGAGAAGCTCTGGAGGGTCACGCGCCACCCGGCCGCGCGGAGCCGGGCGGCCACGTAGCGGGCGGAGTCGGCGTACCCGCGGGTCCCGGCGGCCCGGTTTCCGCCGTTGCGGTCCGCGATGCGCTGGAGCGCGCTCAGGTGCGAGCGCACGAGCGCCGCGTCGAGGCGCACCGGATGCTCTCGCTGCGCGGCGGGCGCGGCCTCGCCGCCGCCGAGATCGCAACCCGTGAGGGCCAGGGCGCAGAGCAGGGCGGCGAGCGCGGGCCTCACCCGGCCAACGATGGCACGCGCCGCTCCTAGCCCGCGCCGAACCCGGAGGCCTGCTTCTGGAGCTCGTGCTGCGAGATCACCCGGTCCACGAGGCCGTAGGCCACCGCCTCCTCCGCGCCGAAGAAGCGGTCGCGCTCCATGTCGTCGTGGATCTGCTCCAGGTCCTGGTGGGTGTGCTGGGCGTAGATCTCCTCCACCCGCGCGCGGAGGTCCAGCACCTCGCGGGCGTGGATCTCGATGTCGGAGGACTGGCCCTGGAAGCCGGACGAGGGCTGGTGGATCAGCACCCGGGCGTTCGGCAGCACCATGCGCTTGCCCGGCGCCCCGCCGGTGAGGATCAGCGATCCCGCCGACATGGCCATCCCGTAACAGATGGTCTGAACGTCGGGACGGACGTACTGGATCGTGTCGTAGATGGCCAGCCCCGCGTGCAGGGAGCCGCCGGGGGAGTTCACGTACACGGCGATGTCCTTGTCCGGGTCCTCGGAGGCCAGGTGAAGCATCTGCGCCACCACCAGGTTGGCGAGGTCGTCGTCGATGGGCTGGCCGATGAAGACGATGCGGTCGTTCAGGAGCCGCGAGTAGATGTCGAAGGAGCGCTCGCCCCTCGAGGTCTGCTCCAGCACCATCGGGACCAGTGAGCTGCTGATACGCTGTCCTACGTTCATGACCGGTCCTCCTGTTCGCTAAGCTGCAACCGTTGGGTTGCTCGAGAGTAGCAACCAATCAGTTGCACATCAGGAGGTGTCATGGAACCGGTGGTGGAACGCGAGCTGGTCCTTCCGGCAAGCCCCGAGGAGGTCTGGGAGTCGCTGACGGAGCCGGGATGGCTCGGCGAGGACGCGTCGATCGACCTCCGGCCCGTCGGGTGAGGTGCGCGCCGGCGAGCGCACGGGCTTCGTGGAGTGGGCCGACCCTCCCCGCGGCCTGGCCTTCTGGTGGAGCGTGGAGGGCGAGGAGGCCACGCGCGTGGAGCTGACCCTGGACGAGGTGCCGGAGGGCACCCGCCTGACCGTGGTCGAGTCGCGGCCGCTCGCCGTGCTGGACGCCGTGGGCGCTGATCTTCACCTGGACCTGGGCGCATCCGGTCCCCCGATGCCGGAGCTGATCGCCCGCTGATGGCCACCGTCGACCGGGCCGACGCGGTGTTCGGCGCGCTGGCCGACGCCAACCGCCGGCACCTTCTGGCGCTGCTGAGCGAGCGCGGGGAGGCCAGCGCCACCGAGCTCGCGCGGGCGCTGCCCGTCACCCGCCAGGGGGTGCAGAAGCACCTCGGGCTGCTGGCCGACGCCGGGCCTCGTGGACACCCGGCGGGCCGGCCGCGAGGTGCTCTACCGCCCCACGCCCGAGCCGATGTCCGACGCCGTGGCCTGGATGGCCGAGGTGGGCGGGCAGTGGGACGAGCGTCTCGGCGCCCTGGAGCGCCAGGTGGCGCGGCGGGGCCGCTCCCCCCAGGGGCGCTAGCTCCCGACCTTCTCCTTCCTGGAGCCCGACTCGGCTCCCTCCTTCATCTGCTCCATGCGCTCCTCGCGCTTGCGCTCGGAGTCCGGGTCGTGCGAGTCCGCGCGGATGGAGAGGCCGATCCCGACGGCGAAGGCCACGGCGATCATGCCGAGGCTGGGCAGCGGGCCGATCTTCACGAAGTCCTCGATCAGGAGCTTGACCCCCACCAGGCCGAGGATCACGGCGATCGTCTCGTCCAGATAGCGGAAGCGCGCGATCAGGCTCTCCACGAGCACGAAGAGGGCCCGCAGGCCGAGCAGGGCGAACGCGTTGCCCATGAAGATCAGCTCGGGGTCCTGGGTGATGGCGAAGGCGGCGGGGATCGAGTCGATGGCGAACGCGATGTCGGCGAACACCACGGCCACCAGCGCCAGGAAGAGCGGCGTCGCGTAGCGCTGGCCGTCCTCCTTGACGAACCAGTGGCCCTCGCGGAACTCGCCGGTGACCGGGTAGAAGCGCCGCACCAGCCGCACCATCAGGTTCTTGTCGGGGTCCACGTTGTCGCTCGACCCCGCGGAAGATCCGGTAGGCGAGGACGAGGAGCGCGGCGCCGAGGATGTAGATCACGAAGTGGAACTCCTCGATCAGCGTGGTGCCCAGCACGATGAACACGGCACGCAGGGCCAGCGCGGCCACGATGCCCCAGAACAACAGCCGCGGGCGGCGCTCGTAGGGCACGCCGAAGTACGCGAAGAGCAGCAGGAAGACGAACAGGTTGTCGAGCGACAGCGAGCGCTCGATCAGGTACACGGTGGTGTACACCACCGCCTCGTCGCTCCCCTGGAACAGCGTACACCGGGATGGCGGCCGCCAGGCTGAGCACCAGCCAGAACACCGACCACACGACCGCTTCGCGGAAGTTGGGCTCGCGTCCGCGCGCGAAGAAGTGCAGGTCGAGCCAGAGGAAGAAGAAGAGCGCGCCGACGACCGCGAGCCAGGGAACGAATTCGGACGCCGCCATCAGCCGGACCATAGAGTGCAGGCATGCCCGGTCACGTGGCCCTCGGAACCTGGAGCGGCGGGCGCTTCCTGCGCTTCGGCGAGGCGATCGAGGAGCAGCGCCTCGAGGCACTGCTGCGGCCCGGGGCACGGAATCAGCACCCTGATCACCGCCGACGCGTACGGCGCGGGCGACGCCGACCGGGTGGTCGGGGGCGCGCTTGCCGGCGTGCCGAGGGACGAGTTCACGCTCGTGGGGGCAATCGGCCACGACTTCTACGAGGGCGAGCGCGACGGGCCCCGCGGGTATCCCCGCTTCACCGATCCCCGGCTGCGCGGCCCGGACGAGTACGCCTCCTACGTGCGCATGGCGGTGGAGCGGAGCCTCGAGCGCTGCGGCGTGGACGCCTTCGACGTGCTGCTGCTCCACAACCCCGATCGGCGCGGGTTCGAGTCGCCCGAGGTCTGGGAGGCGCTGCGCGCGGTGCGCGACGCGGGGATGACGCGGGCGCTCGGCCTGGCCCCCGGGCCGGCCAACGGATTCACGCTCGACGCCATCGGGTGCTTCGAGCGCTACGGCGAGCTGATCGACTGGGCCATGCTGATCCTCAACCCGTTCGAGCCCTGGCCGGGAGAGCTCGCCCTCGACGCCGCCGCGCGTCACGGGGTGAGCGTGATCACCCGCGTGGTGGACTACGGCGGGCTCTTCCACGACGACGTGCTCCCCGGGCACGAGCTGGCGCCCGGCGATCACCGCGGCTTCCGCCCGGACGGCTGGGTGGAGGCCGGGCGCGAGCGGCTCGAGCGCATTCGCCCGATCGCCGAACGCCACGGGCTCACGATGCTTCAGCTCGCGTGCGCCTGGAATCTGGCCCACGAGGCGGTGGAGGTGGTGGCGCCCACCCTGATCCAGGAGCCGGGACCCGACGCGAAGCCGATCGAGGTGAAGCGCGCGGAGCTGGCCGCGGTGCCCCGCGAGAGTCCCGCTGAGCGCCGAGGAGAGTCGCGGCCATCCGCGAGGTGGGCGACAACACCGGCTCGATGCTGCTGAAGGGGGCCACGCCCGATCACGAGGGCGAGGAGCGACCCGACCGCTGGACGGTGGGCCCGGAGCTCGCCGAGGTGGCGCGCCGCTTCGGCATCGACCCCGAGCGCGACCTGCGCCGGACGCCGGGGGCACCCGCCGCGACGGCTGAGCCGGCCGCTACGGCGTTCAGCAGCTCGCGCGCAGCGCTGGAGGGCGTCGGTGTCCTCCGGAGCGGCCTTGTCGAGGCAGTCGGCGTAGCGCTTGAAGTCGTCGGCGTCGGGCGCCGCTTCCCGACGGCGCGGTGCTGGTGCCCGGGCCGTTGGGGTTCACCGGGCTGACCGTGGATCCGCCGGAGCCACGCCCGAGGTGCCCGTGGCGCCGCCGAGGAGGCCGCGTGCCGCCCAGCGAGCGTGGTGAGCTTCGAGATCGGGCGGGCGTTCGCCGGCGCCTCGATCTCCTGGTCCCCGTTCACGTCGGACAACTCCACCGTGAACTCGAGCGATCCGCCCTCGATGCCGCCGAGGGACTCGCGGCTCGTCCTCCGGCACCTCGAACTCCACGCGCCCGGACGACCTTCCGGATGGTGTCGTCCTCCTTGCCCACGTACACGTCGAACTCGGGTCCTTCACCACGTCGGCGATCTGCGGATGTCCTTCGCGCTCAGCTTGCCCGGCGGCTTGGCCGGTGGCCCCGCCGATGGCGGCGCTCGAGCGCTGCACGAACTCGTTGATGTTCTTCATCACGCGCTCCACGTCGAGCGTCCCGACACGTGCGTGGTCTCCACGCCGCCCACGCGCTCGTCGCCCTCCTCCTTGGCCTCGGCCAGCCATGTGCGCGGGTTCAGGCCCAGCGAGCGCAGCGAGCCGCCCTTGCCCCGCCTTGTTGATCGCCCGGTTGGCCTGGCGCACCTGGGAGGCGGGCTGCTCGTAGTACACGTCCTCGAACTTCACGAAGGCGCGGTCGCCCGTGGAGAGGAAGCCGGTCTGGATCGTCTGGCCGCCGCTGCTGCCGATCCTCAGCTCGAGGTCCGCCGAGGGGAGCTTGCCCTTGTTGGTGCGGAAGGGGCCGCTGGCCTGGATCCTCACCGGCTGGTCCAGCGAGCCGGTGCCCTTCAGCTGCAGGGTCGCGTCCACCTTCAGGTTCGCGCTGTGGATGTCGGAGCGGAACGCCTTGTCCAGGAGGTTCTCGACGTCACCGCTGTCGCTCGGATTCGCCGCAGGAGACCAGGGCCAGCGCCGCGAAGAGCGCAATCAGGACGCGGAGGCGCACGCGGCGCAGGGTACTAGGCCCTACCGCAACTCCCCGCCGGTGCCGACGTTGGAGAAAGGATGCGGATTTCACATCGCCTGATCGTGATCGCGACGGTGCTCACGGCGCTCGCGGGAGCGGCCTCGGCCCAGGCCGCGACCGTGATCGAGGTGAGCGGAGACCACGCCGTGAGGCGGTTCGACCCCATGGTCCCGCCGCCGTCGGCCACCGACCTGCCGCGCCGCCGGCCGGTCGGCCGCCGCACGGCAAGGCGAGCGCGGCCGCGGCCGCCGCCCGGCGCGCGGAGCACCGCCTCCGGCCGAAGGGCGGTGACGCGCGCCCTCAAGCGCGCCTGCGCGCGAAGAAGATCAAGCGCGCCGACTACCGTCGCTGGACCAGGCAGTGGGCCCAGGCCCGCCGCACGCTGCGCAGGCTGCGCGGCGCGCGCAGGGCCCAGCTCTACTACGTGTACATCTCGCGTCGAGAGCCTCGCGCTCCGCGGCCGGCTGATCCCCTCGCGCATGCCGGCGGCCTTCCTCCAGGTGGCGCGCAACCGGCAGTACTGGCGCAACCTCCCCTTCCCGGCGAGCGAGGACCGCGTGACCTTCCGCGGCAGCCAGATCGTGTTCGAGTACTTCCCCGGCCGGGGGCTCCAGATCCACCCGCTCTCGACCTTCAAGAAGGCCAACCTGATCCACGGCGCGTGCGTGCGCGAGGAGCCGGAGTGCGACCGCGCGGCGCTCGCCCGCCTGCTCGACGAGATGAACACGGCTGGCGGTGCGCCGCGGGCGCGGGTTCGTGGCCTGGGAGTACCTGTTCGACTTCGGCGGCGGGTCGCCGCCATGGATGAGCGGCATGGCCCAGGCCACCGGCGATCCAGGCGCTGGCCCGGGCCTCGCAGCTGCTCGGCCGGCCCGACTACCTCACGTGGGCCAGGCGCGGGCTGGGCGCCTTCGACACGCCCCACCCACCGGCGTGCGCACCACCGGCCCGGGCGGCGGCGTGTCCTACCTCCAGTACTCCTTCGCGCCGCGGCTCTACATCTTCAACGCGTTCCTCCAGTCGCTGATCGGCCTCTACGACTACTCGGTGATCACCGAGGACCGCGCGCGCGCGCAAGCTCTACGACGAGGCCGAGCCCGAGGCGGAGCGCCAGGTGCCGCTCAGCGACGTGGGCGACTGGTCGCTCTACAACTACCGCGGCCACGAGTCGAACGCGCGACTACCACGAGCTCCTGCGCGAGTTCCTCCAGAGCATGTGCTCCCGCCGCCTGGGCGAGGTGTACTGCCTGTACGCGAAGCGCTACCGCGGCTACCAGGTGGATCCGCCGGTGCTGAAGCTGAACGTGCCCGAGCTGACCACGAAGGGCGACGTCACGCCGATCCGCTTCAGCGTGTCGAAGCTCTCCGCCGTGCAGGTCACGATCACGAAGAACGGGAAGGTGGCGCTGGACAGCATCAGGACCTTCCGGCGCGGCGAGCGGATCCTTCTGGTGGCGACCCCGCTCGCGCGGCCTCTACACCGTGAAGGTGGCGGCCAAGGAGCTGCGCACCGGGCGGGGCCTGAAGGACCGTGGCAGCGCCGAGCTCGAGGTGGAGCCCGACCCCGGCGCGTAGGATGCGACGCCGATGGCGCCTCGCATCATCCTCTACACAGGGAAGGGCGGCGTCGGGAAGACGAGCGTGGCCGCGGCCACGGCGCTCCGGTGCGCGGCGGAGGGGCTTCGGACCGTCGTGCTCTCCACCGACCCCGCGCACAGCCTCTCCGACTCCTTCGAGACGCCGCTCGGCGCCGAGCCCACGCCCCTGTCCGAGAACCTGTTCGGCCAGGAGGTTCAGGCCCAGGAGGAGATGGAGCGCCACTGGGACGGCGTGCAGGCCTGGCTCGGCGACCTGCTGGCCAAGCGCGGCGTGGACCGCATCTCGGCGGAGGAGCTCACCGTGCCCCCGGGCATGGACGAGCTCTTCTCGCTGCTGTGGATAAAGCGCCACCACGAGGAGGGCCAGTTCGACTGCGTGGTGGTGGACTGCGCGCCCACCGGGGAGACGCTCCGGCTCCTGTCCTTCCCCGACGTGGTGACGTGGTGGCTCGAGAAGGTGCTGCCCTCGCAGCGGCGCCTGGCCCCCTTCGCCAAGACGCTCTTCGACATGCCGATGCCGGGCGACGCCGTGTTCGAGGACGTGGAGCGCCTGGCCCGCAACCTGGTGGCGATGAACGAGATCCTCCGGGACCGCGCCCACACCTCGATCCGGCTGGTGATGAACCCGGAGCGGATGGTGGTGAAGGAGGCCATGCGCACGTTCACCTACCTGAACCTCTACGGGTACCTGACCGACGCCGTGGTGGTGAACCGCGTGCTCCCGGAGCGTGCCGCCGAGGGCTACTTCGAGGCCTGGCGGGCGACGCAGCAGGAGCACCTCGAGCTGGTGCGCTCCGCGTTCGCCCCCCTGCCGATCCTGGAGGCGCCCTTCTTCGACCGCGAGGTGGTGGGCACCGAGATGCTCGACCGGCTGGCCGGCGAGGTGTTCGCCGACCACGCCCCGGCCGAGGTGCTGCACACCGAGCTGGGCCAGGTGCTGGCCACCGACAACGGCAGCGCCACGCTGAGCCTGCCGCTGCCACTGGCCGAGCGCGGTGAGATCAACCTGAAGAAGATCGGGCTCGAGGTGATCGTGCGGGTGGGCGGCCAGAAGCGCACGATCCTGCTTCCGCCGGCCCTGGCCGCCTACGCCACCAGCGGCGCGCGCTTCGAGGACGGCGCGCTGCACATCTTCTTCGAGAAGACCGGAGGAAGCCCATGCCCCCGCCTGATCCGAACGACGGCCCGCGCGTGGACGCGCCGCCCGCCCCGCCCCACGATCCCTACGACCTGCCGGGCCCGAGCCCGACCCGGCCGCGCCGCCGCCCCCGCGCGGACCGCCGATCGACCCGGCCTCGCTGTTCGTGATCCTCGACGGGCTGCGCCGCGCCGCTCCGCGCGAGCTCGAGCAGCAGGTCACGAACCTGGTGCGGGAGTTCCTGCTCACCCTGCGCTCGCTGATCGACTGGTACCTGGAGCGGCTCGACCACCCGGATCCGGAGCCCCGGGTGGAGGACATCCCGATCGACTAATCGAAGCTGCGGTGCTCGCCCGATCACCGATCGGGCTGCGCTCCTCGCTTAGCCGCCGGGGGTCTTGAAGCGGGGCAGCCGGCGGCCGCCGGCGTCCTTCTTCACGTAGCCCCAGAGGCGCTTCACGATCTCGGGGTGCCGCGCGGCCACGTTGCGGCGCTCGCCCGGGTCGTTCTTGCGGTCGTAGAGCTGCTTGCGGCGACCCTGGTTGTCCGAGATCAGCAGCCAGCGGCCGTCGCTGGCGCTCACGTGGTCGTTGTAACAGGCGGTGCGGTAGCTGCGCTTCCGCGGCTGCTTGCCGTCCAGGAGCACGGACAGGTCGTTGCCGTTCATCGAGTCCGGGCGGTCGAAGCCGAGCGCGCCCAGGATCGTGGGGCCCACGTCGTGGGTGGAGGCGAAGTAGCGGGACGCGCGTCCCTTGGCCTTCCCGGCGGGGTGGCGCATGGCGAAGGGCACGTGGCAGAGCGGCTGGTGCATCTCCTTGTAGCGCTTGCCCACCCAGCCGTACTCGCCCAGGAGCACGCCGTGGTCGGAGATCGCCACCACCAGCGTGTTGTCGTCCATGCCGAGCTGGGCGAGCCTGGCCAGCAGGCGGCCGAGCCCGCGGTCCACCAGCGTCACCTCGGCCGCGTAGAGGTGGGACATGCGGCGCACGAGTGCCCGCGAGAGCCCCAGGTCGGCCGGGCGGCCGGCCGGGGTGGGGAACGGCTGGATCGGCTCCACGCCCGGGGTGGTGGGGGTGTCGTAGATGTCCACCAGCGACGGCGGGGCGTCCCAGGGCTCGTGGGCGTCGAACGAGTCCACCACCAGGGCGAACGGCTGGCGCGTGCGGGCCCACTGGAGCCAGTCGGCGCTGCGGTCGAACACCTTCGTCGCCAGGAACTCCTCCTCGGGCCGGTTGCGCGGGTTCGAGCGCAGGTACTCGACCATACGCGGCTCGGCCCGGGTGCCGCGGATCGACGGAGGGAGGTACTTGTAGACCTCCGCCTTGGACACGTCGTGAGTGCCCTTGCGCGCCTCCGGCACCTGCCCGTAGATCAGCTCGGGGCGGTCGAAGCGCTTGCGCATCTTGTCGTGCGCGAAGGAGACGATGTGCGGGTTGTCGGTCACGTACCCGGTGGTCCAACCCTGCTCCTGGAGGTACTCGGTCCACATCCGGCGGTCGTAGCCCACGGGCTCCCAGCCGGGCTGGGCGGTGAGCCCCTTGAACGGGCGCCAGCCGCGGAACGGGTAGACGCGATGACCCTCCATGATCGATCGCCGCGCCGGGATGGTGGGCATTCCCTCGGGATAGGCGCGGGTGAACCGCAGCCCGCCCTTGAGGAGACCGTTCCAGCTGTCGGTGCGCGCGCGGGGGCCGTAGATGTGGTCCGTGCGCAGGCTGTCCATGATCACCAGCACCACGTTCATCGCGTTGGCCGGCGGCGCGCCCCGCTTGGTGACGGGCTTCGGCCGGCCGGCGGACTTCGCGTCCTCGTCGCAGCCGAGGAAGGTGAGACCGGCGGCGCTTGCCCCGCCGACCTTGATCAGGTCCCGGCGTGTGAGATCCCAGTCCATGAGCGGAGCGGACCCTAGCGAGCGTGACGGAGCGTGCTGTGAACGGCTCAGCGGCCGCGCGAGATGTCGATGCTGCGCACGGCGTGCTCGTCCGGGAGCTTCTCCAGCACCTCGCGCGTGACGGCGTGGACGTCGGGCTCGTCGTGGCCGAAGTCGTCCAGGAACGCCTTCAGCGCGGTGTACGTGATCTTCAGCTGGGCCGGGGTCAGCTCCAGCCGGTAGGCGATCTCGTCCGGACCGATCAGATGCAGCTCTTCGTCGGGCATGGCGGCAGCGGAAACCCTATTCGACCGGCGGTAGGCTTCGGCACGTGGCCAAGACCTGGATCCTCACCGGCTCGCTCGACAACTTCCGGGCCACCCGGGAACACGGCTTCTCCGTGATCGGGGCCAAGGAGGGGCGGCGGGGAATGGCCGAGCAGATCGAGCCCGGGGACCGCATCGTCTTCTACGTCACCGGGCATACAGGCCTTCGGCGCGATCGTGGAGGTCACGGGCGAGATGTACGAGGACCGGACGAAGATCTGGCCGGGCAAGCCCGGCAAGGCCGACCCCTATCCGTGGCGGTTCGCGACCCGGCCGGAGGCCGTGCTCGAGGAGAGCGAGTTCGTGCCCGCCGAGGAGCTGGCCGGGGATCTCGAGCACGCGAAGAAGTGGCCCGCCGAGCATTGGCGGCTGGCCTTCCAGGGCCAGCTGCGAACGGTGTCGGACGCCGACGCGGAGCTGCTTGGGCGCCGCATCGCGGGCGCCCGCGCCCCGGCGTGACCCAAGCCGCGAGGCGCTGATGGCGCACGACCGGCACTACACGCTGGAGGAGGCCGCGGCGGTGCTGCCTCAGGTGGAGGAGCTGATCCGGCGCCTGCGCGCCGCGCGCGAGCGGCTCACCGACCGTGAGGCCCGCGAGGCACTGTCCTCGGCCGCGCCCACGAACGGGGGCGGCGAGCCCGGCAGGTCGGTGTCCGAGGGGTTCCTCGAGCTGCGCGACACGCTGATCGAGCTCCGGGAGCTCGAGGTGGTGCTCCGCGATCTGGAGAAGGGCCTCGTGGACTTCCCGGCCATGCGCGACGGCCGGGAGGTCTACCTCTGCTGGCAGGAGGGCGAGGACGAGATCGCCTTCTGGCACGAGCCGGACGCCGGGTTCTCGGGCAGGCGGCCGCTCGACGATGGCTAGGCGCTCCGCGAGCGGCCATGTGCAGGACCTGGTGGAGCTCTTCCGGCGGCTGAACCTGGAGCAGCGCGTGGCCGCCATCGGCGCCGTGCTCCTGGTGGTGAGCACCTTCGGGCCCTTCTCGTTCGTGGAGGCGGCGGAGATCCTCACCGGATTCGCCGTGCTGGCGCTGCTGCGCGCTCGCGCGCAGGGACGGGAGTTCCACCTTCCGCTCGGCGACGGAACCGCCATCGCCGCCGCCGGGGTGTGGGCCGCACTGCTGATCGTGGCCCGCCTGTTCGACCGTCCCCTCGGCCAGAACCTGCTGGCCCTGGCCTGCGCGGCGATCCTGGTGGCGGCCGGAATCCGCGAGCGGGCGAAGCGCCCCGCGGACGACCTGCCGCGCCTGCCCCCCGAGGATCGCGACCGCGAGCGGCGCGCGGAACGCGAACCCCGGACCCGCCGTCTGGCACGCCGGCGCCGGCAGACGCCGACGAGGCCGAGACGCTGCCCGTGCCGGAGTTCATTCCCGCGGGCCGCCGCGACCCGAGGACGAGGAGGAGAACCCCCGCGCCCGAGCCCGACGAGGCGCCGACGGTGGTGGACGGAGGCGAGCAGCTGACGCTGGCCGACGAGGAGGACGCGCCGGAGGACGCCCCGCCCGGCCCTCGCCCTAGTTCGACAGGCCCGCCGCCTCCAGGGCGGTGTCCGGTCGTCCTCCCACCGCGCGCTCGTGACCCGTCCGTCACCGAACGTCCACACGGCGTAGAAGGTCATCACCGTCTCGATACCGCTCGACGCGCCGGTCGCGTACTGGCGCTCCTTCACCACGATCGTGTGGCCCGCGTCGAGGAACTCCTCGGCCACCACCCGATAGTCGCTCCACTGCGCGAGGAACTCCTGCATGTAGGCGGCCACGCTCGCGCGCCATGCAGCGCCGCGCGCTCCGGAAAGGGCTGAAAGACGACATCCGGAGCCCACAGCTCGCCACCGCCGGAGAAGTCGCCCTTCGCGAACCGCTCGTAGAGAGTTGAAGGCGCGCATGTGATCCTCGGCCATCGCCCGCCGAGTATCCCGCGATCGCCAGATCACGCATACTGACCACGCATGTCACAGGAGGGCGTGGAGCTTCTGAAGCAGGCGCTTCGAGGCGTTCGAGCGGGGCGACGTGGCCTGGTTCGAGGACAAGATCACCCCCGACCTCGTGATCGTCCAGGCTCCCGAGGTCCCCGACTCCAAGACCTACGAGGGCCCCACGGCCATGGCGGAGGCCCTCGCCGACTGGCCCGCGGAGTGGGAGGACTTCCGCATGGACCTGCTCGAGATCATCGACCTGGGCGACGACGTGTACGTGACCGCCACCTGCCACCGCGGCCGCGGCCGGGAGAGCGGGATCGAGATGGACTTCAAGGTCTTCTACGTGACCCGCGGCCGTGACGGGAAGCTGGCGCGTATGGAGACGTACTTCAGCCGCGACCGGGCCCTTGCCGCGGCCGCCCCGGCGTTCTGAGGCTCAAGCCGGTGGCCGGGTCGGCCCGGGAGTCGCGGCCCCAGTCGCAGGGCGAGCTGCGCGCACCCTCCTCCGGCACGCCCACCAGCTGGCCTCCCGGACAGTGCTCGGCCTCGACCCTGCGCCGCGAGTTCTGGATCCCGGCCAGGCCGAGCAGGCCGGCCAGACCCACCAGCGCCGAGGCGATCCCCACGCCCAGGTGGAACGCCTCCACCGACGCCTCCTCGGCTGCCGCCTCCACCCGCGGCCGCACCGAGGCCGGCACGACGCCGGCGGGCACGGGCGCGAGCGGCTGGCGCTTGGCGTCCTCAACCGCCTGCGACAGGGCCGGCCGGTCCGCGAGAGCCCCGAGTTTGCTCTCGAACGACGATCCGTAGGAGGAGGCCACGATCGCACCCACCCCGGCGATGGCCACCAGACCGGCCACACGCGCGATGGCGTTGTTCACCCCCGAGGCCACGCCGGCGTTGTGCTCGTCGGCGTCGGCCAGCACCGTGGCCGTGAGCGGCGCCACCGTCATCGACAGCCCGAGGGCGAACACGAGCAGGGCGGGCAGAAGGTCGGTGAGGTAGTCCACGTCCGCGTCCACGCGCAGGAAGAGGGCCAGCCCCAGGGCCGTGATGAGCGGGCCCACGCCCATGAACAGGCGCGGGCCGCGCCGGTCGGCCATCGCGCCGAAGCGGGTGGAGAGCCCGAACATCACGAGCGTGACCGGCAGGGCCGACGCGCCCGCCTCCAGCGCGCTGTAGCCCGCCACCTGCTGGAGGAACAGCACGAGCAGGAAGAACAGCACCGCGAGCCCGCCGTACATGGCAAAGGTCTCGAAGTTCCCGATCGCGAAGTTGCGCCGCTTGAAGAGCGCCGAGCGGCAGCATCGGCGCGGTCGGTGTGCGACTCCCAGTAGAGGAAGCCCGCGAACAGGACGGACCCGCCCACGATCGCCCCCAGCACCATCGGGCTCCCGAAGCCGTGCAGTGGCTGCTCGATCAGGCCGAAGGTGATCCCGGCCAGCCCCAGCGCGCAGAGCACCGCGCCCACCACGTCCACCCGGGCGTTCGGGTCGGGCTCCCCGGCCGGCACCCACCGCAGGATCAGGAAGAGGGTGATCAGGACGAGCGGGACGTTGATGGCGAAGATCCAGCGCCACGACGCGCTGTCCACCAGCTGGCCGCCGATGAGCGGCCCGAGAACACTGCCGATGCCGGCCCAGGCCGTCCAGGCGCCCACGGCCTTCCCCCGCTCGTCCGGCGGGAAGGTGCGCACGATCACGGCCAGCGCCGCCGGCGTGAGCAGCGCTCCGGACACACCCTGGAGGGCGCGCGCGGCCACCAGCACCTCGATCGTCGGCGCCACGGCGCAGAGGATCGAGGTGGCCCCGAAGGCGGACACCCCGAAGGCGAACACTCGCCGCTCGCCGAAGATGTCGCCCAGCGAGCCGCCGATCAACAGCAGCGAGCCCAGCGTCAGCAGGTAGGCGTTGGAGGTCCACTGCTGCCCGGCCAGGCCCCCGCCGAGGTCCTCCTCGATGGCCGGCAGGGCCACGTTCACCACCGTGGAGTCCACGGTGACCACGGCGGTCCCGAGGATCGCCGCCACCAGGACGAGACGCTTGCGAGCCTCGGTCATCGCCCGAGGCTAGCCGGTGGTCAGGGGCCGGGAGACCCGCCGTTGACCGACGAGGCATCGCGCGGCGCCGGGCCGATGTACCTCGCGCTCGGCCGTATCAGGCGGCCCTCCCGCTTCTGCTCCATGACGTGCGCCGACCATCCGGCCACGCGCGCGGACGCGAAGAGCGGGGTGAAGAGCTCGGGCGGCACATGCGCGTAGTCGAGCACCACGGCGGACCAGAACTCCACGTTCGTGGCCAGCACCCGGTCCGGCTTGCGCGCCTGCAGCTCGGCCAGCGCGGCCTTCTCGAGCTTCTCCGCGGCCTCGAGCCGCGGAGCGCCGATCTCCTTGGCGGTGCGCCGCAGCACGCGAGCCCGCGGATCCTCGGCGCGGTAGACGCGGTGGCCGAAGCCCATCAGCCGGTCGCCGCGGTCCAGCAGGTCCTTCACGTACTGCTCGGCGTCACCCGCCTCCTCCACCCCGTCGAGCATGGCCAGCACGCGCGAGGGGGCGCCGCCGTGGAGCGGGCCGGAGAGCGCGCCCACCGCGCCGGACAGGGCGGCGGCCACGTCGGCGCCGGTGGAGGCGATCACGCGGGCGGTGAAGGTCGAGGCGTTCATGCCGTGCTCGGCGGCGGAGATCCAGTAGGCGTCGATCGCCTTCACGTGGTCGGGGTCGGCCTCGCCGCGCCAGCGGATCAGGAAGCGCTCGGGGATGGACCGGGCTTCGTCCACCACCCTCTGGGGCACCGGCGGGCGGCCGATGCCGCGCGCGCGACTGGGCCACGAAGGACAGGGCCATGACGGATACGCGGGCGAGGTCGTCGCGGGCGGTCTCGTCGTCGATGTCGATGAGGGCCTGGAGGCCCCACTCCGGCCCGAGCATGGCCAGCGCGGCCTGGAGATCCACGCGCGGGTCCCCGGTGCGCACGGCCAGCGGGTGCGGCTCGGCCGGCGGCAGGCCGGGGTCGTAGGAGCCGTCCACGAGCAGGCCCCACACCTTCTCGAAGGGCACGTGTCCCACGAGCTCCTCGATGTCCACCCCCCGGTACCGGAGCGCACCGCCCTCCTTGTCGGGTTCCGCGATGGTCGTGTCAAAGGCAATGACGCCTTCGAGACCCTTCGGGACCTCGATCAAATCGGACACTGCGCCTCCTTTCGGGCCGGTGGTCAGGGCGACGGCGGAGGATACTTGGCCCGTGACCCCGGCCCGGCTCGCGACAGATGAGGACGCGGAGGCGGTGGCTCGGCTCCTCATCGAGTTCCGCGACCATCAGGGCCGGGACTGGCCGGATGACGCGACCTGGCTGAAGAGCGTCCGCCGGCTGCTGGCGGACCCCGACACCGAGTTCCTGCTCGCCGGCGACCCGCCGGACGGCGTGTGCCAGCTGCGCTACCGCTTCGGGGCCTGGTACGCGGCGGACGACTGCCTCATCGAGGACGTGTTCGTGCGTGAGAGCGGCCGTGGGACCGGGCTCGGCCGGGCGCTGGTGGCGGGCGCCCTCGAGCGGGCGCGGGAGCGCGGCTGCCGCCGCGTCGAGCTGGACACGAGCGAGGCCAACGCCCCCGCGCTGGCGCTCTACCGCTCGCTCGGATTCGACGCCGGCCCCGACGGCGACCGCAGCCTGCTCCTCCGCCACCGCTTCTAGGCCCCCCGGTTTCCGGGCCCCCGGCGCGGGGTAGCGGCGCTGAGTGGCGGCGCTGACGTTCGACGACGGGCCCGACGCCCGCTGGACGCCGCGGGTACTCGACGCGCTGGGCGAAGCCGGTGCGGTGGCCACCTTCTTCGTGATGGCCGGCCGCGCGCGGCGCCATCCCGGCCTCGTGGAGCGCGCGCGGGCCGAGGGACACGCGGTGGAGTTCCACTGCCTTCGCCACGAGCGCCACACCGAGATCTCCCGCGAGCGCGCTGAGGCCGACACCGACTCCGGGCTCTCCGCGCTCGGTGAGCTCGGCGTGGAGGCTCGGCGGTGGCGGCCCCCCTGGGGCGCACTCGCGACGTGGACGGGCGACCTGGCCCGCTCGCGCTCGCTCGAGCTCACCGGCTGGACGCTCGACACCGAGGACTGGGCCGGACATTCCGCGGAGCAGATGCTGGAGGCCGCCCGTCCCGGCCTGGAGCACGAGCCGGTGGTGCTGATGCACGACGGTCTCGGCCCCGGCGCACGGCGCGAGGGATGCGCGGAGACCGCGGACCTGGTGGCGCCGCTGGTGCGCGAGCTTCGCGCCGCCGGCAGCGAGCCCGCACCGCTGGGCGACCGACGCGTGCCGGTGCCATGGCCCAGATGAGCCCCCGCCCCGACGACGCATTCGGCGTGCAGGACGCGCTGGCCGCCGTGGCCGCCGGCGCGGCGGAGCTGGACGCCCACCCCCAGTTTCCGGTGGCGGCCTTCGACGCCCTCCGCGCCGCCGGGCTCACCGCCCTGAACGTGC
Source organism: uncultured Thermoleophilaceae bacterium (assembly GCA_963752455.1). Lineage (GTDB taxonomy): Bacteria > Actinomycetota > Thermoleophilia > Solirubrobacterales > Thermoleophilaceae > JACVRW01. Next base: position 296,543 of record CAVVYE010000005.1, read on the forward strand.
CCGGTCCCGACGGTGCGCGCACCGTGTCCCACGCGGCCGAGTGGGACGCCGTGCGCGCCGTGGCCCGCGCCGACGGCTCGGTGGGCCGCATCTACGACGGGCACCTGAACGCCGTGGAGCGGCTTGCTCTGGCCGCGCCCGACCCGCTGCGCGGGCGCGAGCTGGCCGCGGTGGCGGCCGGCGAGCTGCTGCTCGGGCTGTGGGGGGCCGACCCGGCACCGGGCGAGGGACCCCCGGCGCGCCTGGTGTCACGCGGGCCCACCGGCGCGGTGGTGTCCGGCGTGAAGACCTTCTGCTCGGGGGCCGGCGGCGTCCAGCGGGCGCTCGTGCTCGTGCGCGGCAAGGAGCCCGGGCCGCCGCTGCTGGCCTATGTGGACCTCTCCCGCGGCGTGGAGATCGATCGCGAGTGGTACCGCGCCTCCGGGATGAGGGCGTCGGAGAGCCACCGCGTCGTGTTCGACGGCGCGCGGGTGCTCGCGGTGCTCGGTGGGCCGGGCGAGCTCTCGCGCGAGCCGTGGTTCGGCCGCGACGCGATCCGCACGGCGTCGAGCTGGGCCGGCGTGGCCGACTCCGCCGCGGACTCGGCGCTCGCGCTTCTCGCCCAGCGCGAGAAGCGCACCCCGCTGGAGGCCGTGGCCGCGGGGCGGATCGCCGGCGCCCAGGCCACGATCGACGCGCTGCTCGAGCGTGCCGCCCGCCGGGCGGAGGACGCCCCCTCGGAGTCGCAGCTCGAGGAGTCGGTCCTGCTCCGGGCCCAGATCTCGGACGCCGCCGGGCGCCTGCTCGACGAGGCGGCGAGGGCGTGCGGATCGCGGCCGCTCGTCACGGCGTCGGCGCTCGACCGGGCTCGCCGGGACCTTGGCGTGTTCCTGCTTCAGCACCGGCTGGACCCGCTGGTGGCCCGCGTGGGCGATCGGCTGCTCGATGAGCGCGGCTGACCGGGCCACCGCGGGCCGGCTCGCGGGGTCCTACTTCGACGCGCTCTACGCCCGCGAGCACGATCCGTGGTCCTTCGAGTCGAGCCCCTACGAGCGCGCGAAGTACGAGCACACGCTGGCCGCCCTGGGTGAGGGGCGCCGCTACGAGCGAGCGCTGGAGGCGGGGTGCTCGATCGGGGTGCTCACCGAGCTGCTGGCCGAGCGCTGCGACGAGCTCCTGGCCGTGGACGTCTCCCCGCTGGCCGTGGGACGGGCCCGCGAGCGCCTGGCCCACCTGCCGCACGTGCACGTGGAGACCCGGGCGCTGCCGGAGGAGCTGCCCGCCGGCCCCTTCGACCTCATTCTCTGCTCCGAGGTCCTCTACTACTGGGACGCGGCGCTGCTGGAGTCGGCCACGCCTCGCCTGGCCGGCGCGCTGGCCGCCGGCGGGAGCCTCCTGGCCGTTCACTGGCGGCCGGCCACGCGCGACTATCCGCTGCTCGGCGACGAGGTGCACGACCTCCTGGAGCGCCGCCTCGGCCATCTGGACCACGCCGTGTCCCACACCGGGGAGCGGTACCGGCTCGATCGCTGGGACAGGCCGGCTTGAGCACCGTGGCGCTGCTCGTGGTCGGCGGGGGCCCCGCCGGCCACTCGGCCGCGAGCGGGTTTCGCGAGGCGGGGGGCGAGGGCGAGGTGATGCTCGTGGGCGCCGAACGGCACCGGCCCTACCGGCGGCCACCGCTCACCAAGGACTATCTCCGCGGCGAGTCGGGTCCCGAGGAGCTGCCGCTCGAGGACGAGGATTGGTACGCGGAACGAGGCGTGCGGCTCGAGCTCGGCGTGCGCATCGCCGCCCTCGACCCCGGCGCCCGCACGGCCGTGGCCGAGCCCGGGGGTGAGATCCGGTTCGAGCGCTGCGTGCTGGCCACCGGCGCCCGCCCGACGGCTCCCGACGGGGTCAGGGTGGTTCGGACCCGGGAGGACTCCGAGGCGCTGCGGGACGCGGCCGAGCGACGCGACCGTGGTGGTGGGCTCGGGCTTCATCGGCTGCGAGGCCGCGGCCTCGCTGGCCCTCTCCGGCCGCGAGGTGACGCTCGTGAGCGACGAGCCGGCGCCCCACGCCCGCCGGCTGGGCGGCGAGGTGGGCGCCCGCATCGCTGCCTGGCTCGAGGACGCCGGCGTGCGGCTGCGCATGGGCAGCCCGGTGGAGCGCTTGGAGCCAACCGGCGTGACCCTGGAGGGCGGCGAGCGGTTGTCCGCCGGCACGGTGGTGTCCGCGCTCGGGATCCAGCCCGCGGTGGAGCCGGCGGTGGTCGCGGGCCTGGACCTGGATGGCGGCCGGATCGCCTGCGATGCGGCGGGGCGCACCAGCGCGGCCGGCGTGTTCGCCGCGGGCGACGTGGCCCGCCTCCACCACGCCGTGGCGGGCCGGCGGCTGACCGTGGAGCACTGGGGCGAGGCGCTCGCCCAGGGAGTGGTGGCCGGGCGGGCGGCGGCCGGGGACGCGACGGCCGCCTGGGATCAGGTGCCCGGGTTCTGGTCCACGATCGGCCGGCGGACGCTGAAGCAGGCGGCGTGGGGTGACGGCCACGACGAGGTGCGCCTGGAGGACCACGGCGAGGCCTGGTCCGCCTGGTTCCTTCGGGACGGCCGCTGCGTGGGAGTGCTCACCCACGATCGCGACGACGACTACGAGCGCGGCCGCGAGCTCGTGGCGGCCGGGGCGGCGCTGTGACCCGCCTGCCGGCGCCCGACCCCGCGCTGCTGGCATCCGTGGTGGTGCCCGCGCGCGACGAGGAGCGGCTGGTGCCCCGCTGCCTCGAGGCCCTCGCCGCACAGACCGCGGTGGGCGCTCACGAGTACGAGGTGCTGCTGGTGCTCGACCGCTGCACCGACGCCACCGCCGAGGGCGCGCTGGAGGTGGCGGCGCGCCGGCCCGAGCTGCGCCTGCACCTCCTGGAGGGACCGGGCCGTGGGGTGGGTCACGCCCGCCGGCTCGGCATGGACAGCGCGTGCGAGCGGCTGCGGGCCGTGGGTCGTCCCGGCGGACTCGTGGCCTCCACCGATGCCGACTCCGTGGTGGACCCCGATTGGCTGGCGGCCCAGCTCGGGCTGGCGGCGCGCGGGGCGCGGGCCATCGGCGGCCGGATCGAAATCCTCGCCGAGGATGCCGCGGCGCTTCCGGCGGCCGCGCTGGCCGCCCGCGAGGAGTCGGTTCGCCGGCGGATGGAGCGTGCGCGGGCGCGGACGCCGCTCGGCGCCGATCACGGGCACTTCAGCGGAGCGTCGATGGCCCTGACCGCGGAGGCCTACGGGCACGTGGGCGGCCTCGAGCCGCGCCGCGCGCTGGAGGACGAGGCCCTCGCGCGGGCGCTCGAGCGGCACGGCGTGCCGATCCTGCGAACGGACTCGGTGCGGGTGCGCACGTCCGGCCGCACGGTCGGGCGCGCGCCGCGCGGGCTCGCCCACGACCTCGCGCTGGCCGCACGACGTACCCTCGCCCCATGACGATTCTCGATGACGGCGTGCACCGCTACCTGGAGGGCATCCGGCCCCGGCGCTCGGAGGTGATGGCGGACATGGAGGCCGTGGCCGGCCGCGACGGCGTGCCGATCGTGGCCTGGGAGACCGGCCGCCTGCTGGCCACCCTCGCCCGCGTGCTCGATCCGCGCGTGCTCGAGGTGGGCACGGCCATCGGCTACTCCACCCTCCACATCGCCGAGCAGCTGCGCGAGGGGCGGATCGTGACCCTGGAGCGCGATCCGGACCGTGCCGCCCAGGCCCGGGCCAACCTGGAGCGCGGCGGCGTCATGGACCGCGTCGAGCTCGTGGAGGGGGATGCGCTGGAGACGATCCCCGCGCTCGAGGGCCCGTTCGACCTGCTGTTCGTGGACGCCTCCAAGGGCGAGTACGCCCGCTACATCGAGCTGGCCGAGCCGAAGCTCACCGACGGCGCCCTGCTGGTGATCGACAACCTCCTGATGTCCGGCGAGGTGGCCTCACCCGAGGGCGCCGAGACGCGCTGGGACCCGGCCTCGCTGGCCGCGGCCCGCGCCCTGAACCTGGAGCTCACCACCGGCTCCACCTGGTTCGGCAGCGTGCTGCCCGTGGGCGACGGCGTGGGCCTGGCCGCCCGCGCCTAGCGCACTAGTTCGCCGGCGCCTGGACGCAGCGGTAGGGGTGGGGGTTCGCCGGCGGGTCGACCGTGGAGCCGAACATGCCGCCCCCGACGGGCACGCTGATGATCGTCACCGAGAAATCGAAGCTGCCGTCGGTGGCCACCTGGACGTGGTACATGTCGGTCCACTCCTGGGCGCTCATGCCGCGCGCGTAGCCGTAGGCGTAGAGCTCGGACAGGCCGGGCAGCCGGCGCCCCGCGGCCGAGCAGGCGTTGTTGGCGGTGAAGAACCCGGCTTCCGGCCGGGCGGTGGCCTCGAAGCACACTCCGCCCGCCGCCACCAGTCCCGTCGCGCACCTGACCTTCAGCGCGGTGCTGTCGAGGCCGTCCAGCTTGTCCGCGTTCAGGGCCGTGCCGCTCGCGCCGAGCTTGGTGTCCAGCGCCTGCTGGGCCTTGGCGCTGGCCGACCCGGCCAGCGCGCTCGCCGACCCCGCGCGGGTGTTGGCCGACCCGGGCCAAGGGTCAGGGCCTGAGATCCGCGCTTGAGCGCCTTCTCGGACGACTTGGTGGCGTTCACGGCACGCTTGTTGGCCTGCTTGGCGATGCCGAGCGTGGTGGCCGCGCTGTGCGCCAGCGGATCGGCCACTCCCGTGCCGGCCATGGCCAGGACGAGCGCCATGAGCGCCACCACGTTCGCGAAGGTCACCCTCTTGGTCAGACGTTCCATGCGATCCCTCACCTTATGCGGACCTGGCCCCGAGGGCTCCGGTCAGCGCGTGATGTTGATCGCGATCGGAATGAAGACCGTGGCCAGGAAGATCATCCCTATGCCCAGGGCCACGGTGGCCCGCGACTTGATCAGGTGCCCGAACGCCCCCACCACGAACCCGCCGATCGCGAGCAGGAGGAAGATCGTCGGCGACACCCGGAACGCGCCACGCTGATCGGGGCCGCGGCCGGGGTCGAGGAAGTCCGACATGACCAGGAGAAGGGCGGCCAAGTGAGCGAAAGTATCCTTCCCGACGGATGAGCGACGAGCTGGACACGATCGAGGCGGTGCGCGACGGCCTGGCCGGCGCCGGCTACCTCGCCGATGAGCGCACGTCGCTGGTGGCCTTTCTGGCCGGGCGCCTGGGCAAGCCGGTGCTCGTGGAGGGCCCGGCCGGCGTGGGCAAGACCGAGCTGGCCAAGGCCCTCTCCCGGGCCACGGGCCGCTCGCTGATCCGGCTCCAGTGCTACGAGGGCCTCGACGAGTCCAAGGCCCTGTACGAGTGGAACTACCGCAAGCAGCTCCTTCGCATCCAGACCGAGGCCGCCGACACCGGGTGGCAGGAGGTGAAGGACGACATCTTCGGCGAGGAGTTCCTGCTCGCCCGCCCGCTCCTGAACGCCATCTCGGCCGACGAGCCGGTGGTGCTCCTGATCGACGAGATCGACAAGACCGACCAGGAGTTCGAGGCCATGCTGCTCGAGGTCCTGTCCGACTTCCAGATCTCCATCCCCGAGCTCGGCGTGGTGGAGGCCCGCACGCAGCCGCTGGTGCTGCTCACCTCCAACAACTCGCGTGAGCTCACCGAGGCGCTGAAGCGGCGCTGCCTCTACCTCTGGCTCGACTACCCGGACGTGGAGCGCGAGCTGGAGATCGTGCGGCTGCACGCTCCGGAGCTCGACGAGCACGTGGCCCGCAAGCTGGTGGAGATCATCCACATGGTCCGCTCGCTGGACCTGAAGAAGCCGCCCTCGATCGCGGAGTCGATCGACTGGGCCCGCGCCCTCCTGCTCCTGGGAGCCGAGGACGTGGACCAGGCAGTGCTCGAGCGGACGATGTCGATCATCGTGAAGCACCGGACCGACCTCGACCTGGTGGCCGAGCGCGTGGGCGTGAAGCTGGGCGATGGAATCCTCGGAACCCGCCGGCAGGCCGGGTAGCCCGAACCTCTACGGAGGGATGCCGGGGCGGCCGGGGCCTCCGGGCATGGCCGCGCGGCTGCTCGAGCTGGCCGACGAGATGCGCCAGGAGGGCGTGGCCGTGGGCACCTCGGAGCTGCTGGACGCGTTCCAGGCGCTCGAGACCGTGAGCTGGACCTCCCAGGAGGACTTCCACGAGACGCTGGCCGCAACGCTGGCCAAGTCCCAGGAGGACCGCCACGTGCTCGACGTGCTCTTCGACCGCTTCTTCTTCCGCGCGGTGGAGCGGGAGGCGGTGGAGCGGGGGCTCACCGAGGAGCGCTTCACCGGCGGCGAGGGCCTCGACCTCGAGAGCCTCCGCGACCGCATCCGCGACGCCATCCGCGCCGGCGCCGACGGCGAGATGCGCGACCTCGCCCGGCTGGCCATCGTGGCCTTCGGCCGCCAGGGCGAGGGCTCCGGCGTGATCGGCGTGGACGTGCAGCGCATCCGGCGCAGCCTCGGCCTCCGGGGCGAGCGCCAGAACCCGGCCGGCGCGGAGCTGCCGGACCCGGACTCGGTGCCCCGGGACAACCTCCAGAAGTTCGAGCAGCACGTGCGCCGCGAGCTCGAGCGCCTGCTGATCGAGCGGACCCGGGCGCTGCCGCCCGCGCGCCCGCTGCGCGAGCTGGACCGCGCGCTCCCCTCGAACCCGACGCAGGACCTGAGCCAGGTGCACCGGGTGGTGGCCCAGCTCAAGCGCCGCCTGGCCACACAGGGGCGCGAGCACCGCGGGCCGGCGCCGCAGCTGGCAGGTGGACGTGCGCCGCACGATGCGCGCGTCGCTGCAGACCGGCGGCGTGCCGCTGGACCTCCGGTACCGCCCGCGGCGGCCGCGGCGGCCCGAGCTCTACGTGCTCTGCGACGTGTCCACCAGCGTCACCAGCGCCAGCGTGTTCTTCCTGTCCGTGCTGCACGCCCTCCACGACCAGTTCCGCAAGCTGCGCTCGTTCGTCTTCGTGGAGCGGATCTCCGAGGTCACCGACGTGTTCGAGGCCGAGCGCTCGTTCGCGGCGGTGTCGCGGAAGATCTCCACCGACGCGGGCGTGGCCGACGTCTCCGGCTACACCGACTACGGCCGGGTGTGGCTCGAGTTCCTCGACCGGGTGGCCGACGACCTGGACCCGCGCTCCACGGTGATCGTGCTCGGCGACGCCCGCACGAACGGCCGCGAGCCGCACGCCGCCGCGTTCGCCAAGGTGGCCGACGCCGCCGGGCCGCATGCTCTGGATCAACCCCGAGCCGCGCCTGTACTGGAACTACGGCGACTCGGTGATGTCCGCCTACGAGCCCTTCTGCGAGGGCGTCTTCGAGTGCTGGACCACCAAGCAGCTCGAGATCTTCGTGAACGCCCTGGCCGACCCGCGCCCGGGCGGCTCGTGAGGCGGGCTAGACTGCCGCCGTACACCAGGGGGGCTCGCGGACAGGCGGGCTGAGATAGCGCTCTCGGAGATCGACCGTCCGGCGCTGACCCTTCGAACCTGTGGGGTAATGCCCGCGGAGGGAGCTATGCAGGTCGAGGCCGAGGCTCCGGTGACGGAGCCTCGATCATTGGAGGGCATCGGAATCGCGCTGAGCGGCGTGGCGCGCCGCTTCGGGCGGCGCCCGCTCGTCACCGCCCTCGAGGGCCTGGACCTCAGCGTCCGCGCCGGCGAGGTGGTGGCCGTGGTGGGTCCCTCGGGCTGCGGAAAGTCCACCCTGCTGGAGATCGTGGCCGGGCTCCAGGAGCCGGACGAGGGCACGGTGGCGCTCGTGGGCGCCGAGCCGGGCGCCGGCCGCCGCGACGCCTCTGCGTACATGCCCCAGCGCGACCTGCTGCTCCCCTGGCGGGACGCGCTCGGGAACGCCGGCCTGGCCCTGGAGTGCCAGGGCGTGTCGAAGGCCGAGGCGCGCCGGCGCGCCGAGCCGCTGTTCGCGCGCTTCGGGCTGCGGCGAGTTCGAGCGCTCGCGACCGGCCGCGCTCTCGGGCGGCATGCGCCAGCGCGTGGCCTTCCTGCGCACGCTCCTGGCCGGGCGCCCCGCCCTGCTGCTGGACGAGCCCTTCGGCGCGCTGGACTCCATCACCCGCTCGGCCATGCAGGAATGGCTGGCCGGCGGCGCTGGCCGCCGAGCCGCGCACCGTCCTGCTGGTGACGCACGACGTGGAGGAGGCGATCCTCCTGGCCGACCGGGTGGCGGTGCTCTCGGCCCGGCCGGGCCGGGTGGTGGCGGAGCTGGACGTGCGGCTTCCGCGCCCCCGCCGCCGCCGCGAGCTGCTGGGCGACCCGGAGTTCGCGCGGCTGGCCGGCCGCGCACTCGACGCGCTCGAGGAGGGGGCGCGCGTGAGGGGCTACCCGCATCCTGCTCGCCGGCCTGCTGCTCGCCGCCTTCGTGGCCGCGTGGCAGGGCGTGGCCTCGCTCCACGGCGTGGACGACCTCACCCTGGCCTCGCCCGTCGGAGACGCTCACGGCGCTGCGCGACGACTGGTCGCTGCTGATGGACAACGCCTGGGTGACGCTGATCGAGGTGGTGCTCGGCCTGGCCATCGCGGTGGTGGCCGGTGTGGCGCTCGCCGTGACCATGCACCTCTACCGGCCGCTCCGGGACGCCGCCTACCCCCTGCTCGTGGGCTCCCAGGCCATCCCGATCGTGGTGCTGGCCCCGATCTTCGTGCTGGCCTTCGACTACGGCATGGGCCCGAAGCTCGCCATCGTCGCGCTGATCTGCTTCTTCCCCATCACCGTGAACGTGCTCGACGGCCTGCGCGCGGCGCCGGTGGAGCTGCTGAAGCTGATGCGCAGCCTCGGCGCCTCCCGGCTGCAGACGCTGCGAAAGGTCGAGCTGCCCGCGTCCCTACCCTCCTTCTTCACCGGGCTCCGCGTGGCCGCCACGGTGTCCGTGATCGGAGCTGTGTTCGGCGAGTGGGCCGGCGCCGACGAGGGACTCGGGCGGCTCGTGCTGCTGGGCAACAATCAGCTTCAGACCCCGCGGGTCTATGCCGGGGTGGTCCTGCTGACCCTGATGGCCGTGGCACTGTTCGCCCTGGTGACGCTCGCCGAGCGGCTCGCCTGTCCATGGAGCAGAGAGGAATCCCACACGTGAGATTGCGTCCCGCCGTCCTGACCCTCCTCGCCCTGGCCGCGCTGGTCGCCGCCGGGTGCGGCGAGAAGAAGGACACCCTGGGCCCCGAGGGTTCGAAGCGGATCGAGCTGATGCTCGACTACTTCCCGAACGCCGATCACGCGCCGCATCTACGCGGCCCAGGCCGCCGGGCACTTCTCGCAGGCCGGGATCAGCGTGGAGATCCGCCAGCCCCCGGACCCCGCGGCGCCGCTGAAGCAGCTGGCCGCCGGCCGGGTGGACCTGGCCATCTCCTACGAGCCCGAGGTGCTGCGGGCCCGCGACCAGGGACTGAGCGTGGTGTCGGTGGGGGCGCTCGTCCAGCGAGCCGCTGACCTCGATCATCTCCCTGCCGAAGGCCGGGGATCCGCCGCCCGAAGGACCTGGCCGGCAAGACCGTGGGCACGGCCGGGCATCGACTACCAGTCGGCCTACCTGCGCACGATCCTGCTGGACCACGGCGTGAACCCGTCGAAGGTGAAGGAGCGCAACGTGGGCTTCGGCCTCGTGCCCGCGCTGCTCACGGGCAGGGTGGACGCCACGCTCGGGCGCGTTCTGGAACTACGAGGGCGTGGACCTCGAAGCGGCAGGGGGCGCAAGCCGCGACATCATCCCGGTGGACGATGCCGGGCGTGCCCACCTACGACGAGCTGGTGCTCGTGGCCAACGAGGACGCGCTCGAGCGGGACGGCGGCACCATCCGGGCGTTCATCGGCGCGCTCTCGCGCGGGCGTGCGCGACCTGAAGGCCGACCCGGACGAGGCGATCGACGGCCTGCTGAAGGCGAACCCGGACCTCGACCCCGGCCTCCAGCGGGCGCGCTGAAGGTCACCCTGCCGCTGTTCTCACCGCCGAAGGGCAAGCCCTACGGCTACCAGGACCCCGGCGAGTGGAACCGCTTCGCCGACTGGATGACCGAGAACAACCTGCTGGAGAACACGCCGGACGCGCGCAACTCGTACACGAACGCGCTGCTGCCGGGCGCCGGGCCTGCTAGCGCTCTTCGAGGTCCAGCGAGACCGAGTTGATGCAGTAGCGCTGGCCGGTCGGGCCGGGGCCGTCGCGGGAAGACGTGGCCCAGGTGGCTGCCGCAGCGCGCGCAGGTGACCTCGGTGCGGACCATCCCCAGGCTGCGGTCCTCGTGCAGCTCCACGGCGTCGGCCACCGCCGGCTCGGTGAAGCTCGGCCAGCCCGTGCCGGAGTCGAACTTGGTGTCCGAGCTGAAGAGCTCGTTTCCGCAGGCGCCGCAGCGGTAGATCCCATCCGCCTTGGAGTGCGTGTAGGCCCCGGTGAAAGGTGGCTCGGTGCCCTTCTCCCGCAGCACCTGGAACTGCTCGGGGGTCAGCTCCTCACGCCACTCCGCTTCGGTCTTTTCGAGTTTCTCGCTCACCCGATCGATGATAGAGCCGCGCGGCGCTACGCCTGATGCGCGTGCAGCGCGTACGTGCCCGCCAGCCCGGCGTACTCGCCGTAGGGGGCGAAGAACTCGCGCACCTCGTCGACGGTGGCCCGCCGGCCGAGACGCGCCAGGCGACCCACCAGCTTCACGTAGGCGAGGTCGCCGGCCGGGAGCTGGTCGTCGCGCCCCTGGCCCTCGAAGGCCAGCTTCTCCACCGTCCAGGCGCCGATGTTGGAGATCGTGAGCAGCCGCCGCCAGGCCGGCTCGTGCGTGGCGAGGTCCACCCGGCCCGCCGCCACCTCGCGAGCGGCCCGGACCATGGCGATGGCGCGCTTGCCGGCCAGCCCGCAGGCCTCGAGCTCGGCCGGGGCGCGGCCGGCCAGCTGGGCGGCCGAGGGCGGCGCCACGAGCGTGCCGCAGGCGCTGCGGCGGCCCCAGCGGTAGACGAGCCGGCGCTCGATGCCCGCCGCGCGGCCGGACTCGATCAGCTGCTCGCAGATCGCCCAGACCAGCGCCTCGAAGGGCTCGGGCCGGCGGCGCGGGCGCAGCCAGGGCTTGCGCCTGATCACGGGACCGATCAACGGATCGCGGCGGAAGCGCGCGGTGGAACGCGGACAGCTCGTGATCGGTGCCCAGCGCGAAGCGCATGCGCTCGATCGCCGCCTCGGCGTCCTCGCGCGTGCGGGCCTCGGCCCTGATCCTCACCACCGTGCCGGCGGCCCAGGCGCGGGCGGTCGACGGGCTCGTCGCCCACGTGGACCAGTCGCACCAGGGCGGCGCCGTGGCGGCGCATGACGCCATCGCGGCCGGCGTACGGCATCCGGTACTGGCCGCACGGCCTGACGTCGCGCTCGACGACGACCACGCCGCCGCTCACCGAGGCGTCTACCGGTCCTTGAGCAGGTGCACGTCCACGAGGAACGAGCGCGTGTGAGCCACGTCCACCTTCTTCGAGCGGCCGGCCGCGCCCCTCACGCGGACCCTCGAGCGCGGGCGCCTGAGCACCCGCACGAGCACGAAGGTGGCCACTCCGAGGAGGAATCCGCCGGTGGCCGCGGCCACCGCGGCGGGCACGGAGACGACGGGGGAGCGCTGGATGGGCCGGGGCTCGTGGAGCACCGGCAGGGGGCGGACCTCGGCCTCGTGCTCGGGGTCCGGAAGGGCGGCAAAGTCAGACACCCGGCGAGTGTAACCACGAATGCGGGCGTCAGAGCGCCCGCGCGTAGATCCGGTATCGCTTCACGATCTTGCCGCCCATCCCCTCCATGGCGCGGTTCATCGGGGTGTTCGTCTCCAGGATCCAGCCCATCTCCCCCCACTTGACGCGGCTCCGCTCAGCGGTCCGGAAGTGCTCCGCGTAGAGGGCCGCGGCCACGCCCGTGTGCTGGTACTCGCGCTTGACTCCGAGGAAGCCCACCCGGCAGCGGTCGATGGTGCGCCGCCGGCGCAGGTAGCGCAGCCAGCCGAGCGGCAGCAGGCGGCCGTTCATCCGTTTCAGCACCTGATTCACGTCCGGGACGGTGATGGCCGCCCCCACCGCCTCGCCGTTCTCGCGCTCGGCCACCATGAACCAGTCCGGGTCGAACACCAGGTGCATCTCCTGGGCGTAGGCGTCGAGGTCGGTCTTGGAGAAGGGCACGAAGCCCCAGTTGCGTGACCAGGCCTCGTTGTAGATCTCGCCGAAGACGTCGAGGTCCTTGCGCAGGGTCCGCCTGCTCATGCGCCTCAGGCGGATCCCGTGCTCGGGCTCGAGCTTGTCCGCCAGCTCCCAGATCACGGGCAGCACGTTCTCCTTGCCCGAGATGTGGAGCTCCCACATGAAGAGATCCACCTCCTTCGCGAGCCCCTCGCCCTCCAGCAGCTCGGCGTAGTACGGGGGGTGCCAGGGCTGCCGGATCATCGGCGGGCGCTCGAATCCCTCCACGAGGATCCCGATCTCGTCGTTCTGGGTGAAGTCCATCGGGCCCACCATCCGGTCGCGGCCGTGCTCGCGCAGCCAGGCCTCCGCCGCCTGCACCAGGGCGTGGAGCACCTCGGGGTCGTTCTCCAGCTCGAGGAAACCGAACATCCCCCAGCGGTTCTGCTGGTAGTCGTTGAACGCGCGGTCCATCTGGGCGCTGATGCGTCCCACCACCCGGCCGTCACGCCGGGCCAGGAAGAGCTCGGCCTCACCGTGCTTGAAGAAGGCGTTGAAGCGGGGGTTGAGGTGGAGCCTGCGCTCGAGGCGCAGCGGAGGGATCCAGGGGGTCCCGTTAGCATGCAGGCGGTAGGGAAGCCCGATGAATTCCCGCTTATCGGCGCGCGTGCGCACCGGGGCCACGTCCACCGACACGGCGCGGGACTGTACATGCCCACCGCAATCGATCTCTTCGAGAAGGCGCGCCGCCATGAGCGGCTGGAGCAGCTGCGGGCGGCCCGCGACCACGATCTGCTGCCCTACTTCCGCGTCCTGGAGGGGCCCGCCGGCCCGGTGGTGGAGATGGAGGGGGCCGAGCGCATCATGCTCGGCTCGAACAACTACCTCGGGCTGACCGGCGACGAGCGCGTGAAGGCGGCCGCGCGCGACGCCCTCGAGCGCTTCGGCACCGGCCTCACCGGATCGCGCTTCCTGAACGGCACGCTGTCGCTCCACCTTCAGCTGGAGCGCGAGCTCGCCGAGTTCATGGGCACCGAGGACGCGCTCGTGTTCACCGCCGGCTACCTGGCCAACACCGGCACCATCGGCACCCTCCTCTCCCCCTCCGACACCGTGATCTGCGACTCGGGCGACCACGCGTCGATCCTCGACGCCGTGTCGATGTCCCGGGCGCGCATCCGCCCCTTCCGCCACAACCGCCTGGACAAGCTCGAGAACATGCTCGAGCGCGCCGAGGGCGACGGCGGCGGGGTGCTCGTGGTGGTGGACGGGGTGTTCTCGATGGAGGGCGACCTGGCCCCGCTGCCCGAGATCACGGCGCTATGCCGCCGGCACGGCGCCCGGCTGATGGTGGACGAGGCCCACGGGGTGGGCGTGCTGGGCGCCCGCGGTGCCGGCGCGTGCGAGCTCTTCGGGGTCGAGGACCAGGTGGACCTGCGGATGGGCACCTTCTCCAAGTCGCTGGCCTCCTGCGGCGGCTTCATCGCCGGCCCGGCCGAGGTGATCGACTTCCTGCGCGTCCAGTCGCGGGCGTTCATGTTCACCGCGGCGGCCGTGCCGGCGGCGATCGGCGCCGCCCTCGGAGCTCTCGCGGTGATCCGCTCGGACGAGGGACCGGAGCTGATGGCCAGGGTGCTGGACAACGCCCGTTACCTCCACGCCGGTCTCGCCGACCTCGGCTACGAGGTGAACGAGCCCACGCCGCTGCCCGACGGCACGTCGATGATCACGCCGATCGTCCCGGTGCTGGTGAAGGACGACTGGCGCGCGGTGATGCTGTGGCGCGCCCTCTACGACGCGGGCGTCTTCGTGAACGTGGCCATCTATCCGGCCGTGCCGCGTGGCGGCGCGCTGCTGCGCACGAGCGTCATGGCCACCCACGAGCGCTCGCACCTCGACCAGGCGCTCGAGGTCTTCGAGCGCGTGCAGCACAACCTGCCGGACCCGCCGGACACCGGGGCGCCGGAGACGGTGCCCGAAGCCGGGGCCGACGAGGCGCCCTAGACGCAGACGCCGGGACTCGGAGCTCGGGGCGCGCATTTCGCCGCGGCCCGGGAGCGGCGGAACCGAAGTCGTGGCGGGCGGTCGCCGGTGGCCCGCTCGAAGGCGCGAATCTCCTCCGCCCGGGCCACCGCCACCTGCCAGTTGAGCGAGCTGGTCATGCCCGAACCTCCCGCCTCGTGGCCGGCGCCAGGCGCGTGAGCCAGCCGTGCAGGCCGCCGCCGCGCGGGCGCTCGGTGGCCATGTGCGCCTTCACCAGGTCCACCAGGTCCCCGGTGAGGTGGAACGGGTCCGCCACCACGCGCCCGTCCATCCGGCCCACGGCCACGCGGAGCCGGTCGTTCACGAACGCGAGCAGCATGTCGCCCTGCGGCTCCACGCCGCCGTCCAGCTGCGCCAGCTCGTGAACCGCGGGCAGGTCGCTGAGGTTCGAGGCCCTGATCATGATCTCGTCGCCGTTCATCCCGTACCTCCTGGTCGTGATTCTTCTGTCGTAACCATCATTCCCACTTGGACGGTAATCTTATCACCGGCTATCCTTGATAGGAAGTTATGACTGCTGATACCTGGGATAAGTCGCACTGGTGCACTGATGGCGCCCATAAGCGCGGCTACACCACGGGTTCCCGGGGTACGGTCCGGGGAGGACGCGATGAGCGAGTCCAGTGTGGAGAACAGAGCACCCGAGGCCCTGGAGCTGGTCCAGCGCTTCGTGAACACCGTCGAGATCTACGAGGACCGCCGCGAGGAGGAGGAGCTCACCGACCCCGAGGCGCTCCGCGCCTGGTTCGCCGGCGCCGGCCTGATGGAGGCCTCAGAGCCCGTCTCCGACGCCGACCTGACGCGCGCGCTCGACGTGCGCGAGGGCCTTCGCTCGCCTCCTCCTGGCCCACAACGGCGAGCAGGTGGACGCGGCCAAGGTGGCCAGGCTCGACCGCGCCGCGGGCCGGGCCAGCATGCGCACCTCGTTCGCCGCCGGAGCGCCGGAGCTGGTGCCGGGCACGTCGGGCGTGGACGGCGCGCTCGCGGGCATCCTCGCCATCGTGGCCGCATCCGCGGAGCAGGGCACCTGGGAGCGGCTCAAGGCGTGCCCCCGCGACTGCTGCCTGTGGGCCTTCTACGACACCTCGAAGAACCGCTCCAAGCGCTGGTGCAGCATGGAGTCGTGCGGAAACGTGGAGAAGGCGCGCGCGTTCCGCCACCGGCAGCGCGCCGGCGCCTAGGCCTCAGGCGAGCAGCCGGTCCACCGCCAGCTGCAGCACCTCGGACCGCGACCGGTCGCCGTGCCGCGCCGCGATGAAGTAGCTGCCGATCAGCAGCGAGTAGGCCAGCATGCTGCGGGCCTCCACATCCTCCTCGTCCACGCAGAACTCTCCGAACAGCGAGCGCAGGAACTCCATCCGCCGGCTGTCGATCCGGTGCAGCCGCTCGGCCACGCCGGCGTCGCGGCGCGACCAGTCCCGGACCGCCAGCTCTGCGGTGAAGTCGGCCGTCGGGCTCAGATCGAAGAGCTGCTGCACCTTGGCTCGCGGGTCGCCCGGCTCGCTCTCGATGCGCGCGATCACATCGTCCGTCCCGCGTTTCTCCCAGGTGTCCAGCATCTCCTCGAGCAGCGCGCGGCGGTCCTTGAAATGCCAGTAGAAGCCGCCCTTGGACACCCCCAGGCGCGTGGCCAGCGCCTCGACCCGCACGGCGTCCGGGCCCGCCTCCGACAGGGCCTGCAGCGCCGCGTCGACCCATGCGCCGCGTGGAGTCCGGACCTTGGCCACCCGCATATCTATACGGCACCGTATTGACAGACGCAAGCGATCTTGAGAACATCTATACGACAGCGTATGGATCAAGGAGCGGGCATGAGACTTCCGAACGCGGCACACGAATCCGGCCCCTGGCGCATCCGCGAGATCGCGCCGGACTTCATCCTGGAGGACGCCTGGGCCCTTCCCGTCCATGGGAGCGCGGAGGACTTCCAATGGCTGCTCGACCGCACGGTGTCCTCGGCTCCGGCCGACTCGAACTCCCTTCCCACGCGCGTCCTCTGGGGTGTCCGCGACCGCCTCGGGAGCTGGTTCGGACTGGGCCGGATCTCGGCTGCCTCCGAGGGCGGCGCCGACGCGGGCGGGCTGCCGATCCCGGGCACGAGCGAGACCTCGCTCAGCGGCCGGCTGCCGGCCGACCTGCGCAACACCGCGGAGGATCTGACCTTCCGGTCCCTGCCCTTCATCCCCCTCTACCGCACCGACACCGAATTCGCCGCGGAGCTGTCCAACCGGACCGTCCACGGGGTGATGCACCTGGCCTGGGTCGCCGAGGGGGAGGGCAGCTACCAGGGGCGGATGGCCGTGTACGTCAAGCCGCGCGGCCGGCTCGGGAACGCGTACATGGCGCTGATCAAGCCCTTCCGGCTCTGGCTGGTCTACCCGGCGCTGATGCGCCAGATGGAACGAGAGTGGCTCCGGCGAGAATCACTCGACGGTGTGGACCTTGAACAGGTTCGTGCCGCCCGAGGTTCCCGCGGGCAGGCCGGCGGTGATGCCGATCATGTCCCCGGGCCGCGCCATCTCGGCGTGCACGGCCGCCCGGGCGCAGGCGTCGATCAGGCCGAGCGTGTCCATCGGCTCCTCGTGCAGGACCGGGTAGACGCCCCACATGAGGCGGCAGCGCCGCACCACGTCGAGGCTCGGTGAGAGGGCCAGGATCGGGGCGCGCGGGCGGTAGGAGGAGATCAGGCGGGCGGTGGTGCCCGTGTTGGTCGGGCACACGATGCACTTGAGGCCCAGCTGGTAGACGCCGCCCACGGCGCCGAAGGCGATGGCGTGGTACTGGTTGTTGGCCTGCGGCCCGCGCTCGGCCAGCCAGCGCCCGTAGGGCAGCTCGCGCTCGGTGGTCTCGGCGATGCTGGCCATCATCTCCACCGCGAGCACGGGGTGGCGGCCCACGGCCGTCTCCTGGGACAGCATCACGGCGTCGGTGCCGTCGAAGATCGCGTTGGCCACGTCCGCCACCTCGGCCCGGGTGGGCCGCGTGGAGTGCACCATCGACTCCAGCATCTGGGTGGCCGTGATCGCCGGCTTGGCCCGCCGCCCGGCCTGCGCGAGCAGGCGCTTCTGCACGAGCGGGACCTCCTCGATCGGCAGCTCGATGCCGAGGTCTCCGCGGGCCACCATGATCCCGTCGGCCGCGTCCACGATCTCCTCCGAGTTGGCCGCGGCCTGCGGCTTCTCGATCTTGGCGATCAGCGGCGTGGAGCTCCCGCGGGCCCGCAGGTGCTCCCGCACCGGCTCCAGGTCCTCTCGGCGGCGCACGAAGGAGAGCGCGAAGTAGTCCACGCCCATCTCGATCCCGGCGTCGATCAGCGCGATGTCGTCCTCGCTCACCGCCGGGAGCGAGACGGTCACGTTGGGCAGGTTCAGGCCCTGGCGCGAGGCCACGCTGCCCCCCACCTCCACGTTCGTGACCACGTCCGCGCCGGCCACGGAGGACACGCGCAGGCGCACGGCGCCGTCGGCGAGGTAACACACGTCCCCCTCCTCCACGAGCTCCGAGAAGCCCGCCCAGGCCACGGGCAGGCGCTCCGAGGTGCCGTCCACGTGGTCGGGGGTGAGCACGACCCGCGAGCCGCGGCCGAGCTCGGCCACCCCGCCGGCCACCGGGCCGATCCGCAGCTTGGGCCCGGGAATGTCCCCGAGGATGGCCACCTCCCGTCCCGCGCGCTCGGCGGCGTTGCGAATCCGGGCGGCCGTCTCGGCGTGCTGCGGCGGCGTCCCCGTGGGCGAAATTGAGCCTCGCCATGTCCATGCCGGCCCTGATCATCTCCTCGAGCACGGGCTCCTCACGGGAGGAGGGGCCGATGGTCGCGACGATCTTCGTGGAGCGCATCCGGCGCCCAATCTACCCCAGCCGCGGGGCGCCGCCCGCTCCCGAAAACCGAAACTCGCCCCCGCCACCAAAAAGCCCGCTCTTAGCGAGTGGTCGGCGGAGAAGGCTGTTGACGCTTGGATGGAGACCGTATTTATTGGGCCCCGGCCTTTGGCGGCCGGGATGGGCACATCGGGTGTGCGCCGTGGTCGGGTCGGATCCCCGATCGAACGGCACGGGCCCCTCCGATGTGGATCCCTCCGCCAGATTCGAGGCCCCGGGGAACTGCTTTGGTCTTATGAGAACGCACTCAGTGCGGGGAGGTCTGATGGGCAAGTCTGCCGTGCTCGACGCAGGTCAGGATCAGCATCTGAAAGCGCTCGAATACGCGAACCGGGTGCGCTTGGCGCGCGCCCAGATGAAGCGAAGCGTGGCCGCCGGGGAGCTCACGGCGGCGGACGTGGTGATGAACTGCCCGTGGCAGGCTCACAGCATGTCGATCAGCGATCTGCTGATGAGCCAGAAGCGGTGGGGACGCACGCGCTGCCGGCGCCTGCTCACGTCGCTGGGGGTGCCCGAGAACAAGCAGGTCGGCACCCTCACCGATCGCCAGCGGATCGCGCTCGCGGCCGTGCTCACCCAGAAGAACGCTCCGGCCGGGGACGACGACGCGCCAGCCAGCGCCATGGATGCGCGCGTGCTGACGGCAGCCTGACCGGAGTCGGAACGCGGCGGCCGGGCCCCTGCCCGGCCGTCGCCGTTGTTCCCCGCGGGCCCTAGACGGGCCGGCGGCCCAGGTCCTCGAGCGGCTCGTCCACGGTGAGGCCGGGACCCTCGGTGGCCAGCTCCACGATGTGACCGTCCGGGTCGCGGATGTAGAGCGACCTGAAGTAGACGCGGTCCATCACGTCGGTGCAGGCGACCCCCCGGCCGCGCAGATAGTCCGCCCAGGCGGCCAGCTCCTCCTCGGTGCCCACGGACAGGGCGAAGTGGTGGGTGGAGCCGCGCCCCACGAGGCCCTCGTCGAGGTCGGGGTACTCGAGGCAGGTGACCATCGTGCCCGGGCGCCCCTCCTCGTCGCCGAAGAACAGATGACGCGCGGTGCCGTCGTCGGTGTTCACCGTCTGCTTCACGAGGCGCATGCCCAGCACGCCCCGGTAGAACTCGAGCGAGCGCTCCACGTCCGCGCAGATGAGCGTGATGTGGTGCAGCCCCCTGATGCGCAGGCGCGGTCCCTCCATCAGCGGAACCCGAGCCCGCCCGAGCGGCGCCTGAAGATCTCGCGCATCGCGTAGAAGGTTCCGCCGAAGACCGCCACCCCCACGCCGAGCAGGACCCCGAGCTTCACCGGGCCGAGCCCGAGCGCCACGCCGGTCACGGCCACGAACGTGGCCACCCCGGCCAGGAGGGTGGAGTGAGAGCGGTATCCGGCGATGTGCTCGCGGAGCGCCAGCTCGCCCCCGCCGAGGGAGGCGATCACGAGTCCGGCCGCGATCCGCTCACCGCCCTGTCTCGCCGCTCAGGAGCCCCCAGAGGATCAGCACGATCCCGATGAGCACCAGGAGCTCACTCAGCGGGAAGTTCCCCCAGGGGGCCTCAGGACGCTCGCCTGCGGAGGTCCGCCGGGTGCGCGGGCCCTTCGCGGCCGGAGCCTCGGCGGCGCGCCGCTGCCTGGCGGCGTCCCGCTCGGCGCGCGTCGTGTCCCCGCGCTTTCGGCTACGCCGTCCCATCGGATGTCAGTGTGCGCTAACGGGCAGCCCGAGGAGACGACGACGTGCCACCACCCGCGGAGCATCCCGATGATCCCCATGCGCGGCCGCACGTGCCAGTGCTTGCAGCCGGGCTCGCCGATGTCCTCGTTCGACACGCGCGTCCACCTGTGGGCCCCGGGATCGAGGAGCATCTCCTCGATCAGCTGCCGGTTGCCCTCCTCCACGTAGGTGCGGTCGGAGAGGGCGCGGCGGCCGTGCTGCACACGGGTCGCCAGGTCGTCGCGGAGCTCCTCGAGCTCGGCCAGGGAGAGAAGGCGCGGCCCGCCGCGCCCGGGCACGTCCCACGCGAAGCCCTTGCGGGGCCAGGTGGAGCAGAACAGCGAGGCCAGCTCGGTCTCCAGGCGACGGACCTGGTCGAGCAGGGAACGGCGTGCGGCGCGCTCGTCCGGAAGCGTGCGAGGGACGAGCAATGAACGGCCTCCCGGCGCAGCCGGCCAGCCGGCTGCTTGGGCTACGGCTCTGGTTTCGAGCAGCTCAGGCACGGACCTCCCCCAGGAACGGGTCGGTCAACTGTACAGCAGGATCTCGGCCGCGATCCACAGTGCCTCCTCCACGGCGATGCGCGGAACGCCGCTCACCTGAAGGGCGCAGAGCAGCATCCGCTCGGCCTTCGGCGTCACGCCCGCCTCGGGCGACACCTCACCGAGCACGATGGCCACGGGCCGGCTCCGGTCGGCCATCACGATCTGGCGCGCCGACAGTGGCCGAGCGCCGCCGAGGGTCTCCCCCGGGCGGGACAGGCGCAGCCCCGGATCCCCCTCCACCCGGTCTCGGTCGAGCGCGATCACCGGCACCCCGGTCTCGGCCACCGCGATGGTCAGGGCGTCGTCGAGCAGTCCCTCGCTGGGGAGCCCGCCGCGCTTCAGGCGGTCGAGGGCGATGCGCTCCACCGGCGTGCGGTCGGTGTCCGGGTCGATCCCGACCTGGCGGGCGAAGACCCGGTAGGCCCAGGGCACCGCGTCCTGGCGCATGTGCACCACCTTGCCCCCGGTGTAGCGGTCGGCAAGAGCCTCGAGCCGGCGGCGCACGTCAGGCGGCGACTTGCGCGGCCGGGCGTCCACCGGGGTCCAGACAAGGCCGATGCCGGGAAGCTCCTCGGCCAGCTCCGGCTCCACCCAGCCGTCGGAGAGCGCGAGCTCCATCATCCCGACAGGCGCTTGGCCCGGCGCTCGATCTCGGCCTCCGTGATGTTCCCGATCTCCGTGCTGGCCACGCGCCCGCCGGCCCGCGCGAACACGGTGGTGGGGCAGCCGCCGATCCCGTAGATGTTGGCCAGCGCGCCGTCCTCGTCCACGGCCACCGGCTGCTTCCATCCGCGGCCCTCCACCACCCCGCGCAGCTCGTCGCGGCTCTTGTCGCGGCTGAAGAACACGGTGGCGAAGTTCACGCCCGTCAGCCGCCGCCGGGCGCGTTCGGTCCGGTCCACCTGGGGCAGGCAGTCGGCCCCGCGGTCGAAGATGAAGGTGAGCACGAGCGGACGTCGCCAGAGGTCGCACAGGTTCACCACGTCCGCGCTGTGCACGTCGCACGCCGGGGTGTTGCCGGCGCTGTCGTTGCAGTCCTTCTTGCGCTGGCAGACGTTCGCGTCGCCCTCCAGGTCCCCGCGCACCGACGGCGCGGCGAAGGCCTTCAGCCGGGTGCCCGGCTCGGGGCCGGCCAGGCTCTCGCCGCTGTTGGGCAGGGTGGTGGTGAAGAGGATCACGCTGAGGGCCATCACCGCCACGATGCCCACCGCCCAGGCGTACTTGTTCCCCGGGCGGGGGACCTCGGGCCGCTTGGCCGGCTCGGGGTGGGTGCGGTCGCGCTCGGCCAGGCGGTCGCCGATCGACCGCGCGTTGCTCTCCTCGTCACCCCCCTTGCCGAGGTCCTCGAAGCGGTCGTCGCTCACGGGGCGTCCGCGGAGGCGCCGCGCTCCCGCTGGGGGCGAAGCTGCCGCAGCCAGGGGCGGGGATCGAGGTCGCGGACCGTGAAGGGGCCGTGCTGCTCGGCCCAGATCAGGGCCGCGGGCAGCACGAGCATCACGCCGACGAGGGACACGGTGAGGTCCACCACCGTCACGATGCCGAAGTCGCGGAGCATCCGGATGTCCGACGCGGCCAGGGCGGCGAAGCCGGCGATGGCGGTGGCCCCGGAGGCGAGCACGGCGGCGCCGGTGGACGCGTAGGCCATCTCCACCGCCCGCGCCGGGCCGGCCCCGCCCTCGCGCTCCTGGCGGTAGCGCGAGGAGAGCAGGACGCTGAACTCGGTGGAGATCGCGATCACGAGCGCCCCGAGTGTCACGGACATCGGGTTCAGGTCCACCTCCAGCGGACCGGGCAGAAGCCCGAGGAAGAACAGGACTCCCCCCGACCAGCCGGTGGCGAGCGCGATCGGGATCAGGGGAACGGCCGCGGCCCGCACCGAGCGGCGGACCACGTACAGCACCAGGAACACGCCGGCCAGCGCGGCCAGCAGGGTGAGCGCGCGCCGGAGGGGCGAGGACAGCGCCCCGTTCGCCTCGGCCACCAGCACCGGCAGCCCCACCACCGAGGCCTGGACGCCGGGGGGCGGGTCCAGCCGGCGCTTGACGTCGTCCACCACCTCCTTCTGGCGGTCGAGCGGCATCAGGCGGATGCCGAAGGCCAGGTTGGCCGTCTTGCGGTCGGGCGTGATCACGCCCTGGGAGAAGTAGGGCGGCACGGTGTTCAGGAGCCGGCGGACCTGTCTCTGGTTCGCCGTGCCGGAGGAGAAGAGGTCGGTGAGCGAGAGCGCGGGACAGAGGTCGGGAGCGCCGTCGCCCTGGGAGCAGCGGCGCCCCGGCCGGTAGCCCCCGTCGCGCAGCACGGCGGCCTGGAAGCGCGTCATCCACCGGAGCACCTCGGGCCGGGTGATGTCGTCGGCGCGGACCGTCACGTCGATCTCGCCGGACACTCCGGTGGCGTCCTGGAGCTCGTTCACGTCGCGCAGCGCCTGGAGGTCCTGGGGCACGAGCTGCTGAACGTCGGACACCACCTCGCTCTGCGTGTCGAGCGCGAGACCCACCACGGCCACGGCCAGCGCCACCGCCAGCACCCGGCGCGGGCGGGACAGGGAGAACCCGAGCGCACGCCAGGCGCGATCGGCCAACCGCTCCCGGGCGGCCTCCAGCCTCGGGTGCGACGCGGCCGCGGACAGCCGCTCGCCCACGCCGGCGAGCGGCCGCCGCCGGCGGGGTGCGCCCCGGGGCGCGAATTGCACCAGCGCCGCGAAGCCCGCGAACACCGCGCAGGCCAGCGCCACGAAGATGCCCAGCACGAGCAGCAGGCCGAAGCCCCTGACCATCGGCACCGGGGAGAGCAGCAGGACGAGGAAGCCCACCGCCGTGGCCACCCCGGCGGTCACGATCGTGGGGCCGCCGGCGGCGGCGGCCGCGGCCGCGTCCTCCACGAGGCCCTCGCGATCGCCGGCGCCCGCGTCGCGGCGCCTGGAGCGCTGCTCGTCGAAGCGGGCCTGGAACTGGATGGCGTAGTCCACGGCCAGTCCGATCAGCACGGGCAGCACGGCGATGGAGGCCATGGTGAGGCTGCCTCCCGCCAGCGAGAGCGCTCCGAAGGTCACGCCGGACGCCACCAGGGCGAGCGCCAGCGGAAGCAGGCGCAACCGGGTGCGGAACACGAGCGCGAGGGTGGCCGCCATCACGAGCAGCGCCGCGGCGAGCAGCACGAAGATGGCGCTCTGCACCGCGTCCGACAGCGCGCCCGTGACCACCGGCACGCCGCTCACCACATAGTGGGCCCCGTGGCGGGGCTTGAACACCCGGGCCCGCGTGGCCTCCCGGATGAGGTCGATGGCGCGCGCGGTCTGCGCCTGGCTCAGCCCGGGCTTCATCCGCACCTGGATCAGGGCGGAGTCGCTGCTCGGGAAGAGGTAGCCCACACGGGACTTGGGCACTCCGGGCTTGGTGTCGTCGAACACCACCGACGACACGAACCCCGTGTCGGCGAGGCTCGGCGGCCGGCTGATGCCGTAGCGCAGGGCCAGCCGGGCGGCGTCCACCTGGAACTGCGCGGCCACCGCGTCGCGGGCCGCCCGGGCCAGGCGCGCCTGCTCGGCCGGGGGATCGCCCCGAGCCGCGGAGAGCTTTCGCGCGGCTCGCTCGGCCCGCCGGGAGCGCGCCTCCAGCGAGCCGAGCTGGCGGCTGATCTCGTCGCCGATCGTGCTCACGGCGGTGTTGATGAACGTGCCCGGCCCGTACACCGCCTTGGCCGGCCGCAGCCGGGCCAGGTCGCCGCAGGCCGGCGGGAGCCCCCGCTCCGGGTTCTTGCGGTTCTGGGCGATGGCCTTGGCCAGCTTGTCCCTGGGCACGTTCCCCGAGAGGCAGCCCTCCAGCCCGATCAGGCGCAGGAGGTCGTTGGTGAGAACGGTCCTGGTGAGCTCGCCCTTGACCAGCACCACCACCGCGTCGTCGCCGAAGTCCTGCTTGAAGCGCTCCGTGTCCCGGAAGGTGTCCGACTTGCTGCTCACCAGCGTGTCCGTGGCCGAGCTGGGCTCGAGCCGTAGGGCCAGCGCTCCTCCGCCGAGGGCGAGGAGGAGGGTGACCGCGAGGACGGGGACCGGCCGGCGCGCCACGAGGCGCACGATCCGGCCGAAGGCGTTGCCGCTCACGCAGTCAGCTTAGGGAGGAAGACATGGTGCGGTGCTCGCCCGGATCACCGATCGGGCTCCGCTCCTCGCCGGCGCCGGGTCGCCGCTATGGCAGTGGCTGGAGGCGCGGGTAGACGCCCGGGCCGCCGTTCGTGCGCGGGCCGAGCGGGGCCTGGGGGTCGCACGGCGGGGCCGCACCGCGGTTCACCGTGCCGCCGAAGGTGTAGTAGTTCAGGAGCGAGATCACGTTCGCCGGAAGCTGCGGGGCGGGGGCCGGGGGCTCGGGCACGGGGTTCTGGGTGCAGCAGGTAGTTCCCGAAGACCTCGAGGTGCCTCTCGCTGGCCAGCTTGCTGTAGCCGCCCGGCTCGCGGTAGGGGTTCGAGCGGTTGGTGCTGATGCGGTTCGGATAGGCGGCCATGATCTCCGGGTTGGTCGGATTCTGGGTCCGCAGGTAGTGGATGCCGCTCTGGCGGGCCTCGGTGACGGCCGCGTCGTCGGCGAAGAAGGCCGCGATCTCGCGCTTGTAGAGGCCGAGGTAGTCGATGATCGGGGTGAACTGGCGCAGGAAGGTGGCGGTGCGGCCGAGCACCGGGCGCGTGTTGTTGAGGGCCTCGGACGCCGCGGGGAGCCCGGGCTTGGACACCTTCACGAGCGGAGCGATGTTGTGGAACAGGCTCTTCAGGTCGGGCGAGACCGCATCCAGGTCCTGGAGGGTGGGCGAGAGCTCGCGGGCCGCCGGGCGGAGCTGGTCGATGAGCGGATTCGTGTCGTCGCGCGAACTCCGTGAGCCGGGTGGTGGTGGTGCGGCTCTCCCGCAGGAACGTGGGCAGGACCCGGAAGGTGTCGGCCAGCTGGGCGTTGCGGCGGGCGGTGGTTCCCCAGACGACGTTGGAGTTGCGGATCAGCGATCGCAGCTGGCCCTGGCGCTCGGACAGGGCGCCGAACACCACGCCCGTGTTCCGGATCAGCCGCCGGGTGGCGCCGCTCTGGACCCGCAGCACCTTCAGCACGTCGTCGGTGTTCTCGGCGAACGGCGTGAGGTTGCCGATTGCGTCGTTGATGGCCTCGCCGTTACCGAGCGCCGCGCGGCCCTGCTGGTCGAGCCAGACGGAGAAGCGCTCGCGCGTCTTCGGGTCGAAGGTCCGCAGGATCTCGTCCAGCTCCACCGTCTCGGCCACCTGGCCCTCCGGCAGGTCGCCGCCGTCGGGGATCTGTGCCCGAGGCGTTGCTGCCGGGAGCGAGCTCCACGAAGGTCTCGCCGAGCAGCGTCTTCTGGCGGAGCGTGGCCCGCGTGTCCTTGGCCAGCGGGGCGTAGCGGGCGTCGATCTCGAGCACGGCATCGGTGAGGCCCGATCTGCTCGTCCGGCTCCACCTTGCGGACCTTGCCCACCTTCACGCCGGAGATCCGGACCTCGGCCTCCTGCGCCAGCTGGGTGGCCTCCGGGAACTGGGCGTTGATCCGGTAGCCCTGGGGCTGGAGCGGCACCGATCCGCCGAACGACAGCCAGAGGAAGATCAGGATGCCGAAGCAGGACAGCGCGAAGGCCACCATGGTGAGGATCCGGCCGATGCTGGGGGCTTGCTTGATCACAGGATCACCGGTACGTGGGGGCCGGCGCCAGCGGCGCGGTGGAGAGCTTGAACGGGGTGTCGGGGCAGATCTGGCGGTCGTCCGGGAAGTTCGCGAGGCGGGTGAGCATCGCCAGCTGCGGGTTCGCCTGGACGAGGTTCGCGAGCGTGCTGAAGTTGTCGCAGGTGGCCAGCACCGTGCCCCGGAGGATCGGCCCGTGCGCATCCTGGAGGCTGGTGAGCGTGGTGCCGGCGTGGGCGGCCCAGCCGCTCCAGAAGAGGTAGGACTGGTTGTCCCCGGGCGGGTCGTACGCCAGCGTGTTGAAGAAGGCGTTGAGCACCTTGAACGAGCGTGTGAGTCCCGGCGTGACCGGCGCGAGCTCCTTGGTGGCGGTGCGGAGGTCCTTCGCCGTCGGCTGCACGTCGCGGGCAAACGGCCGGATCTGGCTGCGGATGATCGGCGTGGTGTCGCGCAGGAACGGGCGCTGGCGGCGCAGGGACGGGGCGAGCTCGCGGGCGAACGGGCGCAGGCCCTCGAGCGTGGGGCCGAGCTGCGCGGCGAGCGTGTTCACGTCGCCGAGCGTGGTGGCCGTCTGCGAGAGCGCCGCGGGGAACAGCTCGCACGGCCTCGCTGAGGTTGGCCTCCTGGGCGGCGAAGGCCTCGAAGTTCGCGTTGGACGCGTCCACGAAGTCGGCCAGCTGCTTGTCCTTGCGGCCCAGCTCGGTGGACAGCTCCTGGAAGTTGTGGATCACGCGGCTGATGTTCCGGCGCCGCTTGGCCAGACCCCGCGTGAACTTCCGGCTGTAGCGCGAGGTGGGCTCGAAGCGCTTGAACGTCTCGCGCAGGTCCTGCGAGGCGGTCTGCCCCGTGTCCGCCGCCTTCGTGTCCCGGAACGCCGTGCCCCCGGCGTTCAGGAGGATGCGCAGGTAGTCGCGGGTGTCGCCGTCGAGGGCGCCCAGCACCTCGTCGGCGTTCACGTCGGGAAGGGTGTTGGCCAGCCGCACCCGGCCGCCCTCCTCGATCTCGCCGGCGCTCTTCGTGCCGGGATCGAGGGCGAGGATCATGTCCTTCAGGCCGGTCTTCGGGCGCAGCAGGATCGTCGAGTCCTTGTAGATCGGCTTGTACTCGTTCTTGATCTGCATGGTCACCACGGCGTGGCCGTTCTCGAGCGTTGACCTCGCCCACCTCGCCGACCTTCACGCCGGCGATGTTCACCGTCTGACCCTGGCCGGGCACCACGGCCTGGGCGGTGGGCAGCTCGGCCTTCACCTCGTAGAAGTCGGTGCCCACGACCGGCACCCAGGCGGGCAGGTAGAAGCGCTGGTTGGACAGGATGTAGCCGGCGATCCCGATCGCCACGACGAAGAGCACGATGATCGCCGCGAACACCCGCGCCTGCTTCTTGATCTGGCGCTTCACGGACCGGGTCCGATCTTGGCCGAGTTCAGGTCCGGCGCCGGCTGGGTGGAGCACTTGACCTTGGGCTTGTACGGCGGCTTGGCGCTCCGCGCCGGGCGGGTGCCCAGCGGCTGGGCGGTGAAGCTGCCGAAGCGCTGCTTGGTGCCCGAGCCCACCGATCCCGGGAAGGCGCCTCCACCGGGCTGGAAGCGCGTGTACACGCCGTTCCCGGTGAAGTTCTGGCCCGCGCCCACGAGGCCGGACAGCGACTGGAAGAACTCCTTGTAGTTCTGGATCCCCGTGGTGAGGTTGCCGTCGTCGATCGATCTGCTCGCCGCTGGCCAGCACGGTGTTGTACTGGCACTTGTCGAACTCGTCGAGCACCGGCAGGAAGTTCACCTGGCCGGCGACGATCTGGGCCAGGTCGGGCACGGTGGGCTTCAGGATCTTCACGAGGCCCTGAAGCTCGCTCGGCTCGAAGAGCGCCCGGGCCTGGTGCACCCACGGGAACCCTGCCTCGATGGTGGCCGGCGTCTCCTCGACGCCGGGAATCATCTCGAGCGCCCACGCGCGCGTGGACGGGAAGGCGGCGTTGAGGTTGTCCAGCGCCGGCTGCGCCGCCTCCAGCACCCGCGGCAGCTGGTGCACCGTCTCGCTCAGGTTGGTGGCCTGTGACGCGAGCGCGCCCATCGTGATGTTGAAGTTCGTGACCAGGTCCTTGAGCTGGGTCTCCCGGCCCGCGAGCGCCGTGAAGATCTTCTGCTGGCCCGGCGATCAGCTTCGAGAGGTCGTGGGTCTCCGTGCCGAGCGTGGCCTGGTTCACGATCGCCGTCTGGCGCAGCGAGTCCGCGGCGGTGTCCAGCGACTAGTTCAGCGCCTGGCCCGCGGTCTTGCCGCTGCACCTCGGGCACCTGATCGTCGTCCTCGCCCGGCTGCGGGCTGGCCGTTGAGCGCGTCGCCGTAGCCGGCGAGCAGATCCTCGAGGTCCTTGCGGGTGTTGGTCTTGAGCGTGCCGAGCACCTGGTCGAGCTGCACCGGCGCGGCGGTCTGCGACGCGGGGATCGTGTGGCCGTCCTCGATCGTGTCCGCGCTCGGCGATCCGGGCTTGATGTCCATGAAGAGGTTGCCCTCGAGGAAGATGCGCTCGCGCACCTTCACCTCCGCGTCCTCGTGGATCGGGAGCGCCTCGTCCTCGAGCTTCATCGTGACCTTCACGCCCTGCGCGCCATCGCCCGCGGGCTCCACCTTCGAGACCTTGCCCACGTCCACGCCCGCGATCCGCACCGCGGTGCCCTTCTGAATCGGCGGCGCGTTCTCGAACACGGCCGACATCTGGAACGGCTTGGTGAAGGGGATGTCCTTGGTGAAGCCCAGGTACATGCCGATCACGATCAGCACGATCGCCACCACGCCGGCCTGGAAGGTGCTGAGCCGTCCGCGCGACCTCATCAGTGATCCCCCAACGCGGACTTCTTGCTGGTCTTGATGCCCTGGTTGCCCGGCGGGTTGCCGATCAGCGTCTTGCCGATCGTCTGGTAGCGCTCGTTACCGGCCTCGCACTCCTTGGTCTGACCGGGCGAGGCGGTGTTGGGATAGGGGTTCGAGTGGATGTGGTTGAGCTTGCCCGGGCCGTCGGAGGGCGCGCTCGAGGGGCCGATCTCGTTGTTGTTGGGCACGTACGGCTCGGTGCCCTGGATGGCCGTGGTCGGGATGATCGTGAACCGCTGCCACGTGCCGTTCTCGTCGCCCTCGGAGAGCACGCTCGCCGCGTTGCGGAAGAACAGCGTCGCGTAGTTGCAGGTGGTCTGGACCGGCGTGATGAACTTCAGCGTCGGGTTCAGCGAGGAGGACAGGAGCGTGAGCTGCTCCACGCCCTGCTGACCACCAGCGGGTCCTCGGAGAAGCTGGCCAGCGTGTCGAACGTGTCCGCCAGCTCCTCGTTCACCGGAATCGTCTTGGGCAGGTTCTCCGTGCCCGGCCTGGAAGGCGTCGGCCAGGATCGGCGCCGAGTGCGGAAGCGTGGCCACGCCCGGCTGCAGCTCGCGGAAGAAGGCGGCGTTGTTGCGCAGGAAGGGGCGCTGCTTCGGGAACTCGTTGATCGCCACCTGCCTCGGTGGGCGGGCCCTCGGAGATCGACTCCTGGATGATACGGCCGGGCGATCGTGGCGAGGGCCGTGAAGGTGGTGTCCAGGTTCACGAACAGCGACGCCTGCTCCTCGGCCACCGGCGCCACCTCGGACGCGGTGTCGGCCAGGGCCTTGAAGAAGCGGTCGATGCCGGTGCGCGGGCTCGGCGAGGTTCTTGGCCACCGGCTCGAGGTCGTCCAGCAGCGGGCGTAGCTCGTCGATGGCGGTGTTCAGGTCCCGCCCACGGCCGGCCAGGCCGGTGCCGAAGCCGTCCAGGGAGTTGCGCGAGCCGACGCGGGCCTTGTCGTCGAACATGTTGAAGAAGTCGTCGATCTCCACGACCTCGGGCCGGGCCTGGCGGATCGGGATCGTGGCCCCGGGCTTGAAGCCGGCCTGGCCCTCGCCCGGGCGGACCTCGAGGTACTTGAGGCCGAGCGCGGACCGCGGGCGGACGAGCACGGTGGAGTCGGCCGGGAGGGGCTCCACCTCCTTGTCCAGCTTCAGCGTGATCTGGGCGTAGGCCGTGCCGTCGGGGCGCCGCTTGGGAGTCGATCTCGGCGACCTGGCCGACGCGCGCGCCGCCGATGCGGACGTCGAATCCCTTCACGAGCTGCGAGGCGTTCGGCAGGTTGGCCTTCAGGTCGTAGGTGGGCACGAACGGCAGCCCGGTGTTCGCGTTGTAGGACAGGAACACGGCCACGATCGTGACCAGCACGGTGACCGCGCCCACCAGCACGGGGCTGGCGGTGAGCGCGGCGCGCGAGCGGCGGGGGCTCATCGCTCGCCTCCGAGCAGGTAGTCGAGCACCGGCTCGGCGTGTCCTGAGAGCGCCGAGGCGCTCCGCGGACCCTTCGCGCAGGCGCTTGAGGCTCTGCATCGCGCTGCTGCGCCTGCGCCTTGGTCTCGGGGGTGCCGATCAGCTTCTGGAGCAGGCTTCCCTGCGGGGCCACCGTGCCGCCGGTGGCCAGCTTGTCCGGGAGCCTGGGCGTTTGCGCGCCCGATCGGAGTCGGGCGCCGAGGCAGACGCGGACGAGGCGTCCGCTGTCGGGTCGTAGAAGAGCGCGTGGCAGTCGGTGCTGTTCGGCGGGATGAGCGAGTAGTTGGAGCAGGAGCTCGAGGACACCACCAGGCCGGCGCGGAGGTAGTGGCCGAGCGAGTCGTAGCCGTTCGTGGAGAGCGTCAGGTAGTAGAGGAAGTCGTTGATGCGCTGGATGCCGTCGGTGTCCTGGAGCGAGGCGGTGAGCTTGTCCAGGTTCTTCACCGCCGGCTTCGCCGGCTTGCCGAGCGCCACCAGCTTCTTGATCAGCGGGCGGGTCCTGATCAGGTCCGGCCGGCCGGTCTCCAGCGCGTCGCCGAGGCTCGGGAAGCTCTTGTTCGACGCCTCGGAGACCGTGCCCAGGCCCTTGATCAGCGGGCCCATGCTCGACGCCGCCTCGCCCAGGTCGTCGACCACCGGCATGCCCTGCTTGGCGAGCGAGTCGAGGTCCACCATGAGCGGGCGCAGCTCGCGCAGGAAGCCGGGCAGACGCTCGATGCCGAGCTGGATGTCGCCGGCGCGCTCGGCCGTGGCCTGGCCGGTGGCGGTGGCCTGGACGATGAAGTCGGACACGTGCTCGCGCTCGCGGGCGATCGGGCCCAGGGCCTGGTCGGAGTCCTTGGCCAGCCGCGAGAGCGTCTTGTTCTGCTTGGCCAGGATCGCCAGCAGCTCGTCCGTCTCCCGCAGCGCCGGGTTGGCCCGGTGGATCACGGCGTTCAGCGTCTCGCCCCGGCCCGCGAGGCCGGTGCCGAACTCGTTCAGGAGGATCGTCAGGCGCTGCCGGTAGGGGAGGCGCAGGGTGTTGTTCAGCAGGTCGAGGTCCACCGGCGAGCTGTTGTTCTCGACGGGCAGGTAGTGCTCGCCCTCGCCGTCGCCGCTCGCGAGCGTGCGCAGCTTCGGGGCCGCCGTGGTGCCGGGCTTGCACTCCACGAACTTCTCGCCGATCAGCGACTGGGGCCGGATGGTGCAGCTCGCGTCCTGGCGCCAGGGCGTGAAGTCCTCGTCGTCGATGCGGAGGGTCACGGCCGCCTTCTTGCCCGGGGCCACCTCCAGGCCGTCGACGACGCCCACCACGGCGCCGGCGATCTTCACGTCCTCGCCCACCACGTCAGCGAGGAGGCGTTGTCGAAGATCGCGCGCACGAAGTAGGCGTCGCCCCGGTCCTCCTCGCCCGTGGCGTCCACCACGCCGATCACGAGCCACGGCACGATGGCCACCGCGAGGGCTATCCAGATCAGCCGCCTCATGGGCCGGGCGGGGTCTGGGCCGGGTTACAGGAGTTTCCGGCGGGCGCGGGGTTCGAGCCGTCGGGCGCCGGCTGGACGATGCCGCCCGGGCAGCGGGTGATGTTGCCGGTCGAGAAGTTCTGGAGCTTCTGAGAGGGCTGGTTCGCGGTGAGGGTCCCGCCGCTGAACGTGGTGGGCAGGAACATCGGCTGGACGCGGGCGTAGTGGCCGTTGGCGTCGTAGTTGGCCGCCAGCTGCCCGAAGTTGGAGATCCAGGCCGCGAAGTCGGGCGTGTAGCCCCGTGCGTACTCGAACACCGGCTGCGCCCGGTTGAGGGTCCTGATCGCGCGCGGGAACACCGATCCGGTGAGGTCCGCGAGGCTGGGCTGCTTGGCGGTGAGGTCGATCAGGTCGTTGTTCTTGCCCGGCGCGCTCGATGATCGTGTTCAGGTCCTGGATCGTGGGCCGGGCGTCGTGCACCAGCGGGCGCAGCTCGCGCAGGAAGGGCGCCAGCTGCTTGGTGCCGGGCTTCGATACGGCCACCAGCTTGTCCAGGTCATCCAGGGTGGCGCGCAGGTTCACGAAGGTGGTGTTGGCCTTCCGGAGCGTGTCCGGCAGCAGCTCGAGCGCGCGGTCCAGGGAGGCGTTCTCCTGGGCGATCGCCCCGAAGGTGGCGTTCGTGTTGGTCACGAGGCCGGCGAGGTCGTCACGGCGCTCGGCCAGTGCGGTGACCGTGGTGGCGCCGTCCTTCACGAAGCGCTCGAGCACGGCCTGGTCCAGCGCCAGCTCCTTGGTCACGTCGCTGGTGGACACCAGGAAGGGCGAGAAGTACTTGGTGGCCTGCGCGCGCCTGCTCGCCCTTGCCGTCGTACTGGTCGCCGAGCCCGCGGATCACGTTCCGGAGGCCGCGCCGGGTCCGGGGGTTCAGCGTGTTGAAGAGCGTGTCGATGTCCACCGGCGCGCTGGTGTGGTCGGCGTCGATCTGGCCGCCGTCGTCGATCTCCTTGCGCGTTGTTCGGCCCCGGCTGGAGCGATACGTAGCGGTTGGCGATCCCCGAGAGCGAGGTGGCGCGGATGGTGGCCTCGCTGCCCTCGTGGAGGGGCACGAAGTCGTCGTCCAGCTTCAGCGTGACCACGGCGTTCGCGCTGTTGTCCAGCTCGATGTCGTCGACGCTGCCGATCTTGGCCCCGCCCACCTGCACGGGGTTGCCGGGCACGAGCGCGCCCGCGTTCTGGAAGACCGCCTTTACCTTGTAGCCGTCGCCCCCGCCGAACATCGCGAGGGCGAGCAGCGCGACGGCGGCCACGAGCGCACCGAGGGCCACCACTCGGGCGAGCACCGATCCACGCTCACTCTGGAGCGCATCTCGAGTCCTTGCATCTCTCCCCGTCGATTCCAAGCGCGACCCAGCGACCTACGCCTTCCGTGGGCCCAGTATTCCACCGGGTCCGCGGTTGCGCGAAGGTCGCAAGAACCTATTCCATGCCCAGCGGCCCCTGGGCCTCGCCTGACAGAAACTGCCGGACGAACTGGTTGTCCGAGTTGAACAGCTCGCTGGCCGGCCCCGACTCCACGATCCGGCCCTTCCAGAGGATCGCGATGTAGTCCGCCACCCGCCGGGCGGACATGATGTCGTGAGTGATCACGCAGTAGGCCCCGCCGTTCTCGGCGTGGATCTCCTGGATCAGCTCGCACAGGAGCGCCGTGCGCACCGGGTCGAGGCCCGAGTCGGGCTCGTCGAAGAGCACGATGTCCGGGTCCAGCACCAGCGCCCGGGCGAACCCGGCCCGCTTGCGCATGCCGCCCGAGAGCTCGTTCGGCATCTTCTCGCGGGCGCTCGTGAGGCCGACCTCGGCCAGCCGCCGGTCCACGATCTCCTTGATCTCCGCGTCGCCCTTGTCGGTGTGCTGGCGGAGCGGGAAGGCCGTGTTGTCGAACACGTTCATCGAGCCGAAGAGCGCGCCGTCCTGGAAGAGGACGCCGAACTTCTTGCGCATCTCGAACAGCTCCTCGTCGGCCAGGTTCGGCACCGACTCGCCGTGCACCAGCACGTCGCCCTCGTCCGGGTAGAGCAGCCCCACCATGTGCTTGATGCACACGGACTTGCCCGTGCCCGACGGGCCCAGGATCATCGAGATCTGGTCGTCCGGGAGGCCGAGGTTCAGGCCGTTCAGGATCGTGTTGCGGCCGAAGGACTTCTTCACGTCGATGAACTCGACGGCATCCGCCTGGCCGTGCTCGCGCGTGCGCCCGCTGTGCCACTGGTAGGGATCCTCGCCCTGGCGCGTCTGCTCGCGGATGTTGTCCGGCACGTCCTCGTCCGCGGAGTAGGCGCTCTGGGGACGCTGCCCGGTGGGGCGCGCGTCCGAGACCCGAGTCTCCTCCCACTCGCGCGGGTCGAGCGGCTCCCCCTCGCGCGTCTCTCCTGGTGGTTGCTCGCTCAAGCCTCTCTCCTCGCCTTCTGTTCATCCGCCTATGGGCGCTCTCGGATTCGAGCCCCAGAAGATCTGTGTGCCCACCATGCCCACGATGTGCACGAGCACGGTGTTCAGCACCATCGACTTCGCCGTGGCCGTGCCCACACCTACCGGCCCGCCGGAGGCGTTATAGCCGTAGTAGCACCCCACCAGCACGATCAGCGTGGCCATGGCCATGCCCTTAATGAGGCTGTAAAAAAGATCGGGTGGGTTCTGGAACATCCAGAAGATGAGGAAGAACCCTCCGGAGGACACCTCTCCGATCTGCTGGACCACGGCAAGGTAGCTTCCGAAGAAGCCCACCCCCACGCCCGCGATGTACATGAAGGGCAGCACCATCCAGGCGGCCAGAAGGCGGGTGGCGCAGAGGAAGACGATCGAGTTGATGCCCATCACCTCGAGCGCGTCGATCTCGTCCGAGATGCGCATGGCGCCGATCTCGGCCACCAGGCCGGTGCCCACCTTGGCCGACATCATGTAGCCGAAGGCGTAGGGCATGATCTCGCGCAGGTCGCACCACGCCGAGAACACGCCGGCGTACGCAGGCGCGCCCACCGAGCGGTTGAAGTACGCGCCCTCGATGCCGCACTGGAGGCCGAGGATGAAGGCCAGGCCCCAGATCACCATGGCCGAGCCGAGGATCAGGATGCCGGCCTGGCGCAGCGCCTCGCCGAAGAAGCGGAAGACGCGGCCGTTGAAGACGTCGGCCACCACCGTGCCGCTGAAGCGGGCGATCTCCCCGAACGAGGAGATCCAGTCCTTCGGAACCGATAGCCAGGTCTTTCCCATACTACTTGATGATGGAGATTTCGGGGTGGGTGGCGAGGAGGGTTTGGGTGAAGACGTAGTTGAAGGCGAAGATGGCCAGGAAGGCGATCACGACGCCTTGGTTGACGGAGCGGCCGACTCCTTCGGCGCCGCCGGAGGCGGTCATGCCCTTGTAACACGACACGATCGCGATGATCGCCCCGAACAACGTCGTCTTCACCACGCTGCCCCAGAGGTCGGTGGTCGACGCGTTCGACAGCAGGGTGGCGAAGAACGGCCCCAGCGGCGCGTCAAACGTCAGGGTGGCCAGCACGCCGCCGAAGATCCCGAAGATCAGCGCGTAGATGTTGAACAGCCCCGTCACCACCATCAACGCCAAAAAGCGGGGGACGACGAGGTTCTTGATCGGATCGACCCCCAACACCTGCAAAGCGTCGAGCTCCTCCCGAATCTTCCGGGCCCCCAGATCGGCCGTGATCGCCGTGCCGCCCACGCCGGCCAGGATGATCGCCGACGCGATCGGGGCGAACTCCCGGATCGACGCCAACACAAAAAACCCGCCCAAACGGTCGATCGCCCCGAACAAAATCAGGAAATTCCCCGCCTGCAGCCCCGGCGCCCCATACCCAAACGCAATCGTGGTGATCATCAACGGCAACCAACACAACCGCAACATGAACAAAAACTGCTGCACAAACTCCGTCCCATACGGAAACGGCGGCCGCACAGCCGACACCAACGTCTTCCCCGTCAACACCATCATGTCCCCCACCTGCTCCAACAGGGACTTCGTCGGGAGAAAAACCCGATCAGCAGCGCTGCGGACCAAACAACTCCTCCTCCGGGGAAGCGTTCCCTCAGAACGCCTGAAAGCGGAAGCCTATGGCATGCGTCCCCCGTCCGCCAGAGGCAAGCCCGCCAGGGGTCAGGCGCTTAACACGGCCTTCGCCTCGTGCGCGTGCGCGTGCGCCCGGCAGTCTGTCGAGCGGCCCCCGGTCGCCCGTTCGGGTGGTATCTTCGCCACTTCGTGAGGGTGAGGAGCACGCACCGGCGAGCGATCGCCGTGATGGCGGCGGTCGCGGTGGCGGGCTGCGGCGGCGGGGCGCGTCAGGACGAGAACGAGCCCGAGGGCGACTTCGACGTCGAGGTCACGAAGGCCACCTTCCCGGAGACGCCGAAGCTCGGCCGGAGTGCCGACATGGCCATCACGGTGCGCAACACCGGATCGGAGACCGTGCCCAACCTGGCCGTGACGGTGAACGGGTTCAACCGGCGCAGCGCGCAACAGGGCCTTGGCGACCCGAACCGCCCGCGCTTCGCGGTGAGCGGAGTCCCCGTGAGCATCGGAGGCCTTCCCGAGGCGCGTGACTCCACGCCGCCCGGGTGCGGCACCGCGTACGTGAACACCTGGGCCTGCGGCCCGCTGAAGGCGGGCGACGAGCGCACCCTGCGCTGGACGGTGACCCCGGTGCGTGGCGGGGCCCTACGAGATCAAGTACCGCGTGGCCGCGGGGCTCACCGGCAAGGCCAAGGCGGTGGTGGCCGGCGGGGACTCCGCGCCTGAGGGCAGCTTCTCCGGCGTGGTCTCCGACAAGCCCGGGCACAGCCAGATCGCTGCCGACGGCCACACCGTCATCGACGAGCCTCGCTAGCGCGCGGCTCGTAGCCCGGGCAGCGCTCCACCGGCAGCCGCGGGTACTTCGCGAAGCGCTCGTCCACCTTCGATCGCTCGCACATCGAGAAGCGGCTGCCCCGCGTGTTGCCCACGACGCGCTGCCAGCGGCAGTCGTCGCAGAGGCCGGCCTTCATGGAACGAAGCGTAGGCCGTGAGCCGGGACGCGGCCAGAGGCGTACGGTGTCTGTGGCCCTGCCCCTTCTCGATACCCAGCCGCCGGCCTGATGCGCGCCCTGGTGACCGGCGCCACCGGATTCGTCGGCGGGCGCCTCGCGCGGGTGCTCGACGAGCGCGGGCACGAGGTGCGGGCCCTGGTGCGCGACCGCTCGCGCGCGTCCGACCTCGAGGAGGCCGGCTTCGAGCTTCATGAGGGCGACGTGCTCGACGCCGCGAGCCTGCGCGGCGCCGGGCGAGGGTGTGGATGTGGCCTACTTCCTCGTGCACTCCATGGGCCGCGGTGGCGACGGCGGACTTCGCCGAGCGCGAGCGCTCTGCCGCCACCGCCTTTGCGCACATGGCCCGGGAGGAGGGAATCGACGCGCGTGGTGTACCTGGGCGGCCTGGGCGAGGCCCGCTCGGAGCATCTCCGCAGCCGGGCCGAGACCGCGCAGGTGCTGGCCCGCGAGGGGCCGCCCCTCACCTACTTCCGGGCCGCCATGGTGATCGGCGCGGCGAGCGAGTCCTACCGGATGCTCCGGTACCTGGTGCAGCGCCTGCCGGCGATGATCGCCCCGTCCTGGCTGCGCAACCGCACCCAGCCGATCGCGGAGGCGGACGTGCTCGAGTACCTGGCCCAGGCGGCGGAGCGGCCGGAGACGGCCGGCCGCGAGGTCCAGATCGGCGGGCCCGACGTGGTGACCTACGCGGAGCTGCTGAACGTGATGGCCGACGTGCTCGGCCTTCGCCGCCGCCCGATGGTGCCCGTGCCGCTGCTCACGCCGCGACTGTCCTCCCACTGGATCGGGCTGGTCACACCGGTGGACGCCGGCGTGGCCCAGCCGCTGATCGAGGGCCTGGCCGGCGACACCGTGGTGGAGGATCCCACCGCCCGCCTCGCTCTTCGACGTGCAGCCGATGTCCATGGCCGAGGCCATGAGGCGGGCGCGCGCCGAGGAGCTCGCCGCGGCCTGATGCTGAGCTACGAGGCCCGGAGCACCGCGTCCACGGGAGCGGCCTGGGCGCTGCTGGCCCGGCCGGCGCGCTGGAGCGAGTGGGCGCCGCACGTGCGCGGCGCGTGGCGGCTCGGCCGGCCCGAGGTCCGGGAGGGGGCGCGCGGGTTCGCGCAGACTGTTCGGCGCCGTGCCCGTTCCGGCGCGGATCACGGCCAAGGACCCGGGCCGCTCCTGGACCTGGAGCGTGGCCGGCGTGCGCATGGTCCACCGGGTCGAGCCTCGCCGGGGAGGCTGCACCGTGGGGGTGGATCTCCACGCCGCGGCACCGGTGGAGGCCGCACTGAGGATCTCGTACGGACCACTCGTCTCGGCGCTGGTGAGGCGCCTGGCCCGGGTCGCCGAGCGCGACTAGGCATCCTTCCCGCGCATGGAGGTCCGGGCCCACCCGGCGAGCATCCCGCTGGCCGAGGAGTTCACGATCGCGCGCGGCACGCGCAGCGCGACGGAGGTCGTGCGCGTCGAGGTGGAGCACGACGGCCTGACCGGGCGCGGCGAGGCGGCCCCGATCTACTACCGCGGCGAGACGGTGGAGTCGGCCGTGGCCTTCCTGACCGGCGAAGCGGCGGCGCGACTCCGCGGGCTCGACCCGTACGCCCTGGAGGCGATCGGCCAGGCCGTATGGAACGGCGGGCGGGAGGCGGCCGCACGAGCGGCACTGGACGGCGCCCTGCACGACTGGGTCGGGCGCCGGCTCGGCGTTCCCGTGTGGCGCCTGCTCGGCCTGAGCCCGCACGTGCCCCCCACCTCGTACACGCTGAGCATCGACACGCTGGAGGGCACCCGCGACCGCACCCGCCGGGCGGCGGCCTTCGCGGTGCTCAAGGTGAAGGTGGGCGGAGCGGATGACCTGGAGCGGCTGGTGGCCATCCGCGAAGAGTCCGCGGTGCCGCTGCGGGTGGACGCCAACGAGGGCTGGACGCTGGAACAGGCGCGCGAGCTGGTGCCCGCGCTGGTGGAGCTCGGGGTGGAGCTGATCGAGCAGCCCTTTCCCGCGGGCGACCTGGAGAGCTTCCGGGCTCTCCGCGAGGTGGAGCCGCGGCCGCCGATCGTGGTGGACGAGGGCTGCCACGACCTGCGCGACGTGGCCCCGGTGGCGGAATACGCCGACGGGATCAACGTGAAGCTGGCCAAGGCCGGCGGCGTGCGCGAGGCGGTGCGCATGATCCACGCGGCTCGCGCTCTCGGGCTTTCCGTGATGATCGGGTGCATGGTCGAGTCACAGCTGGCCGTGGCTCCGGCCGCGCACATCTCCTCGCTCGCCGACTGGGTGGACCTGGACGGCCACCTGCTGCTGGGCGAGCAGCCCTTCACCGGACTCGGGCTCGATGATGGCCGGGTGGTGCCCTCGGACGCTCCCGGACTCGGGCTGGAGCCCGCGTGAGCGCGAAGCTCGCCATCTTCGCCGAGGGGCTGTTCGAGCACCACAGCGGCAAGACGGCTCACGGGGTGATCCGCTACGGCACCCGCGAGGTGGTGGCGGTGGTGGACTCGACCCATGCCGGGCGCACCGCGGTGGAGGTGGAGCCCTTCTGCATGAAGCCGGTGCCCGTGGTGGCCACGGTGACCGAGGCGATCGAGCGGGGCGCCGATTCGCTCCTGATCGGGGTGGCCCCGACGGGCGGCAAGCTCAACCCGGCCTGGCGGCCGGCCCTGCTCGAGGCGCTGGGCGCCGGGCTCGATCTCGAGGCCGGCCTGCACACCGAGCTGGCCGCCGACCCCGAGCTGCGCGCCGCCGCGGAGCGGCAGCGGGTCCCGGCTCGTGGACCTTCGCGCCGCGCCGGCGGACCTCACCGTCCCGCTCGGCCCGGCCAGCCGGGCGCCGGGCGTGCGCGTGGTGCACAGCGTGGGCTCGGACACCGTGATCGGCAAGAAGGTGGTGACGCTCGAGCTCGACCGGGTGGCGCGCGAGCGCGGCCTGCGCTCGGTGTACGTGCCCACCGGCCAGACGGGCGTGGCCATCGCCGGCTGGGGCCTGGCCGTGGACCATGTGATCTCCGACTACGTGGCCGGCGCGGCCGAGCGCCTCGTGCACGAGGGATCCGAGCACGGCGACCTGCTCTTCGTGGAGGGACAGGGCGCGCTCTTCCACCCCGCCTACTCGGGGGTCACGCTGGGGCTCCTGCACGGGTCGGCGCCCGACGTGCTCGTGCTGGTGCACAAGGCCGGCGCCACCTCCGTGCGCAACTACCCCGACCTCCCGCTCGTCCCGCTCCCCGAGCTGGTGGCCGCCTACGAGTCGGTGACCGCGCCGGTGCGTCCGGCGCGGGTGGCCGCGATCGCGCTGAACACGAGCGCGCTGGACGACGACGCGGCCCGCGCGGCGGTGGAGCAGGCCGAGCGGGACACCGGCCTGGTGACCGACGACGTGGTGCGCTTCGGGCCGGAGCGCGTGCTGGACGCCGTGCTCGCCGCGCTGCCGACTCCTAGGGAGGAGCGCAGCCCGAGCGGTGATCGGGCGAGCACCGGACCACGTCCTTCGACATCCTGTCGTGCCGAATGGCACGATCTTTGGCCATCGGGCCCAAGCCTTTTTGCCCGCTCCGAGCGAGGATTGGGGCATGCGAACGCCAGTCCCACGCCGCTACGCGCTGGTGCCGATGAGCGGCATGGAGCCCTCGGCCACCGGCCCGGCCAAGGTGCGGCGGTTCGCGCTGGCCCGCGTGGGCGTCACGCCCCGCTCGGCGCTCGGCGTGGATCGCCACGAGCGCCTGGAGCGGATCGCGGCGGCCGAGCGCCGCCGCGCCGACCGCCACCCGTAGACATGGTCCGGTGCTCGAGCCCGCGCCGGCGCGCGGGCTGCGCTCCTCCCTAGGCGCTACCGCGGCAGCGACGGCTGGATGATCCGGTACGCCTTGAGCCCGAGGCCGAGGCGCTCGCGGTCCTCGCTGGTGAGCGGGTCGAGGCCGGTGAGCTCCTTCACCCGCTCCAGGCGGTAGCCCACGGTGTGCCGGTGGGCATGGATGGCCTGCGCCGTGGCGTTCATGTTGCAGTTGTTCTCGAGGTAGGAGTCGAGCGTTCCCAGCAGGTCGGTGGCGTACTGCTCGTCGTAGCGGACGAGCGCGGACACCGTGTCCTCGTAGAAGCTCCGGACCTCCTGCGGGTGGCTGGCCATGACGCGGAACAGAAGGCGGTAGGTGCCGCCGCCCATCTCGTGCGCCGGGGCGCCGCCGCCGGCCGCGGTCACGCCCAGCACCAGCTCGGCCTCCTCCAGCGCGCGGGTCAGGTCGGCCGCGGACGAGTAGTGCGAGGAGAGCCCCACCGTGGCGTGGCGGCCCACCCGCGTGGCCACGCGGCGGGCGAGGTCGGGATCGCCGGGCATGAGGGCGTAGACCTTGGAGTCCACGGGCTGCGCCAGGACCCCGGGCACCTCGGCCGCCAGCGCGGCCACCAGGCGGCCGGGGCTGCGGTCGCCGGGGTCGCCGCAGAGCGCGGTGAAGCCGCCGCGTGAGGTCGCAGCCGAGGCGTGCGGCGCGGCGCTCCACGTCGGCCGGGTCGAGGTCGGTGCGCGTCAGCGCCTCCTCGAGGAACGAGCCGCGCAGCGACTGCTCGGTCTCGTCTCGCGCCTCCACCACCGCCACCTCGGTGAGCGCGGCGATCGCGGCCATGTGCAGGTACTCGGGCGCCTCCGGGCGCCCGCGGCCGAGCATGAGCACCGCGCCCGAGGTCACGGCCGCCGGAGGAGATGGGCACCTCCAGCTTGATCTCGGCCGGCCGCTGCGGCCGGCCGCCGGCCAGGCGCGCGCCCACGTAGCGCTCGAAGTCCTTCCAGCCGTCCACGGGAGCGCCGAGCCGCGGCACGATCACCGCGACCGGAGCGCCGGCGTGGGTCGACGCGATCTCGGCCACCCGCTCGAGCCCGTCCCCCGCCAGCACCGCCCCGACCATCTCGAGGTGGGCCGTCCGCGGGGTGGAGGCGTCGTCCATCTCAGCCTCCGCCGGGGGATCGGGCTCCGAGGGAGCCGCCGCTAGGTGCCGTCCGGATGCCGCTCGGTCAGCCACGAGGCCTCCGGAAGTGGGCCGGCCGGCCCGGGCGAGCACAAGGCTCGCCCGGGACATCCGTCCCTACAGGACGCTCAGGCGCGATCGCCACTGAGCGCTTCTTCGATCGTGCGACTGGAGGACCGTCTCGCCCTCCTCGCCGGTGCGGATCCGCACGGCGTCCTCGACGGGAAGCACGAACAGCTTCCCGTCGCCGACGTTGCCCGTACGGGCGTGCTTGAGCACGATCTCCTTGATCACGCCCACGTCCTTCGTCTCCACCACGCACTCGATCTTGATCTTCGGGCGCAGGTGGACGGCGAGCGACGAGCCGCGGTAGTGCTCGGTGATCGCCTTCTGCCTACCGGAGCCCTTGACCTCCGTGATCGTGATGCTGGGGAAGCCCGCCTCGAGCAGGTCGTGGCGGATGGGCTCGAACGCCTCGTGCCGGATGTAGGCGATGACCATCTTCATGCCGTCACCTCATTCGTGCGCGCTGCGGTCACCGACGCCGGCACCGGTGCGGAGCCCAGCGAGGGCCCACCTCCGAGCTCCGACGACGGGATGAACTGCTCCGGGTAGCCGTACATGCCGTGCTCGACGATGTCGAGACCAGCGTCCTCGTCCTCCTCGCTCACGCGCAACCCGATCGTGGACTTGATCGCCCAGAAGGTCAGGTAGCTCATGCCGAATACGAACGCGAAGGCCACCAGCACACCCACCACCTGCGCGGCGAGCTGCGTGAAGTTACCCGAATAGAACAGGCCGCCCTCGGGGTCGCCGAAGGCGTTGTACTGCGCCAGACGCGGCGCGGTAAAGAGGCCACACGAGATCGTGCCCCAGATACCGGCCAGACCGTGCGCCGACGTCGCGCCGATCGGGTCGTCGATGAACTTGTCGATCGTGATCACTCCGAGCACCACGATCACCCCGGCCACGAAACCGATCGGCGGTCCCGCCCAGGCCTCGACGTACCCGGATGGCGCCGTGATGGCCACCAGTCCGGCGATGGCCCCGTTGGCCACCATCCCGATGTCGATCGTCCGCTGCGTGAGCTGAGTCATCACGAAGGCGCCGATCACGCCGCCCGCACATCCGAGCAGGGTCACAACGGCGACCTCAGCCAGACGCGCGTCCCCGATGCTCAGCGTCGAGCCCGGGTTGAACCCGAACCAGCCCACGAACAGGATGATCGTGCCCAGACCCACGAGGGGCATCGAGTGTCCCGGGATGGCCCGCGGCTTGCCGTCCGCCCCGTACTTGCCCTTGCGAGGGCCGAGCAGGAGCAGGGCCGCGAGGGCACCGGTGGCACCGATGAGGTGCACCGCCGTGGAGCCGGCGAAGTCCTGGATGCCGGTGGCCATCAGCGGGGTGTCACCCATCTGGAGCCAGCCGCCACCGAAGACCCAGTGCGAGCCGATCGGGTAGATGATCGACGCGAACACGACCGCGTAGATCACGTACGCCGAGTACTTGATCCGCTCCAGGGTCGAGCCCCAGACGATCGCCAGCGACACGGCGCAGAACGCGAACTGGAAGAGGAACTTGGCCTCCACAGTCGCGTCGGAGAGCACCCATCACCGGGAACGCCGTGGCCCCGTTGCCGGAGAACTGCAGGAAGAAACCATTGCTGCCGATCAGCGCGCTCGAGATGCCGAGCACGTCCGCACTTCCGAAGGCGAACGCAAAGCCCACCGCCCAGTAACAGATGGCGGCGATCGACATGTTCGTGAGGATCTTCGCCACGACGGTTCCGGCGTTCTTCATGCGCGAGAAGCCGATCTCGAGCATGGCGAACCCCGCCTGCATGAACAGCACGAGAATGGCGGCGACAACCACCCACAGGGTGTTGACGGCCACCGAGTCTGGCAGCTTCCCGTCAATGGCCTGGGTTAGGTCATTGGCGGTAGCGAGAACGAAATTCATCCGATTCAGCCTCCTTCCGAAGAGTCCCGGAATCAAGCTAGATCGAGGCGGCCCGAGGGTCTTTAGACGGGTGTCGAAAATAGACCCGGCCGGTTTCTCCCTTAAGTCGAGCCCCGCTTGGCCATCCGGGCCAATCAGGCTCTGCAGAGCCAGAAACCCGGGACCCAGAGCGCGGCCCGACCCACTCGCTTAAAGCAAGCAAGGTAGGGGAACAACCCTCGCAAACAGCGGCGTAGATGCGAGGGGCGGTGACGGCAAGCCCTTCTGCCGAGACCGTCAGTTCAGGTCGAGCGCAGGAGGGCCTGCCGGAACGCAAGCCCCGGCGCCCTGAAACGTCTAGGCGGGCGCCGACTCCGCGGCCGGCTGATCCACTTCCGCCTCAATCGTCCCGTCGCCCTCCGGATCCTCATCCGCCGGCACCGCGCCGCCCCGCTCGGTCCCCGCAATCAGCTCGTCAGGCCGCTTGTCGGCGGGCACGAAGCCGGACTTCATGCCGAAGTACACGGCCTGGGGATGGTGGGCCACGATGGCCACGGTGGACTGCTCGGGGGACACGGCGAAGCCGTCGGAGAGCGTCATGCCGATCTCCTCGAGGCCCAGGAGGCGCCACACCTTCTCGTGCTCGGACTGGTCCGGGCAGGCGGGATAGCCCCATGAGTAGCGGCGGCCCTGATCGATGTCGATGCCCAGCCCGCGCCGGGTCTCGGCGTGCAGCCACTCGGCCAGGCCCTCGGCCGTCTGCACCCCGAGTCCGTGGGTGTAGAGCTGCTCGGCGAACTCGCCGTCGCTCTCGAGCTTCGCCATCAGCTGCGGTCACCTCGTCGCCGACGGTCACGCCCTGGAGCGCCACCACGTCCCGCTCGCCGGAGTCGATCGGGCGGTAGAAGTCGGCCAGGCAGAT
Organism: uncultured Thermoleophilaceae bacterium; assembly: GCA_963752455.1. GTDB lineage: Bacteria > Actinomycetota > Thermoleophilia > Solirubrobacterales > Thermoleophilaceae > JACVRW01. Next base: position 341,151 of record CAVVYE010000005.1, read on the forward strand.
GCGGTCGTGCTTCGGCTGGCGCGGGAAGCGCAGGCGCTCGAGCTCGCGCTCGGGGTCCTCGGGATCGAAGACCACGAGCTCGTTGCCGTCGGCCGCCACCGGGAAGTAGCCGAGCTTCGCGCGCGGATGGAGATAGGTCTGCTCGCGCCACATGCGCTCGAGGCGCGGGGCGAAGCCCTCCTCGCCGTCGTGGCCCTCCACCAGCCGGCGCCACTCCTCGCCCTTCCGGCCGCGGCCGCCCCAGTGGAGCTTGAACAGCACGTGCCGGTCGAGGTACGGGTACACGTCCGCCAGGTCCACCGGCACCTCGCGCGCGCCCCAGAACGGGGGCTCGGGCACGGGCACGTCGGTGCGCACGGCGGAGCGCACGGTGTCGTCGTCCACGCTCGGGGAGTCGTCCGGCACCACAACCTTCTCGCGCAGCGTGCGGGCCTCGTCCTTCACCTTCGCCACCAGCGCGCCGCGGTTCTCGGCCTCCACCAGGGCGTCCATGGTGTCGAGGCCCTGGAACGCGTCCTTGCAGTAGAAGACGCCGGGCTCGTACACCTCGTCGGACTCCTTGCCCTTGGGGTAGAGGATCCGGCGGCTGAAGTCACGGTTGATGGCGGCGCCGCCCACGAGCACGGGGAACTCGAGCCCGCGCTGGTGCAGCTCCTGAACGCAGATCGGCATCTGCTTCGAGGTGGACACCAGCAGGGCGGAGAGGCCGATGGCGTCCGCCTCGTTCTCCACCGCGGCGCTGATGATCGTGTCCACGGGCACCTGCTTGCCGAGGTCGATCACGGTGTAGCCGTTGTTGGTGAGGATGGTGTTCACCAGGGACTTGCCGATGTCGTGCACGTCGCCGAACACGGTGGCGATCACGACCTTGCCCTTGGTGTGGCCCTCGATCCGGTCGAGGTAGTTCTCGAGCTGCGCCACGGCGCGCTTCATCACCTCGGCCGACTGGAGCACGAAGGGCAGGATCAGCTCGCCGGCGCCGAACTTGTCGCCCACCTCCTTCATGGCGGGGAGCAGCACCTGGTTGAGCGTCGGCACCGCGCCGATCTTCTCGACCGAGCGGTCGATCCAGTCCTCCACCCCGTCCTTCTTGCGGCGCAGGATGTGCCAGTGGAGCGCCTCCTCGGGCTCCATCTCCGCGGTGGGGTCGGCGGCCTGCGTCCTCCTCCACCTCGCCCTGCTGCTCGAAGTGGCCGATGAAGCGCTCGAGCGCGTCCTCGCGGCGGTTGAACACGAGGTCGTCGGTGAGCTGGCGCTCCTCCTCCCCGATCTCGCTGTAGGGCGTGATGTGGTTCGGGTTGACCATCGCCAGGTCCAGCCCGGCCTCCACGCAGTGGTGGAGGAACACCGAGTTCAGCACCGCGCGGGGGCGCGGGGACACGCCGAAGCTCACGTTGGACACGCCCAGCGAGGTCTTCACGTGCGGCACCTCGGCCTTGAGCCGGCGGATGCCCTCGATCGTCTCCACGGCGCTCGGCTTCCACTCGTCGTCGCCCGTGGTGAGCGTGAAGGTGAGCAGGTCGAAGATGAGCAGCTCGGGGTCGAGCCCGTGGTCGTCCACGGCGATGTCGCGGATCCGCTTGGCGATCTCCACCTTGCGGTCGGCCGTCTTGGCCATGCCGACCTCATCGATGGTGAGGGCGATCAGGGCCGCGCCGTGGGCCTTGGCCAGGGGGATCACCCTGTCGGCCTTGTCGCGGCCGGCCTCGAGGTTGATCGAGTTCACGATCGCCCGGCCGGGGATCTGCTCCAGCGCGGCCTCGATCACGTTGGGCTCGGTGGAGTCCACCTGGATCGGCGAGGGCTGGCTCAGCGACACGCGCTTCACCACCTGCCGCATCTGCTCGTCCTCGTCCTGGCGCTCGGTGAGGGCCACGCAGATGTCGAGCACGTGCGCACCGCCGGTCACCTGGTCCTCCGCCACCTGCACGAGGCCGTCGTAGTCGTCGGCCAGGAGAAGCTCCTTGGCCTTGCGCGAGCCCTGCGAGTTCACCCGCTCGCCCACGAGGCTGGGGCGCGGCTCCTGCACCAGCGACGTGGCGGTCATCATCGAGGAGAGGAACGGGGGCCCGGCGGCGGGACGCGGCGCTGCCGGCTTGCCGCCGACCCGGTCCACGATCGCCGCGATGTGCTCGGGCGTGGTGCCGCAGCAGCCGCCAACGACGCTGATGCCGTAGCGCTCCACGAAGTCCTGGAGCGCGGCGGCCAGCGGCTCGGGCTCCTCGGGGAAGATCGTCTCGCCCTCCGGCCCCTGGAGCGGCAGGCCGGCGTTGGGGATGCAGTGCACGGGCAGCGGGCTGGCCTCGCCCAGGAAGCGGATCGCGTCCCGCATGTCCTCGGGCCCGGTGGAGCAGTTCAGGCCGATGGCGTCCACGTCCAGGGCGGTGAGCGTGGTGAGCACGGCGCCGATGTCGGTGCCCAGCAGCATCTTGCCGCCCTGGGGAAGGAGCGAGACCGAGCACTGGATCGGCACGCTGCGACCGGTCTCCTTGAACGCCTCGCGGGCGCCGAAGATGGCGGCCTTCACCTCGAGGATGTCCTGCGCCGTCTCGATGATGATCAGGTCCACGCCGCCGAGGAGCAGGCCGCGGGCCTGCTCGGAGAACACGTCGCGCAGCTCGCGGAAGGTGATGCGGCCGAGCGTCGGGTCGTCGCTCGCCGGGAGGTGGCCGGTCGGGCCGATGGAGCCGGCCACGAAACGGTCCTCGCCCGCGGCGGCGCGGGCGATCTCGCCGGCCTTCTGGTTGATCTCGAGCGTGTGCTGCTCGAGACCCCACTCCTCGAGCTTCAGGCGGCTGGCCTGGAAGGTGTCGGTCTCGAGCACCTCGGCGCCGGCGGCGATCATGGACTCGTGAACGCCCTGGATCACGTCCGGCCGGTTGAGCACCAGCGCCTCGTGGCACTTGCCCGCCAGCCCGCCGTAGTCCTCGGAGGTGAGCTCGAACTGCTCGAGGGTCGCGCCCATCCCTCCGTCGAAGATGACGACGCGCTCGCGTGCTGCGCCTATGAAGTCACGATCGGCCACTCGTCGAATCCTATCGAAACCTTGACACAAGCGTGTGAAGGTTGGTTGTGGGATCTGCCCAGGGCAGTGGCCTTGCGCTCCGACATCGATCATCGTCCCGTCTCGCTCGCTCGCCGGTCCGATAACCGACATCGTCGCCGGCCCTGCCCCGCACGCTTGTAGCGATTAGCTGGCGGGCGTAGCATCGCTCTCTATGGATAAGGACAGAGGCGCTTCGGGAAGCTGACCAGCTCAATCGGGAGGGTCCGGACCGTGATCGGTTCCACTGGTCCGTCCGGGAGTCGGCTCGGGTGAGTGGGAGGTCGTTCGCTTCGAGGTCCCCGGGGGCGCGCGGCGCGAGTTCGGCACGGCTGAGGGATCTCAGCCGAACCGGCCCGACCCGGGCGAGCTGCCCCCGCCGGCGCACAATCCCTATTGGGGCGCCTGACCAAACCTGGATGCGGTGAGCGCCACGAAGAACTAGGGCGGGAGGACCGACAGCTCAGAAGCGCGGCGACCGCGGATTCCGAACACCCGCACGTCGCCCGGCTGGGTGCCCGGAGGCACGCTGCCGCTCGCGCGGTACTCCGAGTCGAGGGCCCGGGGCCCGTAGTTCTTCGCGACGTCCGGGCGCGGCCCCGACGGCCGGCCGGAGGCGACGAGGCGCCCGCCCACGAAGACCACGACCCGCTCGGCGGGTCCCGCCCGGGTGGCGGACCAGCCCTTCACCGTACACGGTCCCCGCCGTCGAGCACGATCTGGTCCGCGAACCCGGGCACCGCGCCGGGCCGCACCCGGACCTCGCGCCCCGGAGAGGGACGACGCGCCTCGGGCCGCCCCGCTCGAGAAGCCGGTAGCCCGCCGTGGCGTCAGGCCGATTCGCTTCAGCCTCGGTCGGCGCCCCGCCGTTCGACCTCGAACAGCTCCCGGAGTTGGCGCCCGGATTCAGCGATTGCTCGGGCACCATGCTCGCGAAGAGCAGCGCGACCGCTGGATCGGAAGCTGTACGTGGAGCTCCGAACCCGCCCGTTCACGGCAACCAGGAGTCGGCTGCGGTCGGCGGTCGGCCCGAGCAGCCGGCCGGTGATGAAGGCCGGCGTCGGCCGCGGGGCGCTGCCGACCCGGGCGAGGAACTCGGCACCGTCGATCTCCGCCCGCAGGGCCCCGGCGGGCCCGGCCGGCAGTTCGCCCACGCGGCGACCGACGAGGTCGCGGTCGGGTCCGATGTCGAACAGCCCCGCCTCCCCCTCGCCCTCGCCGAACAGCGCCACCCTGCGGCGGACCGCGGCGTCGCGCATCCGCAGGAAGGCCGGGAAGGGCAGGGTCACGTCGTCCTCCGGCGCGCCTGAAGACGGCTCACGCGACCGCCGTCGCGGCCCGCGCGCTCGAGGGAGCGGCCGTCCGCTCCCGGGGTGAAGTCGAGCCCGAGCTCCTCGGCGATCGTCGGGACCACGTCGACGGTGAGGGCCGCCCGATCGTCCAAGCGCCCGCGGCGCTGCCCCGGCAGCTTCACGAAAAGGGGCACTCCCGGCGATCTCAGTCGAAGGTGGGACGGGACACTGATCGCCGGTCGCGGCCCGGCTGGAACGACGACCCGTGGTCGGCGGTCACGACGACGAGGGCGTCGTCCCAGCGCTGCGTCGGAGCGCAGGCGTCGGACGATCCGCCCCAGCACCCGATCGGTGTATCCGACCTGGAGGAGGTGTCGCTGGAGGGCCTGCTCCACCAGCCAGCGATCGTCGCCCCAACGCGTCTCCGATTCGAGGCTCGGGAGGTCCGGGCCGTTGACGAGGTACTGCCTCCCGGAGGGGAGGTACTGCCACGGGACGTGCGGCAAACCGACGTGAAGGAAGTAGAGCGTCGCGGGCGGGTCGTCGTCGTCGATCCGGCCGAGGAAGCGTGCGACCTCATCGTTGCGTGTTGCTGTAGTCCTCCGTCGGCCCCCGGCCGCCTGAGCGGGGGCGTCACGGCCCCCGGCAGCGGAAGCCGCCGAACGTCCGGTCCACCGCCGGCAGGTTGTCCTCCAGGTCGTCCGGGAGGAGCAGGTGGAGGGAGACGACGCTGAGGTCGTCCGCCAGGGCGCGGAGCCGGCGGCGCGCGGGGGGCCGGTCCTCCTCGCCGCAGAGCTTCTCCGGGCAGATGTCGGTGACCGGTTCCTCCACCTCGAGGCGATGGGTCCCGCCCAGCAGCGTGAAAACGTTGTGCGGGTAGCGGGAGGCCACCGGCAGCGCGTCCGGGCGGGGCGCTCGCCGCTCACGAGGGCGGGGACCGCGGCGCTCGTCACGTCGGCGACCGTGGTCGCGTTGCGGTACCAGGTGGAGGTCCCGGCGAGGGCGGCGAAGTTCGGGTAGAGCGCGTCGTCGATGGCGCCTCGACCGGTCCATGAGCGACGCCGTCGGACAGCTCGTCGAAGATGACGAACACCACCGGCGTCCTGCGGGCGTCACCCGACCCGGCCCGGGCCTCGGCACCGGAGGCGAGCACCAGCTCGGAGACCGGCGACACGAGGAGGAAGAGCCCCAGGACGAGGAGCGGGACGGGGCTCAGGACGGTGAGCGCCCCGCGCACCGCCGCCACCCGCGCGTAGACGTAGGCCAGAAGCGGCGCCGAGCAGCTCCGGCCGCGGGGATGAGGACCGCGCCCGTGCCGCCCGTCCCGTCGAGGAACTGCAGCAGATCGCCGCCGCAAGAAGCCCGACGAAGGCGGCATGGACCGACCTTCGGATCGAGGCCCGCGGGGAGCACGCGCTCGATCCCGACCAGGATCGTCGGCGGCACCAGCACGAGCACGGAGGCGAAGATCAGGATGTCGGCGCGCGTGTTGCCCCGGGCGACGAAGAACTCCGGGCTGTCGGCCAGCACATCGAAGAGGGGCTGCGCGAAGGCCAAGGCCCAGAGCACGGCGAGATGCGCCCAGGCCGTCGATCCCCCAGCCCGGATCCGCAAGTGCGCGGGCCTCGGAGGAGGCGGGCGGGTCGGTGAGCAGCCGGGACACGAGGAGAGGCTATGCGGGACGGGCCTGGCGCGTGACCGGAGGCGTCAGGCCTCGGCCTCGGCCGGATCCGCCGCGGCCGGCGTTGCGCAGCTCCACCGGGGCCGCATGCAGCGCCCTCAGGCGGAGGTCCTTCCAGGTCATGCCCTCGCGCAGCAGCGCCGGCATGCCCATGGCCAGCGCGGTGGCGATCTCCACCGCCTGGAGGATCACGCCGTAGGCGAAGGCGTTGGTCTTGCTCACCCCGTAGGCGGACAGCACGGCCACGCAGGCGGCCTGGAACACGCCGAGGTTCGAGGGCGTGGCCGGCAGGGCGGCGGTCACGTTCACCGCGAAGAGCACGGCCGCGGCGGCGCCGATGCCGGCGTGACCGTCGAGGCCGAGGGCCACCAGCAGCACGTAGCACGCGATCCACTGGATCGCCCAGGCGGTGAGCTGCATCAGCGTGGCCCACGCGCCGAGCCGCGGGCGCCGGAACACCTGCAGGCCGAGGCGGACCTGGACCATGGCCCCGCGGGCCACGGCGGCGGCCTGCTGCACGCGCTGGAAGCGCGACGGCTTGCCGCGCCTGAGGATCCAGGGCGCGGAGATCACGAGCAGGAGCAGCAGCACCGGCGCGGCGGTGACGAACACGAGCGCGTCCTCCCCGCGGCTGAACACGCCGACGGTGGCGAACATCACCGTGCCGAGCACGCACAGCGCCAGGATGTTGAGAAGCGTCTGGGAGACCAGCGTTCCCAGCACCACCGGGAAGCGGTCCCGCATGCGTCCCAGCCGCCGGGACATGATCAGCGCGCGGGAGGGCTCGCCGAGCCGGGCGGGCAGGGTGGCCGACATGAGCACGCCGATCATCGTGGCCCGCGCCGTGTCGCGGCGGCGGACGCGCATGCCCGGCAGGGCGGCGCGCAGAATCGCGTGCCAGGCCTCCGCCCGGATGAGCATCGAGGCGCACATCAGGAGGAAGGCCAGGAGCACCCATACCGGCGTGGCGGCCAGCAGCGCCCTCCCGATCGATTCGATGCCGAGGCGGTGGAGCGCCAGGGCGGTGAGGCCGACGCCGGCCACGGCGCCCGCGCCCACCACCGCCCGGCGGGCGGTCCGCGCGGCCGCGCCGGCCCTGCGCGGGCTCGACGGGCTCGAGCGACGGCAGCTTCTCGGGCCGCGGTGCGCGGTCCCGGCTCGGTGGGCGTGAGCCCGATGCGGCGTGCCGTGCGGGCCATCCCGCGCTCGGGCAGCGGGCAGCTCCACGCGCCCGCTCGTAGACCTGGGTGACCTCGGCGGTCACGCGCGGCCAGGCGAAGCGCTCGGCGCGCTCGCGGGCGGCCGCGCCCATCCGGCGCGCGGCGCGCGGGTCGGCGGCGAGCGACCGCAGCGCCTCGCCCAGCTCCACGGCGTCGCCCGGCGGGCACGAGGATCCCGTCGCGGCCGTGGCGGACCACGTCGCGGTAGCCGGCGATGTCCGAGGCCACCACCGGCGTGCCCGAGGCGAAGGCCTCCGTGAGCACCATGCCGAAGCTCTCGCCGCCCAGCGAGGGCGCGCAGAGCAGGTCGGCGCTCCCGAGCAGGCGCCACTTCTCGTCCTCGTCCACGGGGCCCACCACGCGCACGCCCTCCGGGTCGAGCAGCAGCGGCTGGACCTCGATCTCGGGCACGCCCGCGATCGTCAGGCGGGCGCCCACGCCGGCGGCGCGCAGCGCCTCGAAGGCGCGCAGCAGCACCGGCAGGCCCTTGCGGCCCTCGGCGCGGCCCGACGAACAGGATCTCCAGGTCCTCGCCCGCGGGGCGCGGCTCGGGCCGGGCGGCGGACGAGGTCCACGCCGTTGGGCACGATCTCGTAGCGGCCGCCGTAGAAGCGGCGGGCGGTCCAGGCCGCGGCCTCGGACACGGCGATCCGCGCGGCGAGCTTGTTGTAGAGCCGGCGGGCGCCGACGATGTTCGCGGTGATCCCGCCGATCACGCGCGCCGTGGAGTAGGTGTGGAACGTGCCCACGGTCGGCACGCGGGCTCGTCTCGGTGGCGAAGTAGCTGATGAAGGGGGCGTTCGGCTCGTGGACGTGCACCACGTCGTAGCCGCCGGTGCGCAGCTCGTGGCCGAGCACGGACAGGGCCGAGGTGGACACCGAGAGGTTGGAAACCGCGCCGTTGATGGGCAGCCCGAAGGTGCGGCCCGAGGGAGATCGCGTGATCGGGCAGGGGCCGGTGCTGCGGCGAAACGCCACGATGGGCTACACGCGCCAGGCGGTCGTCGGGGTCGTACGGAGTCAGCAGGCGGACCTCGTGGCCCTGACGGAGCAGCTCGTCACCGAGCGCCTCCACATGCCGACCGACCCCGCCCGGATACGTGTACGAATAGGGCGAGACAAGCGCTACGCGCACCTGTGCATCGTAGCGCCCAGCCTGGCGCGTAACCGCCCATGGCAGCCGTAAGCCAGACTGTGACCCGTGTCCGGCGAGCGCAACGTCGTGAAGTACACCTTCGTGAAGGTGGATCCGGCCTGGCGGCGCCGCACCGATTCGGAGCGCACGGCGGACAAGCGCGAGTTCGCCGCCGCATGCCGCGAGTTCGGCGACGAGCACTTCCTGCGCACCTACTCGCTCGTGGGCACGCGCGGGGACTGCGACCTCATGGTGAGGGCGATCGCGCCGCGCCTGGAGCCGATCCACGAGCTGCACGTGCTGCTGAACCAGAGCGGGCTCATGCGCTACGCCGAGGTGGCGCACTCCTACCTGGCCATGACCAAGGAGTCGCCCTACAGCGACGAGCCCGACCGCCCGGGAGGCCTCGCCCCGGGGCCGACTCGAAGTACCTGATCGTCTACCCGATGTGGAAGAAGCGGGAGTGGTACATGCTGCCGCCGGAGGAGCGTGCCCGGATCATGCGCGACCACATCGCGGTGGCGCGGCGCTTCACCGGCATCGAGACCAACACCGCCTACTCCTTCGGGCTCGACGACCAGGAGTTCGTGGTGGCCTTCGACGCCGACGAGCCCGCGGAGTTCCTCGACCTCGTGCAGGAGCTGCGCGCCACCGAGTCGAGCGCGTACACCGAGTCGGAGACCCCGATCTTCACCTGCATCTCCGTCTCGCCGGAGCGCGCGCTCGACGCGCTGGACGGCCAGGCGCTCGGCGCCGTGGCCGGGCTGAGGCTCCGAGCCGCGGCTCAGCCACGCGGGCGCGGGCGGCCTCGAGCAGTTCCTCGAAGCTCGCGAGCTTGACCCGCGGGCGGCCGTGCGGCTCGCCGGCGGCCGCTGCTCCGCGCGGTCGATCGCCTCCCAGCCGGCGTAGGCCACGTGGTCCGGCTGCGGGCGGCGATCAGCTCCTCGAGCGAGTCCCGCGACGGGGTCCGCGGGCTCGGGAGGCGGCCCGCGTCCAGGTCCTCGAGCAGCAGGTTCACCGTCTCCTGGGCGTCGCGCTTGTTGGTGCCGATGATCCCGCGTGGGCCCGCGCTTGATCCAGCCGGCCACGTACTCGCCGGGCAGGCGCGTGTCCCCGTCCACAACCCGGCCGCCATCGTTCGGGATCACCCGCCGCGCTCGTCGAAGGGCAGGTCGGCGAGCGGCAGGCCGCGATATCCGATCGAGCGGAACACCAGCCCGCAGTCGATCGTCTCGGACTCCTCGGTGGCCCGCGGGCGGGACCGTTCCGGTCGTCGTCCTCGGCCAGCTCGTTCCGGCACGATGCGGATCCCCGTGACCCGGTCCTCGCCCAGGATCTCCACCGGCGAGGCGAGGAACCGCAGCACGATCCGGCGGTGCTTGCCCTCGGGCTCGCGACCGGCGTAGCCGGTGAGGATCTCCACGTTCTTGCGCGCCGTGACGTGAGCGGCCTCGCTCTCGATGAAGGCGCGGCTGAGCGGGTCGAGCTCGGTGTCGCGCACGTCCACGTACACGTCCGCGTCCGTCATCTCGCCGAGCTCGAGCAGCTCGGGTTGGTGAACGCCGCCTGTGCGGGGCCGCGGCGGCCGAGCACCACGATCTCCCGGATCCGGCTGGCGGCGAGCACCTCCAGCGCGTGATCGGCCACGTCCGTGGCGGCGAGCTCGTCGCGGGTCAGTGCGAGCATGCGGGCCACGTCGGCGGCCACGTTGCCGTTGCCGATCACCACCGCGCGCTCGCACGAGAGGTCGAATTCGAGGTCGCGGTAGTCCGGGTGGCCGTTGTACCAGGCCACCAGCTCGGTGGCGGCCCAGCTGCCGGGCAGGTCCTCGCCGGGGATGCCCAGCCGCCGGTCCGTCTGCGCGCCCACCGCGTAGATCACCGCGTGGTAGCGATCCGTGAGCTCCGAGCGGGACAGGTCGCGGCCCACCTCGACGTTGCCGAAGAAGCGGAACTCGGGGTGCTGGGCGGTCTTCTCGTAGACCCGGCTCACGGCCTTGATGTTGGGGTGGTCGGGCGCCACCCCGCCGCGCACGAGCCCCCACGGGGTGGGCAGGCGGTCGTACACGTCCACCTGCGCGACCAGATCGGGATGGGACTTGCACTTCAGCAGGTGTCCCGCGGCGTAGAACCCGGACGGGCCGGAGCCCACGATGGCCACGCGCAGCGGTTGTTCAGAAGTGCCGATCCGGTCCATGGGGCCGCACCTGGGGCCGGACTCGGCGGATTCGGCCGGCCCGTCCCGAGGGAGCGGACCGCAGATTTTACCGGCGGGCCGGGGCCCGCCGGGCGAGGCGGTCAGGCGGCGCCGCCGGTGCGGCCCGCGCGATGGTGCGGTGCCTCGGCGTCCTCGTCCTGCTCGTCCTCGCGGGAGCTCATGACCAGGTCCATCGGGGACACCGTCTCCACGGTCTTGACCGTGAGCTCCGTCCTCGGCCGGAGCGTCGGGCTCGGCGGCCTCGCCACCGGCTCCTCCTCGGCGCGCTCGGCGCCGGGATCGCGATCCTTGGCGCTCGCGGCCACGTCGTCGGCAAGCTCGGCGAGCGCGGGTGAGGACACGCGCGGGAGTGAATGTGAGTCGTCGGAGTCCTCGTCCGAAGCGGCGTCAGCCTCCTCGGCCGGCTCCTCGACGGCCACGGGCTCGTCGGTCTCGTCCGAGCCGCCGAGATCCCAGTCCGCGCCGAAGGGCTCGGGCGCGTAGCCGTGGTCCTCGCCGTCCTCGATGGTCGCGAAGGCCTCCTCCTCCTCGGCCTCGCTGATGATCTCGATGCGCGGGGACTCGTCCTCGGCCAGGTCGGCGCCGAGATCCTCCTCGGGCTCGGCTCACGGCCTCGGGCTCGGGCTCGGCCTCGGCTCGGGATGGCCTCCGGGTCGGCCAGCCCGAAGAAGCCGGCGTCGGCGAGGGCGGCCTCGTCGAGGTAGCGTCCTCGTCCTGGAGCTCCGGGTGGAACTCGGGCTCCGGCGCGAAGAGCTCGGCCTCGAGCGTGGGCGCCGTGGCCGGAGTGGAAGCTGGTGCGGGAGCGGCGGAGGCGGAGGCGGCGGCAGGCGCGGCCATGGTGCTGACCTTGGACACGGCCTTCGGGCCCGCGGCTCGCGCTGCCGTCGACGACGACGGTGCCCGCGGCCAGGTCGCCCAGGCGCTGGCGGCGCTCGCCGGTGGCCAGCATGGTCACGAGCCCCACGAGGTAGAAGCCCACGCCGTCCACGACGCGGAGGAGCGTGCGGGTCACGATCTCGCGCTCGCCGGGCGTGCCGCCGCCCTGGCGCTCGACGCGAAGGCCGAGCAGGCGCTTGCCGAGGGTCTGCCCGCCCTGCGACTCGGTGGCGTAGTAGTAGAAGAGTGCCCAGCCGACCATGACCACGCCCAGCAGGCCGGTCATCGTTCCGCCCGCGGCAAGGAAGATCACCAGCGCGCCGGCGCCCACCACGGCCAGATCCACGGCACCGGCGGCCGCGCGGCGGTTGTCAAGACTCGGCCCGGAGGCCCCGAGCGAGGTTCTTCGAGATCGCCTTCACAGGGACAACATCGGCATCGCGCGCGCGGGGATTTAGGTCTGGGGGCCGGCGATGGACCGCGGCAGTGCGCCGGAGGCGCGGTTTCCGGGCCCCGAGCGGCCCCGGACCTAGGCCAGCGTCGTTTCCAGCACGCCGAGCCGAGGCGAGGAGATCTCGATCTCGTCGCCCGCCTTCAGCCACACCTTGGGGTCCCGGAGGGCGCCCACGCCGGCCGGCGTGCCCGTGGCCACCACGTCGCCCGGCTCGAGCGTCATGAGCATCGAGAGGTAGGCCACGAGCACGGGAACCGAGTGCACCAGGTCAGCGGTGGTCCCCTCCTGCATGACCTCTCCGTTCAGGCGCAGCGAGAACTCGATCGCGTCGGCCGGCCCGGCCTCGTCGGCCGTGACCAGCGCCGGACCGCAGGGGGCCGAGCCGTCGAAGGTCTTGCCCGGCATCCACTGGGGCGTCTTGAACTGGTAGTCGCGCGCCGAGAGGTCGTTCAGCAGCATGTACCCGGCCACGTGGTCGAGCGCGCGCTCCTCGGGGATGTCCTTTCCGCGGCGGCCGACCACGAACGCCACCTCGGCCTCGTAGTCCACGCGCCTGCTGAACGAGGGCAGCGTCACGGTCGCGCCCGGGGCGGCCAGCGCATTCGCGAACTTCGCGAAGAAGGTGGGCGTCTCCGGCGCCTCCTTGCCCTGCTCCTCCGCGTGCGCGTGGTAGTTCTGCCCGATGCAGATGATCTTGCCCGGCCGCGAGAGCGGGGGCAGGAGCCGCACGTCCTCGAGCGGAGTGCCGTCTCCGTCCGCGGGCCTCACCTGGTCCAGGAGGTCGCCGCGCAGCACCGCGTCCACCGTTCGGTCCTCCGCGCGCACGTGCGCGAAGGCCTCGCCCCAGATGTCGTGCACGCGCCCGTCGGCCAGAAGACCGGCGCGCGGACCGGCGCCCGCGTCGTAGCTCACCAGCCGCATCGGAGAAAGACCCTACCCCGCCGCTGCCGCGTACAGTCATCGAGATGGCGAAGGACCTCCCCACCGGCCGGGTGCGGCGCGCGGCCAAGGTAGGCAGGCTGGCGGGGGGCCAGACGGCACGGTCCTACGCCACCAAGGCCGCCAACCTGGGCCGCTCCGAGGATGGGCGCCGGGAGGCGGCGGAGCGGCGCCAGATGGAGGCCGCGGACCAGATCTTCGAGGTGCTCGGGCCAGATGAAGGGCGCGGCCATGAAGGTCGGGCAGGTGGCCTCCTTCATCGACACCGGCGCCTTCCCGCCCGAGTTCCAGGAGCACATCCAGGCCAAGCTGGCCGAGCTGCGCGACTCCGCCCCGCGCGTGCCCTTCGAGAAGATGCGCGAGGTGGTGGAACGCGACCTCGAGCGGGCCGCTGGACGAGTTCTTCGCCGAGTTCGACGACGACGCCGTGGCCGCCGCCTCGATCGGCCAGGTGTACCGCGCCCGGCTCCACGACGGTCGCGACGTGGCGGTGAAGGTCCAGTACCCCGGGGTGGCCCAGGCGGTGCGGGCCGACCTGCAGAACCTGGGCCTGATCATGCGCGTGGCCAAGCGGGTGGCGCCCGGCATGGACGTGAAGGCGATGACGAAGGAGATCAAGGAGCGGCTCACCGACGAGCTCGACTACGAGCACGAGGCCCAGAACCACCGCGCCTTCGCCCGCACGTGGAGCGGGCATCCGTTCATCTACGTGCCCGCCGGTGGTCACCCGCCTGTGCGCCGAGCACGTGCTGGTCACCGAGTGGGTGGACGGCGTGGGCTTCGAGGAGGTGAGGACGATGGAGCCAGAGACGCGGGACCGCTTCGGCGAGATCGTCTTCCGCTTCTTCTTCGGCTCGCTCTACCGCACCGGGCACTTCTCCGGGGACCCGCACCCGGGCAACTACCGGCTGATGCCCGACGGCCGCGTGGCCTTCATCGACTTCGGCATGACCAAGCGGGTGGACCGCGCCCACATCGAGGCCGAGGTGGAGGCGCTGCGCCTCGGGATGGAGGGCGACGCCGTCGGGACTCCACGCCCAGCTCGCGTCGATGGGCTTCTTCGACGTGGAGGACGAGGCCGCTCGACCCGGACGCCGTGCTGGCCCACTTCCGTGACGTGACCAGCTGGTACGTGGACGATGTCGAGGTCACGATCGACCGCACGGTCGTCGCCCAGGTGCTCATCGACTTCGGCGATCCGCGCTCCCCGCACTGGGAGCTGATGAAGCGCGAGACCATGCCGCCGAGCGCCATGCTCGCCCGCCGCATGGAGGCGCTGACGCTCGGGGTGCTGGGCCAGCTCGGGGCCACCGCCAACTGGCACCGCATCGCCCGCGAGTGGCTGTTCGGAGATACCCCGTCCACGGAGCTGGGCGAGCTGGAGGACGGATTCCACACGCCGCTGGCGGCCTGATGGCCCGCCCCAGCGCAGGCTCCCGCACCACGCCCGTCCCGGAGGAGGCCGAGGCCCTGCGCCACCTGGCCGCCGCCGACCCGCTGTTGGCCGGGCTGATCGAGCGCTACGGGGATCCCGACGCGGTGCGCGCCCGCCGCGGGCGGCGGCCGGGCGACGCCTACGGCGCGCTGATCCGCGCGATCGTCGGGCAGCAGATATCCACGAAGGCGGCCAAGTCGATCTTCGATCGCCTGGTGGCGCTCTTCGGCGGGCGCACCCCCACCCCGCGCGAGCTCCTGGACCGCGATCCGGAGGAGCTTCGCGGCGTCGGGCCTCTCGCGCGCCAAGGTCACGTTCCTGCGCGACCTGGCCGAGCACGTGGAGGACGGGGAGCTGCGGCTGGACGAGCTCGCCGCGCTGCCCGACGAGGAGGTGGCGGCCCAGCTGATCGCCGTCAAGGGCCTCGGGCCCTGGACGGTGGACATGTTCATGATCTTCCACCTCGGCCGGCCCGACATCCTGCCGGTGGGCGATCTCGGCGTCCGGCGCGCGGCCCAGATCCTCCACGGCATGGACGAGCTGCCCACGCCGGCCGAGCTCACCGCGCTGGCCGAGCCGTGGCGGCCGTACCGCTCCCTGGCGAGCCTCTACCTGTGGCGCTCGCTGGACAACGCGCCGGCCTAGGGAGGAGCGCAGCCCGATCGGTGATCGGGCGAGCACCGGACCGGTCATCCGCGGCTCAGACGGCGCTGCCGCAGCTCGGTTCCTCATCCGCGACGCGGAAGGAGGAGCCACAGCCGCAGGAGGCCACGACGTTCGGGTTCGAGACCTCGAACCCGGATCCCATGAAGGTCTCCGTGAAGTCGACGGTGGACCCGTCGACGTACTGGAGGCTGGCCGGGTCGACGAGAACGTGAATGCCGCTCACGTCGAAGATGTGGTCGTCGTCGTGCTGCTCGTCCAGCGCCAGGGCGTACTGGAAGCCGGAACAGCCTCCGCCCCGGACGCCCACCCGGAGACCGACGGTCCCGGTGGCGCTCTGCCCGTTGATGAACTCGCGCACCTTCTCGGCCGCGATGTCGGTGAGCATGACCATGCCCTGATTGTATCGGCGATCCGCTCGGTAATCTCAATGACGTCCATGCCGACCACGAACGAGCTCAAGCAGCGCATCGAGGATGCGCTCCCCGGCGCCCAGGTCTCGGTGGAGGATCTCACCGGGGGCGGGGACCACTTCAGGGCCGAGGTGGTGTCCGAGCGATTCGAGGGCATCCCGCGCATCCAGCAGCACAAGCTGATCTACGACGTGTTCGGCGCCGAGGTCGGTGGCGCCATTCACGCACTTTCGATCAAGACCTCGACTCCCGGAGGGCAGTAATGACAGGCGACGAGATTCGCGGGTTCCTCCAGAACTCGATCGACGAGAACGAGGTGATGCTCTTCATGAAGGGCACGCCCAACCAGCCCGCGTGCGGGTTCTCCGCGCGCACCGCCGGTGCCCTGAACGCGCTGGGCGTCAAGTACGCCGCGCTCGACATCCTTCCCGATCCCCGCATCCGCGAGGAGCTCTCGGCGGTCTCGGGCTGGCCGACGATCCCGCAGCTGTTCGTGAAGGGCGAGCTCGTGGGCGGAGCCGACATCGTGATGGAGATGTTCGACTCGGGCGAGCTGGCCGGCCTGCTCGGAGTCGAGGCGCCCGAGGGCGCCGAGGTGGAGGAGCAGCCCGTGGGCCGGGCGCCGATCGGCCTCGAGAACCGCCTCGACTGAGGAAGACATGGTGCGGTGCTCGGAGCCCGATCACCGATCGGGCTCCGCTCCTACCTAGGGCTGCTGGCTAAGGTCGCCGCCGGCGTGCGGCGGCGTCCTTGCCGCGCTGCAGGTACTCGCTGGCCTGGCGCTTGTAGCGCTCCTGCTGCTCCGGCGTGAGGCTCTGCCAGCGCTCCCAGGCCATCACCACCACCGGCCACATGCGCTGAACGTTGCGCACGGTTCGCGTGAGCCGTCCGCCGGCTCGGCTCTTCACGCTGCCTGCCCCTTCTCCACGTAATCCAGGAACTCGAGGATGCGGTGCGAGTCGTGGATCACCTCACCGTCGTGGACCAGCACCGGCACCCATCGCTGGCCGGTGAGCTCCTCGACCTCGGGACGGTCCCGCCGGCGCAGCGGCACCCGCACCTCGTCGAACTCGATCCCCATGGCGTGAAGCCTGCGCGCCACGCGGCCGCAGCGACAAACGAGGTCCGTGGGCGCCTTGCAGCGGTAGAGCGTGGCCACGCCCTCAGGGTATCCGTCAGACGGGCCTGAAACCGGCGGCGCGCCGGAGCAGGCCCACGGTGTCGCCGGCCGCGCCCAGGGCGGCCCCGGCCACCCGGTACTGGAGCTGCTGGGAGCGGCGGCTGCGGGCGATCCGGTCGTGCTCGCGCTCCAGGTGCCAGCCCACCACCGCCTCGAGCGTCTCCTCGTGGGGCCGAGGGCGCCAGCGCGAGCTCGCGGCGCGCCTTGGTGTTCCGGTAGGTCCACCACTGGCTGGCCGCGCGCACCTCACCCTGGGCCAGCGGGCCGCCGCCGCCGAAGACGAAGGCCGCCGCCCGCGCCGGCATCACCGCGAGCTTCACCGGCGGCTCGATGCCGGAGATCCGGCCGAGGTCGGCGAACAGCCGGTCGAAGGTGAAGTTGCGCCCGCCCAGGATGTAGCGCTCGCCCACCGCGCCGCGCTCGTCGGCCAGCAGGTGCCCCGCGGCCACGTCGTTGATGTCCACGACGTTCACGGCGCCGTCGGTGTAGATCGGGACCCGGCCGAGCAGGAAGCTGCGGACGAGCCGGGTGGACGTCACGTGGTGATCGCCGGCCCCGAACGCGATCGTGGGGTTCACGCACACCAGCGGCAGCCCGCGGGCGGCGACGCCGCATGGCCTCCACCTCGCCCTCGTGCACCGAGTTCACGTAGGGGATGCCCAGGTGGCCCGCGGTGAAGAGCTGGGTCTCGTCGGCCGCATGGCCCTTCGGCGGCGGGGCCGATCGCCGCCGCGCTGGAGGTGTGCACCACGCGCTCCACCTCCGCCCGGAGACTCTCCTCGAGCACGATCTTCGTGCCGGTCACGTTCACCGCGAAGAGGCGCTCGGTGTCCGCCGGGCGCACGGACGTGACCCCCGCGCAGTGGAATACCCGGTCGATCCCCTGGAGGGCCCGTCTCACCGACCTGCGGTCGCGCACCTCGAGCCGGACCCGGGCCAGGTCGAGCCCGTCGAGGGCCGTGTCCACCGACCCCTCCTCCACGCCGAGCCGGACGTCGTCCCCCCGCTCCATGGCCAGACGGGCAACGCGAGACCCGATGAACCCGGTGGCCCCGGTGACGAGTGTGCGCGCTGCGCTCAGGTCACGGCCCGCTGGCGGTGATCGCCCTCGAAGCGGCGCTGGCAGTCGAGACAGCGCACCGCCTCGGGTACGGCCTTCAGCCGCTCCGGCGGGATGTGGCGCTTGCAGATCCAGCAGGTGCCGTAGGTCCCGTCGGCCAGCGCGCGCCGGGCCTCCTTGATGCGGGCCTCCTCCTCGTCGAGCATGCATGTCGGTGGTCTCGTCGAGCTCCTCGTCGTGAAGCTCGGAGGCCAGATCGGCCGGGTGGTTGTCCACGTGGGACACCTCGGAGTCGCGCCCACCCTCCGCGGACCGGTGCATCGCCTCGCGCGTGCGGCGAAGGTCGGCGGCGCGCTCCTGGAGCAGCGCTTCGATCTCGGCGCGTCTATCGACGCTCATCCCTCACCTCGGGGCCGAGTGTAGAGGGGATAGGGTGACCGCGCATGGCGCGCCTCTCCGTGGTCACGGACAGCACCTCGTACCTCCCAGCGGACGTGATCGAGCGTCACGACATACACGTGGTTCCGCTCTACGTGGTGTTCGGCGGCGACCGCACGGTGCCCGAGACGGACATCACCGACTACGACGCCTTCTTCGAGGAGCTGCGCAGCTCGAAGAGCCTCCCCACCACGTCGCAGCCCTCCGTCGGCGACTTCACGCGCGCGTACGAGCCGCTCCTGGCCGACGGTGGCGAGGTGGTGTCCGTGCACATCTCCGGCGGCCTCTCGGGCACGCCCGAGTCGGCCCGCCAGGCCGCGGACACGCTCGCCCGCGACGGGCGCGGAGGCGAGCGCGTGCACGTGGTGGACTCCACCACCGCCGCGGCCGGCCTCGGTCTGATGGTGCTCTCGGCCGCGCACGCCGCGGCCGCGGGCTGGCCCGCGGGGGAGACGGTGGAGATGCTGGCCCGCGCGCGGAAGGAGCTGAAGCTCTGGTTCGCGATCGACACCCTCGAGTTCCTCCGCCGCGGAGGGCGTATCGGCGCCGCCAGCGCCTGGATCGGCTCCACGCTGAAGGTGAAGCCGATCCTCACCGTGGAGAACGAGATGACCCCGGTGGAGCGGGTGCGCACCAGCTCACGCGCGTTCGAGCGCATGGTGGACTACGCCCGGCAGAGCCACGAGTCCGGCGCCGACAACTGGTCCGCGCAGCACATCAACGATCCCGAGGCCCACGCGCGCCTGGTCGAGGCGGGCCGGGGCGTATTCGGCACCGAGCCCACCGTTGCGAGCGAGATCGGCCCGGTCCTGGCCGTGCACACGGGTCCCGGGCTGCTCGGCATCGGCGGCCTGCCGCCCGAGTTCTTCCCGGACGAGTAACCGGGCGCGCCGTCCGGGCGCTTCCCCAGAATCGCCCAGGTGCGCGACACCCCCGCGAGGCAGATCGTCCGGATCGTGTTGATCGTGGTCGCGGTGGCGGTCTGCCTGTACCTGATCTACCAGGTGCGCAGGCCGCTCACCTGGCTGGGGATCTCCCTGTTCCTGGCGCTCGCCCTGGCCGGACCGGTCAACCTGCTCAACCGGCACATGCGCCGGGGGTTTGCGATCGCCGTGGTGTACCTGGGGCTACTGGCGGTGCCGTTCGCGCTGATCGCGCTGATCGTGCCGCCGTTCATCACGGAGGGGAACAACTTCGCGGAGAACCTGCCCAGGTACTCGCGCGACGTGACCGACTTCGTGGAGCGCAACGAGCGTCTTCGGGAGCTCAACAAGGACTACGACATCACCGAGAAGCTCCAGGAGGAGGCGGACAAGCTCCCCTCCAAGGTCGGCGGCGCCGCCACCACGCTCCGCGACGTGGGAATCGCGATCGTGAACTCGCTGTTCGCGCTGATCACGATCCTGGTGCTCACCGCGTTCATGCTGGGCAGCGGCCGGCAGTGGGTCGACGCCGCCCTGTCCCTGCGACCACCCGAGCAGAGAGAGCGCCTCAGGCGCTCGGCCGACAGGATCGCCAGCGCGGTGGGCGGATATATGGCGGGGGCGATCTTCATCGGGATCGTGGCCGGCATATCCACCTACATCATGCTCACGATTCTCGGTGTGCCGTTCCGCGCGCCGCTGGCGGTGATCGCCGGCTTCTTCTCCCTGATCCCGCTCGTGGGGGCCACCATCGCCGCCGTGATCATCGGGCTGGTCACCGTGTTCGAGGACTTCCCCACGGTCACGATCATCTGGGTGGTGTGGGCGATCGTCTACCAGCAGTTCGAGAACCACGTGATCCAACCCCAGGTGCAGAAGCGCACCGTGAACGTGCATCCCTTCGTGACGATCGTGTCCGTGCTGATCGGCAGCACGCTGCTCGGGATCCTGGGCGCGCTGATGGCGATCCCCCTGGCCGCATCGATTCAGATCCTGCTCCGGGAGTACTTCGACCCCCGCACGCTCTCGCTGAAGAAGACGCCCCCGCCGGACCCCGAGGAACCACCGCCCGCGCCTCCGGCGGGCGATCCGGCCCCGGCGTAGCCCATGTCAGCGGTGGCCATCGTGCGCCGCGGCGGCCTGCTGCTGGTCACCGCCGTATCGCTGTACCTGCTCGCCCCCGGGCTGCTCGAGGTGTTCGGGGCCTGGGACCGGCTCGACAACGTGAACCCGCTCTGGCTGCCGGTGATGCTCGCGCTCCAGGTGGGCAGCTACGCCTGCATGTGGGCGATCCAGCGAATCGCGCTCCGCACCAAGCGATGGGGGTCGGTGATCACCTCACAGCTGGCCTCCAACGCCTTCGGTCGCGTGGTGCCGGGCGGGGTGGCCGCCTCGGGCGCGATGCAGTACGCGATGCTGGTGCGCGCCGGCGTGGACGCCGCCCGCGCCGCCTCGGGGATGACGGCCTCGTCGGTGCTGGTGTTCGGCACGCTGTGCGCGCTGCCCGTGCTGGCCGTGCCGGCCATCCTCGGCGGCGCGCCCGTGGACCCGGGACTGGAGACGGCGGCGGCCATCGGGGCGGTCGTATTCGTCCTCCTGTTCGTCCTGGGCGCCGCGTGCCTGGCGTCGGACCGCCCGCTGATGGTGCTCGGGAACGCCGCCGAGTGGATCCGCAACCGCGTCCTGCGAGGCGGCCCGCCCGGCGCAACCTGGCGCGCCGCCTGCTGCGTGAGCGCGACGTGGTGCAGGAGGTGCTGGGCCACAACTGGTGGCAGGCCCTGCTGTTCGCCTCCGGGCGCTGGGTGCTGGACTACCTCACCCTGCTGGCGGCCCTTGGCGCCGTGGGCGCCCACCCGCGGCCGTCGCTGGTGCTGCTGGCCTTCTTCGCCGCTCAGCTGCTGGGCACCCTGCCGCTCACCCCCGGCGGGCTCGGCTTCGTCGAGGCGGGACTGACGGGAACCCTGGCGCTGGCGGGCGTGTCCGCGCGCAACGCCGTGGTGGCCACGCTGGCCTACCGGCTCGTGTCGTTCTGGCTGCCGATCCCCGCGGGCGCGATCGCCGCAGTGGTGCATCGTCGCCGCTACGGCAGCGACGACGTGGATCCGGTCGTCCCGGCGGAGAGCTAGCGGCGGCGGCGAAAGACCGAGAAGGTGGCGGCCACTCCGCCGCCGATCACGAACCCGGCCACGGCGGCGCCCACGAGCGCGGTCTGGCGGTTGCGGACCAGCTGGCCGCGCCAGTCGGTGATCTCGGTCATCTTCGAGCGCAGGTCGTTTACCGAGAAGGCGAGCTCGCGGCGCGTCTCCTCGATCGACGCCCTGATCATCTCCGGGCTGCGTGATGCGGCCATCAGCGCGTGACCTCCTGACCTCGTTCGAGACTGTGCCCCACCTGATCGCGCTGGATCTTCTGCGCCTCGAAATCGGCCCGCACCTGCTTGGCCTCCTCGATGGCCAGGTCCGGCGTGAGGGATGAGCCTTTCTTGATCAGGCGCTGCGCCAGGAAGCCCGACTAGCGCCGCGAGGAGGAAGAGCAGGATCGTGACGGCCAGGAAGCCGGGCCACAGGCCGTTCCAATCGAACAGATCGTTCAGGAACCAGGCCAGGGTGTGGAAGAGCATCGTGATGCCGAAGATCGCGAAGACGCCGGCGGCGGCGGCCACCACGACGCCCTTGGTGAGCTTCGAGATCTTGGTGGTGATCTCGGTCTTGGCCAGCTCGATCTCCTCGCGCACGAGCAGGGAGGCCTTCTCCGAGACCTCGTTCACGATCTCGCCGAGAGCTCTTGTCGGCCGGCCCGCCGTTCCCCGGTGCGCTACTCACTGGTGATCCTCCTCATGATCAGGGCGAGTGCCAGGCCGCCCGCGAACGCCGCCCCGACGAACACCTCGGGACGCTCGGCGAACGCGCCGCCCTCCGTCTCCACGCTGAGCGGGGACTCGGAGGCCTGTCCCTGCGCGGGATGCTCCCCGGCGGCGCCCTGATTCGGCTCGGCTGACATCAGTCGACGGGCGGGTCCTCGTGGAACACCCGTATCCAGATTGCGGCCGCCAGGCGTTGAGCGACGATCGTGGTGAGCGCCCCCACTCCAGCGAGCAGGCCGCTCCACAGGAGCCGCTTGGAAAGGTCATTGGACATGCGCCCGTAGCTAAGCAGAAGGGGCGGGCGGCTCTACGGAAGCGTGCTCGAGACCACCGCAAATGGCCTCCACGACCAGTCCCTTGGCGCGTTCGAACTCCTCGTCCGTGCGCGGGAGCAGGCCGAAGATCCAGCCGGTGAGCAGCTGCTCGATGGCGCCGTAGAAGCACATGGCGGCGAAGTCGGCGGGGATCCCGCTCTTGAACGACCCGTCCTCGCGCCCCGTCTCGAGGATGGCCGCGATGCGGTCATAGGCCTCGCTGATCTTCCCCAGGTGCGCGGCGCCGAAGGAGTTGGCCGCCCGGGTGACCTCCACGATGATCACCTTCATCACGTCCGGGTCGTGGCTGTAGGAGTCGATGATGAAGCCCGCGATCGAGTAGAGCTTCTGGCGCACCGGCAGGTCCCGGGCGTCGATCTCGGAGATGGCCTCCAGCATGATGTCCCAGCGCTCGAGGAAGAGCGTGTTGAGGATCTCCTCCTTCGAATCGAAGTAGTGGTAGACGAGGCCGTAGGCCACCCCGGCCTCGTCGGCCACGTCGGAGACGCGGCAGTGGTGGAAGCCACGGGTGGCGAACACGCTCACGGCGGCGTCCAGGATCAGGCGCCGCTTGTCCACCGGGGCCACGCGCGCGGTGGCCATCAGGCGGTGACCTCGGCGGGCCACAGGTAGGCCGACGGCACGCGGTTGGCCAGGCTGGGCAGCTTCTCGCGGATCTCGTCCTGGCGCTCCAGGTCCAGGTCGGCGGCGGCGAAGCACTCCTCGTCCGGGGCGAGGGCGAGAACGTCTCCCCAGGGATCCACGATCGTCGAGCCCCCGAAGCTCAGGTTGTCCGGGGGATGGCGGCCGACCTGGTCCGCCGCGATCACGAAGGCCTGATTCTCGATCGCGCGGGCCCGGATCAGGATCTCCCAGTGGGCCTGGCCCGTGACCTTGGTGAAGGCGGCCGGGATCAGGAGCACTCGCGCGCCGCGCACGGCGAGGATGCGGTAGAGCTCGGGGAAGCGGAGGTCGTAACAGACGGTCATGCCCATGGGCACGCCCGCGGCCGTCTCGGTGACCACCAGGTCGTGCCCGCCCTCCTGGGACTCGGACTCGCGGTAGACCTGGCCGCCCACCTCCACGTCGAACATGTGGATCTTGCGGTAGACCGCCTTCAGCTCGCCGTCGGGCCCGACGTGAACCGACGTGTTCGAGAGCTTGTCCCGGTCCTCGCGGCGCTCCACGAAGGAGCCGGCCACGAGGTCGATCCCGAGCTCGCGGGCCACGTCGCGGGCCCAGCCGACGGTGGGGCCGTCGAGGGTCTCGGCGCCGGCCAGGTAGGCCTCGTGCGGGCCGAGGAGGTTGAACTTCTCCGGCAGCACCACCACGTCGGCGCCGTCCTCCGCGGCCGCGCGGACGAGGCGGTCCGCGGTCGCGAGGTTGCGATCCTTCTCGTCCGTCGAGTTGAGCTGCACGGCGGCGGCCCGCAAGAGTCCTCCCCCAGCCGGTTGACTGACCAGTCAATCTGGAGTGTACTCCGCCCGTGCGACCACTTCCCGTGCGCGGACCCGAGGTACGGGAGCTTCGGATTACCGCTCCCGCCGGGGCGAATGCCGCTGCTTCGCGCGGGCCGCCCGCTGAAGCGCTGGCGCTACGTGGGCCTCTACCGGCCCGACCTGATGGCGTGCATCGGCGACGCTCGTGTGGCCGGCATGCCTCAGCGGTGGTGGGCCGTGGCGCTGCCCGACGGCACGCTCCACGAATGGACCGGGGCCGGCCGCGGCGGCGTGGACCTGGCGCCGGGGCGCGCGCGTGTGGAGACCGACGCGGTGAGCATCGACCTCGCGCTCGACGAGGGGCCGGGCGTGGAGGTGGTCTCGCCCAGCGGACGGAGCTACATCTGGACGAGCAAGCAGGCACCCGTGCGCGCGCGCGGGCTCGTGCGCGTGGGCGAGCGCGAGTGGCGGGTGGACGGCGACGAGGTCTTCGTGGACGAGTCCGCCGGGTACCACCGGCGCCACACCGTATGGCGCTGGTCCGCCGGGATCGGCCGGGCGGAGTCCGGGGCGACCGTTGCCTGGAACCTGGTGGCCGGCGTGCACGACTCTCCCCGGGCGAGCGAGCGCACCGTGTGGGTGGACGGGGGCCCGCACGAGGTGGGCGACCAGGAGTTCGCGGACGACCTCTCCGGTGTCGGCGGCCTGGGCTTCACGCCCTGGAGCACCCGCGAGGACCACACCCGGCGCCTGGTGTTCCGCAGCGACTACCTCCAACCGTTCGGCTCCTTCACGGGCGAGCTTCCCGGTGGCCTCCGGCTGGCCTCGGGATACGGCGTGATGGAGTGGCACGACGTTCACTGGTAGGACGGCATGGTCCGGTGCTCGCCCGATCACCGATCGGGCTGCGCTCCTCGGGTCCGTGCTGCGCGCGGCGTCGCGGGGGCGGATATGTTCGCGCCCATGAAAGTCCGCGCCGCCGTGCTGGAGGAGTTCGCCGAGCCGCTCGTGGTGCAGGACGTGGAGCTCGACGGCCCCGGCCCCGGCGAGGTGCTGGTGCGGCTGGCCGCGTGCGGTGTCTGTCACACCGACATGTACACGGCCAGCGGCGCCGATCCCTCGGGCTATGCGCCCACGGTGCTCGGACACGAGGGCGCGGGCGTGGTGGAGGACGTGGGAGAGGGCGTGACGAGCCTGGCTCCCGGCGATCACGTGGTCACGCTCTTCTCGCCTCAGTGCCGGGAGTGCGTGCACTGCCTGTCGGACCGGACGAACCTCTGCATGGCCATCCGCGAGGAGCAGAACCAGGGCCACCTGCCGGACGGCACCACCCGGCTCCATCGTGGGGACGAGCGGGTGCGCCACTTCATGGGCACCAGCACGTTCGCCGAGGCCACGGTGATGCCCGAGATCGCCCTGGCGAAGGTGAATCCGGAGGCGCCGATGGACGTGATCTGCACGCTGGCCTGCGGAGCCACCACGGGCGTGGGCGCGGCTCTGTACGTGGCGAAGGTGGAGCCCGGGTCCACCGTCGCCGTCTTCGGCGCAGGGCTGGTGGGCCTGGGCGCGGTGGCGGGCGCGCGGCTGGCCGGGGCCGAGCGAATCATCGCCATCGACCTGTCCGGGGAGCGGCTCGAGCACGCCAAGGCAGCAGGGCGCCACCGAGACGATGCTGGGCGGCCCCGGCGTGGTGGAGCGGATCGTGGAGTCCACGGGCGGCTTCGGCGCCGACTACACCTTCGAGGCCACCGGCAGCGTGGCGGTGATGCGCCAGGCGGTGGAGACCGCGCGCATGGGCTGGGGGCTGTGCACCGTGGCGGGCGTGGCCGGCCGCGGCGAGGTGCTGGAGGTGGTGCCCCGCTACCTGATCACCGGCCGCCGGATAGCCGGAGCATCGTTCGGAGGCGCGAAGGGGCGCGACCGCGTGCCCGAGCTGGTGGACCTGTACCTCGACGGCAAGCTCGATCTCGAGTCCCTGGTCACGAACCGGATCTCGCTCGACGAGGTGAACGATGCCTTCGCGGCGATGGACCGCCACGAGGGCATCCGCACGGTCATCACGTACTAGGGCCCGCGTTCTTGACAGCGCCGCGAGCGCGCGGTTAGCGTCCGCCTCGACAGGGTCCCCTCCGAAAGTGAGCTTCCCCGTGCCGCCGAGGTTGCGCTTCTTCGTCCCGCTGTTCGCCCTTGCCGCCCTGCTGTCCCTCGCAGGAACGGCGTCCGCGCACACACCGTCGCTGGAGGTCGTGGCCAGCGGCCTCGACAATCCGCGCGGCCTGGAGGTGAGCAGGTCGGGATCGATCTACGTGGCCGAGGCCGGGCGCGGTGGCGCCGGCCCGTGCGTCGCGTCTCCCGAGGAAGAGGGTGAGGTCTGCGTGGGCAGCACCGGCGCCGTGACGAAGATCTGGCGCGGTGGCCAGCGCCGCGTGGTCACCGGACTGCCCTCCGTGGCCGGCGCCGACGGCTCCGCCACCGGCCCGCACGACGTGGCCCTGAACAGCCACGGCAGCTCGTACGTGATCGTCGGGCTCGGGGGGTCGCCGGAGACGCGCTCCGCCTTCGGCCCGCTCGGCGCGGGCCTGGGCAAGCTGTACTCCTTCTCGTACTCGGGCCGGACCCGCGCGATTGCCGACCTGGTGGCCTACGAGGCCGCGAACGATCCGGACGGCGAGGGCGTGGACAGCAATCCCTACTCCGTCGTCTCACAGTGGGGCAAGGCGGTCGTGGCCGACGCCGGAGGCAACGACCTGGTGAGCGTGAGCCGCCGGGGACTCTCGACCAAGGCCGTGTTCCCGTCCCAGATCGTGCCGGCCCCGCCCGGCATCCCCGACCTCCCGCCCGAGTTGCCGGCGCAGGCCGTGCCGACCTCGGTCGTGTCGGGCCCCGGCGGCGCGCTCTACGTCGGCCAGCTCACTGGCTTCCCGTTCGCGGTCGGGGCCGCCAGCGTCTACCGGGTCGAGCGCGGTGAGGACCCCGAGGTGGTCGCCGGGGGATTCACGAACATCATCGACATCGCGTTCGACCGGCGCGGCAACCTGTACGTGCTCGAGATCGCGAAGAACGGCCTGCTCTCCGGGGATCCCGCGGGAGCGCTCTACCGCGTGAGCCGCAAGGGAGGACCGCCCAAGCTGATCCTGGACCAGGGGCTGGAGGCGCCGGGCGGGCTGGCCATCAGCCGGTGGGGGGACATCTTCATCTCCAACCGGGGCACGTCATCCGGTACCGGTGAGGTGGTTCGCCTGAAGTACGGCCACTGAGCCGAGGCGGAGCCCGGGGCTAATGTCCCGGGCTCCGTGGACCTGACCCGCGAAGAGCCCCGTCCGATGGACGCCACGCTGGACGGCTACGTGTGGCTGCCGCGAATGATCGACAAGGGCCGAGCCAAGCTGGCGGGCACCCTCGGCGACACCGTGCACCCCTGCCCGGTCGACCAGACGTGCCTCACCCGGCTTCGCGTGACTCCCGAGGCGTTCCTCGCCGTCCTCACCGAGGCGGCCACCGACGACGACGTGCTGGATGGCCTGCGGGCGCTCGGCATTCCGTCAGCGGAGGAGGCGCGCTTCGACCCGATCGCGGTGGAGGACGAGCTTCAGGAGAAGGGCTTCGGGGTGACCGTGGCCCGAGTCGGCGAGCTTCCCTTCAGCAACGTGGCCCACGAGCTGGTGGGCGCCGACCACGGGGCGAGCGTCACCCTGGTGATCGTCGACGCTCCGCCCGGCAGCGGGCCGCGGCTGCACAGCCACCCGTACGAGGAGATCCTGATCGTGCAGGAGGGCGAGGCCACCTTCCGGCTGGGCCTGGCCGAGCGGATCGTCCGTGCCGGCGAGATCGTGATCGTCGCCGCCGGACAGGCGCACGCGTTCACGAACACGGGAGCGGGCCCGCTGCGGCAACTGGACATCCACGTGAGCCCGCGCTTCCACACCGACTGGCTCGAGTAGGCGCGCGCGCCGACCGCCGCCCGCCCGAATGTGGGATCTCGCCTGACCAGCTCCGCGAGCTGGGACTGCTTGCGCTCGATCTCGAGCCGCGGGGCCTCCGCCGCCCGGTTGAGCTCCCTGAGCTCGGCGATCAGGCGGCGGATCTCGCTGCCACGCGGCTGGAAGCCGCCGCGGCCGACGCGGCCCGGGCTTGCGAGAGGCGGATGGGCGTTCATGAGGCCAGGTAACCAGCCGACCCTCTGAGCCAACTGTGAAATAGCTCCGGAGTTCGTAAGAGCGCTGCGCCGCTACCGCAGCCAGGTGACGGGCGTGCCGTGATACCCGGCGTGCGCGAGCACGCGCTGCTCCCCGCCCGGCCACAGCGTCAGGCGCAGCTCGGCCTCGTCGCCACCGGGCTCCAGCGCCAGCCGGGCCAGCGGGGCCTCGGCCGTGGCGCGCTCGCCCGCGTCCGCGATCGCCGCGCCGATCCGCTCGCGCTCGCCCTCCTCCACGTACTGCATCACGATCGAGTGGAAGACCACACGGCACGAGCCCGGTCGGGCGCCGGCCAACCGCCGCTCCAGCCAGCCGACGGTGTCGGCCCGCTCCAGGTCCACGGGCACCGCCCGGGCCACGGCGATGGCCCCGTCGAGCAGCTCCAGCCGGTCCAGCTGGTCCGCCCAGAGGTAGGAGCGCAGGGTGAGCACGCCGTCGTCGCTGAGCAGATCCACCGGCCGTGGGTCGCAGCCCGCGCGCTCGGCCACCTCGACGCTGGTGGGCACCGGAGGGGCGCCCGAGGCCAGGAAGTCCGTGAACTCGACGGCCGAGGCGGGATCCCCGAACTCGAACCCGTCCGAGCGGTAGCGAGAAGGAGTCCCAGCGAAGATTGAGGCCCGCGCTCGACCCCAGCTCGAACAGCCGCAGGGGCATGCCGGTGCTCGGACGCGAGCCAGAGGAACCCGCACGCGAGTGCGCGCGAGCGCCCCACCTCGTTCGTCTGCACGGGACGCTCCACGTGGACCCGCACCTCGTCCATCAGCTCCTCCACGGTGTTGCGGAAGGCCGGCCACGCGCGCTCCGGATCGCCGTCGCCGCCGCACGAGGGGTAGGCGGCGGCCAGGTCCGGTGCGCGGCCGCTCAGCGCGAGACGGTGCACCGCGCCCATCAGGCGCAGCTGGAGCATCGACTCGAGCGAGTCGCGCTCGTGTCCCGCGAGGGCCGCGGCCACCGGGCCGCCGGCCTCGGCGTCGTCCGCGGCGCGGCGCATCAGCTCGCCGTAGAGCGGCGACCCCAGCCGGTCGCACCACCCCGCCTGCCAGCGCAACCGGAAGGGCAGGGCGTGCGGTCCGCCGACCTCAGCCACGGGCGGCGCGCTGGCTCTGCAGCTCGGCCACCAGCAGCTTCTGGTGGAGCGCGGCGATCAGGTCCCGCAGCGGCTCCGCTCCGGCCTCGATCAGCTCGGCCGCCCGGTCGGGCTCGAGCTCGCCGGCCAGCCGGTCCATCAGCACCTGCACCTCCTCCTTCACGAGGTTCTCGAGGGCCCGCTTGTAGCGGAGCGTGTCGTACACGGTGAAGCCGATCCGCTCGTCGTAGCCGCCGGCCCGGAAGCGGCTGATGGCCTCCACGATCTCCACGTCGCGGCGCGCGTAGCCGCGGCCGGTGGGCGTGAGCACGCCCAGCTCACCCAGGCGGTCGAGCACCTCCTTGGGGATGTCGTAGCGCCGGCGCAGCTCGGCCCCCGACACCCGGCTGCCCTCCCGCTGGCGCGCCTTCTCGAGGATCCGGTCCTCGAGCTCCACGAGCGCCGCGGCCCGCTCGGGATCGTCCTCCAGCATCGAGCGGATCAGCTTCAGCGGCATGAAGCGCTCCTCCTGGAGCTGCTTGATCAGCCGGATCCGCTCCACGAACTCGGGCGGGTAGTAGGCCATGTTGCGCGAGGTCTTCACCGGGTCCGGCAGGAGCCCCTCGCGCAGGTAGTGCTTGATCGTTCCGGCGCTGACCCCGCTCTGCTCGGCCAGCTGCTTCATCTTCAGGAGGCCGTTCTGGCTCACCCCAGGAAGCTCCCGCGGGCACCCTCCCCGGCGGGACCCGCCACCGCGCCGGACTCCTTCAGGGCCGCGACCTGCTCCTCGTCGTAGCCGAGCGCCTCGAGCACCTCGGTGGTGTGCTCGCCCAGAGTGGGCCCGGGACCCGCGGGGGCACCGGGGGTGCGCGAGAGCTTCACCGGCACGCCCAGCAGTCGCACGTCCTCGGCGCCGGGCTGGTCCAGCTCCACCACCATCTCGCGGGCGCGAACGAGCTCCGAGTCCAGGGCCTCGTCCAGCTCCAGCACCGGCTCGAGGCAGCAGTCGTTATGGGAGGCGAACTCGCGCCACTCCTCGCGCGTGCGCTCCATGAAGATGCGCTCCACCTCGGCGTGGGCGTCCGAGCCGGGTGCCTCGAACTGGCGCTCGATCAGGTCCTCGCGTCCCACCCCGCGGCACCAGGCCTGCCAGAACTTGGGCTCCAGTGCACCGAGCGTGACCCAGCCGTCGCTGCAGGCGTAGGGGCGATAACAGATGAGGCTGCCCGCCAGCTCGAGCGTGCCGCGCTTCGGCACCACGTCCTCGCAGAGGTAGCGCGCGGCCACCAGCGCGAGCCAGGACAGCGCGCCGTCGAACATCGAGATGTCCACGAGCTGGCCCTCGCCCGAGCGCTCCCGCTCGCGCAGCGCGGCGAGGATGCCGAAGGCCGCGGTGAGCGCGCCGCCCCCCACGTCGGCGATCTGCCCGGCGGCCTGCACCGGCGGTCCCCCGGCGTCGCCGCTCAGGCCGAGCAGCCCGGCCAGGCCCAGGTAGTTCATGTCGTGCCCGGAGCGCGCCGTGTACGGACCGTCCTGGCCGTAGCCCGTGATCGCGCAGTACACGAGCCGCGGGTTCTCCTCGCGCAGGCGCTCGTAGCCCACGCCGAGACGGTCCATCACGCCGGGGCGGAACGACTCCAGCACCACGTCGTACTCGCGCACCAGCTTGAGCAGCACCTCGCGCCCGGACTCCTCCTTGAGGTTCAGGCGGATCGATCGCTTGCCCCGGTTCAGGGCCAGGAACAGCGCCGACCTGGCCGACTCCTCCGCCCCCTCGTAGTGGGGCGTGGACCAGCGGATGTAGTCGCCCATCCCGGTGTCCTCGACCTTCAGCACCTCGGCGCCGAAGTCGGCCAGGAGAAGCGAGCAGAAGCCCCCGGGCAGGAGGCGCGACAGGTCGAGCACCCGCACGCCCTCGAGCGCGCCGGTCAAGCGGCCACCTCGCGCGCGGGCACGGCAAGCCGCTCGCGCGCCTCGGCCACCGTGGCCGCGCGGCGGCCCACGTCCTCCACGATCCGCCGGGCGCGGGCGATCAGGTCCCCGTTCGAGGAGGCCATCTCGCCCCCGGGGAGGTAGAAGTTGTCCTCGAGTCCCACGCGCACGTTCCCGCCGAGCGCGGCCGAGGCGGACACGAGCCGCCACTGGTCGCGGCTGATCCCGATCACGCCCCAGTTGTTCGGCCCCTCCGGACCGCCTGGCACCTGATCGGCCATGAAGGCGAGGTTCCGGGGCGTGGGCCGGATGCCGCCGTTCACGCCCATCACGCACGACACCTGCAGCGGCTCGCTCAGCAGGCCCATGTCGATCAGCGGATCCAGGTTGGCCACGTGCCCCGAGTCGAAGCACTCGTGCTCGGGGCGGATCCCGATGTCGTTCATGGCCTCGAGGAAGGCGATGATGGTGTCGAACGAGTTCTCGAACACGGCCTTGAACACGAAGTCCTTGCGCGAGCGCGAGTACTTGGCGTAGTTCATCGAGCTCATGTTCAGCGCGGCCACGTCGGGCCGCAGCTCGCGCAGGTAGGCGATCCGCTTCTCGATCGGCACGCCGATGGCGCCCGTGGAGTAGTTGATGATCACGTCGTCCACGGCGCCGCGGATGGCCTCGGTGATCGCCCTGAAGTCCTCGATCTCGTACGAGGGCACGCCGTCCGGGGTGCGAGCGTGGATGTGGATCATCGAGCAGCCCTCGTCCACCGCCCGCCGCGCCTCGGCCGCGTACTCCTCCGGCGTGTAGGGGATGGCCGGGCACTGGTCCCGGTTGGCCACCGCGCCCGAGATCGAGCACGTGATGATCGCGGGGTCCTCGAAGCTGCTCATACGGGCATCACTCCATGCTTCTTACGGGGTCGCTGGACCTTCTTCGTGGCCGCCATCTCCAGGGCGCTGATCACGGTGGGCCGCGTCTCGCGCGGGTCGATCACGTCGTCGATGAGAGCGTTGCCGGCGGCGATGTAGGGATCGATCGTGGCCCGGATCCCCTCGATCATCTCGGCGCGGGCCGCGTCCGGGTCCTCGGCCGCCTCGATCTGCTTGCGGAAGATGATGTTCACCGCGCCCTCGGGGCCCATCACCGAGATCTCGGCACTCGGCCAGGCCACGATCAGGTCCGGCTCGTAGGCCTTGCCGCACATCACGTAGTAGCCCGCGCCGTAGGCCTTGCGCACGATCACGGTGACCTTCGGCACCGTGGCCCGCGACACCGCGTAGAGCATCTTCGCGCCGTGGCGGATGATGCCCGCGCGCTCCACCTTGGTGCCCACCATGAAGCCGGGCACGTCCATCAGGAACAGCAGCGGGATCCCGTAGGCGTCGCAGAGGTTGATGAAGCGGGCCGCCTTGTCCGCCGAGTCGTTCTCGAGGATCCCGCCCAGGTGGCGCGGCTGGTTGGCCACGATGCCCACCGGCCGCCCGCCCATGCGGGCCAGGCAGGTGATGATCGTGCGCGCCCAGCGCGGCTTCAGGTCGAACCATTCGCCGTCGTCCACGATGCGGCGGATCACGTCGTACATGTCGTACGGGTGGCGCGGGGACTCGGGCAGGATGTCCAGCAGCTCCTCGTCCCTGCGGTCGACGGGATCCGCGGACTCACGGATCGGGGGCGCCTCGTCGCAGCTCCGCGGCATGTACGACAGGTAGCTCTTGATCGCGGCGATGCAGTCCTCGTCCGAGTCCACCTCGAGGTCACCGACGCCGGACACGCGGGTGTGCACGCGCGAGCCGCCGAGCTCCTCCTGGGTCACGTCCTCGCCCGTCACCGCCTTCGTCAGGTGCGGGCCGGCCAGCGCCATCGAGCCGCGGCCCTTCACCATCGGCACGAAGTCGGCCAGGCCGGGGATGTAGGCCGTGCCCGCGGCGCACGGACCCATCAGCGCCGCCACCTGAGGCACCACGCCGCTCATCACCACCTCCTCGCGGAAGAGGTGGCCCGAGCCCGCGAACAGCGATCCGGCCGCCTCCTGGATGCGCGCGCCGGCCGAGTCCAGCAGCCAGATGAGGGGCATGCGCTTCTGGAGGGCCATCTCGCGCAGCCGGGCCATCTTCAGCTCGCCCGTCATGCCCATCGACCCGGCCATGACCGTGAAGTCGTAGGCGGCCACGGCCACCATGCGCCCGTCCACCTTGCCGTAGCCCGTGACCACGCCGTCGGCGGGGGCCTCCTTGCCGTCCATGGCCCGGGCCGAGAAGTGCGGCCGGGCGTGGATCCCGATCTCGCGGAAGGTGCCCTCGTCGATCAGGAGGGCCAGCCGCTCGCGCGCGGTGAGCTTCTCCTGCGCGTGCTGGCGGGCGATCCGCTCCTCGCCGCCACCCTGGCGGGCATGCTCACGGCGGGCGTTCAGGTCCTCGACGAGCGTGCGAAGCGGCGGGCGTGCGACGAGGGTGTCGGCCGCTGCCCTCTGAGTGGTGGCCATGCGCCTCCGGTCGGGAGTGGGAAGTACTACTCCTTACTTACTCTGACGATCCTCCGCCAGCCGGTCAAGGAAGGGTGCGAGCACGCGCATGGCCGTCTCCGCGGCCGCGGCGTGCTCCGACGGATCCTCCGGCGCCTCGAACGCCGTGACCTCGAGGCCCACGATCTCGCAGTCGTCGCTCACCGCCTCGGCCAGGTCGTAGAGCTTCTCCGGGTGCAGCCCGCCGGGGGCGGGGAACTGGGCCGGGAAGTGCTCGGGGTCGATCACGTCGAGGTCCACGTGCACGTAGACCGGCGCGCCGTCCAGGGCGTTCTTCACGGCCACGAGCGTCTCCACCACGCTGGCCCCCACCACCGTGGCCTGGCCCGCGTCCAGCACGGGGCGCTCGCCGGAGTCGATGTCGCGGACGCCCGCGAGCACCACCCGCGACGACGGGATCGAGCCACCGAGGCCGGGGTCCCACTCGCCGCAGGCGGCGGACAGGGACATGCCCCCCAGGTAGCCGCTGGCTGTGGTGGCCGGGGTGTTGTAGTCGGCGTGGGCGTCCAGCCAGAGCACTCGCGCGTCGGGACGATGCTCCAGCGCGGCGGGCAGCGTGGTGGCGGCGATGGAGCACTCCCCGGCCAGCAGCACCGGCACCCGCCCGGCCTCCAGCGCGTCGTCCACCTGGCCGCCCGCCTCCAGCAGGCACCCGCGCGAGTCGCGCAGGTCGTCCTCGTAGCTCGCCGCCCGCGCCTCGGAGGGGCTCCCGATCTCGCGCGCCTCCAGGCCGAGTCGCCCGCCGATGAGCCGGGCCAGCGTCTCCACGCCGCGTCCGGCCAGGGGCGTCCGGTCCGAGGTGCGGCAACGGAGCGCCACGAGTGACACGTCCATGGTCAGCGGCCGGTCCAGCTGGGATCCCGTTTCTCGAAGAATGCGCGCACCCCCTCCTGAATGTCCTCCGTGGTGAAGGCGATCGAGAGCTGGGAGCGCAGGAAGTCGAGCGCGTCCTCGAACGCCATGTCGAGCTGGCGGTACATCGCGTCCTTGCCCAACCTCATCATCACGGGCGACTTCGAGGCCAGGCGCACGGCCCAGTCGTCCACCGCCGCGTCGAACTCGGCGGCGGGCACCACCCGGTTCACGATGCCCGCCTCGCGCGCCTCCTCGGCGCTGATCCGGTCGCCCAGCAGCAGCAGCTCGTTGGTCTTCTTGCGGGGCACGTTCCGGTAGATCAGCGCCATGATCATGAACGGGAACACGCCCACGTTGATCTCGGGCGTGCCAAAGGTGGCGGTGTCCTTGGCCACGATCAGGTCGCAGGCCAGCGCCACGCCGAGCGCGCCGGCCAGCACGTGGCCGTTCGCGGCGCAGATCGTGGGCTTGCCCAGCTTCCCGATCAGCGTGAACAGCCGCGGGAACCGCTCGGTGCCGAAGTGCTTGTGCACCAGCGGCACGTCGGCGGCGAAGCCCTCGAGGTTGCCGCCGGCGCTGAACACCTTCTCGTGGGTGGAGGTGAGCACCACGCAGCGCACGCGCTCGTCGTCGCGCGCCGACTCGAAGGCCTCGAGCAGCTCGCCCAGCAGCTCGTTGGAGAGCGCGTTGCGGGTGTCGGGCGAGTTCAGCGCGATCGTCGCCACGCCGTCGTCGCGCACGTCGTAGAGGAGCGTGGCGTAGGCCATCCCGGTCAGTTCTACTACGCCGGGTCCGGCGGGCACCAGGCCGTACGCATGTCCACGCGGTCCTGGCGGAACGGCACCCCCTCCGCCGACGAGCAGCCTGCGCTGCCGTTCGCCCTTCGCCAGCGACCCGTCCGCGCGCACCACCCGCTGCCACGGAACGCTCTCGTCATGGCAGGCGGAGAGCACCGCCCCGGCGAATCTCGGCGCCTCCGGCGAGAGGTCGCCGTAGGTGGTGACGCGCCCCTTCGGGATCGAGCGAACGCGGCGCAGCACCTCCCGGGCGCGGGCGCTCTCGAGATCGATCGGCGCGCGCGTGGCGTTCAGGCCGCGCGCACGGCCTCGTCGATGGGCACGTCGCCGCCGAGGAGCGTGAACGCCTTGCCCACGGTCGAGGGCGTGTCCAGCACGGCGAGGATCGTGGCGGCCACGTCGTCGCGGCTCACCTGCGCGTAGTCCAGGTCCCGCCCGATCGTCACGCGCCCGGTGCCCTCGTCGTTCGTGAGCCCGCCGGGCCGGATGATCGTGTGGTCGAGCCCGCTGGCCTCGAGCGCGGCGTCGGCCGCGGCCTTCGCCTCGAGGTAGGGCCGCATCGGCCCCTCGCCCCGCTCGGGGTGGTCCGCGCCGATGGAGCTGACCATCACGTAGCGAGCCACCCCGGCCGACCTCGCGGCCTCGATCAGCTTCACCGCTCCGCCCAGGTCCATCGTCTGCTTGCGCGCCTCGCCGCTGCCGGGTCCCGCGCCGGCGGCGAACACCACCGCGTCGGCGCCGGCCACCAGCGGGGCCAGGTCGTCCTCGCCCTCGAGGTCGAACACCACCGCCTGCGCCCCCACCGCCTCCAGGTCGGCGGCGTGATCCGGGTTGCGGATCAGGCCGCGTGCCGTGTCCCCGCGTGCGGCGAGGAGCTTCTCCAGGCGCAGGGCGATCTGCCCGTGGCCACCCGCGATCACCACGTCCACGGCGTCACCTCCATCGTCATTGACCGTACTGCTCGAGCAGCTTGAGCCAGACCTCGCTGCGGGTGGGGAAGGAGGGCACGGCGTGCGCGAGTCGCTCGAGCGGCACCTCGCCCACCACGGCGATGGTGGCCGCGTGCAGCCACTCCGCCACCTCGACACCGGTGAACGTGGCCCCCACCACCAGCCCGCGGTCCTCGTCCACCACCAGGCGGCAGGTGCCGGGCGTGCCGTCGCGCCCGTAGAAGCTCGCCCCGGGGTTGGCCTGGGTGGGCACCTCCAGCACGCGCGTGGCGATCCCCGCGGCCTCGGCCGACTCCAGCGTGTGGCCCACGGCGGCCACCTGCGGGTCGGTGAAGATCACCCGCGGGGACAGGCGCCCGTCGGCCTCGGCAGCACCCGGTCGTCCGCCGCCCAGGATCACCGCGGCGGCCACCCGCGCCTGGTACTTGCCCATGTGCGTGAGCAGCACCCGGCCGTTCACGTCGCCGATCGCGTAGAGCCAGTCGTTCACGCGCATCTGGTCGTCCACCTCGATCGGCCCGCCCGGCTCCAGGCCGATCGTCTCCAGGCCGAGGTCGTCCGTGCGCTGCGCGCGCCCGACGGCCACCAGAAGCTCCTCCGCGCGCACCGGGCCGCCGGTCTCGAGCTCCACCTCCACCTCGCCGCCGCTCGCGCGCACCGCGGTGGCCTTGACGCCCACCCGGACGTCCACGCCGCGCTCGTGGAGGGACGTGCGCACCTCCTCGCCGGCGAACGGCTCCTCGTTCGAGATCAGCCGGTCCGCGGCCTCGATGATGGTGACCTGCGACCCGAGCGTGCTCCAGGCCTGGGCCATCTCCACGCCCACCACGCCGCCGCCGAGGATGGCCAGCCGCGCGGGCACCTCCTTCGCCGTGGTGGCCTCCCGGCTGGTCCACGGCCGCGCCTCGCGCAGGCCGTCGATCGGCGGGACCAGCCGCGCCGGTGCCGGCGGCCACCACCACCGCCCGGCGGGCCACGAGCACGTCGTCGCCCACGCTCAGCCGCCGCTCGCCCGTCGAATCGCGCGTGGCCGCGTACGAGCGTGATCTGGTGGGCCTCGACCCAGGGCATCATTCCCGAGTCGTCGAGGTCGTGGATGATCTCGTCGCGCCGGGCCAGCACCGCGCCCACGTCCAGGTCCCCGGTCACCGCCTCGGTCACGCCCGGGAATGCGCCGCACCTCGGCCAGCAGCTCACCGGGGCGCAGCAGCGCCTTCGAGGGCATGCAGGCGTAGAAGCTGCACTCGCCCCCCACCAGCTCCTGCTCCACCAGGGCCACCTCGAGCCCGGCGTCGCCGATCCGCCCCGCGCAAACCTCGCCCGCCGGGCCCGGCGCCCACCACCACCACGTCGAACTCGCGCTCCGCCACGGGCGATGACCCTAGCCAAGGGCCCTGCGCGGAAAGTAGGAAGTGTCACTGTTTACTTTCCCGCGGCCCTGCGCTAGCTTGCGCACATGGCCACCGCAGACACCGTGGTGAAGCCCTCGCACGAGGCTCGCCGCAAGCACTTCATCTTCAACGACGACCACGATCAGCTGCGCGAGTCGATCCGCGCCTTCGTGGCCAAGGAGCTCGCGCCGCACTCGGCCGAGTGGGAGGAGAACACCTTCCCGGACTCCGTGTTCCGGCGCATGGGCGAGCTCGGCTTCCTGGGTCTCTCCTACCCGGAGGAGTACGGCGGACAGGGCGGCGACTACTACTCGAACCTGGTGCTGGCCGAGGAGATGGCGGGAGCCAACTCCGGCGGGCTCTCCATGGGAGTGGCGGTGCACACCGACATGGCCACGCCGCCCGTGCACCTGTTCGGGACCGAGGAGCAGAAGCAGAACTACCTGGTGCCGTCGATCAAGGGCGAGAAGATCTCCTGCCTCGGCATCACCGAGCCCGACGCCGGCTCGGACGTGGCCGGCATCAAGACGCGCGCCGTGCGCGACGCCGACGGCTGGGTGATCAACGGGTCGAAGACCTACATCACCAACGGGCACCGGGCCGACTTCATCGTGCTGGTGACGAAGACCGACGCCGACGCGGGCTACGACGGCTTCTCGCTCTTCCTCGTGGACATGGACCTGCCCGGCGTGATCCGGGAGAAGAAGCTCGAGAAGCTCGGCATGCACTCCTCGGACACGGCGCTGCTGGCCTTCCAGGACGTGCGCGTGCCCGAGGACGCGCTGCTCGGCCAGGAGGGCAAGGGCTTCTACCACATCATGTGGGAGCTCCAGGGCGAGCGGCTGATCGGCGCGGCCGGGTGCGTGGCCGGGGCGCAGCGGTGCTTCGACCGCACGCTGGCCTACGCCACCGACCGCACCGCCTTCGGCCGCCCGATCGGCAAGTTCCAGGCAATCCGGCACAAGTTCGCCGACATGGCCACGAAGATCGAGGCGGCCCGGCAGATGGTCTACACCACCGCCTGGCGCCACCAGAACGGCGAGTACCCCGTGCGCGAGATCTCGATGGCCAAGCTCTACTCGGCGCGCATCGCCTGCGAGGTCACGGACGAATGCCTCCAGATCCACGGCGGCGCGGGCTACATGAAGGAGTACGGGATCGAGCGGGCCTGGCGGGACATGCGCCTGAACCGCATCGGCGCCGGCACGGACGAGGTCATGCTCGACGTGATCGGCCGCGCTACGGCTTGTAAATGACATGGCTGCGGTGCTCGCCCGATCACCGATCGGGCCTGCGCTCCTAGCTGGCGTCGGGTAGAACCCGGCGTGTGAGCCCGCGGATCGAGATCGACCGCTCCACGCGCCTCGACCACGGCGCCGCGGGCGGCCACAACCGCTGGCATCCCGGCCTCCCGCCGGTGGCCTCGGTGGACCCGGGCGAGGAGGTGGTGTTCGAGCTGCGCGACTCCCGGGACAACACGCTCACGCGCGACTCGGTGCACCAGGACCTGATGGAGCTCGACTCCATGGCCCATCCGCTCACCGGCCCGCTCGAGGTGCGCGGTGCCGAGCCCGGGGACGTGCTCGAGGTGGACGTGCTCGGCTACGAGACGGACGACTTCGGGTGGACGGGCATCTGGCCCGGGTCGGGCTGGCTCGGCGATCTCTTCGACCGTCCCTTCCTGGCGCGCTGGGAGCTGGACGGGCGCCATGCCCGCTCCGAGGACGTGCCCGGCGTGGCCGTGGCCGCCGGCGTGTTCGCCGGGGTGATCGGCGTCGGGATGTCGGACGAGCTCTTCGCGCGGGCGCGCGACCGCGAGGCCGCCCTGGCCGCCACCGGGGCGGAGCTCGAGATGCCGAGCGCCGAGGGCGCGGCGCCGCCCTCCGTGGCGGACGGCCTGCGCACCTTCCCCCCGCGCGAGAACGGGGGCAACATGGACGTGCGCGACCTGGTGGCCGGGAGCCGCCTGTTCCTTCCCGTGCACGTGCCCGGCGCGATGCTGTCGATCGGCGACCTCCACTTCGCGCAGGGGGACGGCGAGGTGTGCATCGCGGCGATCGAGACCGGCGGCTCGGCCACGGTCAGGGTCGGCGTGCGCAAGGAGGGGTGGAGGCCGCGCTTCGCCGCGTGGGAGACCCCGCCGCGGCCCGGCCGGACCTACTTCGCCACCACCGGCATCCCCCTGGCCGACGACGGCTCCAACGCCCACCTCGACCTGAACCTGGCCACCCGGCGGGCGCTGATCGAGATGCTCGAATGGCTCGAGCAGGAGCACGGAATGGAGCGCGAGCCGGCCTACGTGCTCGATGAGCGCCGCGGTGGAGCTGCGCATCTCGGAGCTGGTGGACACGCCGAACGCGCTGGTGTCGGCGGCGATGCCGCTGGACGTCTTCGAGGGATGACGTAGGCGTCGTGCGGCGGGCCCGCCAACGCTCGTTACGTTGACCACCTCTACGGGGGTTTCGTCACTCGCGTCGCGTCAGCGCCACCCGCCGCCCGCGCGCCGGCGGCGGGCGCGCGGGAGCGGGGCGGGGTGCCTCCCTCAGCTGAGCGGAAGTGAGATCTCGATGCGGGAGAAGGTGACGGCGCCCGCGGAGCGCTGGGCCGTGTAGAGCGTGGTGCCCGGCGTGATCTGGAGCCGGTAGCCCGCTCCGGCCTTGGCCTCGGAGGCGATCGCCTCGAGCGGGCGCGACACGGTGTGGGGCAGGCCGTCGAGCGTCACCGGGATCGGGGTGGCCTGGTTGCCCACCACGCGGCCGGAGCCATCCACGATCTGGGCGTACACGTGGGTCTGGCCGGGCTGCGGCGATCCCCTGGTAGCTGAGCTTCAGCGTGGGCTCGCCGATCACGTGCGCGGCGGAGCTCGCGGCCGGCAGCGCCACGTTCACCGCGTTCGCGGCCACGGTGGCGGCGATGAGCGTCCCCGATGGGCTGGCGGGCACGATCGGCAGCGTCTTCTGGCCGGTCACGGCCGACAGCGATCCCTTGCGCGGGAGCGGGTAGTCGGCGGCCGAGCGCCACACGGCGTCGTCGGCCAGCCACTCGAAGCGCGGGCCCGTCTGCACGCTCGTGTTGCGCTTCAGGTAGCGGGCGAACCAGTTGAGCACCGCGCGCTCGATGTGCCCGGCCTCGCCCCCGCCGGTGAGGCAGGCGCCGTGGCCACCGCAGAACCACATCATCTTCGAGGGGATGCCGCGCGAGCGAAGCGACGCGTAGTTGCTGATCGACTCCTTGAGGGTGAAGAGCGTGTCCACCGTGCCCTGGGTGATGAGCGTGGGGATGCGCACGCTTCGAGAGCAGCGTGTTCGGGCCGTGGGCGGCGAACCAGGCCTTGTCCTCGGGAGACATCTTGCCCGAGGCGATCCCGTTCACGCAGGTGTTGAACATGTGCGGGTCGAGCCGCGAGAGCTGGATTCCGTCCTGGTTCAGCAGTCCGCCCGGCACCGAGGACACGAGGCCGAGGCCGCAGAGCGCGCTGCCCCATCCGAACTTCAGCGAGTCGTCCTTGTTGAGGCTCGTGATCAGCGAGTTCCAGGAGATGTTCGGGGCGATCACGTCCACGCGCGCGTCGCGGGCCGCGGTGATCCACTGGATGCCGCCGCCGTAGGAGCCGCCGCTCATGCCCACGCGCGGGTCGCCCGCCTTGTCGAGCTGGGCCTCGGGCTGCCCGGAGAGCCAGTCGATCAGCGCGGAGGCGTCGCGGGCCTCGTAGTCGGGCGAGTCGACCTCCACCGATCCGCCCGAGCGCCCGAACCCGCGCGGGTCCCAGGTGAGCACGTTGTAGCCGGCCCGGCGAAGCGGGCCGATGCCCACGTTGCCGAGGGCATCGAGCGACGAGGAGTTCTGGTCCGTCTCCCCGGACTGGCCGAAGCCCGGGCCGATCAGGACCGACGGGGCGCGCGCGCCCGCGGCCAGGCCCTCCGCGGGGAAGAAGTGCATGCTGATGGGCGTCTGGTCGAAGGAGCGGACGGTGGCGTCGCGCGCCTCGGCCGCCGGGGCGCCGAGCGCCGCCAGCGTGGTGACCGCCGCGGCCAGAACTCCGGCCAGCCTGTGCGCGTGTGCGAGTGCGTTCCACGATCTCTCCCCCGTCGTTGAACCGAGCCCACTACGTTCTACCCACCGGGTGGGCATTAAGAAACGTCGAAGTTTCCGGATAGTACGCTAACGTTTCTGAAAGTGCAATCCCGGATCACACCCCTCCCCGAGAGCATCGCCAGCCGGCTCCCCTCCGGCCGGCACTCGCTCACCCGCGAGCTCGTGCTGGCCTCCCAGCGCGGGCGCCTCCTCGACGCCATGGCCCAGGCCGTGGCCGAGAGCGGCTACGGACCCACCACGGTCGCTCAGGTGGTGGCGCGGGCCGGCGTGTCGCGCAAGACCTTCTACGAGCACTTCACCGACAAGGAGGAGTGCTTCCTCGCGCTGTACGACACCGGCATCGCCTACGTGCTCGGTCGCATCCTGGAGGCGCTCGAGGGCCACGACGACCCGCGCGAGCGCGTGGGGATCGGCCTGCGGGCCTTCCTCGGCGTGCTCTCCGAGGAGCCCGCGTTCTGCCGGGCGATGGTGGCCGAGGCGCAGGCCGCGGGGCCGGCGGCGGTGGACGCGCCGCCGGACGGTGCTCCGGATCTTCGCCGAGCGCTACCTGGAGCTGAACCGCCTGGCCCGGGAGGCAGGACCCGGCGGTGCCCGAGCTGTCCGAGGACGTGGCCCTGGGCCTGGTGGGCGCGATCCTCGAGCTCGTGTCGGTGCGGGTGGAGGAGGGGCGCACCGACGCCCTGCCGGAGCTGGCCGAGCCGCTCACCGCGTTCGTTGCTCGTAACGCCGTCGCCGCGTAGGAGACAGCCGGTGACGCCCGATCGATCGGGCTGCGCTCCTCCCAGGCCGACGCCGTATCCGTCAGGATGGCGGCCGATGACTGATTTCGGCCCGGCGATCGGGGACGCCTACGCCGCCGAGGGCCCGACCGTGGACCTCGGGCGCGGCGTGCACGAGGACAAGCTGGCCCCCGAGGCCGTGGTGCAGATCCCGCTGAAGATGATGAATCGCCACGGCCTCGTGGCGGGCGCCACCGGCACGGGCAAGACGGTGACGCTCCAGACGATCGCCGAGCAGCTCTCGGCCGCCGGCGTGGCCGTGGTGGCCGCCGACGTGAAGGGCGACGTGTCCGGGATCGGCGTGGCCGGCGCCGCGGGCGGCCCGGCGGAGAAGCGCATGACCGCCCTCGGCCTCCCCTTCGCGCCCACGCGGCTTCCCGGTGGAGTACCTCTCGCTGGGCGGCATCGGGCCGGGCGTGCCGGTGCGCGCCACGGTCACGGACTTCGGGCCTCAGCTGCTGGCCAAGGTGCTGGAGGCCAACGAGACGCAGGAGCAGAGCCTCGGCGCTGGTGTTCCACTACGCCGACCAGAAGGGCCTGCCGCTGCTGGACCTCTCCGACCTGCGCGCCCTCCTCACCTTCCTCGACTCCGACGAGGGCAAGGACGAGCTGGAGGGGATCGGCGGCCTGGCCTCGGCCACCGTCGGCGTGCTCCTGCGCACCCTGGTGGGGCTCGAGGACGGAGGCGGCACCGAGTTCTTCGGCGAGCCGCAGCTCGAGATCGCCGACCTGCTGCGCACGGCGCCGGACGGCCGCGGGGTGATCTCGGTGATCGAGCTGCCCGCCGTGCAGGACAAGCCGCAGGCTCTTCTCCACCGCGCTGATGTGGCTGCTGGCCGAGCTGTTCGAGCAGCTTCCCGAGGCCGGCGACCTGGAGAAGCCGAAGCTCGTGTTCTTCTTCGACGAGGCCCACCTGCTGTTCCAGGGCGCCACCAAGGCGTTCCTCGAGTCGGTGACCCAGACGGTGCGGCTGATCCGCTCGAAGGGCGTGGGCGTGTTCTTCGTGACCCAGGTGCCCGACGACGTGCCCGCGTCGGTCCTCGGCCAGCTCGGCAACCGCGTGCAGCACGCGCTGCGCGCCTTCACCCCGGACGACGCCAAGGCGCTGAAGGCGGCGGCGTCCACCTATCCCAAGTCCGAGTTCTACGACGTGGAGGAGCTGCTCACGTCGATGGGCATCGGCGAGGCCGCCGTGACCACCCTCTCCGACGAGGGCGTGCCCACGCCCGTGGTGCACACGAGGCTCCGCGCGCCGGCGTCGCGCCTGGGCCCGGCCGACGACGTGAAGGGCGTGGCCGAGGCCTCGCCCCTGTTCGCCAAGTACGGGCAGCGGGTGGAGTCCGAGAGCGCGCGCGAGAAGCTGGCCGCCCGGATGGAGCAGGCCGAGCGCAGGAGGACGCCC
Organism: uncultured Thermoleophilaceae bacterium; assembly: GCA_963752455.1. Classification (GTDB taxonomy): domain Bacteria; phylum Actinomycetota; class Thermoleophilia; order Solirubrobacterales; family Thermoleophilaceae; genus JACVRW01. The sequence goes on from CAVVYE010000005.1 coordinate 384,717, forward strand.
GGACGAGGCGAAGCGGCGGAGAAGGCCCCGAAGCCGCGGCGCGAGAAGGCTCCCGCCCCGGCCGAGGGCGGGGCCGAGGCGCTGGGCAAGTTCCTCAAGTCGCGCCAGGGGAAGTCGCTCCAGCGCCAGGTGATGCGCGGCGTGTTCGGCATGCTGAAGAAGCGGCTGTGACGCTCGCGGACAAGGGCCTGGCCGAGCGCGCCCCGCGGCGCCCGCTGCCCCCGTTCACGCAGGAGCACGAGGACCTGCGCGAGGCGATCGCCCGCTTCGTGGCGCGTGGAGCTGCGCCCGCACGCGACCGAGTGGGAGGACGCGCAGTGGTTCCCCAACGAGGTGTTCACGCGCATGGCCGAGCTGGGCTACCTCGGGCTCAAGTACCCGGAGGAGTACGGCGGCCAGGGCGGGGACTTCGTGCACGACGCGGTGCTCAGCGAGGAGCTCACCGGCGCGGGATCCGGCGGCCTCTCCGCCGGGATCGGCGCGCACATCGGCATCGCCACCCCGCCGATCTGGAAGTTCGGCACCGAGGACCAGAAGCAGCGCTTCCTCGTGCCCGCGATCAGGGGCGAGCGGATCGCCGCGCTCGGCATCACCGAGCCGGGCAGCGGATCGGACGTGGCCGGCATCCGCACGTTCGCCCGCCGGGTGGACGGCGGCTACGTGGTGAACGGGTCCAAGACCTTCATCACCAACGGCGTGCGCGCGGACTTCGTGGTCACCGCGGTGAAGACCACCGAGGACGGCGGCCACCAGGGCCTCTCCTTCCTGCTGATCGAGAAGGGCATGGAGGGCTTCTCGGTGTCGAAGAAGCTCGAGAAGCTCGGCTGGCTGGCCTCCGACACCGCCGAGCTGGCCTTCGAGGACGTGTTCGTGCCCGACGAGAACCTGCTCGGCCAGGAGAACAAGGGCTTCTACCTGATCATGGCCAACTTCCAGTGGGAGCGGCTCCTGATGGCGCTGGGCGCCGTGGGGTCGATGAGGCGGATGCTCGAGCGCAGCGTGGCCTACGCCAACGAGCGCACCGCGTTCGGGCGCCCGATCGGCAAGCACCAGGCGATCCGCCACAAGATCGCCGAGATGGCCGTGAAGCTGGAGGCCTCACAGGACCTGACCTACCACGCGCTGCGCCTGTTCGCGGACGGCCAGGACGCGATCCGCGAGGTCACCGAGGCCAAGCTCCTCACCCAGCGCGCCGCCTACGAGGTGGCCGACGACGCGCTCCAGATCCACGGCGGGGCCGGCTACATGAAGGAGTACGAGATCGAGCGCGCCGTGCGCGACACCCGGCTGGGCCCGATCGGCGGCGGCACCGACGAGGTGATGAAGGAGATCCTGGGCAAGCAGCTGGGGCTCTGTAAGCATGGTCCGGTGCTCGCCAGATCACCGATCGGGCTCCGCTCCTCCCGAACGCGCTGGGGCGCCACAGGGCGCCCCAACACGGACGGAACCCGGGCTTCTAGCCGAGGAAGCCGGTGCCCTTCACGATCTTCAGGACCTGCTTCATCGAGCGGGCCTTGTCGAACGCGGTGGGGGCGAAGTTCATCCCCGCGAGCGAACGGAAGTGCGCGGCGTGGCGAGCCTCGACCGAGTGGATCGAGAGCGCGGCCACCACCACGGCCTTCTGCGAGATGCGCGGGCCCTGGCCGGCGTAGGCCGACACGCCCGTGTCCTCGAGCGCCACCGCGGTGGCCAGGAAGGTGTCCTGATCGCCCGTCGTGTTCTTGAAGTCGAACGCCGGCTTCTTCACGGCCTTCTTGCCCAGCACCGACTTCAGCGCCTTGACGTGGGCCAGCTCGTGGTCGCGGACGATCTTGGCCGACTCCAGCACGTCGCCGGAGATGGCGCCCTTCTTCACGGCCTCGACGTAGAACGCCGCCTCGAGGTACTCGAGCGTCAGCGCGTAGTTGAGGATGGCCACGTCCTGCTTCTTCGAGGGACGGGCCTCGGCCAGCGCGGGCAGGCCGGAGAGCAGCACGCCGCTGCCGATCATGGCTCCGCCGCCCACGGCGGCCTTGCGGAAGAACGCGGCGCGGGTATCGCCGCCCGCGGCGTCCTCGGTCTCGGCCAGGGCGCCGTCAGCATCGAAGGCGCTGACGTCGAGGGCCTCGACGGTGATCAGATCAGACATGTTGCGAGAACTCCTTGTTCGTGAGCAGCGGGACCAGCGGTCGTGACCGATCCACTCGCTCCGCTTCTGCGAGGGCCCTCGAAGCACGGATCAGTTGCTCGTACAACCTGGCGCACCGGCGGTATGGGTGGTCCGGTGCTCGCCCGATCACCGATCGGGTGTACTGCTAAGCGCTAGCGCGCCGCGGCGGGCGAGCCCGCCTGCCAACCGCTCCGGCGTGTCGTCGTCGAAGGCGGCGAAGAAGCCGCCCAGCGACTCCATCAGGTGGGTCATCGACTCGGCGCTGTAGAGGACCGGCTGGTAGTGCGTGATGTCGTAGTCGATCGTGCCCATCTCCAGGTAGTCGATCGGCCGGATCTCCATCGCGCGGAACTCCTCGATCTCCCCGTAGCTCGAGAGGATGCCCGCGCCGTACGCGCGCAGCTCGCCGTCCTCATGGAGCACGCCGAACTCGATCGTGAACCAGAAGACGTGCGCGAGGAACCTGAGGGCCTCCTTCGGTCTCACAGCGTCGCGCGGCCTGGCCCGCGAGCAGGTTGAGCTCGGCGAGCTCCGGCGACGCCAGCAGGTTCCCGTGGCCGATCACCTCGTGGATCAGGTCCGGCTCGGGCGTGTAGAGCGGCGCCGCCCAATGGCGGATGTACTGGGTCGAGTGGAAGACGCGGTCGGCCAGCGAGCCGTAGAACTCCTCGAGCGGCACGAGCCCCGCGGCGGGCACGTAGCGGAAGCCGGTGAGCGGCTCGAGGCGGGCGCTCACCTCGTCGAGCCCGGGGATCGCGTCGTGCGGCAGGGCGAGCGCGGCGGCGGCATCGCGGTAGGCGCGGCACGCGTAGCGCTCGTGCTTGACCGCGAGCTCGCGGCAGACGATCCGCCACACCTCCTGCTCGCGCTCGGTGTACTGGATCGCCGGGGCCGGCTCGCCCGGGCGCCAGGCGAGCGCGGCCGCGGCGATCTCGCCCCGGCGCGTCCGGTACTCCGGGTCGTTCGCGCCGGGGTGGTCGTCGCCGAGGTGCACGACCACGCCGTCCTTGCCCTGCGTGACCGGCGAGTAGAGCTGTCCCTCCTCGAACATCAGGCGGGCACCGACGAGCGGTCGGGGTTCCAGGAGAGCGCGTACTCCGGCTTGTCGTGGTCGCGCCAGAGCGTGGTCAGCCGCAGCGGCCGGAACGTGTCCCACATGATCGCCAGCTCGTCCGTGCTCTTCGCGCCGAGCGCCTTCTCGACCGCGCCCGGCTGCGGCCCGTGCGGCAGGCCGGAGGGATGCAGCGTGATGGAGCCGACCTCCACGCCCTTGCGCGCGGCGTAGTCGCCCTCGGCATAGAACATGACCTCCTCGGACTGGATGTTCGAGTGGTGGTAGGGCAGCGGCACGGCCTCGGGATCCCAGTCGAGCATCCGCGGCGCGAACGTGCAGATCACGAAGTTCGGGCCCTGGAAGGTCTGGTGCGCCGGCGGCGGCAGGTGGAAGCGGCCGGCGCGCGGCTCGAAGTCGTCGGCGTTGAAGGTGTAGGGCCACACGTACCCGTCCCAGCCGACCACGTCGAACGGGTGGCGGTCGAGCAGGTACTCCTGGTAGCCGTCGCGCACGCGCACCGTGACGGGGTACTCGCCGCTCTCGTCGAAGGTCTCGAGCTCGGCCGGACCGTGGAAGTCGCGCTGCGAGTAGGGCGCGTGCTCGAGCAGCAGCCCGTAGCGGTTGCGGTAGCGGTTCGGAGTCTCGATCTCGCCGGGCGTGTGGAAGCACAGCCAGGTCTGGTCGCCGGCGTCGAGCTCGAAGGTGTGCGTGGTCCCGCGCGGGATCACCACGTAGTCCTTCTCGCGGAACGGCACGCGGCCGAACACGGTGCGCAGCACGCCGCCGCCGCGATGGATGTAGATGACCTCGTCGCCCTCGCCGTTGCGGTAGAAGCCGGTGAGCGGCTCCGTGGGCTTGCAGAGCGAGACCTCGAGGTCGCCGTTCCACATCAGCCGGCGGCGGCCGCTGAGCGGGTCGCCGCCGGGATCCATCGGCCCGGTGTCGGCCAACCGGTGCACGTGGGCGTCGGGCACCCACTCCTCGCGCTCGATCCCCCGGAAGCCGCCGACGGCGTCGAGCCGGCAGGGGGAGTGCACGTGGTAGAGGATCGTCTCGTTGCCCGAGAAGCCCTCGTAGCCCATGACCTCCTCGGTCAGCAGCGGCGAGCCGGCGCCGTTGCGCCGCACCTGCACGTGGCGCTTGCGCGGGATCTCGCCGAGGCGCTCGTACCTCACAGGTTGCCCCTCAGGTCCTGCTCGCGCTCGATCGCCTCGAACAGGGCCTTGAAGTTCCCCTCGCCGAAGCCGCGCGAGCCGTGGCGCTCGATGATCTCGAAGAACAGCGTGGGCCGGTCGCCCAGCGGCTTGGTGAAGATCTGGAGCAGGTAGCCCTCGTCGTCGCGGTCGACGAGGATGCCGAGCCGGCGCAGGTCGCCGAGATCCTGCTCGATCTCGCCGATCCGGCCCGGCACCTCGTCGTAGTACTCACCGGGGATGGCGAGGAACTCGACGCCGCGATCACGCAGCTCGCCGACGGTGCCCACGATGTCGCGCGTGGAGATGGCCACGTGCTGCACGCCGGCGCCGCGGTAGAACTCCAGGTACTCCTCGATCTGGGACTTGCGCTTGCCCTCCGCGGGCTCGTTGATCGGGAACTTGAGCTTCCCGCTGCCGTCGGTCACGACCTTCGACATCAGCGCGGAGTACTCGGTGGAGATCGCCTCGTCGGAGAAGTGGATCAGCTCGGTCATGCCGAAGACGCGCTCGTAGTACCCGACCCACTCCTGCATGTGCCCGAGCTCGACGTTCCCGACCACGTGGTCGATGCCGGCGAAGAGCGGGTCCGCCGGCGCCTCGTCGCGTGCCTCGAAGCCGGGCATGAAGGCGCCGTCGTAGCCGCCGCGCTCCACGAACAGGTGGAGCGTCTCCCCGTAGGTGGAGACGGAGGCCAGCTGCACGCGCCCGTGCTCGTCCTCGATCCAGTGCGGTGTGGCCACCCCGCGGGCGCCGTGGGCGACCGCATGCGAGTAGGCGGCCGCGGCGTCGGGCACGCTCAGCGCGATCTTGTGGACGCCGTCGCCGTGGTGGCGCTGGTGGTCGGCCGATCTCGTCCTCGCCCGAGAGCGACCCGGTGACCACGAGCCGGATGCGGCCCTGCTGCAGCACGTGCGAGACGCGGTCGCGGCGGCCGGTCTCGAGCCCCATGTACGCGGTCTCGGTGAAGCCGAACGCGCGCGTGAAGTAGAAGGCCGCCTGGGCGGCGTTCCCCACGTACAGCTCGAGGTGATCGATGCCGTGGACCGGCAGCGGATCGACGTCGGGAAGGCCTGCGGGGCGCGGCGTCAGCTGTTCAGTAGCCATTCCTTGTAATGTTTCTATGGTTTGCACGCCGTCCGCAACGCCATTTCGTTGCGCCTAGAGGCCGAGTGAACCCACCATGGATGCCGTAGACCGAACGATCGTTTCGCTGCTGCGCGAGAACGCCCGCCGCTCCTTCAAGGACATCGGCCGGCACGTGCACCTCTCGCCGCCTGCGGTCAAGCGGCGCGTGGACCGGCTCGAGCGCGACGGCGTGGTCCGCGGCTACACCGCGATCGTGGACCCGGCCGCGTTCGGCTGGCACACCGAGGCGTTCGTGGACCTCTACTGCGCCGGCCGCATGCCGGCCGAGGCGATCAAGCGCGCCGTGGCGGACGAGCCCGGCGTCGTCTCCGCGCACACCGTGGCCGGCGAGGCGAGCGCCCTTCTCCACGTGATGGCCGACGACACGCGCGACCTCGAGCTCGCGCTGGAGCGGATCCGCGCCGTGGAGGGCATCGACCGCACCGTGACCGAGGTCGTGCTCTCGACCCTCGTGCAGCGATGAGGCGCGCCTACCCCGAGGTCCGGCAGCCGCCCTCGATCCGGGACTTCTTCGCCTTCGAGGAGCACGTGCGCAACGCCCGCGCCCTCGCCGGCGAGGCGAGGTGCCGCCGGCCTGGTACGAGATTCCCGTCTTCTACTTCTCGAACCCGGCCGCGGTGTACCGCGACGGCGACGAGGTGCCCAAGCCGGCGGACACGGCGATGCTCGACTACGAGCTCGAGCTGGCCGCGGTGATCGGGACCGAGGGCGGCGATCGAGGGGTTCACGATCATGAACGACTGGTCCGCGCGTGACCTCCAGGGGAAGGAGATGTCGGTCGGGCTCGGGCCCGGCCAAGGGCAAGGACTTCGCCACCTCGCTGGGACCCGAGCTCGTGTCGGCCGGACGAGCTGCCCGACGGACCTCGACATGAGCGCGATCGCACGCGTGAACGGCGAGGTGCGCACCGACACCCGCACCGGCGCGATGCACTGGTCCTGGGACGAGATGCTGGCCGCCGCGGCGCGCAACACGCCCGGCCTCCGCGCCGGCGACGTGATCGGCTCCGGCACGGTCGGCGGCGGCTGCATCCTCGAGCACGGCGACGGCCGCTGGCTCCAGCCGGGCGACGAGGTGGAGCTCGAGATCGAGGGCATCGGCGTGCTGCGGAACCGGGTGGCTTCCTAGCGGCGGCTTAAGCGCGCGACGGCCCGAGGTCGATACCGAATAGATGCGGGGTCCCTCCACCGAGGACTGAATTCGGTGTCCTCGCGCGCGCTGTCCGGCTCACTTGACGCGCTAAGGCTGCGCGTCGAGACCAGCGCCTCGATCGTCGACTCGGCACTCGACTGCATCATCACGATCGACGGGAGCGGCACGGTAGCAGAGCTTCAATCCGGCCGCTGAGCGAACCTTTGGCTATCGGCGCGAACAGGTCGTCGGCCGCGAACTGGCGGACCTGATCATCCCCGACCCCCTTCGGGAGCGCCACCGTGAGGCGCTCGCTCGCCTGGCCGAGGGAGGTGAGGGTCGCATCCTCGGTAAGCGGCTCGAGCTGGAGGCCATGCGAGCCGACGGTGAGCGGTTCCCGATCGAGCTGACGGTGACGCGGGTTCGCGAGGAGCCACCGCTCTACGCGGGGTTCGTCCGCGACATCTCCGAGCGAAAGCGGTCCGAGGGCGGCATGCGCGAGGCCGAGGCCCGCTACCGCGCCCTGGTCGAGCAAATCCCGACCGTGACGTACGTCTGCGCCTTCGATCCTGAGGGCACGATCCTTTACATCAGCCCGCAGATCGAGGCCATCGTGGGCTACCCGCCCTCGCGTTGGACCGAGGACACGACGTTCTGGCAGCGGCTGATTCACCCCGAGGACCGCGAGCGCGTGGTGGCCGAGGTCGCCCGCTGCCACGAGCAACGCCGAGCAGTTCCGCGACGAGTACCGGATGATTGCGGCCGACGGGAGCGTCGTGTGGTTTCGCGACGAGGAGACCCTGCTCCTCGACGATGAGGGAGAGCCCCGCTACACGCAGGGGGTGCTGATCGACATCACGCGGGAGAAGCGGGCGGAGCGCCAGCTCAGGCTCCAGCACGACCTCGCCCGGGTGCTCGCCGAGGTGCCGACCGAAGAGGCGGCTCTCCCGAAGCTGCTTCAGGTACTCGGGCGGGGACATGGACTGGGCAGTGGGTGCGATCTGGGTGCCCGGAGAGGGCGCGGGGGTGCTCCGCTGTCACCTCCTGTGGCACGCGCCCGGGGTGGATGCGCCGGAGTTCGACCGCCTGACCCGGGAGCTGTCGCTCGCGCGCGGCATGGGCCTCCCCGGCCTCGCGTGGGAACGCGGGCGCCCGGTGACCGCGGCGATGACCGGCGAGAGCGCCGGTCACGGCCCGCGACGAGGCCGCGGCGGGCGCCGGCCTGGAGGCCGGACTGGCGATCCCCGTCATGAGCGGCGAGGAGCTGCTGGCCGTCATCGAATCATTCGGGACGGGCCGGCAGACCGCGGACGACGCGTTCTTGCAGACCCTCTCCGCGGCGGGCGGCCAGATCGGCCAGTTCCTGGTCCGAAAGCGCACCGAGGCAGAGCTCGCCCACAGCGCGCTCCACGATCCGCTGACGGGCGTCGCGAACCGGGGCCTGCTCCTCGACCGGCTCGGTCGGGCACTCGCGCGCCGGACCAGGAAGGGCGCGGTCGCCCTGCTGTTCATCGATCTGGATGCGTTCAAGCTGATCAACGACGGCCACGGCCATCGCGCCGGGGACGAGGTCCTGCGGGCGGTTGCCGCCCGCCTGGACGGCGTGCTGCGGCCGACTGACACGGTCGCCCGGATCGGCGGGGACGAGTTCGTGATCCTGCTCGACGACGTGATCGACGGCGGCCAGGCGATGGCGATCGCCGAACGCGTGCAGCTCGAGCTGCTGGCCCCGATCTCGATCGACGGTGACGAGCTCCTCGTCACGGCCAGCATCGGCATCGCGGTGGCGTCCCACCGACCGGCTCCGGAGGCGCTCATCCGCGATGCCGATGCGGCGATGTACCGCGCCAAGGAGCAGGGGGGCGGTCGCTACGAGGTCTTCGACGAGGGCATGCGCGGTCAGGCGACCGAGCATCTACGCGTCGAGCGGGAGCTTCGCCGGGCCATCGACGAGGACGAGTTGCGCCTCCACTTCCAGCCGTTCGTGTCTCTGGTGGACGGCCGCGTCCGCGGCGCCGAGGCACTCGTACGCTGGGAGCATCCCGACCGGGGGCTGCTGCCTCCGGGGGCCTTCATCCCGGTCGCGGAACGCGGCCCGCTCATCCTGGACCTGGGCTCCTGGGTCCTGCGTAACGCGTGCTCTCAGGCGAGCCGCTGGCGGAGGGAGTTCGGCGACCGTGCGCCGCTGCCGGTCCACGTCAACATCGCTGCCCGGCAGATCGCCAACGAGGGCCTGCCTCAACTGATCGAAGAGATCCTCGACGAGACCGGCTTGGCGGCTGCGGACCTGCGACTGGAGCTGACCGAGAGTGCGCTGATCGAGCAACTCGAACCTGCGACAGCCTCCCTCGAGCGGCTGCGCGAGCTCGGGGTCAAGGCCGTCCTGGACGACTTCGGCACGGGCTACTCGTCGCTGAGCCTCCTCCAGCGGCTGCCCGTGAGTGGCCTCAAGGTGGACCGCTCGTTCGTCGCGTCGCTGGGCGGCACCGAGGAGGATGAGGGAAGCGCCATCGTGAGCGCGATCGTCGGGATGGCGAAGGCGCTGGGCCTCACGGTTGTAGCGGAAGGGGTCGAGACCGCGGGTCAGGCCGAGCGAGTCTCGGAGCTCGGCTGCGACCTGGCGCAGGGCTTCTACTTCGGACGGCCTGTCCCGGCCCAGGTTCTCTTGACACGCCTCTGGCGTGACGCCGCGGTGGGCGGCGGCCGATGGCCTCTAGCGTCATGATCCCTGCTCGACTACGAGCCGCGCGCCCGCCGGGTGCGCGAAAGGAGAGGCTGAATGGGAGTACTTGACGGAAAGGCGGCGATCGTCACGGGCTCGGCCCGCGGCATCGGCCGGGCCACGGCCGAGCTGCTCGCCTCGCAGGGCGCGCGGGTGCTGATCAACGACCTCGACGCCGACGTGGCCGAGCAGGCCTCATCGGAGATCCAGGGCGAGACCGCCGTGTTCGGGGGCGACCTGACCAAGCCGGGCGTGCCCGACGACCTCGTCCAGAAGGCCGTGGACGAGTTCGGCCAGATCGACATCATCGTGAACAACGCGGGCTACACCCGCGACGGCGTGGCCCACAAGATGACCGACGACCAGTTCCAGGCCATGCTCGACATCCACACGGTCGTGCCCTTCCGGGTGCTGCGCGCCGCGGCCCCGTACCTGCGGGACCCCGCCAAGAAGGAGAAGGAGGAGGGCCGCGAGGTCTTCCGCAAGGTCGTGAACGTGAGCTCCATCTCGGGCACGATGGGCAACGCGGGCCAGGTGAACTACTCGGCCGGCAAGGCCGCCGTGGTGGGCATGACGAAGACGCTGGCCAAGGAGTGGGGCCAGTTCAAGATCAACGTGAACGCCGTGGCCTTCGGCTTCGTGGAGACCCGCCTGACCGCCGCCAAGGAGTCGGGCAACACGATGACCAAGGACGGCGAGGAGATCCAGCTCGGCATCCCCGAGCAGATGCGCGCGATGGCCGCGATGATCATCCCGCTCGGCCGCCCGGCCACCGTCGAGGAGGCCGCGGGCCCGGTGTTCTTCCTCTGCTCGCCGTGGGCCGACTACGTGCACGGGCAGACGCTGAACGTGACCGGCGGTCAGTTCGGAGGGATGTTCACCTAGGCGCCGCTCTCCGACGAACTCGTCCGGCCGCGGCCGGGCGGTCGATCCCGTAGATGTCCACTTCGTGGCCGCGGATCGCCGTCCGGCCCTCCCGGGTCGCCCCCAGGCGTTCGGCGACCCGGCGGGAGCGGTGGTTGTCGGGCGCGATGAGGCTGATCACCCGGTCCGCGTCGAGCTCGGAGAAGGCCCAGTCGAGCGAGGCGCGCCCGGCCTCGGTGGCGAAGCCCTGGCCCCACCGCGGGCGGGCCAGCGTCCAGCCCACCTCGAGCCCCGGCCAGCCGTCGGGGAAGTAGAGGCCGGCGCGGCCCACCAGCTCTCCCGTGTCCCGGTCCTCGAGCACCCACTGCCCGAAGCCCCGCAGGCCCCAGTGCCCGACCAGGTAGGCCAGCTCGCGCCAGGCCTCCTCCCGGGCGAGCGGCCGGTCACGCCCGATCCAGCGCACCACCTCGAGGTCGGCGTGGATGGCCGCCCAGGCGTCGAGGTCGCCGTCGCGGGGGCCGCGGAGCAACAGCCGCTCGGTGGTGAGCTCAGGAATGCTCAGCCGTCGCTCCGGCGCTCTTCGGAGAGCGGCTTGCCCGCGTCGTCGGTGAGCCCTCGGGGAGGCCAGGCGCCGAACCAGTTGTCCCGCGCACCGTCGATCGTGAGCACCGCGCCCGACACGTAGTCGCCCGCGGGCGAGGCCAGGTAGGCCACGAGCCAGGCGAACTCCTCCTCCGTGCCGAGCCGCTGGAGCGGCACCGTGCCGGCCACCCCGTCCACCACCGGCTTCGGGTACTTGGTCATGAGCGTGTCGGTGGCGAAGTGACCCGCCGCAAGGGCGGTGAGCGTGATGCCGAAGCGGGCCCACTCGATCGAGAGCACCCGGGTGAGGTTCTCCACCGCCGCGCGGGCGGCCGAGGAGTGCGCCATGCCCGGGCAGGCCGTGGTGGGGCGAGAGCGTGACGTTCACGATCTTCCCGCCGCGCGGCTCCTCGCCGTCGCGGCCCATCATGGCCCGGGTGGCCACGGCGTGGGTCATGAGCCAGGTGCCCTCCACGTTCAGCGTCATCACGGTGCGGAAGCCCTTGGGCGTGATGTCCTCGGCCGGGGTGAGGTACTGGCCGCCGGCGTTGTTCACGAGCAGGTCGATGCGGCCGTGGCGCTCGAGCACGCCGTCCACGAAGGCGGACACCTGCTCCTCCTCGCGGATGTCGCACACCCGGGCCTCCACGCGACCTTCGTCCGCGCGGGCCACCGTCTCCTCGAGCGGCTCGAGCCTCCGTCCGCACACCACCACCGTCGCGCTCCGCACGCAGCCAGCTCGAGCGCCGAGGCCCGGCCGAGGCCGCTGCCGCCGCCGCTCACGATCGCCACCTGGCCGTCGAGCACCCCGGGGGCGAAGAGACGCGAGGGCATGGCGGCGCAGACTACCCGCGCGGGGACGACGCGCGTCAGGCTGGAGCGCGGCGCGCAGACCGATGCGGCCGGCAACGTGAGCCCCATCGCCGAGCACCGCTGGAAGATCGTGGTCCACGACGTGCCCGCCGATCCGCCCGCCGGCCCGCCGGCTCGCCCGCAGGGCCTGACCGGCTCGGTGGGAGGTGTGTCCCGCGGAGGACGCCTGCCGAACGCGGTGTCGGAGGGTGGACTCATTCCCACCGGCTGCGCGCTGAACGCCGGGATGATGACCCGCTGCGTCGTGGAGGTCCGCGTGGGTGGCCACGTCGTGGGTCGCGGAGTCGCCACGCTTCGGCTCCAACGGGGTCCCGCAGCGGGCGCGTGCAGGTTCACCTCTACCCGGGCATGCGTGCCCGGCTGGCTCGCTCCCACCGGAAGGTCACGGCCACGTTCGTGTTCACGGCGGCCGTTCGCGGGCGCCGCGCACCGATGATCGCGAGACGGAGGGTCGTCCTCGCGGCCCGCAACCAGTGGATCCTGCCGAGCGACGGGCTCTTCGCGAGCCGGAGCGCCAAGCTGCGGCCGAGGGTTCACGCGCTACCTCGGGGCGATCGCCCCGGACCTGCGCTCGGCCAGGCGATCCGCTGCGTCGGCCACACCGACTCTCGGACACGCCCGCCGACAACCGGCCACGCGGGCCAGGAGTAGCCCGTGCCGCGAGAGGGCCCAGATCGCCACGAGAAGCACGGACGTGGACAGGAACACGTACAGCTCCGGCCGCAGGGCCGCGGGCCCGCGGCCTCGGACGCGCGGGCGGCGCGGGGAGGTCGGCCACCGCCGGGTCGAGCTCGCCGCGGGTCTGAGCGGACAGCGCCCGGCCGAGGCGCTCCTCGAGCTCCTCGGAGGTCAGCCTCCCCTCCGCCGCGGCGTCGCGCAGGCGCTCGGCCACCCGCTCGCGCTCCGCGTCCGATGCTCTGAGACCTCGCGTGCGGCGCTCATCGCAGGTACTGCCCGTGGAAGCCGAACGGGATGTGGTGCGGAGCCTCGGCGCGGGCCAGCTCGCCGAACGAGCGCGCGTCGAGCACGAGCAGGAACGACCGGCCCGCGCGGGTGTCGAGCACCACCGAGAGGATCACCCCGTCGTCCTCGCCCTCGGTCCCGGCTCGCGCACGAAGACGGGCTCGCCCGGGTAGCAGCCCGTCCTCGGCCCAGGAGGCCACCTCGCCCTGCCCGACGTCGACCTTCACCAGCCGGTCGAGCCAGTTGCCGGCCATCCCGGTGAAGTAGGCGAAGCGGTAGTCCTGGGTGTTGCGGCGCCGGTAGTCGATCCGCGGCAGCTCCACGTTGCCCTCGGCCAGCGGCTCCGAGCGCACCGAGCCGGACTCCAGGCCGATCGTGTACCGGCGCAGCTCGGAGGGCGGGATCGCGCCCACCGGGCCGTCCTGATCGAGGTAGAGCGAGTCGATGATCGCGTTGTCCTCGAAGGCCACCAGGTCGATCACCAGATCGCCCCCGCGCTCGAACGCGTTCACGTGGTGGAAGGCGAAGAAGGCGTCCGTCTCGTAGGTGCCGCGATGGGCCCCGGTCTGGCGGTCGAACACCTGGAAGCGCGTGCCCTGCTCGGGCTGCCAGCGGTAGTTCTTGATGAACGCACGACCGGAGAACGCGAGCTTCAGCGGGTTCACGCGCAGCGGGTACTCGGCCAGGATCAGGTAGCGCTCGCTCATCCCGAAGGCGTGCATGTACGCGGGCTCGGCCACCGGGCAGCTTGGCGATCAGGCGGCGCTCGTCGGAGCCCGCCGGGAGGCCCCAGAGCCGGTACTCGCTCTTGCGGGCGAAGTGGACCGAGTAGTTCACCATCTCGTCCCGGGCGGGATCGTGGTGCGGGTGCGCCGTGGTGGCGAGCCCGCCGTTCTTGTCCGCGAAGCGCATCGGGCCCTTGGTGTCCAGCGTCTCGGGATCGAACTCGATCGGCAGCGGGGTCTCCGTCATCGCGATGTAGCGCTCGCCGATCCGGACCAGGTTCACGTTCGCGTTGTCGGTGACCTCGGGCGAGAACACCGACTGGACGCGCTTGAAGATCGAGCGGCACGGATCGGTGCCGAAGCCCATCCCAGCTCCACTCCCCTCGCTTGGCGGCGCGGTACGCGTCGGTGTCGAGGAAGCGGCTGCGGTAGGAGACCTGCCCTCGGCAAATCCGAAGCGGTTGAGCGCGGCGAGGCCGTCGAACCAATGCCCCAGCCGCCGGTCCCCGACCTCGAGCTTCGCCGGCGTCACGCGCACGAGCGCGCCCGTGAGCCACGGGGGCACCTGACCCCGCACCGGGAGGCGGTCAACGGCGGTCTCCTCCTCCTGGGTCTGGAACCCGAGCCGGGAATCGGTCGTGGGGAGCTGCGAGAGTGCCGTGGTCATGGTCGAGACTGTACCGTCTAAATTGGACTAATGCAAGAGCCGCGCCTATCTCCCGTCTCCTACGTCGTGCTCGGGCTGCTCGAGTGGTTCGGCACGTCCACCCCGTACGAGCTGAAGGGCTTCGTGAAGGACTCGATCGGGAACTTCTGGACGCTCCAGCACGCGCAGCTCTACACCGAGCCCGAGCGCCTGGAGTCGTTCGGCTACGTGACCGAGGAGCGTGAGGAGGGCGGCCGGCGGCGCAAGCGCTACACGATCACCGACGAGGGCCGGGCGGCGCTGCGCGAGTGGCGCGAGACGCCCACGGCGGTGCTCTCCGAGCTGCGCGACCAGGCCCTGCTGAAGCTCTTCTTCGGAGCCGACCCCGCCACCCTCGCTCCGGTGCAGATGGAGGCGCACCGCCGCAAGCTGGCCGAGTACGAGGAGCTCCGCTCGCGCGACCCGGGCGACGGCCCGCGCGGCCCCTGGCTGGCCCTCGAGGCGGGCATCGGCGGGGAGCAGCGGTGGGTCGACTTCTGGGAGCGGATGAGTTCGTAGCTGCGGTGCTCGCGCGATCAACGATCGCGCTGCGCTCCTCGCCGGCGTAGCCCTGCGACGCCGCCCTACGGCCCGGTCCAGCCCCCGGCGTAGCACGGGCGGAAGCCGCAGACGTTGATCACGCGGCCGTCGATCTTCAGGAACTCGGACTTCTGGATGCGCGCGTTGATGTCGCTGCGCGGCGCCGAGTGGGGATCGTTGCCCTCACGCGGCGGGGTGTTGGTGATCGGCGCGGGCGGCGTGCCGAGAGTGCCACCGGCCCCGTCCGAGCGCAGCGGGCCGGTGTCCCAGACCACCAGCGCCGACCCGTCGAAGGGGAAGCGGCGGATCGTGGGGATGCCGAACTGCGGGATGCGGTCGAAGCTGCGGCCGGCGTCCTGGGCGGGCACCCTCAGGTGGGCCCCGATGGTGCGCGCCTCGGTCTCGGCGGTCACGTTGGCCACCTGGTGGTCGCCCAGGGCCACGTGCATCAGCACCTTGTGCGACGGCGTGCCGGGCAGCGGGTCGTCCGTGATGTGGTGGGCGTAGCCGTTGGGGTCGCTGCGATCCCAGAGCATCTGGACCATCGAGAGAATGAGCGGACGCTCGATCAGCTTCGGGTAGGCGGGGGCGAGGATCGAGCGCGTAGGTGTCGAAGTCCACGCTCCGGTGCAGCAGCACCGAGTAGTTCATGCCGGGCACGCCGAGCACGGCGCGGGTGAAGTCGGGCGAGAGGGCGGTGAGGGCGCCGCCGAAGATGCCGCCCTGGCTGTTGCCGTCGTAGAAGAGGCGGCGGGTGTCGATCACGCCGCGGCCCTCGTCCTGGAAGGCGGGGTTGGCGCTGAAGCCGTTCGGGTGGATCATCAGCCGGCCGAGGAAGAGCTGGGCCACGAAGCCCTGCTGGAGCCGGTCGGTGAGGCTCGGGAAGAGCGCGAAGTTGCCCAGGATCGCGATGGCGTTGCCGATGTCCTCGTCGGCCATGCCGCTCCAGCGCGTGGCGCAGAACACGAAGTCGTGCTCGTTGGCCATCGCCCGGACGTTGCCCGCGTTCACCTCGCTCGGCGAGCCCAGCAGGCCGTGCCCGTAGAGCGAGGGCCGGCCCGGGCTGCACGCCGGCGCCGTCCACGGCCGCGCGCGGGATGTTGCAGATGAAGGCGGTGGTCTGGGTGTTGCCGGGGATCTGCGTGGGGGTGCGGTCCCAGGGGTGCTCGAAGTGGAACTTCGACCCCGGCGGACAGCCGGCCTGGTCGAGGTAGCACGGCACCTCGAGCGTGCCCTCCACGCGCCGGCGCGATGTTCGCGCGTCCTCGGGCCGCAGGGCGTGAAGTTCGTGACCTTCGTGATCGTGTACTTGGGCGCGGTGCCCTTGACCTTCACGTCACGGAGATCGCGGTCGCCCAGCTGGGCGAAGGCGTCGTTGCGGATGCTGAGCGCGCGCTGGGTGAGATTGCGCTCCGAGGAGACCGTGAAGTCCCAGGCGAGGTAGAGGTCGCGGCGATCGATGCCCGGCCCTGCCGCAGGGTCCAGAACAGCGACTCCATGTGCCAGCGGCGGCGCTCGATCTGCGGGACGTGGGTGTAGCTTCCGGTCGCGGTAGAGCCGGAAGCCCGGCCCCGCGGGGATCGTCTTGCCCGAGGCGTCCTTCAGGTTGCGCAGCGCCACGATGTAGCGGTGGCCCTCCTTGAAGTTCACGCCGGGATGGATCAGGAGCGACACGTCCGCCGGGGTGGTGGCGTTGGAGTCGATCTCGGCCCAGATGAGGTGGCGGCGCCTCGTCTTCGCGTCGATGACGACCACCGGGGCGCGGCGGTCGTATGAGCGGCCCATGTCGGTGATCGGCACCGCGCCGGTGCGCTGGAAGGCGGCCGGATTGTCGAGGCCGGGCACCTTGGTGATGATCACCTGGCCGGGGCTGAAGCCGTCGGCGCGGTTGTACTCCGTGACGTCGAACGGGAGGCCGTCCTTGTTGCGCGGCGTGGACTCGGCCGCGAGGTTCACGCGGCGGCCGGTCTCGCTGTGGCGATCCGGCTTCGTGAAGTAGTCGTTCGGCCAGGGGAACAGGCACACCGCCGGGTCGAGGAAGTCGCAGCGGTCGGCGTTCGTCAGGTCCACGCCGGCGGGTGCTCCACCGGCCGACGCGACGCTGGGAACGACGGCGCAGCGCGGCGAGTGCCACCACGACGACGAGCGAGCGCCTGAGGAGGCGCTCGATGAAGCCGGGCTGGGGGCGGGCCGACACGGCGGTGCCTAACCTAGGTCATCCGAGGCACCGCTGCCAAGGGGGAACCGTTCCGCCGGAGGTATCGTGAGCTCGCGATGGCCACCGCCGCTGAGCCCCGGGCCGCCGAAGCTCCCGTTGCCCGGCGGCAGGAAGGGCGCCACGGTCCGCGTGCGTCCCCTGATGAGCGGCCGCCTGTCGTCGCCGCCGGCGGCGTTTCACCGCGAGGAGGGCCGGCTCGCCGGCCTGCGGGCGCTCGGCCTGGGCGTGCCCCGCGACCGCTGGGTGGAGGCGCCGGTGATCTCGTTCCTGGTGGAGCACCCGGGCGCCGGCCCCATGCTCGTGGACACGGGCTTCCACCCGTCCGTGGCCATGGCGCCGCACGAGGCGTTCGGCCGGCTGGCCGGCTTCGTGATCAAGGACGTGACGATGGAGCCGGGCCAGGCGGTGGCCGCCCAGCTGCGCGCGCTCGGCATCCAGCCCGCCGAGGTGAGGAACGTGGTGATGACCCACCTCCACTCGGACCACGCCAGCGGCATCTCCGACTTCCCCGAGTCGACCTTCGTGGTGTCCACCGCCGAGTGGGCGGCGGCGAGCGCCGGCGGGCGCACCAAGGGCTACTGGGGCCGGCAGTTCGATCACGCCTTCGACTGGCGGACGGTGGACTTCGGATCGCAGGAGGCCGACTCGTTCTCCACCTTCGGCCGCTCGTTCGACCTCTTCGGCGACGGCAGCGTGCGCCTCGTGTCCACGCCGGGCCACACCGCCGGCCACCTGTCGGTGATCCTCCGCCTCGAGCGACCGCGACGCGCTGCTCACGGGCGACGCCGCGTACACCGAGCGCACGATCGCCGAGACCGCCGTGCCCTACCGGATGGAGGACGAGCACCGCTTCCGGCGCTCGCTTCGCGAGATCCAGCTGTACTCGCGCGAGCACCCGGATGCGCTCGTGATCACCGGCCACGACATGGGCCAGTGGAAGCGCCTGGCGCCCTACTACGAGTGAGCGCCGCCTAGCGCGTGGCCGGGCGCCGGCGTGCGGCCTGGGCGGCCCGGCGGGCGTCCTGGCCGCCTTGACCACGCTGCGGCGGCCGTCCTTCAGGAGACGCGAGTGGAGCGCCCGCACATCGGCGAACACGATCTCGGCCGCGGCCTGCGACTGCTCCTTGGTCGGGCTCCTCCACCTGCTCGAAGCGCATCGGCTCGCCGAACTGCACGGTGACCTTGGGGAACTGGAAGCGCTTCCAGTTGCGCACCCGCTCGGTGCCGGCGATGGCCGTGGGCACGATCGGCACGCCGTACTGGAGCGCCAGCCGCCCGATGCCCGGGCGCACCTGGCCGAGCTCGCCGCTGCGCGAGCGCCCACCCTCGGCGTACATCACGATCAGGCCCCCGCGCTTGAGGATCGCGTCGGCGGTCTTGAAGGCCTCCTCGTCGCGCTGGCCGCGGCGGACGGGGAACACGCCGCCGTGGGTGTAGATGAACTGAATCGGCCCCTTGAAGAGCTGCGACTTGGCCATGAAGTGCACCTTGCGCCGCAGGTACACGGCCACGAAGAAGTGGTCGAGGAACGAGAAGTGATTCGGGGCGATGATCGCCGGGCCGTCCGCGGGGACCCAGTCCGAGTCGATGCAGCGAGCGCGGTAGAAGAACAGCAGGTAGGGCGTGAGCACCAGGCGGACGAACTCGTAGGCCCAGTCCGGGCGCCCTCGGCGCACCCGCTCGTGGAACCGCGTGAAGTGCTCCGCGGGCCGCGGGTCCTTGTACACCTGTTCCTTCACTGATCCGTCCCTACCCGCGGTTCCCGCGTTCGTTACGCATCGGCCGCCCACCCGCGGGAACGCTCCAGCGCGCGGCCCCATCCGCCGAGCAACTCGTCGCGTTCGGACTCCCCCATGGCCGGCTCGTAGCGAGCCGCCTCGCGCCACATCTCGCGCACGTCGGCCTCCGTCCAGGTGCCCGTGGCCACCCCGGCGAGGTAGCCCGCGCCGAGCGCGGTGGTCTCGGACACCTCGGGCACCACCACCGGCACTCCGAGCACGTCGGCCTGGAACTGCATGAGCCACTTGTTCTGCACGGCCCCGCCATCGGCCTTCAACTCGGTGAGCGGCACGCCCGACGCGGACTCCATCGCCCGCACGGCATCGAGCGTCTGGTAGGCCGATGGCCTCGAGCGCGGCGCGGGCGAGATGAGCGGTGCCCGTGCCGCGCGTCAGGCCCACGATCGTGCCCCGGGCGTAGGGGTCCCAGTGCGGCGAGCCGAGCCCGGCGAACGCGGGCACCAGGTACACGCCGTCGTTTCCCTTCAGCGAGCGGGCGAGCCCCTCGGTCTCGGCGGCGGTTTCGATCACGCCGAGCGCGTCGCGCAGCCACTGCACCGATGCCCCGGTCACGAAGATGGCCGCCTCGAGCGCGTAGTCCACCCTGTCCTCCACGCCCCAGGCCACGGTGGTGAGCAGACCGTCCGCGGGCGGGGGCGCGTCCGGTCCGGCGTTCTGGAGCACGAAGCTGCCCGTGCCGTAGGTGTTCTTGCCGAGCCCGGGCGAGTGGCAGGCCTGGCCGTAGAGCGCCGCCTGCTGGTCCCCGGCGATGCCGGCCACCGGGACCGACCCTCCGAGCTCGCTGGTGGTGCCGAGCACCGCCGCGCTCGGCGCGGGCTCGGGCAGCGCCGCCGGGTTCACTCCCAGGATCTCGCACAGCTCCGGGTCCCAGGTCAGCGAGCGGATGTCGAACAGCAGCGTCCGCGACGCGTTCGAGTAGTCGGTCACGTGGCGGCCCGTGAGCTTGAAGACGATCCAGGAGTCGATCGTGCCGAACACCGCGCCCGGTCCCACCCCGCCCTCGCGGAGCAGCCACTCGATCTTCGTCCCGGAGAAGTAGGGGTCGAGGACCAGCCCGGTCCGCTCGCGGAACAGGGGCTCGCGGCCGGCCGCGCGCAGCTCATCGCAGCGCTCGGCGGTGCGACGGTCCTGCCACACGATCGCGCGGTGGAGAGGCTCGCCGGTGCGCGGGTCCCAGGCCACCACCGTCTCGCGCTGGTTCGTGATGCCGATGGCCTTGAGCTCGGGAGCCGCCCGCATCCTCGAGGGCCTCGCGCGCCACCGCCCGGGTCACCTCCCAGATCTCGTTGGCGTCGTGCTCCACCCAGCCGGGCCGGGGGAAGTGCTGGCCGAACTCCCGGTAGGCGCGGCCGGCGGGGCGCCCCTCCTGGTCGAAGACGATGCAGGTCGTGCCCGTCGTCCCCTGGTCGATGGCCAGGATCACGCGCGCAGGACCCTACCGCCCCGATGGATATCGCTGCCGCCCTCGCGCGAAGCCGACCAGGAGGACGAACCTTGCCCGACGTCGAGGCTCACATCACGGGAACGGTCTGGAAGATCGAGTGTCAGGTCGGCCAGGAGGTGACCGAGGGGGACACGATGGTGATCCTCGAGTCCATGAAGATGGAGATGCCCGTCGAGGCCGAGGACGACGGCGTGGTGAAGGAGATCGTCTGCCAGGAGGGCCAGTCGGTGTCGGAGGGCGACACGCTCGTCGTTCTCGAGTGAGGGAGCTCGCGCTCGGGCAGGCTGTTGCTGGACGAGCCGGGCGACTCGATCGCGCGGCTCACCATCGCCAACCCCGAACGCCGGGGCGCGCTCGACCACGAGATCCTGGACGCCATGGCCGAGGCGGCCCGGACGCTCGAGGCCCGCTGTCTCGTGATCCGGGGCAGCGGCGGCGTGTTCTCCGCCGGGTACGACATCGGCAACCTCGAGGAGGGCCGCTTCGAGGAGGCGGCCGAGCGCCTCGTGGCCCATCCCTTCCACGAGGCGATCGAGGCCCTGGACGCCTACCCCTACCCGGTGGTGGCCCAGCTCGGAGGGCACGCCATCGGCGGTGGCCTGGAGCTCGCGCTGACCTGCGACCTCCGGATCGCGGCCGCGGGCATCAAGCTGTCGATGCCGCCGGCAAAGCTCGGGCTGATCTACTCGCACACCGGGCTTCGGCGCTTCATCGAGGTCTGCGGCGTGGCGCGCACGGCCGAGCTCTTCTTCACCGGTCACGCGGTGGACGCCGGCCGCGCCGAGGGCTGGGGCCTCGTCAATGAGGTGGTGGAGCCCGACGGCCTGGAGGAGCGGGTGCTGGAGATCGCCACGGAGATCGCCGGCAACGCCCCGCTCTCGCTCGCCGGCAACAAGCGCGTGATGCGCGCGCTGCGCGACCCCCGCCTCCCCGAGGAGGTGGAGCGCGAGCTGATCGAGCTGCGGGAGTCGTGCTTCCGCTCCGAGGACTTCCGCGAGGGCGTGCGGGCGTTCGCGGAGAAGCGCAAGCCGGTCTGGCGCGGCCGATAGCCGGGCACGCGAGCACCGGCGAATTCGTCGCCTATTGCTACCGACAGGCGGTAGTAAAAGGCGACAGTTTCCGGCTCGAGCACGGCGCGGCACCCGACGCGTGACGTCAGCCTTGCGCTGAGGTAACCGACCGTTTACCATCGGTAATCGCTTGATTACCGCGCGGCCCGCTCCCACCCGTGACCGGATCCTCGACGCCGCGGTCGAGCTCTTCGGCCGCCAGGGCTACCACGGCACCTCGGTCGGCGAGATCGAGGAGGCGGCCGGGCTCACGCCCCGGTCGGGCGCGCTCTACAAGCACTTCACGAGCAAGGCGGCCCTGCTCGAGGCCGCCATGGAGGGGCGCAGCCGGGTGGTGGACGAGCTCGAGGCGCTGGTCACGGTCACGCCGCTGGGCGACCCGCGAACGGAGGTGGCCACGCTCATCCAGATCGCGTTCCGGGAGATCGGCCGCGACCAGAAGCTGTTCCGGATCGTCATGCGCGAGGGCGACAACTTCCCCGAGCTGCGCGACCGCTTCTATGACCGGATCGTGCGGCGCGGGCACGCGCAGGCGGCCGAGCGCCTGCGGCTGCTGGCCGAGGCGGCCGGCGTGAGGGACGTCGACCTCGACGCCCTGGCCGCGGTGCTGCTCGCACCGATCATCAGCTACCGGGCGCTCGAGACGATCTTCGGGCGCCCGCCGGGCGACGTGGACCAGGAGCACTACCTGGACACCTGGACGCGCTCGGCATTGAGCCTGCTCGAAGCCCACGGCCTCATCGCGGGGTCCATGAACAAGGAGGCAGACAAGTGAGTCACGGCGACCACATCACCCGTCACCGGGGCGCCATCCGGTTCCTTCTGCTGGCGCTGGGCGGGCCCCAGGCGCTGATCGGCCTGTGGGCGCTCCTCGCCCCCCACTCCTTCTACGACGACTTCCCGGCGGGCACCGACGGCTGGGTCCGGGTCCTCGGGCCCTTCGACGAGCACCTCGTGACCGACGTGGGCGCCCTGTTCGTGGCCCTCGGCGTGGCGCTGGCCATCGCCGCCTTCACCCTGCGGCGCAGCGCCGTGCTGGCGGCCACGGCCGCGTGGCTCGTCTTCTCCGTGCCCCACTTCCTGTGGCACGTGTTCAACCTCGAGCCGTACGGGACCCGCGACGCCGTGGCCAACACCGTGTCGCTCGCCTGGACCGTGGCGGGCGGCGTGCTGATCCTGGTGCTGATGCGCGCCCCGCGCGCGCGGACGCTCCACGCTCACGAGAGCGGAGCGCCGCGGATCGAGGGCGTGCCCGATTCCCGCGCCGGGCTCCTGGCCCGCGGCGCCTACCGCTACTCGAAGCGCGAGCTCGGCACGGTGCCCGACCCGCTGCGCGTGTACGCCCACCACCCCACCGTGCTCTCCGGCTATGCGGCCCTCGAGTACGCCACGGCCAGGGCGGACCGCCTGCCCGAAGGGCCTCAAGGCCGCTGGCCGCCACCAAGGCGGCCGCGCTCTCGGGCTGCGAGTTCTGCATGGACATCGGCTCGATGATCTCCGGCCAGGCGCGGGCATCACCGAGGAGCAGCTGCGCGCGCTTCCCGAGTACGCGGACGAGCCCGCTGTTCTCGGAGGACGAGAAGCTGGTGCTGGACCTGGCCGCGGGGATGACGGCCACGCCCGTGGACGTGCCCGACGAGCTGTTCGCGCGGCTGCGCGCGCGCTTCGACGACGCGCAGCTGGTGGAGCTGGCCTCGGAGATCGCGGTGGAGAACTACCGCGGCCGCTTCAACCACGCCTTCGGCCTCGGCTCGCAGGGCTTCAGCGCCGGCGGGTTCTGCGCGCTGCCGGAGCGCGGCGCGGCCGGCAGCGCCGCCGCCGTGAGCTGAGGCGGCGCCCGGGCGGGGCTCCCGCCCTCGTCCGTCCGCGGCCCCGCATACCTTGCGTGTCGTCCCGCAACCCCTGGGACCTCCAGCTTGCCGCCGCTGATCACCAGAGAAGAAGCGCTACGTCTCGGCGAGATCGAGGACCGTGCCGAGATCGATGCGCTCGTGGACCGCTCATGGCGCGTGCGCCAGGAGCGCTTCGGCGACTCCACGGACATGTGCTCGCTGGTGAACGCCAAGTCCGGGGGCTGCGCCGAGGACTGCGGGTTCTGCGCGCAGTCGCGCTTCGCGGAGGCGGACACGCCGATGCACGCGATGATGAGCCCCGACCAGATCCTGGAGCACGCGCGGGCGGCGGAGGCCGCGGGCGCGCACCGCTTCTGCATGGTCACGCAGGGCCAGGGGCTCTCGAAGAAGGACTTCCAGAACGTGCTCGAGGGCGCCCGCCTCGTGGCCGAGCACACCAACCTCAAGCGCTGCGCCTCCATCGGCCACATGTCCACGGACCGCGCCAAGGCGCTGAAGGAAGCGGGCATCCAGCGGGTCCACCACAACGTGGAGACCGCGGAGAGCCACTACCCGGAGGTGTCCACCACGGTCCGCTACGAGGGCCGGATACGGACGATCGACGCGGTGCGCGAGGCGGGCCTCGAGACCTGCGTGGGCGGCATCCTCAACCTGGGTGAGACCCGCGAGCAGCGCGTGGAGATGGCCTTCGAGCTGGCCGCGCTGGAGCCCACCAGCGTGCCGATCAACCTGCTCAACCCGCGGCCGGGCACGAAGTTCGGGGACCGCGAGATGATGGACCCGCTCGAGGTGGTGAAGTGGGTGGCCATCTTCCGCCTCGTCATGCCGGACGCGCTCTTCCGGCTCTGCGGCGGGCGCAACGAGAACCTCGAGACCGAGGAGCTTCAGCAGCTCGCGGTGCGGGCGGGCCTGAACGGGGTGATGATGGGGAACTTCCTCACCACTCTCGGCTCCGAGCCCGAGTGGGACCGCGCGATGTTCGAGGGACTGGGGCTGAACGTGGCCCGCCAGCCGGACAACGGCGCGAACCCGCGGCCGGACAACCGCTCGGGATGGCTGGAGGGCGAGAGCCCGCAGACACCGATCGACGAGCTGGTGGACAGCCAGTCCGAGGCCAACTTCTGGGACCCGGCCACCCAGCTCCGGCACCGCCCCAAGCGGTCGGTGCCGCCCCGGCCGGACGGCGCGGCCAACCGCGGGGGACGGGATCCCGGCGAGCAGCCCACCGAGGAGCTGCCCGCCCTGGTCCAGGTGAACCCGAGGGCGGCGGCGTGAGGGACATCGAGGAGCACCTCGACGACATCCGCGACAGCGGCCTGTACCGGCGCATGAGGGTGGTGTCCGGCCCCCAGGGCCCGAGCGTCCTCGTGGACGGGCGGCCGGTGCTCCTTCTCTGCTCCAACAACTACCTCGGCCTGGCCGACCACCCGCGGGTGCGCGAGGCGGCCGCGGAGGCCGCCATGCGCTACGGCGCCGGGGCGGGCGCGTCCCGCCTCGTGTCCGGGAACATGACCATCCACCGGCGGCTGGAGAACCAGCTGGCGGACTTCAAGCGGGCCGAGGCCTGCCTGCTCTTCGGCTCGGGCTACCTGGCCAACTCCGGCGTGGTGTCCGCCCTCGCCCGCGAGGGCGACGTGGTGTTCTCGGACGAGCTGAACCACGCCAGCATCGTGGACGGCTGCCGCCTGGCCCGGGCGGAGACCTTCGTGTACGACCACGCGGACCCCGATCACCTCGAGTGGGGCCTCCGGCAGGCCGAGGGGCGCGGCTCGCTGATCGTGACCGACGGCGTGTTCTCCATGGACGGGGACATCGCTCCCCTGGAGGAGATCGTGGAGCTGGGCCTGCGCTACGACGCCCGTGTGATGGTGGACGAGGCGCACGGCACCGGCACGCTCGGCCCGGAGGGCCGGGGCGCGGTGGCCGACGCCGGCCTCGAGAACGAGGTGGACGTGATCGTGGGCACGCTGGGCAAGGCGCTCGGCTCCTACGGCGCGTTCGTCTGCTGCGAGCAGACGATGGCCAAGTACCTGGTGAACACCGCCCGGACGCTCATCTTCTCCACCGCTCTCCCCCCGCCCGCGGTGGCCGCGGCCATGGCGGCGCTGCACCTGCTGCGCGAGCAGCCCCGGCGGGTGGAGAAGCTCCATCGCAACGCCGATGTGCTGCGCGACGCGCTGGCCTCCCACGGGCTGTCCGACCGGCGACTCGGAGACGCAGATCGTGCCCCTGGTGATCGGGGACGCCGACGAGGCCGTGCGGGCCAGCGAGCGCGCGCTCGAGATGGGCGTGTTCGCGCAGGCCATCCGGCCGCCGACCGTGCCCGCCGACACCTCGCGCCTGCGCCTGGCGGTCATGGCGTCGCACACCAAGACCGAGCTGCGCGAGGCCGCGGCCACCCTGGCCGCGGCGGTGCCCGCCTCCGTGCGGCAGCGCCGCCCGGCCGGAGGCCCGCGACTCGGCTCGCGCGGCCGTGTTCGACGGCCTGCTCGACGTCGCCTGATCCGCGCTTGCGCGGGCTCTTCGTCACCGGAACGGACACCGGGGTGGGCAAGTCGGTGGTGAGCGCCGCCGTGTGCGCCGCGCTCACCGAGGGCGGCGAGCGGGTGGCGGCCTTCAAGCCCGTGGTCACCGGCCTGGACGAGCCGCCCGGGGACTGGCCGCCGGACCACGAGCTGCTGGCCGCGGCCGCGGGCGGCGTGCGCAGCGCCCGAGGAGGTGGCCCCCTACCGGTTCGGGCCGGCCGTGTCCCCGCACTACGCGGCCGAGATGGCCGGCGTGACCATCGAGCCGGCCGAGCTCGTGGCGGCCGCGCGGGCCGCGGGCGAGGAGGGAGTGCTGGTGGCCGAGGGCGTGGGCGGGCTGCTGGTGCCGCTCACCACCGGGCTACCTGGTGCGCGACCTGGCCGTGGACCTGGGCCTGCCGGTGGTGGTGGCCGCTCGAACGGGGCTCGGCACCATCAACCACACGCTGCTCACGGTGGAGGCCGCTCGGGCCGCCGGCCTCGCACGTGTGCGGCATCGTGATGACGCCCTGGCTCGCCACGCCCGAGCCGATCGAGGTGTCGAACGTGGACACGGTCTCGCGGCTCTCGCGGAGTTCAGGTCACGGGCCTGCCCTGGACCACGCCCGAGCGCCTGCCCGAGGCGGGCTCGGCGCTGCCGCTGGCCGACTGGCTCTCCTAAGCTCGATCCATGGCGGAGGAGGAGGAGCGGAGCCCGAGCGCCGGTCGGGCGAGGACCGGACCATGTCATCCGGCCCGGGCGACGACATGCCGGAGCTGATGAGGAAGCTCCAGGAGCGCAAGGTCCGGCACAAGCAGCGCCACCCGGTGCACCGCGCCGGGGTGGTGGTGCTGGGCGTTGTCCTCGTGCTGGCCGGCATCGTGATGTCCGGCCCCGGGGTCCCGGGCCCCGGCATCGCGACGATCATCGTGGGGCTCACCTTCCTCGCGCTCGAGTTCGACCGTGCGGAGCGCCTGCTCGAGCGGGTGGTGCGGTGGGGCGAGCGTGCCGCCCACCGGGCGGAGAACTCGAGTCCGCGGCAGCGCATGGCGGCCGGGCTCGCCGGTGCCCTGGCGGTGGCCGCCTTCATCGCGGCCGCCGTCCTATGGGACATCCCGCTCGTGCCGGTGCTCTAGGCGGGGGTCGAGGACTGCTTCCGCTCGCGCTCCTGCTCGCGTAGCTCCACGCGGCGGATCTTCCCCGTGAGGGTCTTGGGCAGGTCGCCCACGAACTCGATCTCGCGCGGGTAGGCGTAGGCGGAGTGCCGCTCGCGCACGAAGCGCTTGATGTCGCCCGCCAGCTCCTCCGACGGCTCGTGCCCCTCGGCCAGCACCACGAAGGCCTTCACGATGTTCCCTCGCCGCTCGTCGGGCGAGGCCACCGCCGCGGCCTCCTGCACCGCCTCGTGCTCCACGCAGGCCGACTCGACCTCGAAGGGCCCGATCCGGTACCCGGCGGAGATGATCACGTCGTCCGCGCGGCCCGCGTACCAGACGTATCCGTCCTCATCCATGGCGGCGGCGTCCTTGGTGTGGAACCAGTCGCCTCCGAACACCTCCTCGGTGTCCTCGGGCCGGTTCCAGTAGCCGATCGGGTAGTGAGGGTTGGAGCGCGCGCGGAGGCAGATCTCGCCGCGCTCGCCCTGCGCCACCGGCCGTTCGTCCTCGTCCAGGATGGCCACGTCCCAGCCGGGCACGGGACGGCCCATCGATCCCTCGCGGACCTCCACGGTGGGGAAGTTCCCGCACAGCGGGTAGCTCTCCGTGAGCCCGTAGTAGTCGAGCACCGTGATGCCGAACTGATCGCGGAACCAGCGGATCACCTCGGGGTTGAGCGGCTCCCCGGCCGAGCAGGTCACGCGCAGCCGGTCGAGCGGATGGCGCTTGCCCGCGTCCCGCACACCGGTCATCGCCCGCAGGGCGGTGGGCGTGGTGAACATGTTCTCCACGCCGTGCTTGGAGAGGAAGCGCAGGTGCTCCTCGGGGTCGTAGCCGCCCTTGCGCGCCTGAACCAGGGCCACGGCGCCGTAGCGCCACGGCCCGAGGAGCGGGGCGATGCCCGCGGCCCAGGCCCATTCGCCGGAGCCGTGGAAGAGCTCCCCGTCGCGAACGTCGTGGCAGAACTCGAACTCCTCGTGGGCCAGCAGGTAGCGGTGGGCGTGGAGGATGCCCTTGGCCTTGCCGGTGGTGCCCGACGAGTAGTAGAGCTGGGCCGGGTCGTCCGCCAGCGTGTCGGCCATCTCGTACTCGTCGCTCGCCCGCTCCATCCCGGCGTCGAAGTCCACGTCCCCCTCGGCCACGTCGCCGCCCATCACGAGCACCTTCTCCACCATCCCCTCCGGAATGCGGTGGCGGTTGGCGGCGTCGGTGACCACCGCGGTCGCGCCCGAGTCGGTCAGGCGGTGCTGGATGCCGTCGTCGCCGTAGAGCACGGAGAGCGAGAGCAGGA
Organism: uncultured Thermoleophilaceae bacterium; assembly: GCA_963752455.1. Taxonomy (GTDB): domain Bacteria; phylum Actinomycetota; class Thermoleophilia; order Solirubrobacterales; family Thermoleophilaceae; genus JACVRW01. Next base: position 412,684 of record CAVVYE010000005.1, read on the forward strand.
TCGCGCCGCGCTTGTAGGTGCCGATGAACACGGCGGCCGTCTCCGGGAGCGAGGGCAGCAGCGTGGCCACGCGGTCGCCGCGCTCCACCCCGATCTCCTCCAGGAGATGGGCGAAGCGGTTGCTCAGCGCCTGGAGCTCCCCGAAGGTCACCCGCCGCTCGTGTCCCTCCCAGTCCTCCCACACCATGGCGAGGCGGTCCGGCTCGTGCTTGTCGCACACGTCGCGCGCGATGTTGTAGCGCTCGGGCACCTCCCAGCGGTGCTGCGCGCACATCTCCTCGTAGGTGCCCAGCTCGTACTTCCTGAAGCTCATCTCTTCCTCCTCCTGCTGGTGATTCCCAGCCCGGCGAAGTCTGACGCCTCCGGGTCCCTCGCACCGGCAGGTCATGCTTCGGCCGATGGGAGGCGTCCGCCGACGCGCGCTGGTCCTCGCCGCGGTGCTCACGGCCGCCGGCGCGCTGGCGCTCGTGCTCCTCACCGGCGGGTCATCCGACGAGGAGCGGCCTCGGCCGGGCCCGCCGGCGCCCACCGCCACCACGCCGGTCCCGGCCCCTGCCGTGGACGTCCGGGCCGTGGCCGAGCTCGGAGCGGCCCCCACTCCCGCCCCCTCCATGAGCGGGTTCCTCCACTCGCTCTCCGAGACCTCTCCTCCGGACGACGTGCTGCTCCCGCTCCGCCCCCGGCTGTGGCGAAGCGTGCCGTCCAAGGCGTCGCCCGCGCGGGCGGCCCGGCTGGGTGCGCGGTACCAGCTGGTGCTCAGCGACCTCTGGGGCTACCCGGGCAACGGCTGGAACGGCCACGGCCCGCCCTGGAGAGACCTCGCCGGCTGGGCGCGGACGGTGCGCGCCGCCGCGGAGTCGGTGCGTGGGCTGCCGATCGAGTGGGACGTGTGGAACGAGCCCGACAACCCGGCCTTCTTCACCGGTACCCGGGAGCAGTACCTCCGGCTCTACGGCGTGGCCTACCGGGTGCTCCGCCAGGAGATCGGACCGCGGCGTCGTGGTGGGCGGGCCCAGCACCACGAAGCCGCGGCCGGAGTGGCTCGAGGGCCTGCTCCGCGACTGCCGCCGATCCGGCTGCCGGGTCGGGTTCCTGTCCTGGCACGCCAACCTCCAGCCCTACGAGCGCATCCCCGCCGATCTCCGACACGCTGCGGCGGGTGCGGGCGCGCGTGCTCCCGCGCTACCGCGACGTCGGCCTGGAGCGGATCGAGGTGAACGAGTCGGTGGGCCCCGCCGACCAGTACCGGCCCGGAGAGATCCTCGGCTTCCTCCACCACATGGAGGCGGGCGGAGCCTCGGCGGCCGCCCGCTCCTGCTGGCCCGCGCTCGACGGCAGCGACAACTGCGGCAACGGCACGCTCGAGGGCCTGCTCACCCGCGACGGCCGGCCGCGCAGCGCGTGGTGGGCCTACCGCGCCTACGCCGACGGCGTGGACGGGCGCGTGCCCGCCCGCTCGAGCGATCCGGCGGTGGCCGTGCTGGCCAGCGGGCGGGCCGGGGGCGGCGGCGAGGCTCAGGTGGTGCTGGCCCGCCTGGACCGCGCCGATCCCGGCGCGCGGCCGCTCGAGGTGGAGCTGACCCTGGAGGGCCTCGGGCGGGCGCCCGCCCTGGCCGGCGCCACGCGCGTGCGGGTGGACGTGGGCCTGCTCCCGGACAGCGGGGAGGCGGCGCTCCCGGCGCCGCGGGTCGTGAGCCGCCAGGTGCTGGACGTGGGCGAGTCGGTGCCCGTGCGGGTGGGCGCGCTGCTGCCCCACGAGGCGGTGGTGGTGCGGATCAGGCCCGGCTGAGCGCGGCGCGGCTCAGTCGCCGCCGGCCGCGTAGTCCACGATGGACCTGTCGATCAGCCACTCCACGGGCGCGCGGTCGTCGGTGTACACCGTGCCGCCCTCGAGTCGCGGGTGCGAAGCGCCCGGCGGCGTCGTAGGCCAGCGGCCGTAGCGCCGCGGGCAGGCTGGGCGCCGAGTCGGTGAGCCGCTGGGCCGAGGGTGCTCGCCGCGACCCGAGCACCAGCGTGTTGGTGGGCTCGATCGGGTCACGGGCCACGTGGGGGAACACCGCGCCCATCGTGGCCGAGAGCGCCTTCTCCAGGTCGTCCTGGCCCTCCGGGTGGCCCGACGTTCACGATCACCATGCCGTCGGGCGTGAGGTGGTCGCGCACCGACTCGAAGAACTCCTCGGTGGTCAGGTAGAAGGGGATGTAGGGCTGGCGGTAGGCGTCCACCTCGATCAGGTCGTAGCGGTCGTCGGACTTGCGCAGCCACGGACGGGCGTCCTCGTGGTGCAGCCGCAGGCGCGGGTTGGTCATCCCGAAGAACCTGCGCCCGACGCTCGACAGCTCCGGGTCGATCTCCACCCCGTCGATCCGCGTGCGCGGGAAGAAGCGGCCGTAGGCCCTCGTGGTGGTGCCGGCCGCGTTGCCCAGCACCGCCATGGTGCGCGGGGCCTCGTCCCGCACGGTGAACGGGAGCACCAGGAAGCCGTCCCAGTAGTTGCCGGTGAGCACCGTCCGCGGGTTGTAGCTCGAGTGCTGCGCCTGCCCCTCGTTCAGCTCGAGCACGCGCTCGCCGTCGCGGCGCTCCACCACGCGCACGTACTGGTACTGGGTCTCCTTCTCGTAGATCACCCGCCCCTCGCCCGCCTCGGCCTTCAGCGTCCCCACCGGGATGGCCATGAGCGCGGCGATCGCCGCGGGGGCCAGCGCCCATCGCCGCACCGGGCGCAGGCCCGCCACCGCCACCACCGCGATGGCCAGGGCGAAGATCAGGAAGGTGCGGCGGGTGCCCACCAGCGGGATGAACAGCAGGGCCGAGGTGAGCGTGCCCACCAGCGACCCGGCCGTGGAGATCGCGTACAGCCGGCCGGCCACCGTGCCCGCCTCCTCCACCGTGGTCACCGCCAGGCGGATGGCGTAGGGCGCCACCGCGCCGAGCAGGAGCACCGGCACCGCCACCAGGCCGAGCACTCCCAGCAGCGAGCCGGCGAACGCGCCGGCGGAGATGGAGTCCAGCGCCCTCACGGCCACGTGCAGCAGCGGGCCGGCGGCGAACGGCACCAGCGCCAGCAGGCCCGCCGCGGTGAGGGCAAGGAGGCAGAGCCCCCGCATGTGCGGATGGCGGTCGGCCAGCCGCCCGCCGAGCCAGTACCCGAGCGACAGCGCCACCAGCACCACCCCGATGGTGTTGGCCCACACCACGGTGGAGGCGCCGAAGTACGGCGCGAGCAGGCGAACCGCGGCAATCTCGGCGCCGAGGGAACCCGTTCCGACGGCGAACACGAGCAGGGGCAGGGGTGGCATTTCCGACCGGAAAGCTAGCTAGCGTCGCCTGTCGTGGACCTGGCCTCGGCGGATCGCGCTCACCTCTGGCACCCGTTCACCCAGCAGCGCGGCTGGTGCGCCGAGGAGCCGTTGATCGTGGAGCGCGCCGAGGGGTCGCTGCTGATCGACACCGAGGGCCGCAGCTACATCGACGGCGTTTCGTCGCTCTGGTGCAACGTCCACGGCCACGGGCACCCGCGCATCGACGCCGCGGTGCGCGACCAGCTCGGGCGGGTGGCGCACTCCACCATGCTCGGCCTCTCCCACCCGCCGGCCATCGAGCTGGCGCGCCGCCTCGTGGAGATCGCGCCCGAGGGGCTCAACCGCGTCTTCTACTCCGACAGCGGGTCCACCGCGGCGGAGATCGCTCTCAAGATGGCCTTCCAGTACTGGCGCCAGGCCGGCGAGGAGCGGCGCACCCGGTTCATCTGCCTGCGCGACGCCTACCACGGGGACACGATCGGCTCGGTGTCGGTGGGGGGCATCGACCTCTTCCATTCGATGTACCGCCCGCTGCTCTTCGACACCGTCAAGGCCGAGCCCGGCGACCTCGGCCAGATGGAGCGCCTGCTCCGGGAGCACGAGGGCGAGGTGGCGGCCGTGATGATGGAGCCGCTCGTGCAGGGCGCCGCCGGAATCGTGGTGCACCCCGAGGGCTACCTGCGCGGCGTGCGCGAGCTGTGCGACCGCCATGACGTTCTGCTCATCCTCGACGAGGTGGCCACCGGGTTCGGGCGCACGGGGCGGATGTTCGCGTGCGAGCACGAGGACGTGGCCCCGGACCTGATGTGCCTGGCGAAGGGCATCACCGGCGGATACCTCCCGCTGGCCGCCACGCTCAGCACCGAGCGGATCTACGAGGGCTTCCTGGGCGAGTTCGAGGAGATGCGCACCTTCTTCCACGGCCACACCTACACGGGCAACCCGCTGGCCTGCGCCGCCGCGCTGGCCACGCTGGACGTGTTCGAGGAGGAGCACACCATCGAGCGCCTACAGCCGAAGCTCGAGCTGCTCGAGCGCCTGCTGGGGCCGGTGGCCGCCCACCCGGATGTGGCCGAGGTCCGGCGTCGCGGGACCATGACCGGCATCCAGCTGCGCGAGTTTCCGGCCGAGCTCCGGATGGGGCACCGCGTGACCCTGGAGGCACGGCGCCGCGGAGCGATCGTCCGGCCGCTCGGGGACGTGGTGGTGCTGATGCCGCCGCTGGCCATCACCGAGGCCGAGCTCACGACCCTCGTCGAGGTCACGCTCGCCTCGATCGAGGCGGCCACCGCCACCGTGGCGCTCGCGCCCGCCGCCTAGCGTTCCCTTTCGGGCCAACCGGGCACACTCTCCCCATGGCTCAGAACGTGTTCCCCGCACTCCGCTATCGCGACGCCCGGGCGGCGATCGAGTTCCTGAAGAAAGCCGCGGGCTTCGAGGAGCTGGCCGTGATGGAGAACGAGGACGGCACCATTGCCCACGGCGAGCTCGTCTTCGAGGGCGGGGTGGTGATGCTGAGCACCCTGCCCGACGGGGACACGCCCTTCCCGGGCGGTCCGATCACCATGTACATGGCGCTGGACGACCCGGACGCGCACCACGACCGCGCCGTCGCCGCGGGCGCGGAGGTGGTGATGGAGCTGACCGACCAGGACTACGGGAGCCGTGAGTACGCCATCCGGGACCCCGAGGGGAGCGTCTGGACCTTCGGCACCTACCGTCCCCAGGTGGCCTGATAGGCGCCGACCTGGAAACGGTCCGGCGGCTCGCGCTGGCCCTGCCGGCCACCGAGGAGCGACCTTCCTACAACGGGACGGCGAGCTTCCGGGTGAGGAGCCGGACGATGTTCGCCCGCGAGCTGGAGGACGGCGAGTCGATCGCCCTGAAGATCGAGCCCGGGGAGCGCGAGGCGCTGGTGGCGATGCAGCCCGAGACGTTCGTGGTCACGCCTCACTACGAGAACTATCCCTGGGTGATCGTGCGCCTGGCGTCGGTGGATCCGGAGGAGCTGGGCGAGCTGCTCACCGAGGCCTGGCGCATGACCGCCTCCAAGACCCTCCGGGCCAGGTTCGACGCCGAGGGTCAGAGCTGACGCGTGCCCACGCGCTGCGACAGCCGGATCACGTAGCCGTCCGGATCGGCCACGCGCGAACTGGCGGACGCGGAGCGATTCACGTTCGAGCTCGTACCAGCGCTCCTCCAGGGCGAGCACGATCTCCGCTCCGGCCGCGAGCGCGGCCTCGTGGAGCGGCTCCACCTCGTCCACGTCGATCTCGAGGTTCACCCCGCGCCCGTAGGGGTGGCTGAGCTCGGCGGCCGGGAACAGGCGGTCCTCTGCGAGCGGCTGCTCGATCATGAGCTCCGCGCCCGTCGCGCTCCAGGTGGGCGAAGCGCTCGGCGGGCCGCTCGTGACGCACGCGGAATCCGAGCACGCCGGTGTAGAAGCGGAGACTGCGCCCCAGGTCGCTGCAGATGAGCTCGGGCACGAGGCGCGGCCGGTCCGGCACGCCGCGTCGCCTACCCCTCGTAGAGCTCGAAGTCCCGCTTGCGCGCCCCGCAGACCGGGCAGAACCAGTCGTCGGGGATGCTCTCGAACGCGGTGCCCGGCGGAATGCCGCCGTCGGGGTCGCCCTCGGCCGGGTCATAGATGAACCCGCAGGAGGTGCAGATGTAGAGCTGAGGCTCGGCCACGGCGCGGGAAGCCTAGCGGGGACTGCGCGTTAGGGTGGCCGGCGTGCGGTTCGACCGGCCCCCGCCCGGGGAGGAGATCAACGAGGGTCCGGTGACCGAGCCGCGCCAGGCGGCCACGCTGATGCTCCTCCGCGACGGCGCGGACGGGCTCGAGGTGCTGCTGGTGCAGCGCAACCCCGAGCAGCGGTTCATGGGCGGCGCCTGGGTCTTTCCCGGCGGCGCGCTCCACGACGAGGACGGCGACCTGGCGGCGGCCGCGGTGCGGGAGATGGCGGAGGAGGCGGCCGTGACCGTGGACCTCGACTCGCTCGTGCTCTTCTCCCGCTGGATCACCCCGGCGGAGGTGAAGGTCCGCTTCGACACCTGGTTCTACGTGGCCCCGATCGCCCGACGGCGCCGAGCCGCGCGTGGACGGGCAGGAGTGCGTGGACGTGCGCTGGATCAGGCCGTCGGAGGCCCTCGACGCGGGCCGCCGGGACGAGATGCTGCTGGTGTTCCCGACCATCAAGCACCTCGAGCGCCTGGACCACTTCGGGTCCGTGGCCGCCACGCTCGCGGACGCCGAGGGCCGGTCCGTGGACGCGGTGCAGCCTCGGATCGTCTTGCGGGACGGCCTGCCCGAGGTGCTGCTGCCGGGCGAGCCCGGGTACGACGAGGCCTAGCGCCCGCCCGTGCCGGATCGGTTAGAACAGCACGGTGGCGAGCGCGGCCCTGAACGTTGGCGGTCACGGGTCCCACCGGAGACCTGGGAATCTCGATCGTGAACGCGCTGGAGCGGTCGCGGGCGGTCAAGCACATCGTGGGCATGGCCCGGCGCCCGTTCGACCCGGCGGAGCAGGGCTGGCGAAAGACGGAGTACCGCCAGGGCGACGTGACCGACGCCGCCAGCGTGCGGGACCTCGCCAAGGGCGCCGACGTGGTGGTGCACCTGGCCTTCGCGATCCTGAGCGCGGGCGACGCCACCCGGGCAGCTGAACATCGACGGATCGCGCAAGGTGTTCGAGGCGGCGGCCAGGAGCGGCGCCAAGCGCATCTGTTACGCCTCGAGCGTCGCCGCATACGGGTTCCACGACGACAACCCGGACTGGCTCACCGAGGACGTGCCCGCGCGAGGCTCGCCCGAGCATCCCTACTCGAACCAGAAGGCCGAGGTGGAGCGGGTGCTGGCCGAGGTGCTGCTCAAGCGCCGGCGCACGGTGGCCTACGCCTTCCGGCCGTGCATCGTGGCCGGCCCCGACGCGCGCACCATGCTCCAGGAGATCCCGTACTTCCGCCTGGGCGAGGCGATGCCCGCGGCGGTCACCCGCCTGCTCTCCTCGATGCCCGCGCTGCGGCCGGTGATCCCCGACCCGGGCACCCGCTTCCAGCTCGTGCACGAGGACGACGTGGCCCGCGCGTTCGTGGCCGGCGTGCGCGGGGTGGGCGAGCCCGGGCCCTACAACCTGGCCGCGGGCGGCACGCTCACCATGTCCGACCTCGCCGACGCCCTCGGCTGGTACTCGGTCCCGGTGCCCAAGCTGGCCGTGGAGGCCACCGCGGAGATCGTGACCCGGCTGCCCAAGATGCCGCCGAGCGTGGACTGGATCCACTCCGTGCGCAAGCCCGTGCTGATGAAGACCGACCGGGCACGCAAGCAGCTGCGCTGGCGCCCCGGAGCACACGGCAAAGGCGACTCTGGCCGAGATGGCGAGGGCCCAGCGCGCCGAGCAACCGTTAGGAGGAGCGCAGCCCGATCGTGAGCGAGCACCGACCGTCTAGAGCGCCGGCGGTACAGCTCCTCGTAGTCGCTCTCGCTCGGCTCGCGCGGGTTCAGCAGCGTGGTGCCGTCGCCCATCGCCCCCTCCACCAGCGCGGGGATGCCCGACTCGGGCACGCCCACCTGCGACAGGCGCAGCGGCAGCCCGAGGCTCTCCGCGAGGCCCGAGAGGTGCGTGGCCAGGGCGTCCCCCACCTCGGCGCCGCTCCCTCCGCTCTCCGCGCCGAACAGCTCGGCCAGGTCCCGGTAGCGGTCGGCGATGTCGTCGCCGCCCTCGGCGTTGAAGCGCACGACGTGAGGGAGGTTGATCGCGTTGGCCACTCCGTGGGGCACCCCGAACTGCGCCCCCGCGGAATGGGACATGGCGTGCACCGAGCCCAGCGCGATGGTGATGGCCAGGTTGGCCGCGATCAGCATGTTGCCGCGGGCGGTGTCGTCCTCCGGCGTCTGCACGGCGCGTTCCAGGTTGTCGCGGATCATCCGCAGGGCCTGCATCGAGTGGGCGTCCTGATGCGGGCTCCAGTCCATCGACACGTAGCCCTCCACCGCGTGGGTCACGGCATCCATGCCGGTGGACGCCGCCACCGCCGGGGGCAGCGTGCGGGTGCTCTCCGGGTCGAGGATGGCCAGCCGCGGGAAGAGCGGGAAGTCCGCGATCTCCAGCTTCACCTTCTCGTCGGTGTCCTTGATCACGGCGGCCATCGACACCTCGCTGCCGGTGCCCGCGGTGGTGGGTATGCACGCCAGCGGCACCACCTCGAGCGGCCGGCCCATGCCGTCGTCCTCGCGCGGCATGAGGAAGAAGCCCTCCTGCTCACGGGCGCTGCCGCCGTGGGTGAACACGGCGTCGGCCACCTTGGCCGTGTCCATCACCGATCCGCCGCCCACGGCCAGGAACGAGTCGGCGCCCGCCTCCTTGGCCGCGGCCGCACACGCCTCCACCACCTGGCAGGACGAATCCTGGGGCACCTGGTCGAACACGCCGGCCACCTCGAGGCCGCCGTCCTCCACCCCGGCCTGCACCCGGTCCACCAGGCCCGTGCCCCTCACCACCTCGTCGGTGACGATGAACACGCGGCGGGCCCCCTCCTTCTGGAACTCGAAGCCGGTGGACCCGAGCAGGTCCCGCCCGGCGATCACCCGCGTGGTGGCGGCGTACTGGTAGAAGTCCTTGAAGCCCGTGAGCTGCCGGGCGAAGGGGTCGGCCGACGCCTCCATCAAGCCGCTTCGAGCAGGTCCGGCCGCTCGGACTTCTCGAGGATCGCCTTGTAGCGGGGGAAGATCGGCTTGGTGAGCGGCACCAGCTTCAGGATCTTCGCCACCGGGCCCTTGGCCTTCATCTGGCCGCGGGCGAGGGCCACGGTCACGTTCACCTTGCCCAGCCAGAAGCGGTGGGCGGTGTCCGCCTCCATCGACATCACCACCTCGGGCTCCATGTCGGTGGGGCCGCAGTCCACCCGGCCGTCACCGTCCTCGAGCAGGCTCACGGTGATCTGCGACTCGGGCTCGCGGTAGCGGTACTGCACGATCGTGTTGGCACGGCGGAACTTCGGGGCCAGCTCCTCATCCTCGGAGAGCTCCTGGAACAGCTTCCCGATGTAGGCGTAGACCTCATCGGCGTCCTTGAAGTACGGCAAATTCGTGCTCCTCTCAGGGTTACGTGCCCGGCATTGTCTCAGGCCCCGGGCCGGGGGAACGAAGAACCGACCACCGCATCCCAGACGCGGTCCGGCGACAGCTTGCGCTGGGTCAGCAGCAGCCGGGCGGAGGGCGTCACCGGATAGCGGGTGCGCGGCCGCCTGGCGGTCACGGCCTTGCGGATGGCCTTGGCCACGGCCTCCGGCCCTGCCCCGAGCCGGCCCATGGGGCCGTCATACGCGCCCGCGGTGGCCGCGGCCACGGCCTGGTTGAAGCCGGCGTAGGGCCCCTCCTCGGAGGCGGTGGGCCCCATCGACCCCACCGCGGTCTCCGCGAAGTTCGTCTTGATCAGCCCGGGCTCGATCACCGCGACCTGGATGCCGAAGTCCCGGACCTCGAAGCGAAGCGCGTCGGAGATCGCCTCCACGGCGTACTTGGTGGCGTGGTAGGCGCCGCCGCCGGGAAAGGTGAGCTTCCCTCCCATCGAGCTCACGTTCACGATGCGCCCGCGCCCGGCGCGGCGCATGCCCGGCAGCACCAGCTGAGTCATCCGCACGAGGCCGAACACGTTGGTCTCGAACTGGGAGCGCAGGTCGTCCATGGGCACCGTCTCCACGGCCCCGCTCTGGCTGTACCCGGCGTTGTTCACCAGCGCGCCCACGGCGCCCTCGGCCTCCTCCACGGCTCTCACCGCGGCGGCCATCGACGCCTCGTCCGTCACGTCGAGCGCCAGGGTGCGGCATCCGCTCTCGCCCAGGTCGGCGATCGATTCGAGCCGGCGCGCGGTGGCGTACACGGTGTGCCCGTCCCGCGCCAGCAGCTGGGCGGTGGCCCGCCCGATACCCGTGGAGCAGCCGGTGATGAGCACGGCTCCCGGCGTGTCCGCCATGGTCCCCTCCGATCGTTACAAGGCCAGGAGCCGCAGGATATGCCGGGGGGCGGCCCGGCGCTCAGCGAGCACGGACCACGAGCGTCTGGGCACCGCGGCCCGAGGCGCCCGCGCTCGTCCCAGAGCACGGTGTCGGCCAGCCCCACGCCGTGAGGCTCCGGGTAGGTCACGGCGTCCACCCCCACCCATTCGCCGGCGGGAAGCCGCTTCAGGTGCACGCTCAGGTCGGTGTTGATGAACAGGTAGCGCCTCCAGTCGAGCGCGGCGCTCACCCCGTTGCCGGCGTCGGCGGCGATCAGCACGCGCTCCAGCGGCGTGGTCTCCTCGCCCTCCACCAGCGGCACCCGCGCGCGCATCCACACCATGGCCGGACCCGGCTCGAGGAAGGCGCCGCTCACGAACCTGAGCTCCATGGCGGTGTGGTAGCCCGCGTCGTGGCCGGTGGGGAAGAACTCGCGCGGCTCACCCTCGTCCGGCCCGGGCGGCGGCGGATCGGCGGGCGGCGGCGGGTCCAGCACCTGGTCCGAGAGCCGCAGCCGCCAGGCGCGGGCCCTCATCACGTCGCCGTCGGGCCCGGTGAGGGTGGCCTCGAGCATCTCCACTCCGCGGCCCGGCCGGACCATCACGGCCGAGGTGGTGAGGGGGGCCAGCGGAACCGGGCCGAGGATCTCGACGGTGATGCGACCGACCTGCACGTCGTCGCGCGGCTCGCAGCGCTCGATCGCTCGCCCCAGCAGCGCCGCGGGCGGGCCGGCATGCTGGGCACCGGGATCCCAGGGACCCCGGGTCAGCTCGGTGGGCACGAGCGTGTCACCGTCGGTCACGTAGAAGGCGCGGTGGCTCACGGCCGGTGATCCTAAGCAGGTAGCCTGCGCGGCCGAATGAAGGCCGTCACCTTCCAGGCGCCGGGCGAGGTCCGTGTGGACGAGCGCCCCGAGCCGGAGCTCGTGGAGCGCGACGACGCGGTGGTGCGCGTCGAGGCCACGGGCATCTGCGGGTCGGACCTCCACATCTACCACGGCCGCGTCTCGATCGAGCCCGGGTTCACCATCGGCCACGAGTTCGTGGGCACGGTGATCGCCGCGGGCGACGCCGTGACCGAGGTGGCCGAGGGAGACCGCGTGCTCGGGTGCTACTGCTCGGCCTGCGGCAAGTGCTTCTTCTGCCGTCGCGGGGACTTCCACAAGTGCGACGAGGGGCGGGTGTTCGGACACGGCAAGACGCTGGGCTCGCTCCAGGGCGCGCAGGCCGACCAGGTGCTCGTCCCCCACGCCAACCTCACGCTGCGCCGGGTGCCCGAGGGCATGTCGGACGACTCGGCCCTGTTCGCCGGCGACGTGATGGGCACCGGCTATCACGCGGTGGCCGCCGCGGGCATCGAGCCGGGCGACGCGGTGGCCGTGCTCGGCCTCGGCCCGGTGGGCCTGTGTGCCGTGCAGGCGGCGAAGGCCGCCGGAGCGTCACACGTGGTCGCGATCGACTCCGTGGAGGACCGCCTGGCCATGGCCGAGTCCTTCGGCGCCCAGCCGGTGCACCTCACCGAGGGCGATCCGCGCGGCGAGGTGAAGGCCGCCACCTCGGGCCGCGGGGTGGACGTGGCCGTGGACGCCGTGGGACACCCCGAGGCGCTGGAGCTGGCCTGCCGGCTGGCCCGCAAGGCCGGAACCGTGTCGGCCACCGGGGTCTACGCGGAGCGCATCCAGGTGCACATGGGAATCATCTGGATCAAGGCCCTCACGCTCACCTCGGGGCATGCGAACGTGATCGGGCACGTGGACCGGGTGCTGTCGATGATGGCCTCGGGCGTGCTCGACCCCACGCCGCTCGTGAGCCGTCACATGAGCCTCGAGGAGGCGCCCGAGGCGTACGAGGCCTACGACCGCCGCGAGGCGCTGAAGATCGTGATGCGCCCATGAGCGAAGGCGACGTGGAGACGGGCACGAGGGCGATGCTGGCCCGCCGGGCCGAGGTGCTGGGCGAGGGCGCCCAGGCGATCGGCTGGAAGGTGGGCTTCAACGTGCCCGCGGTGCAGGAGAAGCTCGGCATCTCGGCGCCCCTCGCCGGCTTCCTCACCAACGCGGGCGCGCTCGCCGACGGCGCGGAGTTCGCCACCGGCGGGGCCCGGTTCGTGGCCGAGCCCGAGGTGGCGGTGGAGCTCGGCGCCGACGCCCGCACGATCGCCGCGCTGCTGCCGGCGCTCGAGGTGGCCGATCCGCCGGATCTCTCCTGGGACGTGGGGAGCATCCTCGCCGGGAACATCTTCCACCGGGCGGTGGCGTTCGGGCCGCGCACCGAGGGCGTCACCCCGGGCGAGGCCCGGGTACTCCTGAACGGCGAGGAGACCGAGCGCGTGCCCGCCGAGCGCACCTCCGCGCACCTCGAGGCGATGGTGGAGGCCGTGGGCCGGCGGCTGGACGCGGCGGGCGAGGAGCTGCGCCCGGGCGACCGCATCATCACCGGAGTTCTCGCCCCTCCCCCGGGCGTGGGCGACGGTGACCGCGTGCGACTCGAGATCGACGGCCTCGGCGCCGTGGAGCTCGGCTTCTCCTCCAGCCGGAGGCGAGCCGGGTGCGCCACTCGTCAAGCGCGTCCGCCACGGTGCGCTCCAGCGGGATCTCGGGCTCCCACCCGGTCTCGGCCCGCAGCAACGCAGCCGATCCGCGGATGTCCATCACCTCGTGCGACCGGACGCGTGACGGGTCCACCTCGTAGCGGACCTCGACGCGGGCGCTCGCCCGCACCAGATCGATGATCTCGGCCACGCTCACCGAGCTCCCGCGGCAGATGTTGTAGACGCCCGCGGGCCGCCCCGACAGGGACGCGTAGGCCCGGGCCACGTCACGCACGTCGGTGAAGTCGCGGCGGGCGTCCACGTTGCCGAGCTTCAGAACGGCGGCGTCGCGCCCCGCGATCTCGGCCTCGGCCACCTGGCGCGTGATGGTGCCGATCACGTAGTCGTCGGACTGGCCCGGCCCGGCCTGGTTGAACGCCCGGGTGCGGATGACCGACATGTCGTGGGCGTCGGCGTACTGCCCGCCGAGCACGTCGCACGCGGCCTTGGACACGGCGTACGGGATTCTGGGGGCGCAGCCCGGCACCCTCCTCGACGGGAAGGCGCTCCGGGGGCCCGTAGACCTCGCCCGAGCTCGCGAGCACGAGCGTCGCATCGGGCGCCTCGAGCCGGACGGCCTCGAGCAGGTTCACGGTCGTGGCGAGGTTGTCCACCAGCGTCTCGCGGGGCGCCGACCACGCGCGCACGACCGACGCCTGCGCGGCGAGGTGGAAGACGGCGTCCGGTTGCGCCGCGGCCTATGCGCAGCGCGGATCGCGTCCTCGTCGTTCAGATCGACCTGGGCCCGGGAGGGAGCCGCCACCCCCTGCCCGTCCGCCTCGAGGTGCGCGACGAGATGCCGCCCCACGAAGCCACCGCCCCCGGTGACGAAGCACGCCGCACTCACGTGCGCGGCGGGCCTACCCGGCCTGCTTCGCCGGCACGCCGCGCGCGAGCAGCTCCAGGTCGGAGTCCACCATCAGCCCGACGAGCTCCTCGAAGGTCGTCTGGGGCTTCCAGCCGAGCTTCTCGGTGGCCTTCGAGTGGTCGCCGATGAGGTGCTCCACCTCGGCCGGGCGCAGGAAGCGGGGGTCGAGGCGCACGTAGCGGTCCGGGTCGAGGCCGACCCGATCGAAGGCCACGTTCACGAGCTCGCGCACGCTGTGGGACTCGCCTGTGGCGATCACGTAGTCGTCCGGCGCGTCCTCCTGCAGCATCAGCCACATGGCCTCCACGTAGTCCTTCGCGAAGCCCCAGTCGCGTTCCGCATCGAGGTTCCCGAGCAGCAGCTCGTCCGCCAGGCCGAGCTTGATGGCGGCCACGCCGTGCGTGACCTTGCGGGTCACGAACTCCAGGCCGCGCCTGGGTGACTCGTGGTTGAAGAGGATTCCCGAGGACGCGAAGAGGTCGTACGACTCGCGGTAGTTCACGGTGATGAAGTGGCCGTAGCACTTGGCCACCCCGTAGGGACTGCGCGGGATAGAACGGGGTGCGCTCGGTCTGCGGAACCTCCTGGACCAGGCCGTACATCTCCGACGACGAGGCCTGGTAGAAGCGGGCGTCCGGCGCCACGTCGCGCATGGCCTCGAGCATGCGCGTGACCCCCAGGGCCGTGAACTCCGCGGTGAGCACCGGCTGGCTCCAGGAGGCGGCCACGAAGGACATGGCGGCGAGGTTGTAGATCTCCTCGGGCTGGCATTCGCGGAGCACGTCGCCCAGCGACCGCTGATCCAGGAGATCCCCGGTGTGGAGGTGCAGGTCGTCGCGGATGTGCTCGAGCCGCTGGAAGGTCTCGGTGGAGGCCCGGCGGACCATTCCGTGGACCTCGTAGCCCTTTTCGAGCAGGAGTTCGGCCAGGTAGCTGCCGTCCTGCCCGGTGATGCCCGTTATCAGTGCGCGCGGCATGGCCGGTACCGTACCGACTCGCTACGGACGGGGCGCAAGCCGGTAAACCGGTCCCTCGAGCGAGATGGCGTACACGCCACCGCGCCCGTCCTCGCCGAAGGAGGCGAGCCCCGACACGCTCGGGCCGAGCTCCCGGGAGCGTGCGCCGCGGGGCTTCAGAGCGGCCACCCGGAGGCCGCCGTTGCAGTAGTCGCCGTAGACGTACTTCCCGTACAGAGCGGGCCCCAGCGAGCGGTCGCGGATCACGTAGCCCCCGGTGATGGAGCAGTAGCCGTCGCCGTGCGAGTGCGTGAGCGCCGGCCCGCGGGCGCCGGGTGCGTCTCCGTCCCGGTAGCGGCTGTCGCCCTCGAAGACGCTCCAGCCGAAGTTGTAGCCGCCGCGCGGCGCGCGGCCGCGGGCCGCGGGGGTTGGGCACGTAGTCGATCTCCTCCACCGCGTCCTGGCCCACGTCACCGATCGTCAGGCCCCCCGTCACGCCGGTCGAACGAGAACCGGTAGGGGTTGCGCAGGCCGTACGCGTAGGTCTCCGGCCGCGCACCCGCGCGGCCCCGGAACGGGTTGTCCGGCGGCACGTCGTAGCCCCCGCCGGGGCGCGGCGCGATCCGGATCAGCTTCGCCAGCGGCTGGCTCAGGTCCTGGCCGTTGTCGTCCGGGTCGCCGCCTCCGCCGCCGTCCCCGAAGCCGGCGTAGAGGTTCCCGTCAGGGCCGATCTGGAGCTGCCCGCCCTTGTGGTTCGAGCGGTGGTGGGGCACGCGCATGACGAGACGCCCGGACGCCGGGTCGGCGCGGTCGGGGCTCGAGGCGGAGCGACGGAACTGATCGATGCGGAGGTAGCCATCCGAGTCCGTGTAATAGACGTAGAAGCGCCCCGACCGTGGGTAGTCGCGCGCGAAGGCCATCGAAAGCAGCCCGCCCTCGCCCTCGGTGGTCACCAGGTCGCTGATATCGAGGAAGGGCGTCTCCAGCACGCGGCGCCCCTGAATCACCCTTATGCGCCCCTCGCGCTCCACCACGAAGCGGCGCCCGTCGCCACGCGGCGCCGCGAGGTAGGTGGGCTGGTCGAACCTGCCGAGGAGCGCCAGGCGCACGCCGCGGGGGGCGGGCCCGGATGCGGGTGTGGTCTCCGTGGGCGACGGTTGCCGCTCGGTCGCGCGCGCGTCCGTGGTGGAGGGGGCGTCGTCGCCGTCGCCGGAGTCGCAGCCGGCCACCGCCAGCAGGGCGGCGAGGACGGGAAGGACACGGCGTGCGCGGGCGCCCACGCAGCCGCAGTATGGCAACGCTAGGCTTGGGCCCTTCGGGCTGTGGCGCAGCCTGGTAGCGCGCTCCGTTCGGGTCGGAGAGGTCCCCAGTTCAAATCTGGGCAGCCCGATTACCCGCTCCCTCCGCAGGACGCCCGGCAGGATCCCCGCACCAGGCGGTGGGCGGCTCAGGCGGAGGGAGTCGCAGACGAGGCCCGGGGGCCCTGGCCGAGCGGCCGGGGTTCCACGGTCGGCGCGACCGGCCGTGTGCCCGCCCGTTCTCCGCGGCCACCGCGGCGGGCACGGGCGCGTCGCCGTGCTCGTACCAGTCGCGCAGGGCCACGTCGTAGATGTCCCGCGGCTCGGGGATTCCGCAGACCGCCGCGTACGCAGCCACCACCTCGCTCTCGGAGTGAGGCCTGGTCCGGCCCTTCTCGAAGCGGTCGACCTTCTCCTTGCTCACCCGCATGTGGGAGGCCATGTCCTCGAGCGAGAGACCGGCCTCCTCGCGGCAACGCCGGGCCGTGGCGCCCAGCCAGTACTCGAACCGTTGTCGTGGCGGGGCGCTCATGCGGACTCCCATTCAACCAGGGGGACGGGTCGCTCGCGGGGCGCCCCGGGTTAGGCCGCACGACATCTGGGCATGCTTCCAGCTACTTTTTCAGTCCGCCGAATTACGTCCAACAGAAAGTAGCGGCCACATCTCTATGCGCAATGCCGTAACCGAACTGCCACCGAAGAGGCTCCGCGAGGTACGCGAAGCCGCCGGCGATTCGCTCGAATCTCTGGCCCTCGAACTCGGCGTGGACGAGGGCACGGTTGCCCGTTGGGAGGCGTCGGGATCCATCCCTGCTGGTCACCTCCGCACGCTCTGCGAGCGCTACGGGTTGACTGAGTTCTACCCGATCCGGCCCAAGCGTGTCCGTTCGCGGCGCAGGCGCGCCCTCGCCCTGGTGGCCGCCACGCTCGGCGTGTCCGTGCTCGCCGGATGCACCCCGGCCTTGATCGCGCCGGGCGGGAAGAGCCTCGATTCCGCCTACCGCTCGGGGGCCGACTTCATCCACCTGAAGCCCGGGAGCTACTCGAGCCAGAACCTGCCGCAGGTGAACGGCCACAAGTTCACCGCTCGTGAACTGCGCGCCCGGAGCGAAGATCAACGGCCTGACGGTGTACGGCGACAAGGTCCTATTCCGCGGCTGCGACTTCGACGGCCAGGTCTACGTGCAGGGCGCCCAGGGGGTGAGCTTCACGAAGAGCGACTTCGGTCCGGCCCACAACCGGATGCCACTGATGGTGAACGGCTCGGAGAAGTCGAGCGGCCTCAGCTTCACCGGCAACCGCTTCCACGACGCCACCGCCAGCGGCGACGCGCACACCGAGTGCGCGTGGATCGCGTGGACCGACGGGCTGACGATGACGGGCAACCGCTTCGAGCGGTGCACGTACTTCAACATCTTCCTGACCCAGTTCCAGGGCGCGCCGCCGCGGAACGTGAAGATCACGGGCAACACGCTCTGCAAGTCCGTGGGCGGTCCCGAGGGGCCCGCCTACTACACCGTGATGGTCGCGCCGCACATCGACGCCGCGGTGAACTACCGGATCTCGGGCAACCAGCTCGGCCGGCCGGTCGTGAACCAGGCGCAGTCCTCGTCCAACGTCGTCACGGGGCCGAACAGCACCACCGGCTGCTGATGCCGCGGCGCCGGCCGCACCCGGGCTGCGTCCTCGCTCCTCCCGCTCCTGGCGGGAGGGGGCCTACGCCGCGACGGCGTTGTAGTAGCGCACCGCGAGACCGGTGAGCAGCGTCTCGAAGCACACCGAGAGCGTCATGCCGTTTCGCTCGGCGTACGCCCTCAGGCCGGCCTCCTCGATCGCCTCGCTCTGTGCGATCACCTCGCCGATCAGGTCCGGGTGCTCGTCGCTGAAGTAGGCGCCCATCGAGTACAGGCTCGTGTCCATCAGGGACTCGAGGAACGTGTCCGGATCGTCGCTCGCTGGACGCTTGGCGCTCACCGGGCGGAGGTTACCCCGGCGCCGAAGGCAGGGGTCCGGTGCTCGCCCGGCCGGCGGCCGGGCTGCGCTCCTCCCTGAGGTTTGAGCCGCACTGCCAGCGCAAATTCCGACAATCGGCTTGCGCCGTCTCGGGCAGGCGTTACCCTGCGTAGCAGCAGCCCACGCGACTAGGAGGCACTGCTAGATGGCGAATCATCTGACGCCCACCGAGCTCGGTCGAGAGGCAGGAATGCACCGACGCGAGGTCATCTCCAAGTGCATGGAGATGGGCGTCCCGATCTTCCAGGGCAGGATCGACAAGACCCTGTTCCTGACGAACCTCAAGCAGATCAAGACCACGAAGGAGCTTGCGCAGGCGTAGCATCGGCCCGGTCATGGCCGGGTCCGCTTAGAATCGGCCTCCTCATCAGCATTACGAGGGAGAGCCAATGGAAGCAGTGACCGCCAACGCGGCGGCGAGCGGTGGTGTGGGCACCGGCTCCAAGACGATCGCCGACCTTCTGCCGATGGCGGTGGAGCGCTATGGGGCCGCCCCGGCGCAACGCCACAAGGTCGGCGAGTCGTGGGTGGACATCTCCTACGCGGAGCTCGGCACGACCGTGCGCGAGATCTCCCTCGGGCTGGTGGACCTCGGCATCCAGCCCGGCGACAAGGTGGCCATCCTCGCCAACACCCGCACGGAGTGGACCCATGCGTGCTTCGGGATCCTCACCGCGGGCGGCGCGCTGGTCACCGTCTACCAGACCAACTCCGCCGAGGAGTGCCAGTACGTGCTGGCCCACTCGGACTCGAAGGCCGTGTTCGTCGAGGACGCCGCCCAGCTCGCGAAGGTGCGCGAGATCCGCTCGGAATGCCCCGCCCTGAGTCACGTGGTGGTGATGGACCCGGCCGGCGCGGAGCTCGACGACGAGCTCACGCTGGACGCGCTGCGCGAGCGCGGGCGCACCCGCGACGAGGCGGAGTGGCGCCGGCGCTACGAGGCCGTGGGACCCGACGACATCTGTCTCTTCATCTACACGTCGGGCACCACCGGTCCGCCGAAGGGCTGCCTGCTCTCGCACGGCAACTACCGATCGATCACCGAATGCCGCCGTGAAGAACAGCGTGCTCGACGACGGCGACTCCGCGTACCTCTTCCTGCCCCTCGCCCACGCGTTCGCGATCCTGATCCAGTTCGTGGTGTTCGACCTCGGCACCACACTCGCCTACTGGTCGCGCGATCCGAAGCAGATCATCGCCGACCTGGCCCAGGTCCAGCCCACGTACTTCCCGTCGGTGCCGCGGATCTTCGAGAAGATCTACACGATGGCCACGTCCGTGGCCCCCGACCGCGAGAAGCTCGACCAGGCGGTGGAGCGTCGGCGTGAAGGTGCGCCTCGCGCAGGCGGCGGGCGAGCAGGTGCCGGCGGAGCTTCGAGACCGCGTTCGACGCGGCCGAGGAGGCGCTCTACAAGAACGTCCGCGCCCTGTTCGGCGGCCGCATACGCGAGTGCGTGACCGGCGCCGCGCCGATCGCCCCCGAGATCCTGCGCTTCTTCTACGCCTGCGGGGTGCCGGTGATGGAGGGGTACGGCATGACCGAGACCGCCACCAGCGCCACCGTGAACCGGACCATCGACGACGGCTTCCGCTTCGGCTCGGTGGGCAAGCCGCTCGACGGCGTGGAGGTGCGCATCGCCGACGACGGCGAGGTGCTGGTCAAGGGCCCGAACATCTTCCAGGGCTACTACAAGAACGACGCCGCCACGAATGAGGCGCTGGAGGACCGCTGGCTCCACACCGGTGACCTCGGCCGGCTGGACGAGGACGGGTTCCTCTACATCACCGGCCGCAAGAAGGACATCATCATCACCGCGGGGGGCAAGAACATCACGCCCGCCAACCTGGAGAACGGGCTGAAGCAGAGTCGCTGGGTCTCTCAGGCCGTGGTGGTGGGCGACCGGCGGCCGTACCTGGTCGCGCTCCTGACCCTCGACGCCGAGGAGGCGCCGGCGCTCGCGGAGCACGTGGGCGCGGAGGGTGCCGACATCGCCGCGCTGGCACAGGACGAGCGGGTGCACGCGGAGATCCAGAAGACCGTGGACGAGGTGAACTCGCACGTGGGCCCGGTGGAGCAGATCAAGCGCTTCGAGATCCTCCCGGCCGACCTCTCACAGGAGACCGGGGAGCTCACGCCCACGCTCAAGGTCAAGCGCAACGTGGTGCAGGAGAAGTACGCCGCGGACATCGACGGCGTCTACTCCCGCTAGCCTGAGAGCGGCGCTTCCGAGCGCCGTCGCCGCCATGGCCAGCAACGACCCCACCGATACCGGCGGACTATTCGTAGGCCGCCGTCCGGGCACCGCGCCGGTGCGCTTCCCCGACGTGCCGCCGGACGTCAGCCCCTCGCGCCAGCGCTCCGACGGCCTGCTGGCCCACGGCCTCCTCGCGCTCGAGCTGATCATGTGCCTGAGCCTCTTCGGGCCGCAGCCGGCCGCGTGGCTGTGGGTGGGATCGCAGGTGCAGTACGTGACGGGCTACGTGACCGCCGGCATCTCCACGATCATGCTCGGCTGCCTCGCCTCGCTGATGATCACCATGGCGTTGGCGAAGAGGGTGGACCACGCGTGGAAGCTGGTGCGGCGGGCGGCCGGGCACCGGCAGGAGCGGGGGGCGCTCGAGCGCATCTTCGCGGGCAGCGTCGGGCTGGCCGTGGTGGTCTTCGGGATCTGGTTCCTGTTCATCCAGGGACCGGCTCCGAGCCTGGCTCCGTCGTAGCAGCGGCGTGGACCTCTTCGGCTACTACCGTCAATTCGACGACATCGACGAGGTGGAGATGAACCGCGGGCGGCGGGAGCGGCGTGCCCGCGAGCGCGCGCTGGCCCTCGCTCAGGTCCCGGACCTCGACCTCTCGGGCACCGAATGGCCCGACATGCCCCACTCGGAGGTGGTGAACGCGGCCATCGCGCGCGCCCGCGGCCGGGTGAACGGCTATCCCGACCGCCATGCCGGCGGGATCCGGCGCCTGCTGGCCGAGCGCCACTCCGTGGCCCCCGAGCAGGTGGTGCTGGGCAACGGCGCGGCCGAGCTGCTCCAGGTGGCGGCGCTGGCCCTGCTCTCCGCGGGCGACGAGCTGGTGATGCCCTGGCCGTCCTATCCGCTCTACCCGCTGATGGCCGCGCGCGCGAGGGCCAAGCCGGTGTCCGTGGCCACGAAGGGCGACGACGCCCACCACTGCGCGTCGCTGGCGGGAGCGATCACCGATCGCACCCGCGCGCTCGTGATCTGCAACCCCAACGACCCCACCGGCCACTACCTTCCCGCCGCCGAGCTGGGCCGCCTGCTGGCCGTGCTGCCCGAGCGCGTGTACGTGCTTCTGGACGAGGCGCTGGTGCACTTCCAGGACGCCGAGGAGCAGGACGCGTGCCTGCGCCTGGTGGACGCCTTCCCGCGGCTGCTGGTGGTGCGCACCTTCTCGAAGGTCTACGGGCTGTCCGGCCTCCGCACGGGCTACGCGGTGGGCACGGACGCGGACCTCCTGGGCACGATCGCGCCCGTGCTGGGCGTGAACGCGCTCAGCCAGGCCGCGGTGGAGCACGCGCTGCGCACGGGCGACGACGAGGTGCGCCGCCGGCGCGAGACGGTGTCGCTCGAGCGGGCGCGGCTGCTGGCCGCGCTGAAGGCACTGAAGGTGGATGCGGACCCGAGCCAGGCGAACTTCATCTGGCTGAGCGCCCGGGGCGTGGAGGGCGCGGACCTGGCCGACCGGTTGCGCCGCCAGGGCGTGATCGTGGCCGCCGGCGGGCCGCTCGGCGCGGACGACCATGTGCGGGCCACCGTGCGCGACGCCCCGGCCACGGATCGGCTCATGCGCGCGCTCGAGAACGCGCTGGGCCCGAGGCCCGGCGACAGCGCCTAGGCGTCCTCGGACTGCCGGAGGAGCGCGCCGGTGGTCTGCTCGAAGATCCGGCGCCAGCCCGCCGCGCGCTCGCGCTCCTTGGCGAAGCGCCGCACCACCTTGCGCACGCGGGTCGCGGAGATCTCGATGCCGTGCTTGGCGCACACCGACTTCAGCTCGTCGTAGTCCGAGGCGAGCTTCAGCGTCACGGACTCGAAGCCGTGGCGCGCGATCTCCATGCGCCGGGTGAAGTTGAGGATGTTCGTCTCGAACATCAGCTCGTCGTTCGGGTCGGGCTCGATCAGGATGATGTCCACGCCCGGGTACTTCTCCTGCCAGCGGCTCACGGCCTCGTGGAGCCGCTGGTGGGCCAGCAGCTTGAAGGCCTGGTAGCCGATCTGGGGGAAGCCCATGTCCGCCACCCGGCGCACGCGGCTGCCGAGCATGGTGGGGATCACCTTCTGGAAGTCGTTCACGTAGGGCACGAGCGGGTTCACCACGATCACGAACTTGGCGCCGCGCTCCACGGCGATGTCCACGTTCGTGGTGGAGCGGATGCCGCCGTCCACCAGGTGCCGGCCCTTGATCTCCACCGGCTTGTAGACCATGGGAAGGGCCGTGCTGGCCGCCACGGCGCGGGAGATGGGCACGTCGTCCCAGTCCTGGCCGCCGAGGGTGATCCGCTCGCACGTGTCCAGGTCCGTGGCCGCCAGGTAGAGCTCGTTCTCGAGCAGCCGGAAGTCGTTCACCCGGTCGGGATCGCCCAGCACCTGCTCCAGGTAGTCCTGCATGCCGCGGCTGTCGTAGAGGCCCGAGGGCAGGGCCTCCGCCAGGCCCACGGCCAGGTCGATGAGCGAGGCCGATCCGAGCTGGCCCACCACGCTGCGGGCCAGGCCGAGCACGCGCAGCGGCAACAGGGCGGCGCTCTGGGCGATCTCCAGCGCGTTCGGGCGCATCAGCGTGCCCCGGTCCACGTCCCGGAAGGGCGTGGGGACCTGCTGGTTCACCACCCGCATCATCTCCTCGGGGGTCACGCCGTTGGCCACCAGGGACGCCACGAAGGAGCCGGCGCTGGTGCCCACGTACACGTCGAACTGGTTGACCGTGCGGTTCACGGCCAGCAGATCGAGCGCGCGCAGAGCGCCGATCTCGTAGACCCCGCCCGTGAAGCCGCCCCCGCCGAGCACCAGCGCGGTGCGAGAGCGGCGGCGACGGGCCTGCTTGCCGCCCGTCTTTGCGGTCTTGGCCGGCTTCTCGAGCCGGACTACTTCCCCCATCCGTACGAGTATCGCGGATGGACGGGCGGACCGCACCGGACCGCATCGAGCGCCGCTAGCGTGTTCCCGGCTCCATGCCGCGTTTCGCGAAGCTCATCGCCGCCGGATTCGCCTCCGCGCTGCTCCTGGCCGGGGGCGCCGCGGCCGAGGCGGCCCCCTCGCTGTCCGCGCGCCTCGCCGCTCAGATGCGCGGCGCGGGGCCGTTCTCCGGCGCCTACGTGAAGAACGTGACCGACGGGCGCGTGGTGTTCAGCTGGAACGCCACCCGCCCGCGCATCCTCGCGTCCAACACCAAGCTCTTCACCACATCGGCCGCGCTCGCGCGCTACGGCACCGAGGGCACGCTCGGCACCGAGGTGCTGGGCCGCGGCCGGCTCGACGAGAACGGCGTCTGGCGCGGCGACCTGTACCTGCGCGGCGGCGGCGACCCCACCTTCGGCAGCCGGACGTTCACCCGCCGCTCCTACGGGCGAGGCACCACGGTGGAGGCCCTGGCCGCCGCCCTGGAGCGCGCCGGCATCGACCGCGTGACCGGGCGCGTCCTCGGCGACGAATCCCGCTTCGACTCCCTCCGCGGAGGCCCGGACTCCGGCTACGGCACCTCGATCTGGGTCGGGCCGCTCAGCTCGCTCTCGTTCAACCGCGGGCTGGCGAACGAGAGCGGCAGCGCGTTCCAGACGAACCCACCGCTGTTCGCCGCCACCCGCCTGGACGCCGCGCTCGAGGCGCGCGGCGTGCCCGTGCGCCGCAGGCCGGCCGCGGGACGGGCGCCGTCCGGGCTCGAGGTGGTGGCCGCGGTGGAGTCCCCGCCGATGGCGCGGCTGGTGAAGCTCACCAACAAGGACTCCGACAACTTCTTCGCCGAGACGCTCGCCAAGGACCTGGCGCTCCAGGCCCGTGGCCGCGGCACCACCAGGGTCGGGGCCCGGCTGGCCGCCGCCTTCGCCCGCCGCCTGGGGAGCCGGGCCCGGCTCGTGGACGGGTCCGGGCTATCGCGCGGAGACCGGGCCTCGCCCTACCGGGTGGTGCGGCTGCTCACGGCGATGCTCGGGCGCGACGAGGCGGACGCGCTTCTGAACTCGCTTCCCATCGCCGGCCGCGACGGAACGTTGCAGGACCGCATGCGCAGCGGCCCGGCGCGGCTTCACTGCCGCGCGAAGACGGGCACGCTCTCGGACGTGAGCGCGCTGTCGGGGTTCTGCGACGCGCGCTCGGGCGACACCTACGCCTTCTCGATCCTGATGAACGGCATCTACACGGGCAGCGCGCGCGCCATCCAGGACCGGATGGCCCAGGCGATCGCCGCCGTGCGCAACTAGCCGGCGCCGCCGTCGAGCAGCGCCAGCAGGCCGTCCTCGTCCAGCACCTCGGTGCCCACGTCCTGAGCCTTGGTCAGCTTGCTGCCCGGGTCCTCGCCGGCCACCAGATAGTCGGTCTTCTTGGACACGGAGCCCGTGACCTTGCCGCCCGCGGCCTCGATCCGCTCCTTGGCCTGCTCGCGGCTGAGGTTCGGCAGCGTGCCCGTGAGCACCAGCGTCCGGCCCGCAAGCGGACCCTCCTCGTTGCCGGGAGGCGGCCCGTCGTCCTCCATCTGCAGCCCGTGTCCGCGGAGCATCTCGACCAACTCGCGGGTGCGCTCCTCGGCCAGCGTCTGGGCGATCGTCCGGGCCAGGATCGGACCGAAGCCGGGCACCTCCTCGATCCGCTCCGCGTCGGCCTCCAGGAGCGCGTCCATGGTGCGCATGTGCTGGGCGAGCACGCGTGCGTTCACGTACCCGATGCCCGGGATCCCCAGGCCGTAGAGGACGCGGTAGAAGGGCTGCGCCCGGGACGCATCGATCGCGCCCACGAGGTTGCGGGCCGAGATCTCGCCGAAGCCCTCGAGCGAGCTGAGGGCCTCCTCGTCCAGGCGATAGATGTCGGCCATGTTCCCGATCAGCCCCTCTCTCAGGAAGCGGCGCACGTTCTCCTCGCCCAGGCCGTCGATGTCCATCGCCCCCACGAAGTGCTTCACGGCCTGGAAGAGCTGGCCCGGGCACGAGGCGCGGTTGGGGCAGATGGTCCACACGCCCTCCTCGGGCTTCACGGTGGGCGTGCCGCATGACGGGCACTCGGCCGGCGGCTCGGGCTTCGGCGCCCGCTTGCGCGACCGCTGCGCCTTTGCCGTGGGGGACACCACCTGAGGGATCACGTCGCCGGCCCGCATCACGATCACCTCGTCGCCCTCGCGCACGTCCTTGCGCCGCAGGTCCTCCTCGTTGTGCAGCGTGGCGAGCCTCACCGTGGCGCCCGACACCTGCACAGGCTCCAGCTGGGCGAACGGGATCATGTGCCCCGTCCGGCCGACGTTCCAGGCGATGCCCCTGAGCGTGGTGGTGGCCGTGCTCGGCGCGAACTTCCACGCGATGGCCCCGCGTGGCTCGCGGCCCACCACCCCGAGCTGGCGCTGGAGGTCGAGGTCATCGACCTTCACCACCACGCCGTCGATCTCGAAGTCCAGGCGGTCGCGGCGGTCCTCCCACGCGCGGCAGGCGGCCACCACGGCGTCCAGGTCGTCGTGCACCTCGATGTCGCGATTCACCCGGAACCCGTGCTCGCGCAGCCATTCGAGCGTCGCCGACTGGGTGGAGAGCTCGATGCCGTCCACCGCGCCCATGCCGTAGGCCCACATCGAGAGCGGGCGAGTGGCGGTGAGCCTCGGGTCGAGCTGGCGGATCGAGCCGGCGGCGGAGTTGCGCGGGTTGGCGAAGGTGGGCTCGCCCGCCTCCGCGCGCTGCTCGTTCAGCCGGGCAAAGGCGGCGATCGGCAGGTACACCTCGCCGCGCACCTCGAGCAGCGGCGGGGCGTCCTCCACCCTGAGGGGGATCGCCCCGATCGTGCGCAGGTTCTCGGTGACCTGCTCCCCCACCTCACCGTTTCCCCGCGTGGCGCCGCGCACCAGGACGCCGTCCTCGTAGACGAGCGAGATGGCCAGCCCGTCCACCTTCGGCTCGGTCACGAAGCGGATCTCGCCCAGCTCGGCCCCCTGGCGCTGCAGGTAGCGCTCGCTGCGCACCACCCACGCCTTCATCTCCTCCTCGTTGCGAGCGTTGGCCAGCGACAGCATCGGCTGGAGGTGGGGCACCTGCTCGAACTTGTCCAGCGGCTGCGCCCCCACGCGCTGGGTCGGGGAATCGGGGGTCAGGAGCTCCGGGTGCTCGGCCTCCAGACCCCGAAGCTCGTTCAGCAGGGCGTCGTACTCGGAGTCGGAGATCTCCGGGTCGTCGAGGACGTAGTAGCGGTGGTTGCGCGCGCTCGAGCTCGGTGCGCAGCTCGGCTGCCCGGTCTGCCGGAACGGCGTTCAAACTTCGCGGGCCGCCGGTCGCATGAGGCGGTCCAGGTCGAAGCCGGTGAGCGACTCGATGCCGGCCTGGTCGGTGAGGTCGAAGTGCAGCGGCGTGACGGCGATGCGGTCGTCGGCCAGCGCGGCGAAGTCGGTGCCGTCCTCCTCGTGGTACCCGGGCTGCTCGCCGTAGATCCAGTAGCGGCGGCGCCCGCCCTCCTCCTCGGTGAGCTTCATGCGGTCCTTGTAGATCCGCTTGCCGAGCCGGCACGCCGTGGCGCCCCGCGCGTCACCGGCCGGGCAGTTCACGTTCAGCAGGGTGCCCTCGGGCATCGGCACGTGGGCCGCCTCCTCGACCATGCGGGCCACGAAGGCGGCGGCCTGCTCGAAGTCGGCCGGGTCCCACCTGCGCGAGACCCAGGAGTCGAGCTTGCCCCGGTAGGCCTGCTGCGAGGCGGCGATGGCGGGGATGCCGAGCACCACGCCCTCCAGGGCGGCCGCGACCGTGCCCGAGTAGGTGATGTCGTCGCCCAGGTTCGCGCCGTGGTTGATGCCGGACACGATCAGCTCGGGCTCGAACTCCACGAGGCCGAGCGCGGCGAAGCGAACGCAGTCCACCGGGGTGCCGTCGGTGGCGTACCCGACGCCGCCGTCCTCGAAGGTCACCTCGTCCACCCACAGCGGCTCTCGCGTGGTGATGCTGCGCGCGGTGGCGCTCCGGTTGGAGTCCGGCGCGATCACCGCCAGCTCCATCCCGGGCACCTCGAGCAGGGCCTGGCGCATCACGCGCAGGCCGGTGGCCTCGATGCCGTCGTCGTTGGTGAGCAGGACCTTCATCGGCGCTTCGAGGATAGTGCTCTCAGTACCTCACGCTCTCGAGGTAGAGGCCGTGCGGCGGGGCGGTCTCGGCGGCCTCCGCACGCGGCCTCCCGGTCAGCAGCACGGTGAAGTCGTCGAGCGCCATTCGCCCGGCGGACACCGCCAGCATCGTGCCCACCAGGATCCGCACCATGTGCCGCATGAAGGTGTCCGCCTCGATCCAGAAGGCCAGGACACCGCCGGGCTCCTCCACCCATTCGGCGCGCATCACATCGCGCTCGAAGCGCACGTGCTCCGTCTGGGTGGGGGTGAACGCCGTGAAGTCGTGGGTGCCTGCGAGCGCGGCCGCACAGGCTCCGAGCAGCTCCCGGTCCACGGCCCGCCGCCACCACAGGGCCCGTCCCCGCTCCAGCGCGCTCGGCTCCTCTCGGGCGAGCACGCGGTAGCGGTAGGTGCGGCTGCGGGCGTCGCGCCGGGCGTCGAAGCCCTCGGGCGCCGGCTCCGAGCTCAGCACGCTCACGTCGTCGGGCACCAGGGCGTTCAGGCGGGTGGCCTCCACGGGCTCGCCCGCGTGGCCGGCCACCTGGCCGCGCGCGTGCACGCCGCGATCGGTGCGCCCGGCCACGGTCAGCTCCAGCGGCCGGCGGGCGATGGTGGCCAGCGCGTCCTCGAGCACGGCCTGCACGGTGCGCAGGCCCGGCTGGCGGGCCCAGCCGGCGTACCCGGCGCCGTCGTACTCGAGCAGGAGCCTCGCGGCCAGGGCTAACCGCGCTTGCGCGCCACGGCCACGCAGGTACTCCGCGCCGATGCTCACCGGGCCGTCACCTGCCGTCCAGCGGCGTACCAGGGCCAGGTAGTCGGAGTGCATGGCCTCGAGCTGCTCCGGCGCCAGGGCATCGCGAGCGGCCACCTGCGGGGGTGCGTCGCTCTCCAGGGCGGACACGAACTCGTCGGGTGAGGGCGCCTCCCAGTCCAAGCGTGTGGCGCTCCATCTCCAGCGTCCCGGCCAGGCCGTCGAAGCGCTCCCGGACGGTGTCCTCCCGCCCCCACTCGTCGCTGGTCGGAATACCGGCGGGAAGCGGCGAGTAGCTCCTGCCGATCTTGAACATCTCGACGGCGAAGCTGTCCGGCGTCCACGCGGTGATGCCCACCGTGTTCCCCGGGCGCACCACCCGGAAGAGCTCCCGGGCGGCCACCTCCGGCCGCGGGGCGATCATCATGCCGAACACCGAACCGGCGCAGTCGAAGCGCTCGTCGTCGAAGGGCAGGTCCTCCGCGTCGGCCACCTGCCACTCGATGTCGTAGCCCTCCTCCTCGGAGCGTGCCCTCCCCCGCTCCACCTGGCCCGGGGAGATGTCCGTGGCCACGACGCCGGCTCCCTCGCTGCGCGCACGCCAGCGCGAAGTTGCCGTCGCCGGCGGCCACGTCGAGTGCCTCCTGGCCCGCGGACACGGCGCACGCGTCGGCCAGCACCCGGGCCGCGGGCTCGAGCACACGCGACAGCTCCCGGTACTCGCCGAGGCCCCATACATGGGCCTGGCGCTGCTTGATCGTGTCGAAATCCACGGGCGCGAGACTACCGCCGGAGCGCCCGCGACCGGATCTGCAGCACAATGGGGTGGTGCGCGTCACGGCAAAGGCCGACTATGCGGTTCGCGCCCTGCTCGAGCTGACCGTGGCCGAGAAGGGCCCGCTCAAGGGGGAGCGGATCGCCCAGGCCCAGGACATCCCCCTGAAGTTCCTGGAGAACATCCTCATCGACCTGCGCCATGCCGGGATCGTCCGGGCGCAGCGCGGCGCGGACGGCGGCTACTGGCTGGCCCGCCCGGCGCAGGAGATCACGGTGGGCGAGGTGATCCGTGCGGTGGAGGGCCCGCTGGCCAGCGTGCGCGGCGAGTCGCCCGGAGAACGTGGACTACCGGGGAGCCGCCGAGCCGCTGCGCACCGTCTGGGTGGCGGTGCGCGCCAGCCTGCGCGCGGTGGTGGACGAGCTGACCCTGGCGGACGTGGCGGCCGACAAGATGCCGGCGCGCATCCGGCGGCTCACCGAGCAGCCGGACGCCTGGTCCCGGCGCTAGGCCGCTCGGGGCTTCTTCGGAGGCCACCGGGCTGGTCCTCCCCGAGGGACTCGGAAGGAGGGAGCCCTCGGCCGTGTGCTGAGCCACACCGGTCGCCCGTGGAAGCTCGAGCGCATCGGCCTCGGCGCGGGTGGTCTGGGCCGAGATGGTGTTGCCCTCCGCCGAGCATCAGCTCCACCCGCACCTCGAATCCGAGATGGGCCACGCGGGTGACCACGCGGGCCTCGCAGTGCGCCCGGCGCCGGAGCACAGCAGGATGGTCGAGGTCGTGCGGGCGGAGCCAGCTGCTCGCCGACCGGCGTGACGGGACCCAGGAAGCTCCAGGACGAACGTCGTTGGCCGGGCTGGTCGTAGAGCTCGGCGGGGAGCCCACCTGCTCGACGCGCCCGTCGTTCAGCACCACGATCTGCGCGGCGACCTCCATGGCCTCCTCCTGGTCGTGCGTCACGAAGATGCGTGGTCACGTGCACCTCGTCGTGCAGCCGCCGGAGCCACGCGCGCAGCTCCTTGCGAACCTTGGCGTCGAGCGCGCCGAAGGGCTCGTCGAGCAGGAGCACCTTGCGGCTGCACCGCGAGCGCCCGGGCGAGCGCCATGCGCTGGCGCTGTCCGCCCGAGAGCTGGTACGGGTAGCGGCTCTGGCGAAGCCGTCCAGGTGGACGAGCCCGAGCAGCTCGTCCACCCGCGCGTCGATCTCCTGCTTGGGCCGCTTGCGGATCTTCAGCCCGAAGCCCACGTTGTCGCGCACGGTCATGTGCTTGAAGGCGGCGTAGTGCTGGAACACGAAGCCGACGTTGCGCTTGCGCTGCGGGCACGCCGGTGGCGTCCTGGTCGTCGATCACGATCCGCCCTCGTCCGGCTCCTCGAGCCCGGCGATGCCCTCAGAGAGGGTGGACTTGCCGCCGCCGCTCGGGCCGAGCAGCGCGGTGAGCGAGCCGTCGCGGACGGTCGACGGACACGTCGTCGAGCGCGACGAAGTCGCCGTACCGCTTGGACACGTTCTCCACCGCGATCCCATCAGGCTGCCTCTTTCGGCCTCAGCAGGTTCATGGACAGAAGCACCACGAGAGCGAGGCCCGCCAAGACTACCGACGCTGCGTAAGCGCCCGTCAGATCGAAGCGCTGGAACGCGGTTCTCCACGAACAGCGTCAGAGTCTCGGTTCGCCCGGAGAGCTTGCCGGACACGATGCTCAGCGCCCCGAACTCGCCGAGCGCGCGGGCCGTGGTGAGCACCACCCCGTAGGCCACGCCCCAGCGGATGGCGGGCAGCGTAATGCGCCAGAAGGTCTGCCACGGGGAGGCGCCGAGCGTCTCGGCCGCCTGCTCCTGCTCCGTGCCGATCTCGCGCAGCACCGGCACCACCTCGCGAGCCACGAAGGGCAGCGAGACGAAGATCGTGGCCAGGATCATCCCCGGCGTGGAGAAGATCACGCGGATGCCGTGGTCGATCAGCCAGTCGCCGAACCAGCCGTTGCGCCCGTAGACCAGGATCAGGGCGAGCCCGATGACCACCGGGGACACCGCGAAGGGCAGGTCCACGGCCGCGTTGAGGAGCGCCTTCCCGCGGAAGTTGCTGGCGGACGAGCACGAGCGCGCAGAGCACGCCGAACACCGTGTTGAGCGGAACCGCGATCGCCACCATCATGCAGCGTGAGGTAGAAGGCGTGCTGGGCCTCCGGGGTGGTCACGGCCTCCCAGAAGGTGTCTATGCCGTGCTCGAAGGCCCGGTAGAACACGAGGCCGACGGGCAGGGCCAGCAGCGCGCCCAGATAGCCGAGCGCGATCCCGCGGAGCGCGTAGCCTACCCGCCATCGCTGCACCACCCTGCCGGGCCACGGCGGCGAAGCCGAGCAGCACCACGAAGGAGATCACGAGGAGCACCACGGACACCGCGGCCGCGCCGGCCACGTTGTCGCTCTCCACCTGGGAGTAGATGAAGACCGAGGCGGCCTGCGTCTTGAAGGGAAGGTTGCCGGTGATGAGCACCAGCGAGCCGAACTCGCCCACCGCGCGGGCGAAGGCCAGGCCGCAGCCGGCGATGATGGCCGGCAGCAGGGCGGGCAGGATGACCCGCCGGAAGGTGACGAACGCGGTGGCGCCGAGCGACTCCGCCGCCTGCTCCACCTCCTTGTCCAGCTCGAGCAGCACGGGCTGGACCGTGCGCACCACGAACGGGAGGGTCACGAACAGCAGGGCCAGCACCACCGCGAAGCGCGTGAAGGCCACGTCGAAGCCGAACGGTCCCCTCGGGTCCGTAGAGGGCGAGCAGCGTGAGGCCGGCGACGATGGTGGGGAGCGCGAACGGCAGGTCGATCAGCGAGTTCACGATCCACTTGCCGCGGAACTCGTCACGCACGAGCACCCAGGCGATGATCGTGCCCAGCACCGCGTTCACCACCACCACGATCAGCGAGGTGACCAGCGTGAGCTTCAGCGCCGCCCACGCCTGGGGGTTGGACACGGACGTCCAGAAGCCGTCCCAGCCGTTCTCCGTGGACTTGGCCACCACCGCGGCGAGCGGGATCAGGGCGATCACGCTCAGATAGCCCACCACCACGCCACGGCTGAGGGCGGCCCCCGGGAGGGCCGCCCTCGAACCGCCGCGCAGGCGCGGAGCGGCTGCCTCAGCCGGAGGCAGTCGACTTCCCTTGGCTCTGGAAGATGTCGGTGACCGACGCCACCCTCCGGGTCGAAGAACTCGTCGTTCACCTTGCTCCAGCCGCCGAACTTCGTGATCTCGAACAGGTCCGGCGGAGTGGGGTACTTGGTCTTGTCCACGAGTGCCGGGTTCACCGAGCGGTAGCCGGCGTCAGCGTAGATCTTCTGCGCCGCGTCGCGTGTGCAGGTAGTTGAGGAACGAGGTCGCCGCCTTGGGGGCATCCTTGGTCACCGCCGCGGGATTCTCGATCAAGATCGTCTGGTCCGGCACCACGTAGTCGACGTCCTCGCCCTTGCTCTGGGCGGTGATGGCCTCGTTCTCGTAGGCGAGCAGCACGTCACCCTTGCCCGCGGTGAAGGTCTGCAGGGCCTCGCGGGCGCTCTTGTCCAGCACCGGCACGTGGTCGAACAGCTTGCTTGAGGTAGTCCTTGGCCTGGTCCTCCGACTTGCCCTGCTCGAGCTGGGCGCCGTACGGCGGCCATGATGTTCCACTTCGCTCCGCCCGAGGTGTACGGGTTCGGCGTGATCACCTCGATGCCGGGCTTCAGCAGGTCGTCCCACGTCTTGATGTTCTTGGGGTTGCCCTTGCGCACCGCGAGCGACCACCACCGAGTTCGTCACGAAGCCGTCGTTCTTGGTCTTGGCCCAGTCGTTGTCCACCAGGTCCGGCGTCCACCAGCCGGTCCACGTCGGGGGACAGCGAGAAGGCCACCACATCGGCGGGCAGCCCGCCCTCCACGGCCCGGGACTGCTCGCCCGATGCGCCGTAGGACTGGTCGAACTTCACGCCCTTGCCGTCCGGGGTGGCCTGGAACAGCGGGATGATCTTCTCGTAGGCCTCCTGGGGCGTGGAGTAGGCCACGAGGGTGACCTTGCCGCCACCACCGCCGCCGAGTCGAGCCGTCGAGTCGTCGGCTCGACCCGCCGCAGGCGCGACGACCGCGAGCGCGGCGAGCAGGGCGGTAACGAGCAGCAGTGAGCGCAGCGGGCGAGTCCAGGGTCGGGACATTCTCCACCTAACGGGTCGACTTCGAGGGGCCGAGCACGGTACCACAATGTCCACCGGCAAAGTGGTGAATGAGGTAAGGCTGCGTCAGGAAACACCCCAAACACGCCCCGATTTAGCCTGTTTGACGCTCTAGACGGCTAGCAGAGCCATGTCGCGCTGCGACGCCCGCGCCGGAGGCGTGCCCCGTCGCCGGGTAAGGGCCCGGCATGAGAGAGATCGCGCCCGGGATCTGGCACTGGACCAGCCCCCATCCCAACCACGGCCAGGAGGTGAGCTCCTACTTCCTGCCGGATCTCGGGGTGCTGATCGACGCCGCTGGTGCCCGACGAGCTCATGGACCGCCTCGACGAGCTGGGCCCGCCTGCGGGAGGCGCTCCTCACCAACCGCCACCACTGGCGCGACGGCACGAAGCTGGCCGAGCGGTTCGGGCTCACCGTGCGGGCGCCGCGGGTGGGGATGCACGAGTTCGCGGACGACGACCCCGTCGAGCCCTACGACTTCGGGGACGAGCTGGCGGGAGGCGGGATCGTGGCCTACGAGGTGGGCTCGATCTGCCCGGACGAGGGCGCGCTGCACATCCCGAGCGTGTCCGCCCTGGCGGTGGCCGACGGCGTGACGAACCACGACGGGCTCGGCTTCGTGCCCGACTCGCTGATGGACGACCCGGAGGACACCAAGGCGGGGCTGCGTGAGGCCTACGCGCGCCTGGCGGACACGCTCGAGTTCGAGAACCTGCTCACCGCCCACGGCGATCCCGTGATCGGCGGGGCGCGCCGGGCGCTGGCGCGGTTCGCCGCCGCCTAGCCTCCCGCGCCTCGTAGGCGGCGTGGTTCTCCTCCCAGCCCGGGAGGTTCACCAGGTCGGTCTCGCGGCCGTCGAGCACCGCGGCGAGCGCGTCGAGGTGCGTGTGCCAGCCGGCGAGGGTGCGCGAGCGGAACTCGTCCGCCAGATCGAGCGTGCTGGTGAAGCGGAGGATCGTGGCGTCCCCGTCGGGCTCCAGCTCGAAGCGGAGGATTCCGTGCTCGGTCGCGGGATCGCTGGCGACTCGAGGACCCGTGGCGGGTCGATCTCGGACACCGTGGCCTCCATCTCGAAGGCGTTGCCGTCGTCGTCGGTGTTCAGCCAGGCCACGTGGAAGCGGCCGCCGGGGGTGAGGTCGGCCTCCACCCGGCCCCACCAGCCGAGCAGGCGGGCCGGATCGGTGAGCGCGTCCCAGACGCGGTCCACCGGGTGGCCGATCCGGCGCTCGAACCTCAGCACCCTCCGGCCCTCCGGGCCCGGCTCCACCACTCCGTCGGCAACGGTCATCGTCCCGTCCTCCGCCGTCTCGTCGAGGTGCCGCTCCAGGTCGTCGAGGCGGTCCGCCCACATCCGCCGGTACGGCTCGATCCAGGCGTCCACCTCCGCGAGCGGCTCCGGCCGCAGCTCGTACCAGCGCCGCTGGGCCTCCGGCCGCACGCGCACCAGCCCGGCCTCCCGGAGCACCTTCAGGTGCTTGGAGGTGCCGGGCTGCGTGAGCCCGAGCTCCCCCACGAGCTCCCCCACCGACCTCGGCTGCTCGCGAAGCAGGTCGAGGATGCGGCGCCGGGAGGGCTCGGCGAGGACCTCGAAGGTGGCTGCCATGCCGACGTAGCATAACCAGCACAGCTATATAGCTGTCAAGGCATACGCCGGCGGCTCAGACCAGCTCGAGGAAGACCATCTCGGTCGAATCCGACCGCCGCGGGCCCAGCTTCAGGATCCGCGTGTACCCCCCGGGGCGCTCGGCGTACCGGGGGGCGATCTCCTCGAACAGCTTGTAGACCACGAACTTGTCCTGGCCCAGCCGCGACATCGCCGTGCGGCGGGAGTGCGGCCCGCCCTTCTTGGCCAGCGTGATCAGCCGCTCGAGCTCCGGCTTGACCGCCTTGGCCTTGGCCTCGGTGGTCTGGATCCGCTCGTGGTCGATCACCTCACGGCAGAGGTTCATGAACAGCGCCTTGCGGTGCGCCGAATCGCGCGACAGCTTTCCCTTTTGCTTGCGGTGGCGCATGGCCGTGGAACCCTATTCGCTCGGCGATCAGCCCGCGCGAAGCCCCAGCCCGCGCGCGTCGAGGGTCTCCTTGACCTCCTCGATCGACTTGCGGCCGAAGTTCGGGATGGCGGCCAGCTCGGACTCGCTCTTCTGCACGAGGTCGCCGACCGTCTGGATGCCGGCGCGCTTCAGGCAGTTGTAGGAGCGGACGCCCAGCTCGAGCTCCTCGATGAGGATCTCGTCCATTCCGCCGGCACCGTGCCCGCCCACGCCGTCGGCGCTGGCGTTCAGGTCGCCGGCCACGAGGGCCGCCCCCTGGTCGCGGAGAGCCTCGACCCGATCGGCGTCGGTGAAGATCGCCAGGTACTTGATCAGGATCTCCGCGGCCTCGCGGAGCGCGGCCTGGGGCTCGAGCGAGCCGTCGGTCTCGATGTCGAGCGTGAGCTTGTCGTAG
This sequence comes from uncultured Thermoleophilaceae bacterium, assembly GCA_963752455.1. Lineage (GTDB taxonomy): Bacteria > Actinomycetota > Thermoleophilia > Solirubrobacterales > Thermoleophilaceae > JACVRW01. The sequence goes on from CAVVYE010000005.1 coordinate 448,174, forward strand.
TCGGTCTTCTGTCCCACGCGGGCGGCGTCCACCGAGTAGGCCACCCGCTTCACGGGGAGAAGATCGAGTCGATCGGGATCACGCCGATCGGCTGGTCCGGGGTCTTGTTGTCCTCGGCCGGCGAGTAGCCGCGGCCGTGGCCGATCGTGAGGTACACCTCGAGCTTGGTCTTCTTCTCGAGGGTGGCGATGTGGGCCTCGGGGTTGAGGATCTCCACGCCCGAGGGCAGGTCGATGTCACCCGGCGCGTGACGTCTCCCGGGCCGGTCACCACCAACGGCGCCTCGATCTCCGCCGCCTCGGAATGCATGCGGCAGACGACCTCCTTGAGGTTGAGGACGATGTCGGTGACGTCCTCCTTCACGCCGTTGATCGTGGAGAACTCGTGCGCGACTCCCTCGATGCGCACGCTCGTGACCGCCGCCCCGGCCAGCGACGACAGCAGGACCCGCCGGAGCGAGTTGCCGAACGTGTAGCCGAAGCCGCGGTCCAGCGGCTCGATGGTGAACGTCCCTCGGTTGTCCTCGACGTTCTCGGTGGAAATCTGTGGAGTCTGAAACTCGATCATGGGTGCTTCCTTCGTCTTGGGCGTACTGGGCCACGACAACGTGGCCGAAGCGCTCGCGTTCACTACTTCGAGTAGAGCTCGACGATGAGCTGTTCCTGCACCGGGGTGGTGATCTCCTGCCGCTCGGGCAGGCGGAGCACCTTCGCGGTCAGGCCATCGTGGTCGGCCTGAAGCCACGCCGGTACGGCGGAGGTCAGCTCGGTGGCGTCGCGGATCACCGGTTCAACCGGTGCCGCCGCCTTCATCGTGATGACGTCATCCGGCCGCAGCTGGTACGAGGGGATGTCCACGCGCTTGCCGTTGATCGCCCAGTGTCCGTGACGGACCATCTGACGGGCCTGGCGCCGCGAAGCGGCGAAGCCGAGGCGGACGAGCACATTGTCGAAGCGGGTTTCGAGCAGTCGCAGCAGGTTCTCGCCGGTCACTCCCGCCTGGCCGCTGGCCTTGGCGTAGTAGGCGCGGAACTGCTTCTCCAGCACCCCGTAGTAGCGGCGAGCCTTCTGCTTCTCGCGCAGCTGCACGCGGTACTCGGACTGGCGTGAGCGGCCGCGCCCGTGGTCTCCGGGCGGATAGCTGCGGCGCTCGACGGCGCACTTGTCGGTGAGGCAGCGCTCTCCCTTGAGGAACAGCTTGGTGCCCTCGCGGCGGCACTGCTTGCACTGTGGGCTGGTGTCACGGGCCATGCGTTACACCCTCCTCCGCTTGCGCGGGCGACATCCGTTGTGCGCCTGCGGGGTCACGTCCCTGATGCCGGTGATCTCGAGACCGGCGGCCTGGAGCGAGCGGATCGCCGTCTCGCGGCCGGAGCCCGGGCCCTTCACGAAGACCTCGACCTTCTGAAGGCCGTGCTCCATCCCCTTGCGCGCGGCGGCGTCGGCCGTGACCTGCGCCGCGAACGGGGTGGACTTGCGCGAGCCCTTGAAGCCCGCGCCGCCGGCGGACTCCCAGGCGATCACGTTCCCCTCGCGGTCCGTGAGGGCCACGATGGTGTTGTTGAAGCTCGTTTTTATGTGCGCCTGGCCGAGGGGCACGTTCTTCCGTACCCGCCTGCGGCCACGCGGCCGTCCTGGTCTCTGCTGGGCCATCTGCCTCAGTGCTTTCTGATCTTCTTCTTGCCGCCGCCGGACGCCGAACGCTTCGGCCCCTTGCGAGAGCGCGCGTTGGTCTTCGTCCGCTGGCCGTTGGCGGGGAGTCCCCGCCGGTGCCGGAGTCCCTTGTAGGACCCGATCTCCATAAGTCTCTTGACGTTCTGCGAGCGCTCGCGCCGCAGATCGCCCTCCACCAGCAGGTCGTCGACCTTCTCGCGGAGCTTGCGGACCTCGTCCTCGGTGAGGTCCTTCACGTAGGTGTCCGGGTCGACCCCGGCCTCCTTGAGGACACTACCGGCGGTCGAGTCCCCGATCCCATACACGTACGTCAGGCCGACCTCGACCCTCTTGTTGAGGGGAATGTTGACTCCAGCTATGCGTGCCATCTAGCTCCGCGTCACCCCTGCCGCTGCTTGTGACGCGGGTTTTGGCAGATCACGAGAACGGCACCGCCGCGGCGGATGACCTTGCACTTCTCGCACATGGGCTTGACCGATGCTCGGACCTTCATAGCTCCGTTACTCCGACGTATGGGGAAAGGGGCTGCGCAGGGCCCAGGAGACGGCCGCGCGCGCGCCGACCGGCAAGAATAGCAGTCAGGCGCGGCTTGCAGCCTGCGCCCCCGAGGAGGCCTTTTCCCCGGACTGCAGGTGCCAGGGGGTGAGGATGCGAGGACCCTCCGCCGTGATGGCCACCGTATGCTCGAAGTGGGCGGTGAGCGAGCCGTCGCGGGAGTACACCGCCCAGTTGTCCGACCCCATCCGGACTGCCTCCCCGCCGGCGTTCACCATCGGCTCGATGGCCAGGACCATGCCCTCCTCCAGCTCCGGGCCGGTGCCGGGATCGCCGAAGTTCGGGATCTGGGGGTCCTCGTGCATGTCGCGGCCGATGCCGTGCCCGACCAGGGAACGGATCACCGAGAAGCCGTCCTCCTCCACGCGCCGCTCCACGGCGTGGGACACGTCCCCCAGGCGGTTGCCCACACGGCATTGCTCCACCGCGTCGAAGAGCGAGGCCCTGGTGGTGTCGAGGAGCCGGTTGGCGATCGGGGTGACCTTGCCGATCGGGTGCGTCATGGCGCCGTCCGCCACCCAGCCGTCCAGCACCACCCCCACGTCCACCGAGAGCACGTCGCCCCGCTTGAGCTCGTAGGGCCCGGGGATTCCGTGCACGACCATCGAGTTCGGTGAGGCGCAGATCGATCCCGGAAAGCCGCGAAAGCCCTTGAAGGCGGGCTCGGCTCCCTGCGACCGGATGAACCGCTCGGCGGTCTCGTCCAGGTCGAGCGTGGTGACCCCGGGGCGCGCCTTGACGCGCAGGATCTCGTGGCAGCGGGCGAGGATCTCGCCGGCGGCGGCCATCTTGTCTATCTCGGCGGGTGACTTGCGGATGATCATCAGAGCTCGGCCTCGAGCTTGAGGGTGGCGAGGGTGGCCCGGATGTGCCGGTGCACGTCCTCGGGGGAACGGTTCCCGTCAAAGGATCGCAGCAGGCCGGCGTCGTCGTACCAGGCGATCACCGGCGTGGTCTGCTCGTGGTACACGGACAGGCGCTTGGTCACGGTCTCGGGCTTGTCGTCGTCGCGCTGGGTGAGCCGGGAGCCGTCCTGGTCGCACACGCCCTCGTTCTTCGGCGGGTCGGACTCCACGTGGTACACGTGCCCGGCCTTCACGCAGATCCGGCGACCCGAGATCCGCCGCACCACCTCCTCGTCGGAGGCGTTCACCAGGATCGCCGCCGTGAGCGACCGGCCGTTCTCCTCCAGCGCCCTGCTCAGCGCCTCGGCCTGCGGCACCGTGCGCGGAAAGCCGTCCAGGAGGAAGCCGTCCTGGGCCTCGTTCGAGCTCAGGCGATCCACCACCACGCGGGTGATCAGGTCATCCGGAACCAGGTCGCCGCGGTCCATGTACTCCTTGGCCTCGCGCCCGAGCGGGCTCTCGTCCTTCACCGCCTGGCGCAGGATGTCCCCGGTGGCGTAATACGGCAGGTCGAAGTCGGCCCTTAGGCGCTCCGCCTGGGTGCCCTTGCCCGCGCCGGGCGGGCCGAGCAGGATGAGGTTCAGCTCGCTCATCGCCGGGCGGTCAATCTACCTGTTCGGGGGAGCAGGCCCCCGGGCTGGGACCGCGCATGCACGTGCGGCCGAGCGAGGAGCGCAGCCCGATCGTTGATCGGGCGAGCACCGGAGCATGCGTCCTACTTGAGGAAGCCCTCGTAGTTGCGCATCATCAGCTGCGCCTCGAGCTGCTTCATCGTGTCGAGGGCCACGCCCACCACGATCAGGATCGACGTGCCGCCGAAGAAGAAGTTGGCGCTCGTCTGGTTGATCAGGATCGTGGGCAGCGCGGCGACGGCGGCCAGGTAGAGCGCGCCCGGGAACGTGAGCCGGGCCAGGATGCGATCCAGATACTCGGCCGTTGGCCGGCCGGGTCTCACCCCGGGTATGAACCCGCCGTACTTCTTGAGGTTGTCGGCCTGCTCGACCGGGTTGAAGGTCACGGCGGTGTAGAAGTAGGTGAAGATGATGATCAGGATCGACTCGCCGACGATGTAGGGGAACTTGTTCGGCGAGAAGAAGGCCGAGAAGTCCCGGGCCCAGCTGGTGTGGAGCAGCTCGCCCACGGTCGGCGGGAAGGCCATGAGGGAGGCCGCGAAGATCACCGGGATCACCCCGGCCATGTTCACCCGCAGCGGCAGGTAGGTGGAGCCGCCGCCGGCCATCTTGCGTCCCACCACGCGCTTGGCGTACTGCACGGGAATGCGGCGCTGGCCCTCCTGCATGAAGACGATGGCCGCGATGATGGCCAGCCCCAGGAAGGGCATCATCACCACGAAGATCTGGTCCGGGTTGTTCCACCACTTGGAGATGCCGTCCGGGAGGCTCGAGGCGATCGACGCGAAGATCATCAGGGAGATGCCGTTGCCGATGCCGTGCTGGGTGATCAGCTCGCCGAGCCACATGAGGAGCACACAGCCCGCGGTGAGGGTGATGACGATCACGAACACTCGCCCGAAGGTGAAGTTGTTGACCACCGCGTTCCCGCCGCTCGAGAAGGTGCGGAAGAGGAACACGTAGCCGATCGACTGGGCGAACGCGAGACCCACGGTGAGGTAGCGGGTGTACTGCGTGATCTTCTGCTGGCCGACCTCGCCCTCCTTGCGGAGCTTGTCCAGCGAGGGAATCACCACGGTCAGCAGCTGCAGCATGATCGAGGCGGTGATGTAGGGCATGATCCCCAGCGCGAAGATCGCGAAGCGCTGGAGCGAGCCGCCGGAGAAGAGGTTCAGGAAGCCGAGGACGTTCGATCCGGAGAACTGCGAGATCTCCTTGACCGCATCGACGTCGATGCCCGGCGCGGGGATGTAGGCGCCCAGCCGGTAGAGGGCCAGCATGCCCGCCGTGAACGCCAGCTTCTTCCGGATGTCGGCCACCCGGAAGGCGTTCAGGAACGTCCGGAGCACCCGGTTACTCCTCGATCGGCACGCACGTGCCGCCCGACGCCTCGATCTTCTCTCGCGCGGAGCCGGAGAAGCCGTGGGCGTGGACGGTGAGCGACTTCGAAAGCTCGCCCTGCCCCAGAACCTTCACCGGCACACCGCGGCGGGTGGCCAGGCCCGCTGCGCGCAGCGAGTCGGGAGTGACCTCGGCGCCGTCGTCGAACCGGGCGTCGAGGTCCTGGAGGTTCACCGGCTGGGTCCGGGTGCGGAACTTCTCGAAGGGCATGGACTTCTTCATGTGCGGCCCGCGCAGCTTGCGCATCCGCATGTGGATCGGCGTCTGGCCGCCCTCGAAGCCGACCTTCTTCTTCGCGCCCGCGCGCTGGCCCGCGCCCTTGTGGCCGCGGCCCGAGGTCTTGCCCGAGCCCGAGCCCTCGCCGCGGCCGACCCGCTTGCGGGGGTGGCGCGACCCGGGGGCCGGCTTCAGGTTGTGGAGACCGATGCGCTGGTTCTGCTCGCCGTCAGCCATCGGCGACCACCACCAGATGGGCCACCTTGGCCACGAGCCCGCGGACGATGGGATCGTCGGGGCGCTCCGTGGCCTTGCCGATGCGGCCGAGCCCGAGCGTCTTGAGCGTCTCGTGCTGCTTGCGGCTGGCGCCGTTGGCCGACTTCACCTGGCGGATCTGGAGGCTGGCGGCCATCAGGCGCCCACCTCCTCCGCGGGCAGCTCGGCCACGCCGGAGCCCACGGCGTCGATGCCCAGCACCTCGCGGACGGTGAGTCCGCGCAGTGCGGCCACCTGATCCGGGCTGCGCAGCGATTCGAGCGCCACCACGGTGGCCTTCACAAGATTGATGGGGTTCTGGCTGCCCAGCGACTTGGAGAGCACGTCGTGGATCCCGGCCAGCTCGAGCACGGCACGCACGCCGCCGCCGGCGATCACGCCGGTACCGGGCGAGGCGGGCTTCAGGAGCACGCGCGACGCGGAGTGCACGCCGATCACCTCGTGGGTGATGGTGGAGCCGTGCATCGGCACCCTCATGAGCGACTTGCGGGCGCGCTCGACGCCCTTCTGAATCGCCACCGGCACCTCGTTGGCCTTGCCGTAGCCCACGCCGACCTGCGACTTCTCGTCGCCGACCACCACGAGCGCGGTGAATGAGAATCGCCTACCGCCCTTGACCACCTTGGCCACGCGGTTGATCTCCACCACGCGCTCCTGCATGTCCGATCCGGCGCGATCCCTGGTTCTATCTCTCGAAGCCATCTAGCTGCTCACCGTAGCGATCCCCGGCTAGAACCGGAGGCCGCCCTCCCGGGCGCCCTCGGCCAGAGCCCTGACCCGTCCGTGGTACTGGTAGCCGCCGCGGTCGAAGACGCAGGTCTCCACTCCGGCGGCCTTTGCGCGCTCCGCGATGAGCTCTCCGGCCCGGCGCGCCTGGTCGGTCCGTCCCAGCTTCTTGAGCTCGGACTCGATCCACGCGACGGAGGCCAGCGTGTGGCCGTTCACGTCGTCGATCAGCTGTGCCTGGATGCCCCGGTTCGAGCGGAACACGGACAGCCGCGGCCGCTCCGCGGTGCCGGCCACCTTGGCCCGGACCCGGCGCCGGCGGCGCAGGCGGGAGTTCGGCTTGGTGGGCGCGCTCATGCCCGCTTACCGACCTTCCGGACCACGTGCTCGCCCTCGTAGCGCACGCCCTTGCCCTTGTACGGCTCCGGCTTGCGCTGCTTGCGGATGATGGCGGCCACCTCGCCGACCTGCTGCTTGGAGATGCCGCGCACCACGATGCGGGTGGGCAGCGGGACCTCGAACTCGATGCCGTCGGGCGCCTCGACCTCGACCGGGTGGGAGTAGCCGAGCGCCAGCACGAGCTTCTTGCCCTGGAGCTGCGCCCGGTAGCCCACGCCCTGGATCTCGAGGCGCTTCTCGAAGCCGCCGGTGACGCCCTCCACCATGTTCGCGATCAGGCTGCGGGTGAGCCCGTGCAGAGCGCGGTGCTCTCCGCGATCGGTGGGACGGGCCACCACGATCTGGCCGTCCTCCTGCTTCACGACCATCGCCGCGCTGACGCGCTCCTGGAGCTCGCCCTTCGGCCCCTTCACGCGCACGAGCTCCGGCTCGATGGTCACCTCCACGCCCGTGGGCACGGGGATGGGCTGCTTGCCGATGCGACTCATACCGCCGCGTTCACCAGACCTTCGCCACGAGCTCGCCGCCGACGCCGGCACGACGGGCGTCGTGCCCGGTCATGACTCCGCGCGAGGTGGAGATGATGGTGGTGCCCATGCCGCCCTGGACCTTGGGGACCGAGCGGGCGTCCACGTAGCGGCGGCGACCCGGCTTGGACACGCGCTGGATGCCCAGGATCACCGGCATGCGGTCCTCGGTGTACTTCAGGCGCACGCGCAGGGTGCGGCCCACGCGGGCCGGCTCCACCTCGAAGTCCTCGATGTACCCCTGCTCGCGCAGGATGCGCGCCAGCTCCGCCTTGAAGCTCGAGGCGGGCATCTCCACGTCGTCGTGGTCCGCGCGCAGGCCGTTGCGGATGCGGGTGAGGAAGTCGGCGATCGGATCGGTCTGGGACATCTACCAGCTCGACTTCGTGAGTCCGGGGATCATTCCCTCGTGCGCGATCTCGCGCAGGCAGATGCGGCAGAGCCCGAACTTGCGCAGGTAGGCGCGCGGGCGACCGCACCGCTTGCAGCGGTTGTAGTTCCTGGTCTTGTACTTCGATCCGCGCTTCTGGCGCACGACCTGTGACGTCTTGGCCATCTACTCCTCTTCGCTCTGCTGCTCGCCGTCGCCCTCCTGGGGCTCGGCCGGCTTCTCGTAGGCCTCCGGGTTCTCCTCCTTGAGCTGCTCGAGCGCCGCCTGCTCGGCCTCGGCGCGCTGGCGCGCGGCCTCCTTGCGCTGCTCCTCGGCGGCCTCGTCCGGCTCCTCGGCCGCCTGGCCGGGCGCCCCCTCGGGGGCGAAGGGCATACCCAGCTCGCGCAACAGATGGTAGGCCTGCTCGTCCGTGGACGCCGTGGTGGTGATCGTCACGTCGAGTCCGCGCACCTGATCGATGGCGTCGTAGTCGATCTCAGGGAAGATGATCTGCTCGCGGATGCCCATGGAATAGTTGCCCCGTCCGTCGAACGAGCGGGCGTTGAGACCGCGGAAGTCGCGGATCCGCGGGATCGCCACCGACACGAGCCGGTCGAGGAACTCCCACATGCGGGCGCGGCGCAGCGTGACGCTCACGCCGACCGGCATGCCGTCGCGCAGCTTGAAGTTCGCGATCGACTTGCGAGCGCGGCGCACGCTCGGCTTCTGGCCGGCGATGGTGGCCATCTGCTCGATGGCGGCGTCCAGGACGTTCGAGTCCTGCTTCGCGTCGCCCACGCCCATGTTCAGCGTGATCTTGGTGATCCGCGGCGTCTCCATCATCGAGCTGAGCTCGAACTGCTCCTTCAGGGCGGGCCGGATCTCCTTCTCGTAGCGCTCCTTCATCCGGGGCGGCACGGCGGCGGTGGCTTCCATCAGTCGATCTCCTTGCCCGACCGCTTGGCCACGCGCATGCGGCGACCGCCCTCGCGGGTGACGCCCACACGCGTCGGCCGATTCGAATCCGGGTCCAGCAGCATCACGTTCGAGATGTGGATCGGGCCCTCGAACTCGATGATGCCGCCCACCTCCTGCGCGCGCTGGGTGTCGCGCAGCGTCGCGGCTTGCTGTGGCGCTTCACGATGTTCAGGCCCTCGACGAAGAGGCGGTCGTTCTTGGGATCCACGCGCAGGACGCGCCCGGTCTTGCCGCGGTCCTTGCCCGAGATCACCTTCACGTTGTCGTCCTTGCGGATGCGCGCGGCCATCAGAGGACCTCCGGGGCCAGCGAGACGATGCGCATGAAGTTGCGGTCGCGCAGCTCGCGGGCCACCGGCCCGAAGATTCGCGTCCCGCGCGGGTTGTTCTGCGCGTCGAGCAGCACGGCCGCGTTCTCGTCGAACGAGATGTAGGTGCCGTCGTCGCGGCCGAACTCCTTCTTCGTGCGCACCACCACGGCCCGCACGACCTCGCCCTTCTTCACCGCGCCGTGCGGGATGGCGGCCTTCACCGTGCACACGATCACGTCGCCGACGCTGGCGTAGCGCCGTCGCGAACCGCCGCTCACGCGGATGCACAGCACCTCGCGGGCGCCGGTGTTGTCGGCCACCTTCAGCCGCGACTCCTGCTGGATCACCGCGCGCGCTCCAGTACCTCGACGAGGCGCCAGCGCTTGGTGCGGCTGAGCGGCCGGCTCTCCACGACCCGCACGGTGTCGCCCACATGGGCGTCGCCCTGCTCGTCGTGGGCGTGCAGCGTGGACGAGCTCCGGACGATCTTTCCGTAGCGCCGGTGCGGGCGCGCGGTGTCCACGCGGACGGTGATCGTCTTCGTGGCGCGGTCGGACACCACCACGCCCTGGCGGGTCTTCTCGCGCGGGTTGGTCTTCGGCTCGTCCGCCGGCGTCTCCGCCACCGGTGCCTGGGTCTCGCGGCGCGACTTGACCTTCTGGCGGTAGGCGCGACGGCTGCGGGCCTTCTTGGCCCGGGTCTCGGCGCGCGCGGCGATCCGGTCCTCGAGCGTGCGCGGGGCGCCGGCCTCGCCGGAATGAGCCGAGCGGGAGCGCCGGCGGCGCTCCTTGGGCGAGAGCTGCTCCTCGGGCTCGGCCGGGGCCTCCTCCTGCGCGGGAGCGGCAGCGGCCGGCTCCTCGGCGGGTGCCTCCTCGGCCACGGGCTCCTCGGCCGCGGGCTCCTCGGCCGCGGGCTCTTCGGCCACGGGCTCTTCGGCCACGGGGGCCTCCTCGGCCGGAGCCTCGGGCGTCTCTTCTTCGTTCACGTTCTCTTCGTTCTCAGTCATTTTGGGCCTGCCTGCGGATCTCGACCTCCACGTCGATGCCCCGCTGCCCGGCCACGGTCAGGCCGCGTGCGAGGTTCCTCTTCGTGTGCTTCAGCCGGGCGGTGTTCTCCAGCTGCCCGGTGGCGTGCTGGAAGCGGAGGTTGAACAGCTCCTTGCGGGCGTTGTCCACGTACTCCACCAGCTGCGGGTCCTCCAGGTTATGCACCTCGTCAGCCTTCGTCACTGGCCCGACCCCTCGCGCATCACGAACTTCGTGCGCACCGGCAGCTTGTGGCCGGCCAGGCGCATGGCCTCGCGGGCCAGGTCCTCCGGCACACCCGAGAGCTCGAACATCACGCGGCCGGGCTTGACCACGGCCACCCAGCCCTCCGGGGAGCCCTTGCCCGAGCCCATCCGCGTCTCGGCCGGCTTCTGGGTGAAGGGCTTGTCCGGGAAGATGTTGATCCAGACCTTGCCGCCTCGCTTGATGCGGCGGGTCATGGCGATACGGGCAGCCTCGATCTGGCGGTTGGTGACCCAGCCGCGATCCAGCGCCTTGAGCCCGTACTCGCCGAACTCCACGCGCGTTCCGCCCTTGGCGAAGCCGCGCCGCCTTCCGCGGTGCTCCTTGCGCCACTTGACTCTCTTGGGCTGAAGCATCGGTCAGCTCCTCCCGCCGCGGCCGCCACCGCCCGGGCCGCGCCCGCCGCCGCCGGGACCGCGCCCGCCGCCGCCCGGACCGCGACCTCCGCCACCGGGGCCGCCGCGGCCTCCGCCGCCGCCGCGCCCGCGACCGCCGGGGCCGCCACCGGCGCCCACGGCCTGCGGAGCCTCGAGGTCGGTGAGGTCCTGCGCGAAGCCCTTGGGCATGATCTCGCCCTTGTTGATCCACACCTTCACGCCGATGCGGCCGAAGGTGGTGCGCGCCTCGTAGAAGCCGTAGTCGATGTCCGCGCGCAGGGTGTGCAGCGGCACACGGCCGTCGGAGTAGCCCTCGGTGCGCGCCATCTCCGAGCCGCCGAGGCGGCCGGACACCTGGATCTTCACGCCCTTGGCGCCGGAGCGCATGGCGGACGTGAGCGCGCGCTTCATGGCGCGGCGGAAGGCAACCCGGTTCTGCAGCTGCTCGGCCACCGACTGGGCCACGAGGTTCGAGTCGAGCTCGGGACGCTTGATCTCGAGGATGTTCACCTTCACGGCCTTGCCGGTCATCTTGTGGAGCTCCTTGCGCAGAGCGTCCACCTCGGACCCGGACTTGCCGATCACGATCCCGGGACGGGCCGTGTGGATGTTCACCTCGACCTCGGTCTTGTTCTTCCGGATCGTGATCGTGGACAGGCCCGCGTGGGCGAGCTTGTTCGTGATGTGGTCGCGGATGTGAATGTCCTCGAGCAGGTAGTCCGAGAACTCCCTCTCGTTGAACCAAGTCGACTTCCAGTCGTGGATGTAGCCGACCCGGAGGGACTCGGGATGGATCTTCTGGCCCATTCGGCTACCTCCCGTTCCTTTCGCTCGTCGTAAGTTCGATGGTCATATGGCTCGTGCGCTTGTTGATGCGCGTGGCGCGCCCCATGGCGCGCGGCCGGTACCGCTTGATGGTGGGGCCCTCGTCCACGAAGGCGCGACGGACGCGAAGCTCGTCCGCGCCCAGCTCGTGTCCCGATTCGGCGTTGGCCACAGCAGAGTTCAGCAGCTTCAGGATGTCGGTCGACACCGCGCGCGGGGCGAAGCGCAGGAAGGCCTGGGCCTGCTCCACCGGCTTGCCGCGGATGTGGTCCATCACGAGCCGGGCCTTGCGGGGCGCGCCGCGCACATACCTCGCGCGCGCAAAGACGACGATCTCTCCCTCGGGCGTGCGCCGGGCCGGCTTGGTGGCGGGGGCGGCCACCTCGGCGGCGCCACGCCTCCGGCGGCGGCCTGCGGGCTTCTCCTCGTCGGCGTCGCTCGGCTCCTCGTCGGCCTCCTCGGCCTCCGGCTCGGCATCGGCCTCCGCGGTCGGAGCCTCCTCGGCGCGGTGCCTCGGCCTCCTCAGGGGCGCCGCCCGAGGCGTCGTCCTCCTGAAGCCGCGCGACCAGCTCGGCCTTCTTGCCGCTCTTGGGCAGGCCGCGACTCTCGAGCTCCTCCGAGAGCTCGGCGACCTTCAGCGACTCCCAGCCGCCCTCGGGTGCATCCCCGCGGGGAGTCATCGCATTCGCACCCTGTCACTGCCGGCATGGCCACGGAACACGCGCGTGGGCGCGAACTCGCCCAGCTTGTGCCCCACCATCGACTCGGAGACGAACACGGGCACGTGCTTGCGGCCGTCGTGGACGGCCACGGTGTGGCCCACCAGCTCGGGGAAGATCGTGGAGGTACGCGACCAGGTCTTGACCATCGACCGCTGGCCGGCGGCGTTCATGGCCTCGACGCGCTTGAGCAGTCGTTCCTCGATGAACGGGCCCTTCTTGGACGAGCGCGACATGGACTAGCGCCTCCCCTTCTTCCCGCGGCGGCGGCCGCGAACGATGTAGCGATCGGATCCCTTGCGCTTCTTGCGCGTGCGGTATCCGAGGGTGGGAACGCCCCAGGGCGTGACCGGATGCCCGCCGGGCGTGTGGTGGGCCTCTCCGCCGCCGTGCGGATGATCCACCGGGTTCATGGCCACGCCGCGCGTGTGCGGGCGCTTGCCGCGATGACGTGCGCGACCCGCCTTGCCCAGGTCCACCAGCTCGTGCTCGGCGTTGCCGAGCGGGCCGATCGTGGCCCGGCAGTCCTCCGACACCATGCGCATCTCGCTGGAGGGCAGGCGCAGGGTGGCGTAGCCGCCGTCCTTGGCCACCACCTGGATGGCGGTGCCCGCGGCGCGGCCGAGCTGGCCGCCCCGGCCGGGGACGAGCTCCACGTTGTGCACCGTGGTGCCCGTGGGGATGGCGCTCAGCGGCAGGGCGTTGCCCGCCGCGATGTCGGCCGTCGGTCCCGAGGACACCGTGGCCCCCACCGCGAGCCGGGCCGGAGCCAGGATGTAGCGCTTCTCGCCGTCCAGGTAATGGAGGAGGGCGATGTGCGCGCTGCGGTTGGGGTCGTACTCGATGGCCGCGACCTTCGCGGGCACGCCGTCCTTACGGCGCAGGAAGTCGATCTTCCGGTACTTGCGCTTGTTGCCCCCGCCGCGGTGGCGGGAGGTGACGCGGCCGTTGTTGTTCCGCCCGCCGGACTTCCGCAGGCCCTCGACGAGCGACCTCTCGGGCTCCGTCTTGGTAACGGCCTCGTGCTGGAGCCAGGTGGCGAACCGCCGTCCCGGGCTCGTGGGCTTGTGCTTCTTGATGGCCATCAGGCTCCGAGCTCCTGTCCTTCGAACAGCTCGATGGTGTCCTCGGCGTGCAGGGTCACCACGGCCTTCTTCCAGCGACGGCGGTAGCCCTGGCTGATGCCGCGGCGCTTGGGCTTGGGCTTCACCCAGAGGGTGCGCACGTCCAGCACGCGGACGCCGAAGATCTCCTCGATCGCCTGCCGGACCTGGGTCTTGTTCGCCCGGTCGGCGACGCGGAAGGTGTACTTGTTGGCCGCCAGCAGGGCGTAGCTCTTCTCTGACACCACGGGGCGGAGGATCACGGCGCGGGCGTTCACTCCGACTCCTCCCTCGCCGGCGGGCGGACCTTCTCGGTGAGGCGCGCGAGCGCGGCCTCCGAGACCACGAGGCGGGCGGCGCCCACGACGTCGGCCACTCCCACCACGTCGGACTGCAGGACCTTGACCCCGGTGAGATTGCGGAAGGACTTGGCGCAGGTGACCTCGTCGTCGCCCAGCACCACGAGCACGCGGCCGCGTCCGTCGAGCTGCTCCAGCGCGGCCGCCGCGGCCTTGGTGGAGGGGGTGTCGAAGCTGGAGGCGTCGATCCCGGCAAGCGAACCGCGATCGGCGTGCATCGCCAGAGCGGCCCGGAACGCACGCCGGGCAGCCTTGCGGTTGACCTTGACCGTGTAGGCGCGCGGCTTCGGCCCGAAGGTCACGCCACCGCCCTTTCGGCTGGATACCGAGAGGGCGCCCACGCGAGCGCGGCCGGTGCCCTTCTGGCGCCAGGCCTTGGCTCCGGTCATGGCGATCTCGCCGCGGGTCTTCGTGGAGGCGGTGCCGCGGCGCTTGGCCGCGAGCTCCGCGCGCACGGTCTCGTGCACGAGCGGCCCGTGGAAGCGCTCGCCGAACACGGTCTCGTCGAGCGAGAGCTTGCCCTTGGCCTTGCCGATGAAAGGCGCCTCGGCGGCCATCAGCCGTCCTTCCTGATCTCGACGACGGTGCCCTTCGCGCCCGGCACCGAGCCGCGCACGAGCAGCAGGTTGGCGTCGGTGCGAACGTCCACGACCTCGAGGCCGCGCTGGGTCGCGCGCTTGTTACCCATCTGCCCGGGGCCGCGGATGCCCTTGAACACGCGCGCGGGATCGGCGGAGGCGCCGATGGAGCCCGGGGCGCGCACGTTGTGCGAGCCGTGGGACACGGGCCCGCGGTGGAAGTTGTGGCGCTTGATCGTGCCGGCGAAGCCCTTGCCCTTCGAGACTCCGGAGACCTTCACGGTCTCCCCCTTCTCGAACACCGAGTCGACCTTCACCTCGTTGCCCACCTCGAGCTCGCCCGCGTCGCCGCGGAACTCGCAGAGGTGGCGGAGGTTGCCCACGCCGGCCTTGCGCAGGTGGCCGCGGCGCGCCTTCTGAAGCTTCTTCTCGCGGATCTCGCCGAAGGCGAGCTGCACCGCGTCGTACCCGTCGCGATCCGCGCGCCGGATGGCCGTGACGAAGCAGGGGCCGGCCTCGATCACCGTCACGCGCTCCACGTGCCCGTCGTCGGCGTCGAAAATCTGCGTCATTCCCAGCTTGCGTCCCAGTAGCCCCGGCATCTCGCCCGCCTCAGATCAGCTGGATCTGGATGTCCACGCCGGCCGGGAGGTGATCCAGGCGCTGCAGCGAGTCCACCGTCTTCGGGGTGGGCTGGAGGATGTCGATCAGCCGCTTGTGCGTGCGGATCTCGAAGTGTTCGCGCGAGTCCTTGTCCTTGAAGGGACCGCGCACCACGCAGTACACGTTCTTCTCGGTGGGAAGGGGCACGGGACCGGATACCGAGGCGCCGGTGCGCACGGCGGTTTCCACGATCTCCTTGGCCGCCGTCTCGATCGCCGAGTGGTCGTAGGCCTTGAGCCGGATGCGGATCTTGTTCTGAGTGAGTGTGGCCATGGTCTGAACAGGCGTGGGGGCGGGCCTATGACTGCTGCCCGCCCCCGAGAAGGGTGTCTCTCGTAGACCCCCTACTCGATGATTTCGGTGACCACCCCCGAGCCGACTGTTCGGCCGCCCTCGCGAATGGCGAACCTAAGTCCGGCGTCCATCGCGATGGGCTGGATGAGCTCGACGGTCATCTCCACGTTGTCGCCCGGCATGACCATCTCCGTGCCCTCGGGCAGGTTGGCCACTCCGGTCACGTCCGTGGTCCGGAAGTAGAACTGCGGGCGGTAGCCGTTGAAGAACGGGGTGTGACGGCCACCCTCCTCCTTCTTCAGGCAGTAGACCTGAGCCTTGAACTTGGTGTGCGGAGTGATCGACTTCGGCTTGCACAGCACCTGGCCGCGCTCGATGGCCTCACGCTCGACTCCGCGGAGCAGGCACCCGACGTTGTCGCCGGCCTGACCCTCGTCGAGGATCTTGCGGAACATCTCGACGCCGGTGACCACGGTGCTGCTCGTCTGCTCGTGGATGCCCACGATCTCGACGGTGTCGCCGGTGTGCACCACGCCCTGCTCGATGCGGCCGGTGGCCACGGTCCCGCGTCCGGTGATCGAGAAGACGTCCTCGACCGGCATCAGGAACGGGCGGTCCAGGGGCCGCTCGGGCTCGGGGATGTAGGTGTCGAGCGCGGAGGCGAGCTCCACGATCTTCTCGATGTAGCCCTCGTCGCCCTCGAGCGCCTTCAGCGCCGAGCCGGAGATCACGGGGACGTCGTCGCCCGGGAACTCGTACTCGGAGAGCAGCTCGCGCACCTCGATCTCGACGAGCTCCAGGAGCTCCTCGTCGTCGACCATGTCGACCTTGTTGAGGAAGACCACCACGTAGGGCACGTTCACCTGACGGGCGAGCAGGATGTGCTCGCGGGTCTGCGGCATGGGGCCGTCCGCGGCGGAGACCACCAGGATCGCGCCGTCCATCTGCGCCGCGCCGGTGATCATGTTCTTGATGTAGTCGGCGTGACCGGGACAGTCCACGTGGGCGTAGTGACGGTTCTCCGTCTCGTACTCCACGTGCGACGTGGCGATCGTGATCCCGCGCTCCTTCTCCTCCGGCGCGTTGTCGATCTCCTCGAAGCTCCTCGCCTGGCCGCCGTACTTCTCAGACAGCACCTTCGTGATGGCCGCGGTGAGGGTGGTCTTGCCGTGGTCGATATGGCCAATGGTGCCGACGTTGACGTGCGGCTTGTTGCGCTCGAACTTCTCCTTCGCCACTCCGAACTGCTCCTTTCAAAGATTCCGTTCGGGACCTGGCCCGAACTCGCGAAACATACTCCTAACTCCGATTGCTCGCAGTCGGCCTGGCCGACCCACGAGCAGCCCTACGCAGAAGCCCCGACCGGTTCCCCGGTGCGGTGCTCGATGATCTCGTCCGCGATGTTGGGCGGTACTTCCTCGTAACGGTCGAACTGCATCGTGTAGTTGGCCCGTCCCTGGGTGGTGGAACGCAGATCCGTTGCGTAGCCGAACATCGCCGACAGCGGGACGCTGCCCTTGACGGCCACCGCGTTTCCGCGCGGCTCCTGCGACTCGACGCGGCCGCGACGGCGTGAGAGGTCGCCGATCACGTCCCCCATGAACTCCTGGGGCGTGACCACCTCCACCGCCATCACGGGCTCGAGCAGTACGGGCTGGGCCCGGCGCGCGGCCTCCTTGAGGGCCATCGAGCCGGCGATCTTGAAGGCGATCTCCGACGAGTCCGTGTCGTGGTACTTGCCGTCGGTGAGGGTGGCGCGGACATCCACCATCGGATAGCCGGCCTTGACGCCGGACTCCAGCGCCTCCTCGATCCCCTTCTCCACGGCGGGGATGAACTCGGACGGCACCGAGCCGCCCTTCACCTTGTTCACGAAGTCGAAGCCCTCGCCGGGCGCGGGCTCGAGGTCGATGTACACGACCCCGTACTGGCCCGAGCCGCCGGTCTGGCGGATGAACTTGCCCTCCACCTTCTTCGCCTCGCCGCGAACGGTCTCCCGGTAGGCGACCTGCGGGCGGCCCACGGCGGCCTCGACGTGGAACTCGCGGCGCAGCCGGTCCACGATGACCTCGAGGTGCAGCTCGCCCATGCCGGAGATCACGGTCTGCCCGGTCTCCTCGTCGCTGCGCACCTGGAAGGTCGGGTCCTCCTCGCCCAGGCGGGCAAGGGCGGTGGAGAGCTTCTCCTGGTCCACCTTGGTCTTCGGCTCGATGGAGAGGTGCACCACCGGGTCGGGGAAATGCATCCGCTCGAGCACCACCGGCGCGTCGGGCGCGCTCAGGGTGTCTCCCGTGGAGGTCTGCTTGAGGCCCACGCCGGCGGCGATGTCGCCCGCGTACACCTCGTCCTGCTCCTCGCGGCTGTTGGCGTGCATCATCAGGATGCGGCCAACGCGCTCGGTGCGGCCGGTGATCGAGTTGAGCACCCGCCCGCCGGCGCTGAGCTTGCCGGAGTACACGCGGAAGTAGGTGAGCTTGCCGACGTAGGGGTCGGCCATGACCTTGAAGGCCAGCGCGGCGAACGGCGCGTCGTCGGAGGCCTCGCGGGTGGTGGCCACGCCGTCGCCGTCCAGCGAGCTGCGTGCCCTCGAGGCCGTCGACCGGAGGAACGTCCAGCGGGCTGGGCAGGTAGTCGATCACGGCGTCGAGCAGGGGCTGCACGCCCTTGTTCTTGAAGGCGGAGCCGCAGAGGACGGGCGTCATCGAGATGGCCAGCGTGGCCTTGCGGATGTCGCGCACCAGGCGCGCGGCCTCGATCGGCTTCTCCTCGAGGTAGTCGGACATGAGCTCGTCGTCGAAGTCGGCCACGGCCTCGATCAGCTCGGTACGGGCCAGCTGGGCCTCGTCCTCGAGCTCGGCGGGGATGTCGGTGACCTCCCAGTCCTGACCCAGGTCGTCCTTGTAGACGATGGCCTTCATGTTCACGAGGTCCACGACGCCGGAGAACTCCGACTCGGCGCCGATCGGGAGCTGCACGGGCACCGGGTGGGCCCCGAGGCGATCGACCATCGTCTTCACCGAGTAGGCGAAGTCGGCGCCGATGCGGTCCATCTTGTTGATGAAGGCGATGCGCGGAACGCGGTAGCGGTCGGCCTGGCGCCAGACCGTCTCGGACTGCGGCTCGACACCGGCCACGGAGTCGAACACGGCCACGGCGCCGTCGAGGACGCGCAGGGAGCGCTCCACCTCGACGGTGAAGTCCACGTGGCCGGGCGTGTCGATGATGTTGATGCGGTGGTCGCGCCACGAGGCGGTGGTGGCGGCGGAGGTGATGGTGATCCCGCGCTCCTGCTCCTGCTCCATCCAGTCCATGACGGCCGCGCCCTCGTGGACCTCACCCATCTTGTGGGTGCGTCCGGTGTAGAACAGGATGCGCTCGGTCGTCGTCGTCTTACCGGCGTCGATGTGCGCCATGATCCCGATGTTGCGCGTGTTCTCTAGTGCGACCGTGCGTGCCATGTTCTTCTCGCTAGTACTGGTTCCGGGCAGAAAAAGGACCCTTGCCGGGCCCGGTGCTGCGTGGAGGAATCGCCCGGAACTGTCTTATTTGGTAGGAGCCTCCATCAAGCTTCGAGCCCACTCGCCGCAGCCCTTTGGACCACGTGGCTGAGCGGCATCGCGTAGGGAAGAAGTCCCGCCGCGAAGCGACGAATGATGGTAGCAGGCATTCGACGCACCGATCAGGGCGATTCTCGGTCCCCGTGCGGGATTCCCAAGGACGTCCGCTGCTCCTTCCCGATCCTCGCCGCGGCAGGGGCCCTGTTGCTGCTGATCTCCGCCTTCGCGACCGTGATCTCCGTGGACGTGGCGAGCGGAAGCTGCGAGCAGCTCAGCGACACCGCGCCCGGCCTGGCCGACCGCTGCGTGCAGACCGGCTTCGAGCGCCACAGCATCGTGTTCCCGCTGCTGGGCCTCGCGGTGATCGTGATGGCCCTGGGCGCCTGGCGCGGCGGCTCCCGGCCCGCGGCGGCGGCCCTCGTGGTCCTCGGCGCCGTGGCCGCCGGCATCACCGTGCTGGGCGACCTGCCCGCATCGAACGACACCGGCGTGATCGGCCGCGACTTCGCCGGCGCGTCGGCCGAGCCCGGCGCCGGCCTGTGGCTGGCCGTGATCGGAGGCGTGCTGGTGATCCTGGCCGGCGCGGCGGGGCTGACGGAGCGGCGGGCGCCGCACGGTCGGCAGGCTGACCGCTGGGAGCAGCGGACGCGGAGAGGCGAGCCTGGGAAGGACGCAGGGAGGCCGTAGTGCTCCGCACGCGGCCGACCGAGGACGCCGCCAGGCGACGCCTAGCGCGCCGCTGTTACCAGCGGTAGTGGGCGAAGGCCTTGTTGGCCTGAGCCATGCGGAAGATGTCGTCCTTCCGCTTGTACGCGCCGCCCTGCTGGGACTGGGCGTCGCCCAGCTCTCCGGCGAGGCGCTCGGCCATGGTCTTCTCGCGCCGGGCGCGGGAGAACTCGACGAGCCAGCGCACGGCCAGCGTGCGTGCCCGGGGCGAGGGGACCTCGACGGGCACCTGGTAGGTGGCGCCGCCGACGCGGCGGGAGCGGACCTCGAGCACCGGGGTCAGCGCCTTGATGGAGTCCTCGAGGGCCGGCACCGGATCCTGCTTGGTGCGCCGGGAGAGGATGCTCGAGGGCGTCGTAGACGATCTTCTCGGCGGTGGACTTCTTGCCGTCGGTCATCACCTTGTTGATGACCTGGGACACGAGCTTCGACCCGTACATGGGGTCGGGCTCGACCGGCCGGATCGGCTGCTGCGGCGCGGCGCGGCACTACCGGGCCTTCGCTCCGTACTGCGAGCGGGCCTTCTTTCGCTCCGTGACGCCGGCGGCGTCGAGCGTCCCGCGCACGACCTTGTAGCGCACGCCCGGAAGGTCCTTGACGCGTCCGCCGCGGACCAGCACCACCGAGTGCTCCTGGAGGTTGTGGCCCTCGCCCGGGATGTAGGTGGTGACCTCCATGCCGTTGGTGAGCCGGACGCGGGCCACCTTGCGGAGCGCGGAGTTCGGCTTCTTGGGCGTGGTGGTGTACACGCGGGTGCAGACCCCGCGGCGCTGCGGCGCGGCAATGCGGCGCTTGCGCCCCTGGCCGGACTTGAGACCTGGCGTGGAGACCTTCTTCTTGGGCTTCACGCGGCCCTTGCGGACGAGCTGATTGATGCTTGGCATGCGGCGCGGGATCCTAGCAGCGCTCCGGCGAGCGGTCCGCCGCCCGAGAGGCGAGCATGGCCAGGACGCAGGGAGGCCGCAGTGCTCCGCACGCGGCCGACCGAGGACGCCGCCAGGCGACGCCTATCGGGCGGCGGAGGCGGCGCGCAGCGGCGCCGGGGTGATTGCGGCGGCCGCGATCACCAGCACGAAGGCGAAGCTCTGGACGACGATCCCGAGCGTGTCGTTCGGCATCGGGTCTCCGAACACGAGGATGCCGCCGCTGATGGCCGTGACGTTGGCCGCCGCGCTGGTGAGCGTGATGACGGGCACGGCCTCGCCCTTCTGGAGCCCGCGTGCGGAGGCGTAGAAGGCGATGACGGAGGCGAGGATGCAGGTGAGGAGCCAGGGCGAGATGAGTCCGAGTCAGGCCGTGGGATCCCACGGTGCCGGTGAGGGCCTTGATGGCCACGTCGGAGACTCCGAAGAGGATTCCGGCGGCCGTGCCGAGCATCACGCCGTGGTGCTCGTGGGAGTCGAGGGCCGGGGAGAGCACGAGGAAGGCGCCGATGGCGAGCAGCGCGGACTCGAAGGCCACCATGCCGGCCACCGAGTAGCTGGAGTTGGCTCCCTCGCCGCCGGGCAGCGTGGCCGCGAGGAGCACGAGGCCGAGGGCGGTGAGGCCGACGCCGGCCCATTGGCGGAGGCCGACGGAGCAGCCGAACCAGCGCTCGGCGATGACGGTGAGGAAGACGAGGCCACCGGAGATCACTGCCTGGACGAGCGAGAGGGGCGCGAGGGCGAGGGCGCCGACGTGGAGGATCCACGCCCCGAGGGCCACGAGCATGCCGACCGCGAACCACTTGGACCGGAACAGGCCCACAGCGCTGCGAACCGGATGGCTCAGGCTGACGTCGGGGGCCGCGCACGCACCGCGATGCTTCAGCAGGAAGCCGAAGTTCGTGGTCAGGGCGCAGAGGAGCGCAAGGAGAATGCCTACTTCAATAGTCACGTTGAAGGCGTAAGAATCCAGGTCGGGAAAGGCGGTCTGGCGGAAGGGAGTCGATGGCGGCGGTCCCTATCCGCTATTCGAGGTATCGGCCGGCGCGCCTGCCGCTTAAATGAGAAGGCGCCTAAGTCGTACTTCTGTTCATACCCCGGTTACGGAATAGCGATACCACAGTGACAAATCACACAAGCCGCCCGATCTGCTTCGTCGACGTCGACGGGGTCATCAGCCTGTTCGGTTTCGCGCCCGACGTCAGGGAGCTTCCGGGACCGCTCCACTGGGTCGATGGGGTGGCGCATTGCATCCCCCCCAGCGTAGGGAAACGGCTCGAGGACCTGTCGCACCACTTCGAGCTGGTGTGGGCCACGGGCTGGGAGGAGCGGGCGAACGAGCACCTGCCCCACCTGCTGGAGCTCTCCTTCAGGGACCTCCCGACGCTCATCTTCGACGGCCGGGCGGTGTTCGGCTCAGCGCACTGGAAGCTGGACGCGATCCACGAGTACGCGGGCGACCGCCCGGCGGCGTGGATCGACGACAACATCGACGACACCTGCCGCGAATGGGCCGAGTTCGCGCTCGGCCCCCACGATGATCGTGGAGACCCTGCCCCCGGTGGGCCTCACGGACGAGCACGTCCAGGAGCTCGTGGACTGGGCCGACGAGCTGGCGCAGGCGGAGCCGGACCCCGCGGGCTCGAATAGTTAGGGTCACCTAACTTGGTGCTACGGTGCGGACCCCGTGCCCGCCGCCCGCACCGTCAAGACCAAGAAGCGCTGCTGCAAGTCGGGCCCGCGCTGCAAGCGCTGCCCCGTCGTGGTGAAGCGGCTGGCCAAGAGCGGCCACGCCGAGTCGCTCGGCGGCCGGCCTCTACCTCGTGCACGCGCCCAAGAAGGCCGTTAAGGCGGCCCGGAAGCGCTAGGCCCGCCCGCGCGCGCGAGCGGCGCAGCGGGCGGGACTCAGCTCGAGGTGACTCGGGGTCCCTAGGACTTCTTGTCGCCGTCGCCGTCGGCGGGCAGGTCGGCCAGGTCGCTGAACGCGTCCGCGGCCGTCCCCGCCGTTGCCGAACCCGAAGCCCTCGATCTCACCGGTGTCGGTGAGGCCGAGCTCGGCCGCGAGCTCCGACTCGTCCAGCAGGCCGATCTCGTCCGGCGAGTGGCGCCGGATCGGCTCGGTGGGCTCGATCTCGAGCCGCCGGTAGCGGCGAAGGCCCGTGGCCGCCGGGATGAGCTTCCCGATGATCACGTTCTCCTTCAGCCCCAGCAGGCGGTCCGTCTTGCCCTCGAGAGCCGCGTCGGTGAGCACCTTCGTGGTCTCCTGGAAGGAGGCCGCCGACAGGAACGAGTCGGTGGCCAGCGAGGCCTTGGTGATGCCGAGGATGATCTCCTCGGTCTGGGCCTGCTCCTTCTTGGCCTTCTTGAGATCGACGTTCACGCCGATCATCTCGTTGCGGTCCACGAACTGGCCGGGCAGGTAGTCCGTATCGCCCTTCTGGTCGACGCGGACCTTCTTCATCATCTGGCGCACGATCACTTCGATGTGCTTGTCGTTGATGTCCACGCCCTGCGACTGGTAGACGGTCTGGACCTCCTTGACGAGGTAGACCTCGGTGGCCGTGCGGCGTGCCGGCTGGTCCTCGCCGCCGTAGGCGAGCAGGTCGTGCGGGTAGATCGAGCCCTCGTTGAGCTGATCGCCCGGCTTGACCTTCTGGCCGTTCTCCACCAGCAGGCGCGTGCGCCGCGGGAAGGCGTACGCGTGCTCCTCGCCGGCGGCGTCGGTGACGATGACCCGCAGGCCCTTCTCGGTGTCCTCGACCGAGGCGGTGCCCTCCACGGTGGCGAGCTCGGCCTGGCCCTTCGGCTTGCGGGCCTCGAACAGCTCCACCACGCGCGGGAGACCGTGCGTGATGTCGGCTCCGGCCACACCACCGGTGTGGAAGGTCCGGAGCGTGAGCTGCGTGCCCGGCTCACCGATCGACTGGGCGGCGATGATGCCCACCGCGTCGCCGATGGCCACGACCTTGCCGGTGGCGGGCGCCTTGCCGTAGCACTTCTGGCACAGCCCCTCCGCACGGCACTTCAGCACCGAGCGGACGGGAACCATGGCATCGGTCTCGTTGGCGAGGGCCTCGGCCAGCTCGGCCACGTGCGTCTGGGTGATCAGGCACGTGCTTGTCGAGCAGCGCCTTGCCCTTCTTCGTGGCGAAGTCCTCCGCCACGTAGCGACCCTCGAGCTGGCCGTTCGGCCGCCCGGCGTCGTCCCACAGCCGCATGAGGATGAACTCCTTGGTGCCGCAGTCCTCCTCGCGCACGATCACGTCCTGCGCCACGTCCACCAGCCGCCGGGTCAGGTAGCCCGAGTCGGCCGTGCGGAGCGCGGTGTCGGCCAGGCCCTTCCGGGCCCCGTGGGTCGAGATGAAGTACTCGAGCACCGTCAGGCCTTCCATGAAGTTGGCCAGGATCGGGCGCTCGATGATCTCGCCCTTCGGATTGGCCATCAGGCCACGCATGCCCGCCAGCTGGCGGATCTGCTTGAACGAGCCTCGAGCTCCCGAGTTGGCCATCATGAAGATGGGGTTCAGGTGGTCCAGGTTGTCCTGCATCGCCTGGCCCACCTCCTCGGTGGCCGCGGTCCACTTCTCGATCACGGCCTCCTTGCGCTCCTCCTGGGAGATGAGGCCGGTGTCGTACTGCTCCTGGATCTCGCTGACTTCCTTCTCGTAGCCCTCGAGGATCTGCGCCTTGTCGGGCGGGATCACCACGTCGTTCTTCGAGACCGTGATTCCGGCCTGGGTGGCGAAATGGAACCCGAGGTCCTTGAACGCGTCCAGGACCAGCGCGGTGGCGTAGGGACCGTGCACGTCCACCAGCCGCTCGATCACGTTGTTCATGTCCCGCTTGCGCAGCGGGGTGTTCACGAAATCGTAGGTCTGGGGGTCGTACTCCTCGCCGAGCGACTCCTCGAGAGCACGCTCCACGCGCTCGTTGAAGATGATCCGCCCGACCGTGGTCAGGATGTGGTGCTCGCGGTGGCGCCCGCGGTACTCGGCCAGGTCGTGGAGCTTCACGAGCTTGCCCTCGTAGTTCAGCTCCGCCTCCTGGGCCGAGCGGAACACGTGCGGCCGCGGGCCGTCCTTCTTGTCCCACTTACCCGCGAACAGCTTCTCCTCGAGCGTCCCCAGCTCCTCCGGGCTCGGCCCGTAGGTGAGGTAGTAGGAGCCCAGGACCATGTCCTGCGAGGGCGTGGCGAGCGGCGAGCCGTGCGCCGGCGACAGGATGTTGTTCGCCGAGAGCATCAGCAGCCGGGCCTCCGCCTGCGCCTCCGCCGACAGCGGCACGTGCACGGCCATCTGGTCGCCGTCGAAGTCGGCGTTGAAGGCGTGACACACCATCGGGTGGACCTGGATGGCCTTGCCCTCGACCAGCACGGGCTCGAAGGCCTGCAGGCCGAGGCGGTGCAGCGTGGGAGCGCGGTTCAGCAGCACCGGGTGCTCCTGGATGACCTCCTCCAGCACGTCCCACACCTCGGGGATCATCGAGTCGACCATCTTCTTGGCCGCCTTGATGTTCTGCACCGACTTGCGCTCGACGAGCCGGGCCATGATGAACGGCTTGAACAGCTCGAGGGCCATCAGCTTGGGCAGTCCGCACTGATGGATGCGCAGCTCCGGCCCGGCGACGATCACCGAACGGCCGGAGTAGTCCACGCGCTTGCCGAGCAGGTTCTGGCGGAACCGGCCCTGCTTGCCCTTGAGCATGTCGCTGAGCGACTTGAGCGGGCGGTTGCCCGGCCCGGTCACGGGCCGGCCGCGGCGGCCGTTGTCGAACAGCGCGTCCACGGCCTCCTGGAGCATCCGCTTCTCGTTGTTGACGATGATCTCGGGCGCGCCGAGGTCGAGCAGCCGCTTCAGCCGGTTGTTCCGGTTGATCACGCGCCGGTAGAGGTCGTTGAGGTCCGAGGTGGCGAAGCGGCCACCGTCGAGCTGCACCATCGGGCGCAGCTCCGGCGGGATCACCGGGACGGCCTCGAGGACCATGTCCTCGGGCTTGTTGTCCGAGTGGATGAAGGCCGACACGACCTTCAGCCGCTTGACCGCGCGGCTCTGCTTCTGGCCCTTGGCCGTCTTGACCTGGTCCTCGAGCTCCTCGCGCTCCGCGTCGAGGTCGACCTGCTGGAGCAGGTCGCGCACGGACTCGGCGCCCATGCCGCCGCGGAAGTACTCGCCCAGCCCGAACTGCGAGCCGAAGCGGTCCTTCAGCTCACGGAAGAGCGTCTCGTCGGCCACCACCTGCTTGGGCTCCATGGTCTGGAAGAGCTCCCAGACCCCGCGCATGCGCTCGGCGGCGTCCTCGATGTACGCCTCGGTGTCGGAGATGTCCGCCTCGAACTGCTTGCGGAGCTCCTTCTCCATCTTCTCGCGCTCGTCGTCGGCGAGCTTCTTGAGGTTCACGTCGAGCGTGTCGGCCCAGAGCAGGTCGTCGTCCGAGAAACCCGACTGCTTGCCGCTCGAGAGGTACTCCACGCGCCGCTCGAGGGACTCCTTCAGCTCGAGGACCCGCTCCTCGCGCTCGGCCTCGTAGGCGTCGATGACCTTCTGGACTTCCTTCTCCAGCGACGGGATGTCCTTCTGGCGCGCCTCGTCGTCCACCCAGGTGACGATGGAGGCGGCGAAGTAGAGGACCTTCTCGAGCTCCTTGGGAGCCATGTCGAGCAGGTAGCCGATGCGGCTGGGAACGCCCTTGAAGAACCAGATGTGCGAGACCGGCGCGGCCAGGTCCACGTGACCCATGCGCTCGCGGCGCACCTTGGAGCGCGTGACCTCGACGCCGCAGCGCTCGCAGACGATGCCCTTGTAGCGGACGCGCTTGTACTTGCCGCAGTAGCACTCCCAGTCCTTCGTGGGACCGAAGATGCGCTCGCAGAAGAGCCCATCCTTCTCGGGCTTCAGCGTGCGGTAGTTGATCGTCTCCGGCTTGGTGACCTCGCCGCTCGACCAGGACCGAATCTGCTTCGAGGAAGCGAGGCCGATCTTGATGGCGTCGAAGTTGTTGATGTCGATCAAATTGATCCCTTTTTCTCTCTCTAGTGCTTCTTAAGTGCGGGCAGGGGGCCGGCCGGGGGCCTACTCCTCGACCATCTCCGCGTCCTGGGCGGCGGGCGTGTTCGGCGGTCTGGCCGCCCTCGCCCTCCGCCTCGACCTTCTCCTCGGACTCGTCCGCGGCCTGGCCGTCGGTGGCTCGCACGCCGGACAGGTCGATCCCGAGCTCCTCGGCGGCCCGCAGGAGGTCGTCGTCCTCGTCGCGCATCTCGACCCCCGTGCCCTCCTCCGAGCGCACGTCCACGTCGAGGGCCAGCGACTGCATCTCCTTCAGGAGCACCTTGAAGGACTCCGGAATGGAGGGCTCGGCGATGTTCTCGCCCTTGACGATCGCCTCGTAGGCCTTCACGCGGCCGACCGTGTCGTCGGACTTGATCGTGAGCATCTCCTGGAGCGTGTACGCCGCGCCGTAGGCCTCCAGCGCCCACACCTCCATCTCGCCGAAGCGCTGGCCACCGAACTGCGCCTTGCCGCCCAGCGGCTGCTGGGTGACGAGCGAGTAGGGGCCGGTGCTCCGGGCGTGGATCTTGTCGTCCACGAGGTGGAGCAGCTTCAGGATGTACATGCAGCCGACGGTGACGGTCTCCTCGTAGGGCTCGCCCGTGCGGCCGTTGTAGAGGGTGAGCTTGCCCGAGCAGCGGCGTCCGGCACGCTCGTTGGCATCAACCTTGAAGTTGATGCCCCGCTCCTTGCCGTGCTCCTCGGCCCAGCGCACGAGCGCCTCGTCCACGTCCTCCACGGTGGCGCCGTCGAAGACCGGGGTGGCCACGGTCACGCGGCCGCCGTTCTTCTGGACCTCCTTGTAGGCGTCCGAGCCGTCGTCGTACCAGCCGTTGCCGGCGACCCACCCGATGTGCGTCTCCAGGATCTGACCCAGGTTCATCCGGCTCGGCACGCCGAGCGGGTTGAGGATCACGTCGATCGGAGTGCCGTCCTCGAGGTGAGGCATGTCGGCCTCGGGCACGATCTTCGAGATCACGCCCTTGTTGCCGTGACGGCCGGCCAGCTTGTCGCCCTCGGCGATCTTGCGCTTCTTGGCCACGTACACGCGCACGAGGTCGTTCACGCCCGGCGGCAGGTCGTCGTCGTTCTCGCGGCTGAAGGTCTTGACGTCGATCACGACGCCGCCCTCGCCGTGCGGCACCTTGAGCGAGGTGTCGCGGACCTCGCGCGCCTTCTCCTTGAAGATCGCGCGGATCAGCTTCTCCTCGGCCGTGAGCTCGGTCTCGCCCTTGGGCGTGACCTTGCCGACCAGCAGGTCGCCCGATCCGACCTCGGCGCCGACGCGGACGATGCCGCGATCGTCGAGGTTGCGGAGCGACTCCTCGGAACGGTTCGGGATGTCCCGGGTGATCTCCTCGTCGCCGAGCTTCGTGGTGCGGGCGTCGATCTCGTACTCCTCGATGTGGATCGAGGTGAGCTCGTCCTCCTTCACGAGGCGCTCGGAGATGATGATCGCGTCCTCGAAGTTGTAGCCCTCCCAGGACATGAAGGCCACGAGCACGTTCTTGCCGAGCGCGAGCTCGCCGCCACCCGTGGATGAGCCGTCGGCCAGGAGCTCGCCCGCGGCCACCTTCTGGCCGGGGGTGACCCGCGGCTTCTGGTGGATGAGGGTGCCCTGGTTCGAGCGCATGAACTTGACCAGCGGGTACTCGTCCTTGCTGCCGCCGGTGTCGATCACCACGCGCTGGGCGTCCACGTACTCGACCGTGCCGGGGGCGCCGGCGAGGACCACGTCACCGCCGTCCATCGCCGCACGGACCTCCATGCCGGTGCCCACCAGCGGCGGGTCGGCCTTGAGGAGCGGCACGGCCTGGCGCTGCATGTTCGAGCCCATCAGGGCGCGGTTGGCGTCGTCGTGCTCGAGGAACGGGATCAGGGCGGTGCCCACCGACCAGATCTGGTTCGGCGACACGTCCATCAG
Source organism: uncultured Thermoleophilaceae bacterium (assembly GCA_963752455.1). Taxonomy (GTDB): domain Bacteria; phylum Actinomycetota; class Thermoleophilia; order Solirubrobacterales; family Thermoleophilaceae; genus JACVRW01. The sequence continues at coordinate 476,523 of CAVVYE010000005.1, forward strand.
CTCCACGTCCTTCGGCGGGGCGAGCACGAGCTCACCCTCGCGCGAGCGGCACTCCACCGCGGGGCCTCGGAGCTTCCCGCTCTTCTCGTCCACCTGGGCGTTGGCCTGGGCGATCACCCGGGACTCGTCCTGGGTGGCGTCGAGGTGAACGATCTCGTCCTGGACGACACCGTCGGTGACCACCCGGTAGGGCGTGGTGACGAAGCCGTGCTCGGACACCTCGGCGTACGAGGAGAGCGATCCGATCAGGCCGATGTTCGGGCCCTCCGGAGTCTCGATCGGGCACATGCGGCCGTAGTGGGTGGGGTGCACGTCGCGCACCTCGATCGGCGCGCGCTCGCGGGTGAGCCCGCCGGCGCCGAGCGCGGACAGGCGGCGCCTGTGCGTGAGCCCGGACAGCGAGTTCGTCTGATCCATGAACTGGGACAGCTGGCTCGACCCGAAGAACTCCTTCTGGGCCGCCACCACCGGACGGATGTTGATGATCGTCTGCGGGGTGATCGTGTCCGCGTCCTCGGTGGTGAGGCGCTCACGCACCACGCGCTCCATCCGGTAGAGGCCGATGCGGAAGGCCTCCTGGATCAGCTCGCCCACCGTGCGCAGGCGCCGGTTGCCGAAGTGCTCGTACTCGTCCAGGCGACCCTCGATCGGCTCGCGCGGCATCGAGACGGCCTCGAGCGCGAAGTCCTTGATCGGCTCCTCGCCGTCAGGACCCTCGTAGATGCCCGTCTCGGGAATGCCGAGCAGCTTGGGCAGCGAGATGAGCTCCTTGATGAGCTCGATGATGTCCCGCGGCGTGAGCGTCCGGCGATCCAGCGGCTCGTCGATGTTCAGGCGCGAGTTCAGCTTGTAGCGCCCCACGCGGGTGAGGTCGTAGCGCTTGGCGTCGAAGAAGAGCTGGTTGAGCAGGTTCTTCGCCGCGTCGATCGACGGCGGCTCGCCCGGGCGCTGCTTCTTGAACAGCTCGATCAGCGAGCCTTCCTCGGACTTCGTGACCTCGGTGTCGGCCTCGAGGGTGAGGCGCATGTAGAGGCTGTTGTCGAACAGCTTGAGGAGATCCTCGTCCGAGCCGGTCCAGTCGGGGATCATGCCCGTCTCTTCCCCGGCCGTCCCCGTGCGGAGGACCTCGCCCATGGCCCGCAGCAGCACGCTGACCGGCAGCTTGCGCTTGCGGTCGATGCGGACGAAGACCTTGCCCTTCTTGTCGATCTCGAGCTCGAGCCAGGACCCGCGGGCCGGCATGAGGTTCGCGATGAAGACCTGCTTCTCCCTGTCCTTCGGCTCCATGACGTAGGCGCCGGGGGAGCGCACCAGCTGCGTGACCACCACGCGCTCGGTGCCGTTGATGATGAAGGTGCCCCAGTCGGTCATCCACGGGAAGTCGCCCATGAAGACGGACTGCTCACGGATCTCACCCGTCTCGCGGTTCTGGAACGCGACCTTGACGGTCAGCGGGCGCGCGTAGGTGATGTCCTTCTCGCGACACTCGGAGATCGAGGCCACGGGCTCGTCGAAATGGATGTCCTCGAAGACGACGGCGAGGTTGCCGGTGTAGTCCTCGATGGGGGAGACATCGTCGATCGTCTCCCGAAGCCCGCCCTTCTCGGTGTCGACGAGCCACTCGAAAGAGCGTCGCTGAATATCAATGAGGTTCGGTACTTCGAGGGCGTTCTCGAGACGCGAGAACGAGCGACGTGTGCGAGCAGCGTCAACACGTGCCAAAGCGGCAACTCCTTAGGAATCCGTACTTCGAGGACAGGCGGGCAGGGCGCAAAGCGCGACCGACCAGAATAGCAGACAGATCTCCGCCCCGTCAAGGGGCGGTTGCCGCTCCCGAAGGAGCGGCGTGGCCATCACGGACCCCGTCCCGAGACACCGGGTTATTTGCCGGCACACTCCGAGGGACGGCTGCGGCTATAGGCCTCGTTGGACTCTAGCGATCGGCGCCCGGTTTGTCCGTGTTCCCGCGCACGGCCGTGAGCGTGAGCACTGCCAGGCCGCCGGCGTAGACGCCGTAGGGCACCTTGTGGAGGCGCCGGCTGAGGGGACTCAGCAGCGGGACGCCGGTACCGGTCGCGATGTCGCGGGCCAGGTGGGCCAGCGTTCCCCAGGCCAACCCGGAGAGGCCGTCGGCGCCGGACGCCCGGGCGAGCGCGAACAGTGGGATCGCGGCCGCCGCGCTGTGGGTGGCCGGCCGCGGGTCCCCCGCGCCCGGGTGCCGCGGAGCGAGCGCCAGCGGCACGTGATCGACGTCCGGCAGCAGGGCGCCCGCCATGAAGCCGGCGTGCCAGGCGCGTGAGCGCGGCGGGAGGTTGAGCGCGATCAGGCCGGCCGTGGCCAGGTGCGCCGGGTGGTCGAAGACGCCGATCAGGATCCAGCGAGGCGTGCGGAAGTGGATGACCCAGTCCGCGCCCGCCGCCACCGCGGCGGCGCCCGCCGCGAGAACTCCGGGGCGGGGAGCCCTCACGAGTACGCAGGGTCCCCGTACGACATGAACTCGAGAAGGCTGCCGTCCGGATCGCGGAAGTAGACGCTCGTGGCCCGACCGCGCGCGCCGTAGCGCTCGACCGGCCCCACCTCCACCTCCACGCCGTGCTCGGCCAGGTGGCGAGCCGCCTCCTCGATCGAGCCACCCCAGACGAAGCAGAGGTCGGCGCCACCGGGAGCGGCCGGGCGGGCGGCCACGGGGCTCGGGTCCTGGCCCGGCCCGTGCACGTTCAGCTGCTGCTCCCCGAACCGGTAGTGCCGGCCGGGGCCGCCGTCCCGCTCGATCAGCTCGGCTCCGAGCACGTCCCGGTAGAAGGCGTTCGAGCGCTCCCAGTCGGAGACGTGGATGACCACGTGATCGAGGCGGAGCTCCATTCGGCTGATCGTGGCAGGCGCCTGGTCCGGAACGACGAGGGGCCGCGTATGCGGCCCCTCGGAAATCCTGACTCGACCTGGGGAGGAGCACAGGCCCGATCGGTGATCGGGCCGAGCACCGGACCCCGGACTACTTCAGCTCGACGCTTCCGCCGGCGTCCTCGATCTCGCCCTTCAGCTTCTCGGCCTCGTCGCGGTCGATGCCCTCCTTGACGGGCTTCGGCGCCTCGTCCACCAGTGCCTTGGCCTCCTTCAGGCCGAGGCCGGTGGCCGCGCGCACGACCTTGATCACCTGGATCTTCTTGTCGCCCGACCCGGTGAGCACGACGTCAACCGTGGAGGACTCCTCCTCGGCGGCGGCGCCGCCGTCGCCGGCTGCGGCCGGGGCCGCCGCGGCAACCGCCGTGGCCGACACTCCGAACTCCTCCTCCAGCGCCTTGATCAGCTCGGACAACTCGAGCACGCTCATCTTCTTGATCTCTTCGATCAGCTCTGTGGCCGTGGCCATCTAGCCCTCCTTCTGTTCTTCGCCCTCGGAGGGCGCTTCAGTTTGCTCTGCCTGTTCTTCCTCGGGCTCCGCCTCGGCGGCGGGCTCCTCGGCCGAAGTGTCTTCAGCTGCCGGGGTCTCCTCGGCGGCCGGGGTCTCCTCGCGCCGGCGCCTCCTCGCCGCCGCCTCCTCCACCGGCTCCTCTGCAGCGGGCTCCTCCGCCGGAGCCTCGCCCGCGGGCAGGAGCCCCTGCTCCACGATCTGCCCGAGCTGGATCGCCAGCCCGGCGATCAGCGCGTTCAGTCCGCGGACCAGGCCGGTGATCGGCGAGGCCACCATCGCCACCAGCTGGGCGTGCAGCACGTCGCGCGCCGGGAGGCGAGACAGCTCGCCGAGCTGCTCCACCGTGAGCGGCTCGCCGCCCATGATGCCGCCCTTGAAGTCGAGTACGTCGTGCTCGCGCTTGAACTGGGCCAACGCCTTGGCCGCGAGCGCCACATCGCCGTCGGGGCGGACGAAGGTGAAGGCGGTGGGACCCTCGAGCAGCGTCTTCAGCTCGTCGGCGCCGGCCCGGTCGGCCGCGATCTCCGTGAGCGTGTTCTTCACCACGCGGAAGCGAGCGCCGGCATCGCCCAGCTTGCCGCGCAGCTCCGCGACCTGGGGCACGGAGATGCCGCGGTAGTCCACCGCGAACACAGCCTCCGACTCCTTTATCTGGCCGGCCACCTCCTCGATGGCCGCCGCCTTCTGATCCCTGTTCATCTCATATCCATTTCGTGTGATCCCGCCCCTCTCACGAAGAGAGCCCGCACGCAGGCGGGCTCACGGAAGGGACGACGAATCGTCCTCGCGGCTCCACCTACCCCGGACCTACGCCTCGCGGCGGCCGGGGGTCTCCGGCAGGAATGCTTCGCGCCTAGGCTACCGGGGCGGCCTCCTCGGCGATTCCGCGGGTGCGCGCCGGGTCGACCTTCACGCCCGGGCCCATCGTGGTGGTGAGGGTGATCGTCTGCAGGTAACGGCCCTTGGCCGCCGCCGGCCGCGCGCGCATCAGCTCGTCCACGAGCGCGGCGTAGTTCTCGAGCAGCGTCTGCTCGTCGAAGCTCAGCTTGCCTATCGACAGGTGGACGATGGCGTGGCGGTCGGTGCGGTACTCGACCTTGCCGGCCTTGGACTCGGTCACGGCCTTGGCCACGTCGTTGGTGACCGTGCCCACCTTGGGGTTCGGCATCTTGCCCTGGGGGCCCAGGACCCGGCCCGAGGCGGCCCACCACCGGCATCATGTCCGGCGTGGCGATGGCCACGTCGAAGTCGGTGAACCCGTCCTCCTCGATCCGCTTGGCCAGGTCCTCGGCGCCCACGTGGTCCGCGCCGGCCTCCTCGGCCTCGCGCGCCTTGTCGCCCTTGGCGAACACGGCGATGGTCACGTTCTTGCCCAGCCCGTGCGGGAGCGCGATCGTGCCGCGGAGCTGCTCCTCGGCGTGGCGGACGTTGAGGCCGGTGCGGACGTGGGCCTCCACCGTCTCGTCGAACTTCACCGCGGGGAACCCCTTCAGCAGGGACACGGCCTCCGCGGGCGCGTAGACCTTGTCGCGGTCGACGTTCTCGTAGGCCTCCCGGTAGCGCTTGCCGTGGCGGGCCATCAGGTCACGTCCACGCCCATCGAGCGCGCGGTGCCCTCGATGATCTTGGCGGCCTGGTCGATGTCGTGGGCGTTCAGGTCGGGCATCTTCTGCTCGGCGATCGCGCGGATCTGCGCCTGCGAGATCTTCCCCACCTTGACGCGATTGGGCTCGCCCGAGCCCTTGTCCAGGCCGATGGCCTGCTTGATCAGGATCGCCGCCGGCGGGGTCTTCGTGATGAAGGTGAAGGACCGGTCCTCGTAGACCGTGATCTCCACGGGGATGATCGTGCCGGTGTCCTGCTGGGTCTGGGCGTTGAAGGCCTTGCAGAACTCCATGATGTTCACGCCGTGCTGGCCCAGCGCGGGACCCACCGGCGGGGCCGGGTTGGCCTGTCCGCCGGGGACCTGCAGCTTGATGAGGGTTAGGACCTTGCGTGCCATCTCTAGATCTTCTTCACCTGGTCGAAGCCAACCTCGACCGGGGTCTCCCGGCCGAAGATGGATACCAGCACCTTCAGCTTCGCAGCGTCGTCGTTGATCTCCGAGATCTCGCCCGAGAAGTCGGACAGCGGGCCGGACACGACCTTCACGGACTCGCCGATGGAGAACTGGGCGCGGGTGCGCGGCCGCTCGGCGGCCTCGCGGTGGAGCAGCCGGTCCACCTCGCCCTGGTTCAGGGGCACCGGATTGTTCGAGGCGCCGACGAAGCCCGTGACCCCGGGGGTGTTCTTCACGAGCGCCCAGGACTCGTCGTCCAGGTTCATGTTCACCAGCAGGTACCCGGGCATCGTCCGCTGCTCCTTCTGGATCTTCTGCCCGTCCTTCAGCTCCTGCACCTGCTCGGTGGGCACGACGATCTGACGGATGCTCGTCTCCTGCCCGAGCGAGATGCGGCGGTGCTCAAGGTTCTGCTTGACCTTGTTCTCGTGTCCTGAATAGGTGTTTACGGCGTACCAGCGAAACATCGTCTACCTGCGTCCGTTCAGAGGATTGAGTTGATCAGCTCGGAGAAGATCGCGTCCAGCAGCCCGAGATAGCCACCCATGATGAGGACGAATCCGAGCACGACGCCGGTCAGGGTGGTGAGGGCCTGGCGGTCCGGCCACTGGACGCGCTGAAGCTCAGCCCAGACTGCGATCAGGAACTGTACGACACGCGGGCGGTGCTTGTGCGTCCTGGGGGTCCCCGCCCCGGCGGCCCTGGACCTTGAAGCCCTCCTCGCCGCGGGCGGCCAGGTCGGCCTCGGCCTCCGCCTCGGCGTCCACCTCGGCGTCCGTGAGGTGCACGTCCTCGTCGTCATCGACGTGCGGCTCGTCCTCGATGACGGTGTCGGAGCGGCCCTCGTCCTGGGGCGGCGCGCCCGCCGCCAGGTTCGGGTCCATCGGCGGCTCCACGGGAGGCGGCCGAAGGCCGCCGAGCTCGTCCTTGGGCGGGGGAGCAGGGGCGTCCTCGGGCGCGGCGGAGCCGCCCTCCTGCTGGAGGCGGCGCGCGCGGCGCTCGGCCTGGCGCTGCTTCGCCTGCTGGCGGTCCCGGGCCACCCGGGCCTACCTCTTTTGCGCGCGCGGGAGCACGCCGGCCATCAGCGGGTCTCCTTGTGCGCGGTGTGACGGCTGCACCAGCGGCAGTATTTGCGCAGCTCGATCCGATCGGGATCGTTGCGCTTGGACTTCTCCGACTGGTAGTTGCGCCGCTTGCACTCCTCGCACGCGAGGGTGACGGCAATTCGAACGTCTCCGCGAGCCATGGCCCCTTCGGAAGGTTGATTCTCAGTTCTGGGCGGCCGGGCAGACGAAAGACCACGCTCGGCCGCGAGGCTCCGGCCAGTCTAGCGCCCGTCCCCCGGCGCATACTGTGCGGGTGCCGCCCACCCTGCCCGACCTCGCCCGGCGCGGGTTCGACGCCCTCAACTCCGGGAACCTCGAGGCGCTGTTCGCCCTCGTGGCCGACGATGTGGTGGCGGTGGTCCCCTCGCCCTTCGCCAACGCCGGGGTGTACCGGGGCCGCGATGGCTTTCGCCTGATGACCGACCAGTGGCTCGAGGCGTGGGGCGAGTTCCACGCCGAGCCGCTCGAGTTCATCGAGGCCGGCGACGCCGTGGTGGTGCCCGTCCGCCAGACGGGCACGGGCCTGGGAAGCGGCGTGGAGGTGGCGGGTGAGCTGGTCTACCTGTTTCGCGCGCGTGACGGGCTGATGGTGGAGTGGCGCCTCTGCCGGGACGTGCCGAGAGGGGCTGGCGCACGCGCGCGGGGAGCAGCCGTATACGGACCTGGACGGGGCACCGGGCGCGTGAAAGGATCGCCGCAGTTGGGCTCGCAAGAAGTGGAAACGGTCAGAGAGCTGTATCGGCGCATGCAGGAGGACGGCCTGCGCCTGGGCGGCGAGTATCTCGCCGCCCATTCGACCGATGACGCGGTGATCCGGCTCTACACGACCGGCGCGCGCGAGCTGCACGGACGCGACGAGGTCCGGACCTTCTTCGCCGACGCCGAGGAGTCGGGCACCAGCGTGATCCTGCGGGCCAAGTCCTTCGAGGAGCAGGGCAACCGCGTGGTGGTGGTGGGATCGGCCCGGGTGCAGCGGGCGGAGGGCGGCTTCGCCGAGACGCACGTGCGCTGGACCTGGGACTTCCGCGACGGGCTCATCGCGGAGACGAACTGGGAGCCGCGCTCGGGCTGAGGCTAGGCGACCGACTCGGGCACGGCGTCGCCGTCGGGCCAGCCGTCGACGAAGATGTCGAGCCCGAGATCCCCCGAGTCCGATGCGGCGTAGCGATCCAGGTCGGTCACCCCCGCGGCCACCAGCACCTCGTCGTCGATGAACACCTGTCCGCTGGCCTCCGAGGGTGGGCGACTCAGGATCTGCAGGGCGGCGTCACCCATGATCTCGGGCGTGCGGCACCGGCGCATGGCCTCGTCGCCGCCGAGCAGGTTCTGCACCGCCGCCGTGGCGATGATCGTGCGCGGCCACAGGCAGTTGGCGGCGATGCTCGGGTTGTCGCGCGCCACTCCCAGGGTGAGCATCGTCATGCCCATCTTCGAGAGCGTGTAGGGGCTGTAGCCGTCGAGCCACTTCTCCACGTCGTGGATGGGGGGCGAGAGCGTGAGCACGTGTGCGTGGTCCGACTCGCGCAGGTGCGGCAGGCACGCCCGGGTGGCGGCGAAGGTCCCGCGAACGTTGATCTGGAGCATGAGATCGAAGCGCTTGACCTCGAGGTCGCCCATCGAGGCGAGGTTGATGGCGCTCGCGTTGTTCACCAGGATGTCCACGCCGCCGAAGTGATCCGCGGCCTGGGCAACGGCACGGTCCACAGCGTCCGCGTCCCGCACGTCGCCCACGATCGGCAGCGCCCTGCCTCCGGCCGCCTCGATCTCGGCGGCGGCGGTGTGGATCGTGCCCTCGAGCTTCGGGTGGGGCTGGTCGGTCTTCGCCAGCAGGGCCACGTTCGCGCCCTGCCCGGCCAGCTTGGTGGCGATCGCGAGCCCGATGCCCCGGCTGCCACCGGTCATGAAGACCGTACGTCCCTCGATCGCGCTCATGTGGCCTCCCGTCGTGTGTGAAGGTGGCGGATCATAGGCCCACGGGCGCCCGTAGTGCGACCGGCCGAGGCCGAAATACCTACCCTGTGCGGGTGGCCGTTCACGTTCCGGACCCCTCGCTCTCCGAGGCCGGGAAAGGGACCCGGCCCTCGTCTCGTAATGCTGTCGCCGGGCCCGAAGGGACGGTCCGCCGGCTCGGCGTGCGGCCAGCGCTCGACGGACTCCGTGGCGCGGCCGTCCTCGCCGTGTCTGGCCACCCACTTCGGCCCTTCCGTGTTCCTGGTGCTCTCCGGCTTCCTGATCACCGCGCTGCTGTTGACCGAGCTCGGCCGGACCGGGGGTATCCGGTACCCCCGCTTCCTGGGACGGCGGGCCACCCGGCTCCTTCCCGCCCTGTTCGTTCTCCTGGCGGCGCGGGCGTATTGGGGGACGCAGCGCCAGAGCAACCGCGGAGTGACCTAGTCCAGGACGTAGTCCTCCTGCCAGCGCTCGTCCTCGGTCCACTCCGGCTGGTCGGGCTTGGCGAGCAGGTAGCTCGCCGAGCACGAGGTGGTCCATCTCGGTGCGCATGAAGCAGCGGTAGGCGTCCTCGGGCGTGCAGACGATCGGCTCGCCGCGCACGTTGAACGAGGTGTTGATCATCACCGGGCAGCCGGTGAGCTCGTCGAACGCGCTGAGGATCGCGTGGAAGCTCGGGGCTCTGCTCGCGGTTCACCGTCTGCAGGCGGGCCGAGTGGTCGACGTGGGTCACCGCGGGGATCTCGGAGCGCACCTCGTTGACCCACGTCGCGCAGGTCGTCGGTGCTGCGCCGGCCGTTCGCCGACGCGCAGGTGCTCGCTGCACCGGCGGCCACGAGCATCATGTACGGGGACTCGACGTCGATGTCGAAGAACTCCTGGCGCGCGCTCGGCCAGCACCGCCGGGGCGAAGGGCCGGAACGACTCGCGGTACTTGATCTTCAGGTTCATCGATCGACTGCATCGTCGGGCGAGCGGGCGTCGCCGATGATCGAGCGGTGGCCGAGCGCCCGCGGGCCGAACTCCATGCGGCCCGGTGAACAGGCCGACGACCTTGCCGTCGGCCACCAGCTCGGCGATGCGCCGGGCCCAGCTCCGCGCTCGTCGCGATCCGCTCCGCACGGGTAGCCCTCGCGCCTCGAGGTAGCGGCCGATCTCCTCGTCGGAGTAGGCCGGGCCGAGGTAGGCGCCGCTGCATCCCGTCGTCGGCCGCCGGGCTCGCGCGGGTTGCCGCGCGATCTGGTGCCAGCCGTACAGGGCGGCGCCGAGCGCGCCGCCGGCGTCGCCCGGCGGCCGGCTGCACCCAGATGCGCTCGAACGGCCCCTCGCGCAGCAGGCGGCCGTTGGCCACGCAGTTGAGCGCCACGCCGCCGGCGAGGCACGCGTTCGCGCTGGCCGGTGGTCGACGCGGCGTGGCGGGCCATGCGCAGCACGATCTCCTCGGTCACCTCCTGGATCGAGGCGGCGAGGTCCATCTCGCGCCGCGTGAGCTCGCGACTCCGGCTCGCGCGCGGGCCCGCCGAACAGCTCGTCGAAGCGGCTCGTTGGTCATCGTCAGCGCCGCCCAGGAAGCCGAAGTAGCGCATGTTCATCCCGAACGAGCCGTCCTCGCGCAGGTCGATCAGGTGGTCGAGGATGCGGTCGGCGTAGCGCGGCTCGCCGTAGGGCGCGAGGCCCATCAGCTTGTACTCGCCCGAGTTCACCCGGAAGCCGCAGTAGTAGGTGAAGGCCGAGTAGAGCAGCCCGAGCGAGTGCGGGAAGCAGCAGCTGGCGCTGGAGCGTGATGCGGTTGCCCTCGCCGACGCCGATGCTGCTGGTGGCCCACTCGCCCACGCCGTCGAAGGTGAGCACGGCCGCCGACTCGAACGGCGAGGGGAAGAAGGCGCTGGCCGCGTGGCTCTCGTGGTGCTCGGTGAAGTAGAGGTCGGCCGGGCATCTCGGTAGCCGAGGTCGCGCAGCCCGCGCTCGATCAGGTACGGGATCCAGAGCTTCTTGCGCAGCCACAGCGGCATCGCCTGGTGGAAGGAGCGCGAAGCCCGCGGGCCCGACGCGCAGGTAGGTCCGCAGCAGGCGGACGAAGGTGCGTGAGCGGCTTGTCGTAGTAGACGACGAGCGTCGATGCCGTCGGGCCCGACCCCGCCCTCCTCGAGGCAGTAGCGGATGGCGTTGACGGGAAGCCCGTCGTCGTGCTTGATGCGCGTGAAGCGCTCCTCCTGGGCCGCGGCCACGACCTGGCCGTCGTGCACCAGCGCGGCCGCGGAGTCGTGGTAGAAGGCGCTGATCCCGAGGACGTTCACGGCCTGCTCCTGCCCGCGAGCCGCAGCAGCTCGGGCGCAGGCGCTCGTACAACGCCCGCGGCCACCACGCGCGCGCCCAGCTCGTTCGTGTGGACGAAGTCGTACATGACCGGCTGCGCGCCGCCGTCGAGCGCGGTCGCTCAGGTCGATGACCGACGGCCCGAGCCGGGACGCGCGCCGCGCTGCGTGGCGGCGCGCCAGGCGGCGGGGTCCGCGCCGAGCCAGCCCTCGCAGCGGCTCCTCGCCCGGCTCACGACGCGCTTGCTGTAGATCGACGGCTGCCAGAAGAAGCGCGCGTCCGAAGCCGTAGCTCGCGGCTCCAGCCGCGCGGATCAGGTCCACGCCGCGCGCGTAGATCTCCGCGGCGTAGCGCGCCGCGCCGCCGCGGCCGGTCGCCCTGGTCGCCGGGCCACGCCGGGGTCAGCGAGGCGAGTCCGCCGGGTCCGTCGGACCCCGCGCCGAGCCCGAGACTCGCGGGCCGCCTGCCGTGCACGGCGCTCACGTCCCCCCAGGCGTCGTAGAGCCGGCCCAGGGCCGACTTCTCGGCTGCGTCCTCGCTCGGGCTGCCTCCAGGCGGTCGCGCGATCGCCCGCCGCCTCGACGTGGCGTGGGCTCGCGGTGGGGCCCGAGCTGGAACTGGCTCGAGCACCTCGTTGAAGCCGTCGTAGAAGACAGCGAGGTCGGGCACCTTCCCGCCGCTGGCGAGCTGCTCCATCAGGAGCTGCTCCTGCCAGTTCACGTACGCGAGCCGTCCGTAGTTGACGATCTTGCAGGCGAGGCCGTCGCCTCGGCGAGCCGGGCGAACTCGGAGGGGATCGTGTGCTCGTCGCGCTGGAAGAGCCCGAACATCGACGAGCCGCCGAAGAAGAAGATCTCGACCGGCCGGCCGCGGCCGCCCGTCGTCTGGCGTGACTCGCGCACCCCGCCGCTCACGTTCACGTAGCGGCCGTGGAAGTCGGGCAGGGTCCAGCCGAGATAGGGGTCGTAGCGCTTGCCCGTCCACACCCGGTCGATCTCCTCGCCGAGCGGCACCCGCCAGGGCTCCGCCCGGCCGGCGGCCGCGTCCGGCGCGCCGAGCAGGTTCAACCGCGTCGGCGGTATTGCTCCCGGCACCCCCGTTACCGAGCAGCGCTCCCACCCCGATGTCGAGCGCAACCAGGAGAGCCACCACCCCGACCGCCGCGCGGACACGCAGTCCGCGCGAGGCGGCCCCGCTCACGCGCTCGTAGGCGAAGGACCGCTTGTAGAGCGGCCTTCCCTTCGTGCGCCGAGGGGCGAGGCTCCAGGCCGAACCCTCCTGCTCTCGCGCCCCCACGTCCAGCGGGTTCCGCCTGAACAGCTTCAGGAGGAACCAGATGGGAGCGAACACCAGGTACTGGAGGAGACCCATGAGGAGCAGCGAGAGCACCGCCCCGACCCAGTGCTGGAAGCGCTCCTCGAGGTGCTGCAGCCTGCGCGCGAAACGCGGGCTGAGCTCGCACGCCAGCGTCACCACGAGCATCACGACCACGATGCCCACGGCCAGGGCGGGGTGGGCGAGCACCCACACGAGGACGGCGGCCGCCGCCGCGCCCAGCACACGCCGGATCGCCGCCGCACGCGGGGACCGCCCGGGCCGCGGCGGGACGGGCGACCAGTCGGGCTTTCCCGCGTCGCTCTCGACTGCCGTGGGTCCGGCTACGACGCCCACCGGATCAGAACATCGGGTAGAGCGTGACCGGCGCGGCGGCCTGACCGACGACCACGAGGATGGTCACGACAGCGAGCAGAAACGTGAGGGGCAGTACCCACCAGGCGCGGTTGATCACCGCGAAAGCCATCAGGTCACCCGACAACCTGACGAAGTGTCGTGCTCGTAGTAGCGGCATCGGAACTGTGTTCGCAGCGCTTCCGTGGCACCGGATGGCCGACCGCGAAGGGTCGATCCTAGCTTGATGAGACGGGTGCCGCGACGATCGCGGGCTAGTGCGACAGGCCGACGGCCGCCAGCGCCTCGGCCCGGGTCAGGAAGTCGTCCTGGCGGATCACGAGGCCGTCCTTCAGCGTCGAGACTCCGGCGTAGGTCTGGGCAAGCGGGATCGCCGCTGGCCTGCGCCCGCATCGGCATGTCGGCGAGCAGCACGATGCGGTCGCCCATGTCGATGAGCTCGGTGGGCTCGATGCGAACATCGACTCCCCAGACGTCGTAGGTGGCCGCGATGTAGCGCTTGTAGCCGGCGGGTCCGTGGTAACACGGCTCCGCCAGCGCCGCCTCGACGAACTCGCGGTACGGGTAGTACTCCAGATCGGGGTGGTACCCGGTGACCACCGCGTCGAGGTCCCGGCGGTTGTAGGCCGCCACCGCGAGTGCGACGCCTCGCCACACGAGCGCCTGGCGCAGGCGCGAACCGGGCGGCAGTTTGGCCAACTGCCGAAACTGAGCCGCGTTGAGCCGGGGGAAGCGGATGGCGATCCGCTGATCGAGCGTCCGGCTCGGCCGGTCGGGCGCCCGGAGCGGCTTGCGAACGATCTGGTCGCTCGGCATCGCGGCCATTATCGCGCCGCTCTCCCCCGCTCGTCGCGAGGAGGACTTCATGCGGAGCCTGCGTGCGACGCGGCCGCGCACACGCCGCAGGCGGCTCGCCATGTCGACACCCCTATAGAGGACCGGATGGCTGTACGGGAGCATCCGTGCGCGCAGGGCGCGCCACAGCTCAGGGTCGCGCACGTCTCGTTCGAGCAGGTGCGAGCGGAACCACAGGACGAAGTCGCGGTCCGCGGGATTGGGCGGTCGGGGACTCCACTCCCCGCGCGCCTCGGCCTCGTGGCACGCGGAGCCGTCGTGCTGCCGGTAGCGATCGAGGCTTTCGCCCTGCACGTAGACGGGGAAGTCGAGGCAGAGCTTGTAGAAGAACGCCTGGTCCTCGAATATGGCGGTGAAGCGCTCCTCGAACCCTCCGACGCGCTCCGCCGCTTCTCGCCGGACCATCACTCCGCACGTGCCCGGCGGCCAGCCCATCCTCGTCAGATAGAGCCGGACCAGGTCGGGTGGGCCGGTCAGCGACCCTGGCGTGACCCCCAGCTTCCGCGTGTAGTCGAGCGCCGCGTCCTCGGCCCGCCCCGTCCAGCTGTGCCAATGGAGGGTCGGCCCGTAGACCATCGCCGCATCGGGATGGGCGTCGAGGAGCTCCGACTGGCGCTCGAGCTTCTCGGGGAGGTACACGTCGTCGGCGTCGAGGAAGGTGACGAACTCTCCTCGAGCCTCACGGAGGCCGAGGTTCCGCGAGGCGCTCATGCCCCGGTTCACGCCTCCGGGATGTTGCAGAAGCCGGATGCGCGCGGGGTCCTCGGTGGAGTAGCGCCGCGCCATCTCGGTGCTGCCGTCAGTCGAGCCGTCGTCCACGAGCAGAAGCTCCCAGCTGGCAACGGTCTGATCGGCGACGCTCTGAATGGCCTCGCGGATGAACTCCTCGGCGTCGAGGAAGATCAGGACCACCGACACGCGCGGACGGGTCGTCATCGCGCCCCGAGCCATCGGGTCAGCGACTTCTCGAACGTCGCAGGATCACTGTCGCGCACGTACACCCGAGGAAGCCGCAGCGGGTCGGAGCGTCGGTCCACCCCGGTACCGAGGTTGGTGCACGCGACGTCGAATCCGACCTCCCGGGCGAGCGCCACAGTCGCGGGGGAGTAGTCCCCGGCTCCTCCGAACGGGTACGAGAACTGCGTCACCGGAGCGCCAAGCACGTCCTCGAGCGCCTGCTTGCTCGCAGCGAGCTCGTAGCGCTGCTCGTGCTCATGCAGGGACGCCAGGCGGGGATGGGTCACGGTGTGGGCGCCCACCTCGACCACCCCGGTTCCCGCCAGCGCGCGGGCCTGCTCCGCCGACAGCGTCCGGTGGGTCCGGCGCGCCTCGGGCGGCTGCGCGCTCCAGGCGCGGAGGTCCGTGAGCACGTCCCTCCGCGCGCGGTCCGGCAGCGGTCGGAGCAGTTGCCACAGCTCCTGGTACGGCGGGCGCCGGTCCGGCCCGATCTCCCATGAGTGCTCCCTACCCTCGATCGACACCACGAGGGTGTCGGGCACCGAGTCCGGAGCGAGCACGAGACGCTCCAGCTCGTCCCACCAGAACTCGCCCTCGGACTCGAGGGCTGCGCTCACGACGAACACCGATGCGTGCACGCCGTACCGGCTGAGCAGCGGTGCGGCCTCGGTGAGGTTGTCCTCATAGCCGTCGTCGAACGTGACCGCCACGGTGCCGTTCTCGATGCGACCCTCCGCGAGCTCTCACGCAGGCGTTCCAGCGACACCGGCCTGAAGCGCTCCCTGAGCACCTCCAGATGCCCGTCGAATGCCGCCGGGGAGACGGCCATGTCCCACGGGTCGAGCTCGAGCTCCGCGACCCGGTGGTACAGCAGCACCACCGCCGGGAACCTCCTCGGCGCAAGAACCGTCCGCGCGCGACGGAGCGCGGTGAGTAGCCCGCTCACGTCGCGGACGCGCGGACGGCCACGATCACCTCGTAGCGCGGGTCGCGGTGCGCAAGCTCGTCGTCCTCGAGTTCCTCGGCCGCGATGCCGTGCAGGAAGGAGATGGCGGCCAGGACGTTTCCATAGGTGGACACGGTGACGGCCTGTGCACCGAACGCCTCCTCGAACATGCGCCGCGCCGAGACGGACGTGAACGACCAGTGCCACGTCTCGCCGTAGTCGTGGTCGGCGCCCTTGCGCGTGATCCCGGGAATCGTCAGCAGCAGGACACCTCCCGGCTTGAGGCCTCGACGGAGCGTCGCGAGGGCCGCTGGGAAGTCGTAGATCAGGTGCAGCGTCTGGGTGATGATCGCGCAGTCGAACGCCCGCTCGGGAAGGGCGTCCGGCCGCGAAAGGTCACCGACGATCGTGGCGTTCGGGTTGCCGGCTTCCACGTCGAACACGTCGACCCGCTCGACCGCGCTGCCGTATCTCCGGGTGTATGCCGAGTCGCCGATCTCGAGGACGCGGCCGCGAACGTCTCCGGTGTGCTGACCGAGGAACTGCTCGATGTAGTGCCGGTCGACCGGCGTGCCGCGGTCGAGGCCCCAGCGATCGCTGATCGGGGTCAACCGGCGCAGCGAGCCGTACGAGACGCGTCTCCGGGGCCGACGCAGGCCTGCAAAACGCATGAGTCGTCCAAGGTACGTCGGCTTTCTTCCCTTTTCCACAGTCAAGGCCTTTCCACGAAACGTGAGGAGCCCATCCTCGGCGCGAGGAGGGATTCATGCAGTGCGACGACCCTTCCCGCCGCCGCACCGTTCTCGTGCGCGAGCGCGCGCGAGCGGCCCACCTCGCCCATCCGCGCCCGGCGCTCGGGATCTTCGGCGAGCGCCACCAGCGCACCCGACACCTCGGTGGCCACCCTGCCGGCCAGGATGCCCGCCTCGTCCTCCCCGATCAGCTCGCGTATTCCGGGGACCGGCGGTGCCACCACCGGCAGCCCACACGCCGCCGCCTCGTGAGCCGCGCGGCAGAAGGTCTCGTACGCGGTGGGCAGGACGAAGATGTCCGCGGCCTGGTACACCCGCTCGACGTCGACGCGGTAGCCGAGAAACCGCACCCGGTCGGCCACGCCGAGACCCTCGGCCAGGGCCCGGTGGCCTTCGTTGCCCGCGCCGAGCACCCACAGAAGCTCCGGTCCTCGGCCAGATGCGCACCGCCTCCGCGAAGCCCTCAATGGCCAGGTCGAGGCCCTTCAGCGGCCGGTGTGCCTGATCCACGAAGAGGGCGACGACCGAGTCTCCCGCCACGCCCTCTTCGTCACGCAGCTCGGTCCGGGCCGCGGGGTCCGGCCGAAACCGCCCGGTGTCGATCCCCCTCGGCGTCAGCACCACCTCACGGCCGGGGTAGAAGCGCCGGAGATCCGCCACCCCGCCCGCGGAGATCCCGCCGAGCACACGCGCGCGGCGGAACCACCACCGCTCGAGCATCAGGGCCACACGCTGACCCAGCCTCCAGCCGACCACGCTCGAGCTGCCCTTCAGCGGCCGTCCGGCGGTCGCGGCGCCGAAGGCCGCGTGACAGAACGTGACGGTGTTCAGGTCCACTCGGTTGGGCACGATCGGCGTCGGGCCCACGGTGTGCACCAGGTCGGCTCCTATCCGGCGCACGCGCAGGCCACCCAGGATGAAGAAGACGATCCACCGGAACCGAAACGAGTTCCAGGCGGGACAGGGCATTCGGTGCCACTCGACCAGCGGGCGGATCTCCGGATCGAGGGCCATCGACACGACGGCGTACCTGAAGCGCCCGGTCCCTTCCCTGATGGCCCCCTCGAGCTCCCCGCCGAGCTTCCAGCCGACCATCGCGATCAGCGGAAGGTCACTGGCCTCTCGGGTCATGGCGCGGCGTGGCTGAGGTAGTCGCTCCTTACCTCCTCGAAGGGACCGTCGCGAACGATGGAGCCGTCCTCCATCCACAGGGCCCGGTCGCAGATCGTCTCGAGCAGCGGGTGATCGTGCCCGGCCGCCACCACTATGCCGCCCCGGCTCAGAATCTCCTCGGCACGCTCGGCCACGATCTGGCGGTAGGCGTGATCGAGCGCCTCGTGGACCTCGTCCAGCAGCAGGATCGAGCGGGTCGGTCTCGTCAGCGACGGCGAAGCCGAGACGCGCGCACATGCCCTCCGAGTAGCTCATGACGGGGCGTTCGAAGGCATCGCCGAGGCGAGTTGTCCGTTTTATGCCCTCCAGCGCAGCCCGCGAGTCTCTGCGCGAGAGCCCGGCCAGGATGCCGAGCATCTCAGCGTTCTCACGCCCCGTGAGGTGCCAGAGGAGCCCCGCCTCCGTCGACAGCAGCGACCCGACCCGGCCGCTCACCTGGAGGCTGCCGGCATCGGGGCTGAGCACGCCGGCCAGCAGGCGGAGAAGCGTCGTCTTGCCGGAGCCGCTGGCGCCGATCAGGGCGATGCCCTCCCCCGGCCCCACGTCGAAGGTGATCTCGTGCAGCCCCCACGTCTCCGTCCCATGCCGTCGCAGGTGGGCCAGGATCGGGGTCACGACGCGTTGCTGGCGATCGAACTGGAATCGGACGCCGAGCCGATCAGCTCGCAGCGACGTGCTCATTGTTGACCGACCCGGTGCACGGTCCTAGACGATCTTCGCGAACTGGCGCTGCTCGGCCCGGTAGAGCGGGACGAAGATCGCCAGCAGGAGAAGGCCGAAGCCCGCGGGATAGAGCAGCTCGAATGCCCCCGGCGAGGTGCCGTAAAGCAGGGCGTCGCGGTACGACTCGAACAGCCCGGTGAGAGGGTTGAGAAGCAGAAGGTCGTGCGCCTCGCCGGTGACCTGGGACAGGGGCACGAGACCCGGCGCCACGAAGAACAGGATCCGCACGGCACTGTTCACGAAGTTCTTGATGTCCGGCATCCACACACCGAGGAGCGACGCTGGATACGCGACGCCCACGGCGAGGAGGAGGGTCACGCCGAGCACCACCGGAAGCCACAGGATCGCGAGCGTGGGCGGCACGGCGTAGATGACCATCATCAGCACGAACAGGAGCAGGCTCGCGGCGAAGGCGATGGTCTCGGTGAAGGTTCCCGACAGCGGGATCAGCGTGCGGTCGAACCCCATGTTCAGGACCACCGACCGTCTCAGCAGCACCGCGCCCATTGCGTTGGCCACGGTCGCCATCACGAGCTGGAACGGAACCACCGCACAGGCAAGACTCAGCCCCGGAGCCTCGCCGGGGCGCTCGAGCACCAGCGTGACCAGGACGAGGTACACCCCCACCAGGGCGAACGGATCGGCAATCCACTTGATCAGCCGGGCACCTCCCCGTCCGTATCTGACCTTCAGGTCGGCGATCGTGAGAGCCACGACGACGTCCCACCGGTGTCGCGCCGCGCGGACTCGCGAGCCGGCCGTCGCGGACTCGGACGTGCGCGGCGGCGAGCCCCCGCCGCCCTCGGTCTCCGCGAGCGTCCCCAATCGCATCCAGCCAGGATAAGGCGGCTTCGGCGTCGCGGCTGCGCTTTACCATGCAGCACGCCGCCTCTGCGGGCCCGCCGGACGGCGCGAGAGGTGGTGGAGACTTGGGGACCCAGACGGACAGAAGCGAGCACCTGGCCGCCGTCGCGGCGGGCGCGATCGGACGCACGCCGGGCCACGGGCTCGGCAGGTGATCCCCTCTCCGAACGTCGGCGTGGCGATCGCCACCCGAGACCGGCCGGAGGCGCTCGAGCGCTGCCTCGACTCACTCCTCACCGGGCAACAGGTACCCGCCGAGGTGGTGGTGGCCGACCAGAGCGCCCATCCGGGCACACGCGCCTTGGTGGAGAGCAGGCGCTCGAGCATCCCGGTGCGCTGGGTCCATGGGGGCGACGACGGGCTGGCCGGCGCGCAGAACGCGGCCTTTCGTCACAGCTCGGCATCCGTTGTGGCGGTGATCGACGACGACTGTGTGGCCGACCCGGGTTGGATCGCCACCCTCGCCCGCCTGTTCGCCGCCGATCCTCTCCTGGCTCTCGTGGCCGGACGGGTGCTCCCGCTCGAGCCGGCGGGCGCCCGGCGACATCCGGTGTCCTCGCGTACCGGTGCCGCCCGGCGGGAGTTCAGCGGGAAGTCCCTGCCCTGGCTGGTGGGCAGCGGCAACAATTTCGCCGTCCGCCGGGAATGGTTCGAGCGGGTGGGCGGATGCGACCCGAGGCTCGGGCCGGGCACCCCCGGCCAGGGCGCCCTCGACATGGATCTCTTCTACCGGGTGCTGCGTGCCGGTGGCCCCGGCCGGTACGAGCCGGGCGCGCTGGTGCACCACGAGCGCGTGACCCGGCGGGCTCGGCGGGAACGTCGCTGGCTCTACGGTCACGGCATGGGTGCCATGTGCGTGATCCGGCTCCGGGAGCGAGACCTCTTCGGCCTCCGCCTGCTCGCCGGATGGGTGGCCCTGCGAGGGCGCCTGCTCGCATCGGGCCTGATCGGCGGGCGCTGGGAGACGATCGGCGAGGAGGCGCTCGTGCTCGGCGGCACGGCGGCCGGGATGGTCCACGCCGCGCGCTGCTGCGGGGAACAGCCGAGATCCGGGCATGACCGCTCCCTCCGGTCATGGCATCTCGGCGGTGATCGTGTGTCACAACGAGGCCGACCGCCTCGGACCCTGCCTGGAGTCGCTGAGCTGGACCGACGAGATCGTGCTGCTCGACCTCACGAGCTCGGACGGCTCGGCGGATCTCGCCCGTTCTCACGGCGCTCGGGTGATCACCCATGCCCCCGTCGCGATCGTCGAGACCGTCCGGAACGTGGTGGCGGACGCCGCGTCGGGGGAGTGGCTGCTGGTGATCGACCCCGACGAGCGGGTCCCTCCCGGGCTGGCCGCCGAGCTCCAGCGCGTTCCCGCCCTTCCCGGCGTGGACGCGGTGGTGATGCCGCGGATGAACTTCGACTTCGGCTATCCCCCCACCTCGCCACTCCAGCGACACGAGCCGCAGCTCCGGATGTACCGCCGCGCCGCCGTGCGCTGGCCCGCCTTCCCGAACGCGCTACCGGACGTGCCCGAGGCGCGGGTGCTCCGCCTGCCTCCGAGGGACGAACTCGCCCTCATCCATCACCGGAACCAGAGCATCCCCGAGGCACTCGACCGGGTGCGGCGCTATGCCCCGGTTCAGGCGCAGGCGATGATCGACGCCGGCGAGGTGTTCACCGCGCGCAGGATGCTGGCCACGCTGGCGGAAAAGCTCTACCGCCACCTCGTGCTGAGCCGCGCGCTTCGGGACGGAGTGCCCGGTCTCATGCGGGCCGGCGTGCTCGTGGCCTTTCACTTCTACGTCTGGGCGGCGTTCTGGCACCAGTCCGGGGCGTCGCGCACGAAGGGGGACGATCGGCTACTGCGGCGCCTCGACGTTGCGCTGGCGCCGGCCCGGCTCGCGGCGCGGGTCTTCAGGCGCTGACGGAGCGGGGGTGGGCGAGGAGGGATTCGTAGAGCGCTTCGTAAGCAGCGGCCGAGTCCTCCCACCGCAGGCGCCTGCCGGTCCACTCCCGGGCGGCGGTCCCGAGGCGCTCCCGCAGCGAGGGGTCGGCCAGGAGCGCCCCTATGGCCTCCGCGAATTCGTGATCGGTCTCCGCCACCAGGGCGTGCTCGCCGGGCACCAGGTCGATTCCGGCCAAGGCGCGGCCTGTGGCCACCACGGCCTTGCCGGCCGCCAGGGCCTCGAGGACCTTGATCCTCATCCCTCCGCCCAGCCGGGTGGGCACGGCCACGACCGCCGCCCGGTCGAGATGGGGAACCACGTCTTCCACCCGACCGGTCACCACGACGCCTGCCATCGATAGGCGGCGGACCGCCGGCGGGGGGTTGTCCCCGACGATCTCCAGGATCACATCCGGGAAGCGGGCCCGCACCTCCGGAAGGATGTACGAGGCGAGATCGAGCGCGGCCTGCACGTTCGGCGGATGAATGAGGTTCCCGACGAAAAGAACCCCCGGAGGGTCCTTGCCGACTGGGTCGAGCGCCCGGGCGGGAAGGTCCACCCCGACAGGAATGCGGACCACGCGGGTGGTCCCCGCAAGCTCCTTCAGCCGGTCGGAATCCTGCTGGGTGAAGGCCACCGCGGCATGGGCCGCGCCGAGAACGCTTCGCTCGTACCGCCGCCACGCCATTGCGTCCACTCTCCGCGCGATCGCCCGGAGCCCGGACTCCGCACGCGCACGATCGGCCGCGGACGCCGCTCCGGGGTCGTGCGGCACGAGCACCATTCCCGGTCCCGCGCCCCGCAGCCCGGCCAGGTACTGACCCATGACGTGAAACTCCGCCTGCACGATGTCGGGCTGCCAATCCGCGACGACCTTCGCGACTCGGCCGGAGTAGCCCGGCACGAGCCAGTCGCTCACCCACGCCGGCCTGCCGGACATGAGGCCCACCGCGGCATGGGTCGCGCCGGAAAGCCGCCGCGTTCGCGTCGACTGCCTGTCCGGACGCTCCACCTCTTCGGCCACCAGAACCCTCTCGAGGCCCGTGCCAATCCCCGGTTCGCCCGGCGCGCGCAGGTACACGAGCCCCACATCGTTCCGCGCGGCCAGGCGCTGGATCAGCTGGCCGATCGCACGGCTCCCACCGTGGACCCCCTGAGGATCGGGCGGGAAGGGACAGAGGAACAGGATGCGTCTCTGTTGTCCCGTGCCCGGCATGGCCGCGGCCGCACCGTAGCGCCTACGCGTCGCCATCCTGCCCCGATACCGACGCGTGGGCGAGCCAGCGGACGATCTCGAGGAACTCTCCGCTTCCGCCCTCCTCACGCGCCTCGTTCCGCGCGTGCCCGAGCCAGCACGCGTGGAAGCACAGCTCGGCCGCCGCCGGAGACACTCCGGCCGCCGCCACCATGCGGCCCCGGAGCGCGGCCACCTGTCCGGTACCTGTCCGCGGACTCGGGAAACAGGCCTGGACCGCGTGAAGCCTGCTGCGGTAGCCCTGGGCTGCGGCCGCGGCGTCGGCCACGGCATAGAAGAAGTCAGTGAGCGGCAGTCCGGCCGGCTCGGCGTCCGCCCAGTCGAGAATCCCGATCGAGCCGCGTGGGGCCGACCATCACATTCCACATGGTCAGGTCGTTGTGGGCGGCCACGAGTGGCACTTCCGAATCCCGGATCTCGGCGCAGGCCTTCGCCAGGCGGCGCCGGTAGGACGCGGCCTCCGGCAACTGAGAGCTCAGGGCATCGGCAGCGGGGATGACCCTGTCCATGAGCGTGTGCGCACCCGCCTGATCCCGACGGGCCGTGGTTGCGTTCCAGCGCTCGAGCCAGCCCACCACCGCGGCCGTGATCTCGTCGACCCGGCCGGGAGCGTTGAGGAGGACGTCGCGCCGCCGGCCTGCCCGGCACCACCGTCTCCGCGACCACCGATCTCCCGGCGACGGATCCTCGGGCCAGCCTTACGGGAACGCGCGCCCCCGCCTCGTGGGCACCGGGGCCGAGCCGGTCCAGGAGGTCTGCCTCGCCCGAGACTCCGGGCGCGACCTTCACCACCCCCCACGGCTCGCTCGCACCACGCCCGAAGCAGTGAACGACGGTGGACCCGGCCCGACCCCGCCAGCTGGCCGCCAGCAGGGTTTCGTGTGTCTCCGCTGTTCTCCCCTCGAGAGCACCTATCCACGCCGCCGGCCGGCACCCCCGCGGCCTCCGGGCCACGATGCCCGCCCCGGGCAGGGCCGCTCCGAGCAGCGATTCGCCGAAGGGCAGCGAACGTGCCGCCAGCAGCGCTCGCCGGGCGAGGGGGCGGGCGGCGATGAGCGACCCGAAGGCATATCGCCAGGGACCGGCGCGAAGCGGAACCAGATAGCGAGCCGGGCCGTCGCCGGGAAGAGAGACGAGGCGAGCGTCGAGCGCCAGTCCGGCGGCACGCAGGTCGGCGGACCCGCGACGCCGGAGCCGCCGGGGGAGTACCGCGTACACCAGCCCGTCCTCTGCCAGAGCGCTCTCCGCGCGTTGTGCGGCTCGCCCCAGCCAGCCCCTCTGTCTGAGCTCACGCCGCGACGGGGAGATCAGCACGAGGTCGACGTCCTCGGTGGCCGAGGCGGCGTCGGCAGGGAGGAGCCCCTGCGGCACGTTCTCTCCCACGAGCAGCATCCTCCGGATGCCCCCCGCCGGGTGGAGGAGGTCCAGCGGCGACGCGCCGCTCACCGAGAGGCCCCGAGAAGGTCTTCGACCGATGCAGACGCCAGCCAATCCGCTGCGTCCCGCGGACCCGCCTTCCTCGACCAGGCCGCTCTCAGCCTGAGAGCGGGCACCAGCCAGCGCCGAGCGCGCTCGGCGCGCGCCATGCCGTCTCGCTTCGCGATCAGACGCAGCCACGATCGAATGAGCTCGCGATACATCCGGTCCGGGTCCGTGCTGGTGGAGCCGGCCCCGCCATGGACGAACCGCGCGGTTGGACAGAGATCCACGCTCCATCCCGCGGCGAGCAGCCGCTCGCACAGGTCCGCATCCTCGCCGTACATGTAGAACGCCTGGTCGAACCCGCCGACCTGGTCGAACGCCTCTC
Organism: uncultured Thermoleophilaceae bacterium; assembly: GCA_963752455.1. Lineage (GTDB taxonomy): Bacteria > Actinomycetota > Thermoleophilia > Solirubrobacterales > Thermoleophilaceae > JACVRW01. The sequence continues at coordinate 500,324 of CAVVYE010000005.1, forward strand.
GCCTGAGCAGTAGCGCCGAGCATTGAACGAACTCGCCGCGGCGCAGCCGCTCCTGCCGTGGCGCCCGGCGCACCTTCCGCAGCCACTCGTACGCGGCGCTCGCCACCCCGGGGAAGGCCGCCCAGGACGCGAGCGCCAGGGGGCTCGTGGGCGCTCGGAGCGTGGAGCGTTGCGGGCGGCCGTCGCGATGGACCAGGCTGGGGCCGAGAGCCCCCAGGCGGGGTCTGCGGGACGCAAACTCCACCAGGCGCTCCACCGCGTCGGCCAGCGGCCGCGCATCGGGGTTGAGAACGAGCACCCAGGGCGTGGTGGCCGCCGCGACCCCGGCGTTCACGGCGGTGCCGAACCCGCGATTGCCAGGCTGAGCGATGAGCTCCACCTCTGGAAACTCGCGCCGCACCATCTCCGCCTCACCGCCCGGCGAAGCGTCGTCCACCACGATCACCGGACCATGAGAGTTCAGAGCGGTGAGGCAGTCACGAAGGAGGGCGGGCGAGTCGTAGGTCACCACAACGATCGACACCATGCCCGAGCGGGGGGAGGGAACGCGTCATCGACCGGGGTCGTACCAGTCGACGTATCTGCCGCACGCCCGCCTCATGGGAACCAGCCGTCCCGGATCGTCCACCCGCGTGGCGGCCACCGTGCCGAGTTGGGTCGTTCGGTCGAGCGCGAGGCGGGGCGGCTCATCGGCGGCGACCTCGAGATCGAGGCGACCGCCCGGGGTGGTCACGTGACCGGCGCTGATGAAGCTGGAGCGGTCGCTCAGGTAGGCCGGGAGCTCCCGGCTCAGCGGACCCGCCCTCAGCCTGAGGCCCACATCGCTGAAGTAACGAATGGAGATGTCCCAGGTGCCGGGCCCCAGTTGGAGGCTCTGCCGGAGGACCCCTCCGGCCGGCATGCTGCCTCGCGCGCCCGCCCTCGAACCGCCCGGCGTCCGCCAGCTGGTGACCGACCCCACCACCGGGCTCGGCCGGATGTAGGCGCTGCCCGGTCCTCGCGATAGGCGGCGCAGGCGCGGGCGGCGGCAGTCGAGCATCGCGCCGGGTGCCTCTCCCTCCCCGAGGATCAGGCGCTGTCCCGTCGGCCCGTCTCGCTTCCAGAGCACGTGCCACGGGGTGCGGCGGACGGGGCGGTAATTGTCCGGGAGCCGAGACGCATAGGCGGTTCGGCTCGTGACCAGGTAGTCGAACGTGTCGAGGAAGCGCCAGTCGATCGAGTCCACGTCCACGGCCGGCGGGCTCTCGTCGCCGGCGGTCTTGCCGGGACGCTCCTCCAAGACGCGTGACCGCCGTGCGGTAGGGCTGGTATCCCCACAGCCGCGAGCCCCGAAGCTCCCAACCCGCGAAGTTGTCCCGGCCGAGAAAGAGGGTCTTGTGACCGCGAACCACATCGCGAAAGGCGCCGAGGTCGGGGCCGATCTCCCGGGGGCGCACGTGGGCGCCCCGGAGCGCGAGCGTGCTCGAGTAGCCGGCGAGCAGGACATACGCCGCGAACGCGGCGATGGCAAGCCGTCGCACCGTGCCGCCGCTCACCGAGACGCGGCTCGCCAGCGCCCGAACGGCGACCAGCGCGAGGATGGGCGCGGCGATCACGAGCGCCTTCCCGCTGTTGTAGGCAAGGGTGGTGGGACGGGCCACCAGGTAGATCGCGACCGCCGCCGACGCGCCGGCAAGCACGGCCCACTCGCGCCGTCGAGTGGAGCACCACAATGCCCCATGGAGGACGACCGCGACCGCCAGGATCACGCCGGGTAGCTGCCACCAGGCGTTGCCCGCGTAGCGAAAGTCGGCGTTGGACCAGATGCCGAGCGCCTCCAGGGGATTGAGCTGTCCCGCGTAGTTCCCGCCAACCCCCGTCGTGGTGAGGAACTCGCCCGGACCCGACTCGAAGAAGTCTCCGGAGCCGAATGTCACGACAATCAGAACGGCGGCTCCCAGAGCCGCCGCCGCGGCCACCGCGTGGGTTCCTGTGAACCGCCACCGAGGTCCCCCCGTTCTCCACCGGTGGCCTGTCTCCGCGAGCCCGAGCAACACCACGGCGGCTGCGGGCCAGACCACTCCTGCCGGGCCGAAGGTGGCCACCGACGCTCCGGTGATCAGGCCGATCATCAGGACGTGACCGAGGTTCAGCTCCCGCGACAGGTGGGCGTCGCGCATGACGAGCGCGGACCCGAGAAGGAAGAGCGCCATCAGGGTTTCCTTGAACGCGCTCTGCACGAAGTAGCCGGCGCAGAGGTAGGACAGGCCGACGACCACCGCTCCCAGCCATCGCAGAAGGCGACTTCCTCCGGGGATCACCGCGAACGCGCTGAGGGCCGTGAGCACGGGAATGGCGATCAGCAGACCGGTGAAGGCCGGCGACACGCCGATGCCGGTGCCGTCGGCGATCGCCGCGACCACCGCGTGTGGACCACTCGGGTAGCCCGCAGTGATCACGTGAGCGCCGCCCCCGAGGGTGCGCATGGCATCGGCCTGTGCCAGGTGGAAGGAGATGTCATCGAGCACGCTCACGCCGAGCTCGCCGAAGCGCCCGTTCACCAGAAACGGCAGGGAGCAGAGCGCGGTCACGCCCAGCACCACCGGCATTCCCTCCACCACGGACCGGAGATCCCGCTCGGGCCACAGGCGTGCGAGGGAGATCAGGAGCACAAGGCCGACGGCGGCCGCGGCGGTCGCGCCGTGACCCGGGAGCCGGATGGCCGCCAGGACGATGAGCATCAAGCCGGCCAATCCCACCGCCGGGGCAGCGGCCCGGGCCGGCCCGGGCCGGGTGAGCGCCGCACCGACCAGGAGCGAGGCTGCGCAGATCGCCAGAGCGCTCAGGTAGGCGGTCATCGCGGAAGCCCGTCCCTCATGCGTACCCGTGCACGCGTCATGCGGGCCACAGGGGTCGGGTGCGATCAATGGTAGATGCCGCGCCCGAAGCGCGCCGCCGGCCCCGCGGGGCGGGTCAGGCGGCCGCGCGCGGGGCCGGACCGGGTGACGACGGCGGCCGGGGCGCTTGGAGCTCCGGCGGCCTCACCCGCGAGAATCGGCCGCGGGGCTTCGCCCGAATGGCTGCAGGGCTTGGGGTCGAGCCGCACCCGACGGGTGGGCACGGGGGCCTGCCGGCTCAGCCGTAGCCGCAGCCGCCCGAACGAGATCACGCCAAGCGGCATCGAAGCGAGCGCCGCCGCGTTGTGCAGGGCCAGCAGACCAACTCCGGCCGCAGCGCTCCGCGGGCCGGCGGAGCGGAGCACCAACCGGTAGAAGCGGGTGTTCAGGCCGAGATACCCCGCGGCCAGAGGGGTGGCCAGGCGTGGGCGCCGCAGGAGGACCGCGCAGATCGAGCTGGTGAACAGGATGGCCGCCGCGAGGTGTCGTCCGCGGAGGTTCAGCCGAGTCGCCGATGCGCCGTGTTCCAGGACCAGGGAGGTCCAGGGGGTACCGCGGCGACTGATGTCGGTGGCCAACATGTTGCGGAGGCTCCATCGCTTCAGGTGCGTGCCCTGTATTGCCGGGTCGAGCCTGATTCCGCCGCCGGCGGCGGCAAGGCGCAGTCCGAGCTCGATGTCCTCCACCGACGGATCGTGAAACCGCACCTCGTCGAAGCCCCGAACATCTCTGAATGCATCCCGACGAATCGCCCCAAGGCCGGCCCAGAATGTGCTGGCCCGCCCTTCCGCGCTCTGATGCACGTAGTGGTGGAGAAGGTTGCGGAAGGTCGATACCGCGCCGTGCGGCGACGCTGCGGCGTCATACGAGCCGAAGACCGCCACGAGCTCGGGATCTCGCTCGAACGCGGCATGGATCCTCTCGAAAGCGCTGGGATGCACCTCCACGTCGGCGTCCACGAAGATCAGAATCGCCCCGGAGGCCCGTGCGGCTCCCGCGTTGCGCGCCGCCGCGGGACCGGCGGAGGCAGGCCCGTCCACGACGATCAGCTCATCGGGCGGGCGGGTCGCTCGACCGATGGCGGCGAGACAGCGGTCCAGCGTGTCGGGAGCGTTGGTCGCAGGGACGATGACGCTGTAGCGCGCGCGTGCCGGCGCGCGCTCGGGGCGTGCGCGCACCGCCCCATTTCGAGAAAAGGCAGCATGCTGCAACGTCGAGGCCCCCGCCACGACGTCCACCGTAGACCGGTTTGCCATATATCGCCACTCAACGGATGGCGACCGATCAAACTTTTGCGGTCCGCCATCCCGGTCTGCCGCTGGGCCGGGCGACGGCCTCGGTGGTGGTCATAACCTCATGCCCGGACCGTGGGATGCCGATGGGTCAAGAGCGGGAGCAACGGCTCTGCGCACCATGACCGTCTGCCCATTCGGATTGGCACCGGCCAACCGAGGGAGTCAGACATATGCTGAATCGTGGAGTCAGGGGCCGTGCGAAGGCGTTCTGCGCCGGCGGCGCGGTGGCGCTCTTCCTCGCCCTCGGCGGACCGGCGGTCGCCGCCAAGGGTCTGATCGGCGCGCGGGACATCGCGACAGGCGCGGTCACCAGCAAGGCGATCAAGAACGGCGCGGTGAATCCGAGCGACCTCAGCCGGAGCGCGAAGCGGTCGCTCAACGGCGTCGATGGAAGGTCCGGCGTCGACGGACGGCCGGGCGTCAACGGCGCGAATGGCGCCAACGGCCCGAACGGGCCGGACGGAACCGACGGAGCGGACGGCGCGGACGGCATCGACGGGACAAACGGAACCAACGGCTTGGCCGGAACCAACGGCTTGAACGGAGCCGACGGCGTCCTCGCGCCACGGTCGGCCGCCGCGGCCGGTCCGACCGCCCTCCCCACCGCCACTCCGCCGACCGTCGTGGTCAGCCTCGACCGTACCCGCGGGCAACTACGTGGTGTTCGCGAAGACGCAGCTGACCCACAGCGGGGCCGGCGACACGGTGGACTGCGTGCTCAGGGCAGGCGCCACCGCGATCGACCAGGTCGCGATGAAGACGCTCCCCGCGCTCGCAGCACTTCCGGTTTCACTGCAGGCGGTGACCACCACATCGCCGACACAGCTGAGTCTCGAGTGCGACGTGACGACCGCCAACGGCTCGGCCAGCTCCAGCAGCCTGATCGCGCTCCCGACCGGCTAGGCGCGCCGGGGGAAACCCCGCTGAAGCCCACTATCGGACTCGAACCGATGACCCCTTCCTTACCATGGAAGTGCTCTACCAACTGAGCTAAGTGGGCACTGCGCCTTCGATTATGCCCGCTAGGGCCGCGGCGGAGTGGGGGGAGCAGGATTCGAACCTGCGTAGGCAGAGCCAATGCGTTTACAGCGCATCTCCTTTAACCACTCGGACATCCCCCCAAGTGGTGAGACCGGCGATTGTAGACGCGCCTCCGATCCCCGATAGTTCGCCCGCGCCCATGAGTCACGACACCGAGACAGGGAACCCCGCGACCGAGGTCGCCCCGATCGACTCCGGCCTGTACGGGGAGGCGGCGCGCATCATCACCGATGCCCTTCTTCACGACCCGGGATGGCTGGCGGTGGGACCGAGCGCCACGGCCCACCGGCGTGTGGTGGCCCGCGTCTACCACCGCGCCGCGATCGGCGTCATGGATCGTCATGGCGGCCCCGTCTACGGCGCCTTCCGGGACGGGCGGCTCGTGGGTGTGGCGGCCACGTTCGCCGCCGGGCTGTACCCCCCGCCGGCGCGCACGTTCTTCTCCTACGTGCCGGGCTTCGTGCTCGCCGGGCCGGCGCCGATCGTTCGCGGCCTTCGCGTGATCGGCCGTCCAGGACGGGGGCCATCCCCCTGAGCCGCACGTGTTCCTGTGGTTCCTGGCCGTGGATCCCGCGCACCAGCGCGGGGGTGTCGGGCGGGCGCTCCTCAGCCAGGTGTTCGAGGACGCCCGCGCGCCCGTCTACCTGGACACCTCGAACCCGGCCAATCTCCCGTACTACGCCAGCTTCGGCTTCGAGGAGATCGGCAGCGGCGACCTGCCGCGCGGGGCCCGCATGTGGTTCATGAGGCGTCCCTGAGGCGCTGGGCCTCGGGCAGCCCCTCCAGCTTCTTCAGCGTGTTGTTCTCGATCTGGCGGATGCGCTCCCGGGTGACCCCGAACGCGCGGCCCACCTCCTCGAGCGTGCGCGCCTTGTGCCCGGTCAGGCCGTAGCGCATCTCGATCACCTCGCGCTCGCGTGAGGGCAGCGCCTCCAGCGCCCGCTTCACGTTCTCGCGGCGCAGGTTCTCCGAGGCCATCTCGAACGGCGACTCGGCCATCTCGTCCTCCACGAAGTCGCCCAGCTCGGAGTCCTCCTCCTCGCCGATCGGCTTCTCCAGCGACACGGGCAGCTGCGCGATGCGCAGGATGTCCTTGACCTCGCGGGCGGTCCACTCCAGCTCGACGGCGATCTCGTCCGGGGTCGGCTCGCGGCCGAACTCCTGGACGAGCTGGCGCTCCACGTGCACGACCTTGTTCAGCTTCTCCACCATGTGCACGGGGATCCGGATGGTGCGGGCCTTGTCGGCGATCGCGCGGGTCACGGCCTGGCGGATCCACCAGGTGGCGTACGTCGAGAACTTGTAGCCGCGGCGGTAGTCGAACTTCTCCACCGCGCGGATCAGGCCGAGGGAGCCCTCCTGGATCAGGTCGAGGAACGAGAGCCCGCGGCCCAGGTAGCCCTTGGCGATCGACACCACGAGCCTCAGGTTGGCCTCGATCATCTGCTGCTTCGCGATCATGTCGCCGCGCTCGATGCGCTTGGCGAGGCTCACCTCCTCGTCGGCGGTGAGCAGGTCCACCCGCCCGATCGAGCGCAGGTAGAGCCTCAGCGAGTCGAGGCTCGGCTCGACCGTCAGGTCGATCTCGGGTTTCTTCGCCTGCGGGGCCTCCGCCGGCGGCGGCTCTATGACCTTGCCGTCCAGCGAGACGATCTCGATGCCCGCGTCCAGGAGATGCAGGTGCAGGTCGCGGACCTGCTCCTTGGTCACCTCGACCTCCTCGAGACAGGCCGCGATCTCCTCGAACGTCAGGAACCCGCGTTCCTTGCCCTCGGTCACGAGTGAGCGCAATTCCTCGACCTCGAGGATTGCCGTCTCGCTCCCTCCGACGAGCAGTGCCACTCCCTCGTGCTTCTCGCTCAACCCCTACCTCCTTCAACCGTTGCGGCCCTACCCATAGGGCCATTTCGGGACTCTCGGTTGTTGGGCTGTCGCGGCGCGAGCCGCAAGGGGCTGAGCTATCGAGGACGGGCCTGAGCGTGCAGCCGCGGCCAGTCTACACCTGCTCGTGCGATCTGTCGCATGGCCCTTCCGAGTATCGTCAGAGGGGTGACGAGCGATCGAATCGCGCTCATCGGCGAGGACGTTCAGGCACGTCGTCCCGCCACCCAGGTGAGCCTCTCCCGGGTCGGTGTCACCGGTTTGGAGAAGGTCGTCCGGATCAAGGCGAACGGCGACGAGCAGCTCTTCTACGCCGAGCTCGAATGCTTCGTGGACCTCGGTCCGGAGCAGAAGGGCGCGCACATGTCGCGCTTCGAGGAGGTGGTGAACGAGGCCATCGACGAGGTGGTGATCGGCGAGGCGTTCAAGGCCGAGACGCTGGCCTCCCACATCGCCGAGCGCGTGCGTGACCGCCAGGGAGGCATGCGCGCCGAGGTGACCATCGCGGCCCGCTACCCGGAGACCAAGCCCGCCCCCGCCTCGGGTTCGCTGACCCAGGAGATCTACACGCTGTTCGGATCCGCGGTGGCGTCGGAGCGCGGCACCCGCCGGCTGGTGGGCGTCCAGGCCCAGGGCATGACCGCCTGCCCGTGCGCGCAGGAGATGGTGATGGAGCGCTCGCAGGAGCGGCTCCGCGCGGACGGCTTCACCGACGATGAGATCGGGCGGATCTTCGAGGCCGTGCCCGTGGCCACCCACAACCAGCGCGGGATCGGCACCCTGCACGTCGGGTGCCCCGAGGCCTGCGACGTCGCCGTCGAGGCCGAGGACCTGCTGCGCATGGTGGAGAGCTCCATGAGCTCGGAGATCTACGAGCTCATGAAGCGGACCGACGAGGTGGAGGTGGTGGAGAAGGCCCACCGCCGCCCCCGCTTCGTGGAGGACTGCGTGCGGGAGATGGTCCGCCAGGCGGCCGCGACGTACGCGGACCTCGGGCCCAACGCGTTCATCTCAGCCCGCCAGGAGAACTTCGAGACGATCCACAAGCACAACGTGGTGGCCGAGCGCCACGGACTCGTGTCCGAGCTCACGCGCGAGCTCACGGATGGCGCGCGCAGCGGACACCACGTGACCATGCGGGAGTGGCTCGAAGGAAGCTGAGACCGTGGTGCGGTGCTCGCCCGATCAGCCGATCGGGCTCCGATCCTCCCGGAATCGGCGGGATGTCACCGCACCGAGGTCGAATTCATGTCGGTCCTTCAAGCGGTCCGCCCGGACTGCCGATGTAAGCCCTAACACGCACGGAGGCGTTTCTTTGGCTACACAGCACCGACACATTCCCCTTTCCCAGGACGCGGCCCTCGTGGTTGCGCTCGCCGGCACCGCGATGCCCTTCGCGCACTCGGCCGAGGACGAGGCGGAGCGGTGGCTGCGGGCCCTGCGTCTTCACGGGCAGGTGGGCTCCGCCCTTCAGGCCCTGGGCGTGGGCGAGTCCCCGCTCATGACCGGATCGGATGCGGACCACTCCGGCGACGTGGCCGGCACCCCGGCGTTCGGACCGAACATCCTGGACAGCGTGGCCGGCCGGGCGAGCGAGCTCGCCGGCGCCCGCGACGCCGACACCGTCGGCACGCCCGACCTTCTCTTCGCCGTGCTCGACGTGTACGGCCGGCTGTTCGACCGGGTCCTGTACCTGCGCGGCACCAGCCGCGAGGAGCTCTCCGAGCGCCTCGCGACCAGCGACTCCCACCACGATTAGAAGGCATGGTCCGGTGCTCGCCCGATCGACGATCGGGCTGCGCTCCTCCCTCGGGCTCACTGCCCGGGCTATGCGACCTCGGCGCCGCCCTTCGCCCGTGACGCCTGCTCCAGGCGGCGGCGGAAGTTCAGGAAGTAGTCGGCGCCGGACACGACGGTGATCACCACCATCGCGTAGACCAGGACCTGGACCCACACGGCGTGGTGGTCGTTGGCCGCGATCAGGGCGAGCACGGCCACGACCTGAACGGCCGTCTTCAGCTTCCCCAGGCCGCTGGCCGGGATGACCACGCCCTGCTGGCCGGCGGCGATGCGCAGGCCGCTGACGGCGAACTCGCGGGCGATGATCAGCATCCCCACCCACGCGGCCAGCCGGTCCAGGCTGATGAGGGCGATCAGCGCCGCCGCGATCATCAGCTTGTCGGCCACCGGGTCCATGACCTTGCCGAAGGTCGTGACCGTCTGGCGGGAGCGCGCGATGTAGCCGTCCAGGCCGTCGGTGAGCGCGGCCACCGCGAACACCACGGCGGCGATCGTGGACCCACCCGGCGTCTCCACGGTGAGGGCCACCACCAGCACCGGCACGAGCAGGATCCGGATCAGCGTGAGGGCGTTGGGGAGATTGAGCGGGAACAAGAGCGGCCGCGGTGAGGCTACCCGCCCGCGGCGGCGGCATCGGGAGCGCGGCGCCGGGCGAGGTACTCGAGGCCGGCCGTGCTGCCCACCGGTCCGAGCGGTGACACGGTGGCCGCGAGCAGCGGCCAGGGAAACACCCGTTTCCGGCAACCGTGGGCCACCAGAAGGCAGAGCAGGATCCAGCCGAACCCGTGCGTCCAGCCGAGAACGGTCTCCGCGGTCTCCCCGTAGCCGCCCACCGCCACCACGATCAGCGCGGTGAAGATGCACACCTCGACGAGCGAGTAGAGGCGAACCGCCTGGAAGTAGGTCACCTACCCCAGGGTACGGATGGTCCGGTGCTCAGACGGACGCCGCGCCGGCCTCGTCGGCCATGCGCCGCCGCGCCACCACCAGCCCCACCACGCCCAGCACCACCAGCACCCCGATGGCCACCTTCACCTCCGGGGCCGAGAGGTTGGACAGGCTGCCGCCGAGCGCCACGTAGGCGAAGACCTTCGGGGCGGCGCCCACCGCGGTGCCCAGGGCCATGTCGCGGAACCGCAGCTTGGTGAGACCCGCGGCGTGGTTCACCACCCCGTACGGCAGCAGGGGCACGATCCGCGACTCCATGACCGCCACCACGCCGTTCTGCTGGAGAAATCCCTCGAGGGCCTGGATCCGCTTGGGCAGCATGCGGCCGGCCTCGTCCTTCACCAGCGAGCGCGCCACCCGCATCTGCAGCAGCGCGGCGAGGGTCACGCCCGCGAGCGCGAGCGGCCAGCCCAGGGCGGTGCCGAACATCAGGCCTCCCGCGCCGGCGAGGATGGCCCAGGTGATCACGAAGTTCGCGATGGCGAACAGCGGGATGTAGGCCACCGCCGCGAAGGGCCCGAGATGGTCGCCGAATTCCCGCCCCTCCTCCGCGGAGGGGATGGAGCCGGTGACTGCCGCCGTCCCGAGGATGATGGCCAGAAGAGCCAGGTAGGCGCCGAGGCGAAGCAGCGCCCCACGCCGTCCTGGCCCGGGCGAGTCCATAGGCCGAGGGTAGTGGTCCGGCCGGTCCCGTCAGGGGCGCGGGCGCCCCTTCCCGGGGTACCCTCGCGCCGGTGACCGCGACCGCCCTGAAACGTCACTGCCTGGCCATGGCCGGAGCCGTGGAGGAGTTCCCGTTCGGGCCGGAGACCTCGGTGTTCAAGGTGGGCGGCAAGCTGTTCGCCATCACCCGCCTGGCGAGCCGGCCGCTGAAGGTGAGCCTGAAGTGCGAGCCGCCGCTGGCCGAGCAGCTCCGCGCGAGCTACGACGAGATCGAGCCGGGCTACCACCTGAACAAGCGCCACTGGAACACCGTGGACGTGGAGGGCACGCTGCCCTCCGCGATGGTGCGGGACATGATCGAGGACTCCTACGACCTGGTGGTCGCGAGCCTGCCGCGGCGGGTGCGCGAGGAGCTGGGCTGGGCGCCCGAGGCCTGAGCGCGCGGTCCTAGAGGCCCGGCGGGTGCCGCACCACGTAGCCGCTCCCCGAGCGGCTCGTGCCCGTCCAGCGCGACCCGGTCTCGGAGCGGGCGCTGGTGTCGTAGCGCCGGCCGTCGATGACCATGTACACGTGGCCCGGGTTGGCGTAGATGGTGATGTGCTGACCGGGGCCCGGGGCGCCGTAGCTCATGAAGGCGCCCGAGGTGAGCGGCGACGACAGGAGCCCTCCGCCGTGCAGCGCGTAGGACACCGAGCCGGAGCAGTCGTAGCCCGAGGACTCGAACGAGCCGTGGCCCCCGCCGTAGACGTAGGGGCGACCGGCGATCGCGTTGGCCGCGGCCACGACGCGGGCCACCACCGAGGAGCCGCCGGCACCGCCGCCGCCTCCCGAGGAGCCGCCGCTGTGGGGCGCCGCCTTGCGCTTGAGCACCGGACCGGCGCCCAGTCCGAGCTGGGCACGGGTCTGGGGGCCCGCCACGCCGTCGGCGGCGAGGCCGTGGCTGCGCTGCCAGCGCTCGAGGGCGCGCTGGGTGGCGGGGCCGAAGGTGCCGTCCACGGGCACGCCGAGCGCCTGCTGGAGCGCCTGCACTCCGCCGCCCGCGCGGGCCGCCGTGATCTTCGGACGGGGTGCGTGGGCCTTCGCCTTGGCGTGGGACCGGGCGGCCCGGCGCACCACCGGGGCCTTGAGCACGGCACCGGCGCCGAGATGGAGGGCCGCCCGCGTCTGCGGTCCGGCCACGCCGTCGGCGGTCAGGCCGTGAGCCTGCTGCCACGCCTTGAGGGCGCGCTTGGTGGCGGGGCCGAAGTCCCCGTCCACGGTGATCTTCAGCGCGCGCTGCAGCTCGGGCACGCCGCCGGGCGGCCGCGGGGTGGTGACCGCCGCGGCGGTGCGCACCACGGCGCCGCCGGCAGGCGGGGACGGCATGACGCGCGCGGGGCCGGCCGAGCCTTTGCCTTGCGCCACGGCCTGCTGCTTGTGCGCGGTGCGGTCAGCGGCGTCGGCCTTGTCTCCGCCGAGGGTCGAGGCGATGGCCGTGGCCGAGCCGCCCGTGACCAGCAGCAGCGCGGCGATCGACGCGCTGCGGGCCGGGGTCTCGAAGGTCTGGTCCTCGGCCTCGTGGCGGCGCATGGAGCGCGCTCGCGAGATCTCCCACAGCTCCGGGTCCGAGATGTCGCGCCCTGGGGCCGCCCGGGCACGGCCGCAGCCCGGACTGCCGTCCGGGCGAGACGCGAAAAGCGGCTGTGCGGCGGGGGCCGTCCGGCCGCCCTGGGCGCGGCGTGCCCGGGAGCGCTCGAGCGAGTGCTCCCATACGTCGGGGCGTGAAAGATCCCTGTGCAAGTCGTGTGCCTCTCGGTCTGTTCTCCGCGCCTACGAGGTGAGCTGACGGGCTCGCGCACTGCGCGCTACCCACGGGCCTCCTGGGCCCATGGGATTCGCCCCCGCGGCCATCGGCCGCACTGGTTCCCCCGGTCACCGAACCCGGAGGCTCGGCGATTCGGCGATTGAAGGCCGTCGTTCTACCAGGCTTTTTCCCTGCTAGTTGCAATATTCATTGCAGATGGTCCGTAAATGGACCTCTCGAAGGCCCCGCAAACGGGCTAGCAGCGCGGGCGCGGACGCGTGTTCCCGAGCGGGACGCATCGCGTGACGCGCCCGGGCGGCCGCGCCGTCCGCAGCCGCCAGCGCACGAGCTTGGAGTCGTGAGCGTGCGCGCTGACGAGCACCTCGAGGCGCTGGCCGGCGTGCAGCGGTCCGCGCCGCGGCGCCGAGCGCGCCGAGCAGGTTCGCGCTCCCGCCCCCCGGCCGCGCGACGGTCCGCCGCCGGAACGGACAGCCCGGGCCGGTGCAGCGGATCTGCACGGATGACGCCCGCCGGAAGCCTCGTCGCACGGAGACTCCGCAGCCACACGTCCGATCCGCTCACCGACCAGCCCGCGGACACCGAGGCGCGCATGGGCCGGCCGAGCTCGTGGAGGCCCCACGGTGGGTTGGCGTTCACCACGCGTCCCGGCCGGCAGGTGGCCACGAAGCTCGCGAAGCGCGTGGACGGATGGCGCGCGCGGATCCGGTAGACCCCGGCGGGCACGCGGGTCCACAGGACCCCGCCGTCGATCGAGGAGCGCGGCTGCGCCGGATCGGGGATCACGCTCTCGTTGAAGTAGATGGCCGCCGGCAGGGCGGGGGTCGCGAAGGCCGTGGCCCCGCTGACCCGTGCGCCCCGTACGCGGTGAACCTCCGGAAGCGGAGGGCGCGGACGTTGCGCGTGCTGAAGGTGGACACGATGGCGCAGTCGCGCAGCTCGCCGTTCGGCTCGAGGGGCACGCTGAGCAGCGCCGCCAGCGCGCGGTAGACGGCGTCCGTCGGGCGTCTGGAAGTTCACCCGCTCGAGGTCCTCGCCGTCGGTGCGGAAGGTCTGGAGATAGATCGTGTGGTGGCCGGCGGCCACGATGTACGGGGTGACCTTCGCGTGGTCGGGAACGACGAGGTCGTAGGTGCCGTCGCGGCGGACCGTGGCCTGGAGCCGCGGGCGCTCCGCGACCCGGATCTTCGCGCCGGCCAGCAGCACGCCGGTGTTGTTGAACTCGTACGCCGTGCCGCGGATGTGAACGCTCTTCGCGCTCGCCGCCGGCCGCGGTGGCGAGCAGGGCGAGCACGATCGACGAGGGAGACCGGCGGCGAACTTCACGCAACCAACCTACGCGTCCGGGCGGTCTCGGGGCCGAGGCAGCGATAGAGGGCGTCGCGCAGCGCCTTCTCGCGCGGGTCGTCGTTGAGGTGGAAGCCGAGCCGGTTCATCACGTAGGCGAAGGACACGTCGCGGTCGGGGTCGGCGAAGGCGAACGAGCCGCCCGCCCCGGGGTGACCGAACGCGCGCCCGCTGGAGCCGAACCGCAGGCGGGCCGTGCGGCCGCACGAAGCCGAGCGAGAAGCCGTGTCCACCTTCAGCACCTCGTCGTGCCAGCCCTGCGGCCGGGGGCGAGGGAGGCCGGGTGAGCTCCTCGAGGGTGGCCGGCGTCAGGCCGAGCTCGGGCCGCGGCGCCGAGAACGCCGCGTAGGCCCGCGCGATGTCACGCGCGCTGCCCACGGCTCCGCCCGCGGGGAACTCGAGCCGCCGGTACTTGCTCACGTCGAGGTGCGGCGGGCGAGCGCAGCCGCGGGTTGGCGAAGGTGCGGTAGCTCAGCGAGCGCGGGTTGGCCATCGCCGCCGCCATCGCCGGTGGCAGGTGGCGGAGCTTCGGCAGGACCTTCAGCAGCGGGACGCGCTCGATGCGGGCGAGGCGGCCGGGAGCCACGTCGTCCGGCACGCCGAAGTGGATGTCGAGCCCGAGCGGTGCCGCGATCTCCTCGGCGAAGAAGCGCCCCAGCGTGCGCCGCTCGGGATCGAGGCGCCGGATCAGCTCGCCCTCGTACCAGCCGAGGCTCACGCCGTGATAGCCGTGGCGCGTGCCCGGCGGCCAGAGCGGCCGCTGGCGGGCGATGATCGTCCGCCAGCCGGTCGAAGTCCGCGAGCACGCCGGTGTCCAGCGGCTCGTCGATCACGGGCAGGCCGGCCTCGTGGCCGAGCAGCTGGCGGATCGTCACCTCCTCCTTGCCGGCCTGGCCGAACTCCGGCCAGTAGGCGGCGACGCGCTCGTCGTAGTCGAGCCAGCCGCGCGAGTGGGCGAGCGCGAGCGTCATCGCGGAAAGGCCCTTGGAGGTGGAGTAGACGAGCACGAGCGTGTGCTCCTCCCACGGTGAGCCGTCGCGGGCGTTGCGCACGCCGCCCCACAGGTCCACGACCTTCTCGCCCCCGACGTAGGCGGCGCACGCCGCGCCGAGCTCGCGCCGCTCGGAGAAGTTGCGCTCGAACTCCCGCCGCACCTCCTCGAAGCCGGGGGCCACGGATCCGCCGATCATGGGGCGACGGTACCGGCGAGTCCGGCCGTGGCGACGAGGTAGGCTCGCGCCGCCATGCGGCTCCGGAGGCTCCTCGCGACCGTCCTCCTCGCGGGCGCCGCGGCCGTGATGGCCCCGGCCGCCGCGAGCGCGGCCGCATGGGCCGCCGGCCGCCGCCGGGCGTGACCGGCCCGCTCCACACCGAGGGCCGCTGGTTCCGGGACGCCCGCGGCCGCGCGGTGATCCTCCACGGCCTGTTCGCGGTGTGGAAGGGCGTGCCCTACTACCCGCCCGACGACGCCGTGCTCCCGAACGGGTTCACCGACGCCGACGCCGACCGCTTCGCGGCGCTGGGGTTCGACGCGGTGCGCCTGGCCTGGTTCTGGCGCGGCCTCGAGCCGGCCAAGGGAGCATTCGACCCGGCCTACCTGGACGGGCATCGCGGCGGTGCAGCACAAGCTCTCGAAGCGCGGCGTGTTCACCGTGCTCGACAGCCACCAGGACGGCTACGGGGATCGCTTCAACGGCCTCGGGCTTCCCGACTACGTGACCTTCGACGACGGCCTGCCCTTCGACTCGAGCCTCCGCTTCCCGCTCAACTACTTCCAGCCCGGCACCTCCCGCGCGTTCGACAACCTCTACGCCGAACAGGGGCGGGTCCTGGCTCTACTACGGCCGCGCCTGGCAGACGATGATCCACTGCGCTTCGCGACGCGATCCGCAGCTCGTGGGCTACGACCTCATGAACGAGCCCTGGCCCGGCACCGGCTACACGGCTGCGTGGCGCCCGCCGGATGCCCGGAGCGCGACCCGGCCGTGATCCAGCCGTTCCTGGAGGCGCTGGCCCGCGCGATCCGGCAGGTGGACCGCGAGCGGCCGGTGTTCTACGAGCCCACCATCTTCTTCAACCAGGGCGCCGTGAACGGCTACGTGAAGCCCCCGCGCGCGCTGGCCCCGGCGGCGCTCTCGTTCCACAACCAGTGCCCCACCCGGGCCGCTCTACCAGGTGACCCACGACCCCGCCCTGGTCGAGCAGGCGCGCACCGATCTGCCCGCCGATCGAGACCAAGCGTGATGCGGCATGCGGAGGAGCTGGCGGCGCGGCTCGGAGGCCCGCCGCTGATGACCGAGGTGGCGGCCACCACCGACCAGGACTACGACGGCCTCAACTGCCTGCTCGAGCGCTCCGAGCGCTTCATGACCGGCTTCACCTACGGGCTGAGCTGGCGAAGCGGGGAGCTGCGCAACCTGGCCCCGGCCAAGACCCGAGGTGATCTCCCGCGTGTACCCGCGGGCGGTGGCCGGCACCCCGCTGACCTACGGCTTCGACGTGCGCACCGGGCGGTTCCAGCTGGTCTACGAGACCCGGCCCGGAGAGCCGGGGCGACGACGGTGATCACGGTGCCGAGCGCGGTGCATTACCCGGCCGGCTACCGGGTGAGGGCCGCCGGCGCGCGGGTGACGTCGAAGGACGCGAACGGCGTGCGCGTGCGCAACCGGCCGCACGCCCGGTACGTGGCGGTGGCGGTCGAGCCGCCGGCGGGGGACACCACGCCGCGGCCCGTCGCTGATCTCCTGCGGCTAGCGCGAGGATGCGGCGGCGCGAGGGCGCTCGGCCTGCGCCGGCCTGGCCCCGGGCCGCCCGCACGTCGCCGGCCAGGCTGAACGCCACGGTGGTGCCCTCCCCCGGCCGGGACGCGATCGAGATCGCGCCGCCGTGGCGCTCCGCGATCTCCCGGCAGATCCCGAGGCCGAGGCCCGACCCGGCGCGCTCGTCCCCGGCGGAGACGCCGCTGCCGGTGTCGGCCACCTCGAAGATCCAGCGCTCCGCCCTGCCGGCGAGCCGAGACCGAGACGGTGCGGCGCGGGCGCCCCTCCACGTAGCGGAGCGAGTTGGCCACCAGGTTCTGCACCAGGCGCACGAGCTCGGGGCGGCTGCCGAACACGGCCGGCATCGGACCCACCTCGACCTGCGCACCGGCGGTCTCGATGCTCGCGGCCAGGCCCTGGAGGGCGTCGGCCGCCACCAGGCCCATGTCCACGCTCGGCGAAGGGATGCTCGCCGTAGTCGGCCCCGGCCAGCGCCGTGTCGATGGTGAGGCGCATGCGCTCCACGCCGGCCTCGAGGCGCTCCAGCAGCCGGCGGCCGCCGGGGTTCAGGTCCTGGGCGTGCGCGGTGGCCAGCACGTCGGCGAAGAGCGCGATCGTGGAGAGCGGCTCCTTCAGGTCGTGCGCCGTGAGATGCGCGAAGTCGCGAAGCTCGGCGTTGCGGCGCTCGAGCTCGGCCAGCCGGCGCGCCAGATCCTCGGCGACGGGCGGGACGTGGTCGAGCCGGGCCATGCTTCCTCTTCGGAATCGGGCACCGCGACGATCCGTTTGGGTACACGGCACTGGACGAATGTTCGAGGGTGGGTCTGCGGGCGTTGCACGATCGCGCAGGCCCGCCGATCCCCTCCTCATGCCCGATTCGGGAAAGAGCCGTGCGCGTCCTGCTGGCCGACGACTTCGCGCTCATGCGGGCCGGGGTTGCCGCCGCGCTGGAGGAGGACGGGCGGATCTCCGTGGTGGGCGAGGCCGACGACGTGGAACAGACCGTGCGGCGCGCCCGTGAGCTCCAGCCCGACGTGGTGGTGCTGGACATGCGGATGCCGGGCGGCGGAGGGCTGGCCGCGATGCGCCGCCTGCGCGACGCCGCGCCGCTGGCCCGTGTGCTGGTGCTCACGGCCAGCGACAAGCCGGCCAGCCTGATCGAGGCCGTGGAGGCGGGCGCCACCGGCTACCTGACCAAGCGCGTGAAGGGCGAGGAGCTGCGGGCCGCCGTGCTGGCGGTGTCGCAGCGGCGAGTCCGTGGTGGAGCCCGGCCTGGCCGGCCACCTGATGCGCGAGCTGGCCGCCGGCGCCGGACGGGCCGAGCGCCCGCGTGAGCCTGACCGTGCGCGAGCGCGAGATCCTGCGCCTCGTGTGCGACGGCCTGACCGACGGAGAGATCGGCAGCCGCCTGTTCGTGTCCATGCGCACGGTGCAGAACGACCTGCGGCGCATCCGGGACAAGACCGGCCTCGAGCGGCGATCGGAGCTCGTGCGCTGGGCAGCCACGCGCTCGCTCGTCTAGCCGAAGGGGGAATTGCGGCCATGAAGATCCGGGTGCTGGTGGCAGACGACTTCCCGCTCTTCCTCGACGGTGCGTGCGCCGCTCTCGAGGCCGACAACGCGCTCGCCGTGGTGGCCCGCGCGGCCGACGGCACCGAGGCCGCGGAGCGCGCGGCGGAGACCCGGCCCGACGTGGTGCTGCTGGACATGATGATGCCGGGCTGCGGCGGCGGGGCGGCCATCCGCCTGGTGCGCGAGAGCGCGCCCGACACGCGTGTGCTGGCCATCTCGGCCAGCGAGCGGATCGACATGATGATGGAGGCCTTCGGGGCCGGAGCGTCGGGCTACGTGACGAAGTTCGCCCGCCCGCGGGAGCTGCGCGAGGCCGTGATCGAGGTGCACGGCGGCGGTCGCGTGGTGTCGCCCGCCCTGGCCCGCCGAGTGCTGCAGCCCGACGCCCGCAAGTCGTGGAAGAACCATGTCGCAGGGCGTGCCCGCGTTGCTGAGCGCGCGCGAGAACGCCGTGCTTCGCCTGGTGGCCCAGGGGCGGACGGACGCCGAGGTGGCGGCCGAGCTGGGCGTGCAGCGTGCGCACGGTGCAGAGCCACCTCGCGCGGGTGCGGGTGAAGACCGGCGTGCGCCGCCGGTCCGAGCTCGTGACCTGGGCCATGCGCCACGGCGTGCTCTAGCGACAGCCTGCTGCAGCGCCGCTCAGATCTGCGCAATTCCGCACCGCCCGCTGCGGCGGCGCGCAACCACAAGCGCACGAACGGCTCTGGGGTGGACGGGTGTTCGGGCAGAACGTCGGAGCATGAGGATCGTGCTCCTAGCGCTGGTGGTGCTCGCCGCCGCCGCCGCGCTCACCGTGTCCGCGGTGCAGCAAGGCCGTGTCGGCCGGACAGGACGCCGCGAGCGCAGGCACCCGGGCGTCACCCCGATGAATGCCCTGGACGCCCCGGATCCGCCGGTCCGCGGCCCCAGGGCGCTGCTGGAACGGGCGCTGCCGCTGGTGCACCTCGATCCGCGCACCGTGGGCGCCACCGTTCGGGTGGCCGGTCCGCGCGAGGGCGTGCGGGCGGAGTTCGATCCCGACAGCCGCGTGGTCACGCTCTTCGCCGATCCCCGCGACCCGTCTCACCTCCTGGCGCACGACATCGCGCACGAGCTGGGGCACGCCTTCGACACCGCGAGCATGACCGGGGCGCAGCACGCCGCGTACCTCCGCCGCCGCGGTCACGCGGGCACGCGCTGGTGGGCCCGCGCCGGGCACCGCCGACTACGCCGTGGGCGCCGGCGACTTCGCCGAGGTCTTCGCCTCGTGCTTCTCGGCCAGTCCGGAGTTCCGGGGCCGCCTCGGCCCGCGGCCGCACTACCCGTGCGCGCTGCTGCCGGCCGAGCGCGCGCCGCCGCGCTGCAGACGCGACGCGGCTGAGCGCGTTAAGCGCCCGGCGGCGGACTTCGCGCGCCGGGCGGTCTTGATCCGCGACGTCTTGTCGAGCTCGACCTTGCGCAGGCGCACCGACTCCGGGGTGACCTCCACGCACTCGTCCTCGCGCAGGAACTCCAGCGCCTGGTCGAGCGAGAGAAGGCGAGCCGGCACCAGCCGCACGAGCAGGTCCGCGTTGGCGGAGCGCATGTTGGTGAGGTGCTTCTCCTTCACCGCGTTCACGTCGAGGTCCTCGGCGCGGGCGTTCTCGCCCACGATCATGCCCTCGTAGACCTCCTCGCCGGGAGACACGAACAGGGTGCCCCTCTCCTGGAGGCCGAATAGGGCGAAGCTCGCGGTGAGCCCGCGGCGGTCGGCCACCAGCGCGCCGGTGGGCCGGGTGCGCAGCTCGCCCGCCCAGGGCTCCCAGCGGTCGAAGACGTGGTGCATGAGGCCGGTGCCGCGGGTCTCGGTGAGGAACTCGGTGCGGAACCCGATCAGCCCGCGCGCCGGCACCAGGTACTCCATCCGGGCCCAGCCGGTGCCGTGGTTCACCATCTGCTCCAGCCGGCCCTTGCGCAGCGCGAGCAGCTGGGTGACCACGCCCACGTAGTCCTCGGGCACGTCGATGGCCAGGCGCTCCACGGGCTCGTGCACGCGGCCGTCCACCTCGCGGGTGAGCACGCGCGGCTGCCCCACGGTGAGCTCGAAGCCCTCGCGGCGCATCAGCTCCACCAGCACGGCCAGCTGCAGCTCGCCGCGCCCCTGCACCTCCCAGGTGTCGGGGCGCTCGGTGGGCTCCACCCGGATCGAGACGTTGCCCACCAGCTCCTGCTCCAGGCGGTTCTGCACCTGGCGGGCGGTGAGGGCGGTGCCCTCCCGTCCGGCCAGCGGCGAGGTGTTGATGCCCACCACCATCGAGATCGACGGCTCGTCCACCACGAGCACCGGGAGCGGGCGCGGGTCGTCGGGGTCGGCCAGCGTCTCGCCGATGGTCACGTCGGGAAGCCCGGCCACGGCGATCAGCTCGCCCGGGCCGGCCTCGTCCACCTTCACCCGGTCCAGCGCCTCCGTGACCTGGAGCTCGCCCAGCGTCGCCCGCTGCACCGTGCCGTCGGCACGCGCCCAGGCGATGGGCTGGTTGGCGCGGATCGTGCCGTGGCGGACGCGGCAGAGGGCGAGCCGGCCGAGGTACGGCGAGGCGTCCAGGTTGTTCACCTGGACCTGGAGCGGGTGCTCGGGGTCGTGCTCGGGCGCCGGGATGTGGCTGATCAGGAGGTCCATCAGCGGCTTGAGGTCCGTGCCCTCGTCGTCCGGATCGAGCATCGCGTGGCCGGCGCGGGCGTTGGTGTAGACGATCGGGAACTCGATCTGGTCCTCCTGCGCGTCCAGGTCGAGGAACAGCTCGTAGACCTCGTCCACCACCTCGGCGATGCGCGCGTCGGGGCGGTCCACCTTGTTCACCACGAGGATCACCGGCAGCCGCGCCTCCAGCGCCTTGCGCAGCACGAAGCGGGTCTGCGGCAGAGGGCCCTCGGAGGCGTCCACCAGGAGCAGGACGCCGTCCACCATGGCCAGCGCCCGCTCCACCTCGCCGCCGAAGTCCGCGTGGCCCGGGGTGTCCACGATGTTCAGCTTCACGCCCTCGTAGCGGACGGAGGTGTTCTTGGCGAGGATCGTGATGCCCTTCTCGCGCTCGAGGTCCATCGAGTCCATCACGCGCTCGTTCACGTCCTGATTGGCCCGGAAGGCGCCGGACTGCCAGAGCATGGCGTCCACCAGGGTGGTCTTGCCGTGATCGACGTGCGCCACGATGGCGACGTTGCGTATGTCCTCTCGCTGGGCCAAGCCGAGAAAGGTTACGCACGAGCGGCGGGCGCGTTCAGGGAGTGACGATCGGAAAGCGTCCCGGCGGGGCGTCCAGCAGCTCCACGAGCGCGTCCAGAACGGAGGCGTCGCCGTCCACCTCGATCGCGCCCGCCGCCACCGCGTCGGCGGGCGTCACCACCCCGCCGACCACGGCCAGGAAGGCGAGGCGAGCGGCGCGGACGGTGGCCGGGGCGGCCTCCCGGAGCCCGCGCGGGTGGCTCAGGGCACCGTGGGCGACGGTGAGCGAGAACGACTCGTCCACGTCGGTGAACACCACGTCGAGCTCGACCACGCTGCCGTCGGCCCGCGGGCCGTGGATCCGCACGCCCAGCACGTGCAGCACCATCTCGGCGGTGAGGGCGGAGAGAAGGTCGAGGTTGGCCCCGGCGGCCAGCGTGCCCCCGCCCTTCACGCCCTGCCGGAGCTCGAGCGCGCCCGTGAGGTAGAAGGCTCGCCAGGGTCCCGACTCCGCCTGGTAGCCGAGCTGCTCGAGCGCGTCGGCCTGGAGCTCCCGCGCCTCGGCGTTGCCCGGATCGGCGAACACCACGTGGTTCACCACCTCGGCCACCCAGCGGTAGTCGCCGTCCTCGAATGACCGCCGGGCGCGCGCGAGCACCGCCTCGGCGCCGCCCATGTAGTCCACGTACCGGCGAGCGGCCTCCTCGGGCGGGTGCGGGTTGAGGTGTGCCGGGTTGCCGTCGAACCAGCCCAGGTAGCGCTGGAACACGGCCTTCACGTTGTGGCTGACCGTGCCGTAGTACTCGCGGCAGGCGAACTCGTCCCGCAGCGACGCGGGCAGCTCGAGCTCCTCGGCCGCCTCCTGCATCGTGAGTCCGGCGTTGGCCAGGCGCACGCTCTGGTCGTGGATGTAGCGGTAGAGGTCGCGCTGGGTCTCCATGTGCCGGAGGGCGGGCTCCTCGCCCCAGCGCGGCCAGTGGTGGCAGGCGAAGGTCAGATCGAAGCGCCCGCGGAAGTGCTCGATGGCCTCGGTGATGTACTCGCTCCAGCCGAGCCCGTCGCGGACCTCGGCGCCGCGCGGCGTGTAGAGGTTGTGGAGCGTGGCGGAGCAGTTCTCGGCCAGGCAGAGCGCCCGCTGGTCCACGAACAGGAAGTTCATCTCGGCCGGAGCCTCGGTGCCCGGCGTGAGCTGGAACTCGATCGTCACGCCGTCGATCTCGAGCGTGGTGCCCGTCTCGGTGATCGACTCCGTGGGCGCCACCAGCCCGGGGGTGCCGGCCGGCACCGTCACGCCGATGCCGGCGTCCACGTGGCCGCGCGGGCCGCGCGGGAGCAGGCCGCCGAACATGTACTCGGCCCGGCGGGCCATGGCCGGGCCGGCCACCACGTTCTCGCGGATGGCCGCGTCGAGGAAGCCCTCCGGGGCGATGATCCGCAGGCCGCCCGCCAGGTCCTCGGCCGAGACGATCCCGCGGAGGCCGCCGAAGTGATCGATGTGGCTGTGGGTGTAGATCACCGCCTTCACCGGGCGCTCGCCCAGGTGCTCGGTGACGAGGGCGAGCGCGGCGGCCGAGGTCTCCGCCGCGGTGAGGGCGTCCACCACGATCCAGCCGGTCTCGCCGGCCACGAACGTGATGTTGGAAACGTCGGCGCCGCGGACCTGGAACACGCCGTCGCAGACCTCGAACAGGCCGTGCTCGGCGTTCAGCCGCGCCTGGCGCCAGAGGCTGGGGTTGGCCTCGGGCGGGGGATCCTCGGCCAGGAAGGCCCCGGCTCCCGGATCCCAGGCCGTGCCCCCGTCGTCCCGCAGCACCGGGCCGGCCAGCGGGGCGATCCGCCCGCGGGTGGCCAGCTCGAGGTCGGTGGGATCGTCCAGGGGCAGCGTGCGCCGCCACCTCGGCGTTGGCCGCGGCGGTGGCGGGGGTGGCTTCGCGTGGGTCGGGCACGGCCGGGATCGTAAGGGGCCCGGGCGGCTGCGTCACCTCAAGAAACCCCGAGGAAAGACCGAAGGGAGAGTTGATGCCTCGCGCGGCTGTTCCGTCGGCTCCGCCGGCCACAGCCGCGGGAACCTTCCCGGAGGCTGAGGCAGAGCTCAGCCGTGCCCTGCGCGCCCTCGACGCGAGCGAGGCGCGGATGCGCGACGTCGAGCGGCTCGCCGGACTCGGCACCTGGGAGATGGATCCCGGCATCCGGAACGGCCGACACCTCGGAGGGACTGCGGGCACTGCTCGGATTCCCCGTGGCCCCGATCGTCGATGTCGGTGGGTTCCTCAGCTACGTGGAGCCCGAGGACCTCGAGCGCGTCACTCGCACCCTGACCGAGAATGTGACGGGCGGCGGGATCTACGAATCCGAGTTCAGGGTCCGCCGCGTGGATGGGGTGGTGCGAGATGTGGTGGCCCGAGCGCAGGCCGTCGCTCAGGACGACGGATCGCTCGTGCTGCGAGGGCACGACCCTTGATGTGACCGACCTGAAGGCGGCCGAGAGCGCCCGCGGCGAGTTCGAGGCGATGTTCAGGCAGGGCTTCGACGGCGCGCCCACCGGCATGGCGCAGACCGACCCGGTCGACGGCCGCTTCCTGCGGCTGAACGATGCGATGTGCCGCCTGCTGGATCGCCCACGCGAGGAGCTGATGGAGCTGACGTTGCTGGAGCTGATCCAGCCCGGCGACCTCCCGGAGGGGCTCAGCATCCGCGCTGCCCTCGTGGACGGGGATCTCGGCACCTTCGAATCGGAGCTGCGCTACCTGCGGCCGGACGGCGGCACGGTCTGGTGCTCTCTTCATGTGGTGCCGGTCCGGGCCTCCGACGGGCAGGTCAGGGCGTTCTTCTGCCAGTCCATAGACATCAGCGACCGTAAGGCGCGCGAGGCGAAGCTGGAGCGCGAGGCGGCGGACGCGGTGTGGCTCGGTCGCATCCGCGGCGCCATCGACGAGGACCTGCTGCTGCTCTCGGCCAGCCCATCATCGACCTGGCCACCGGCGAGACCGTGCAGCACGAGCTGCTGCTGCGCATGTTCGACCCGGGCGACGGGAGCCTGATCCCCCGGGCGTCTTCCTCCCGGTGGCCGAGCGCTATGGGCTGATCTCGGAGATCGACTGCTGGGTGGTGCGCCATGCCGCCGAACGGGCGGCCGAGGGCATGGCCGTCGGGGTCAACCTGTCGGGGGCGTCGGTCGGGGATCCCGTGGTGATGGCGGCCATCGAGCGCGCGCTCGCCGAGACCGAGGCCGATCCCTCTCTCCTGATGTTCGAGGTCACCGAGACGGCGCTGGTGGAACGGACCGACGAAGGGCGTGCGTTCGTCGAGAGACTCACGGCGCTCGGCTGCAGGTTCGCCCTCGACGACTTCGGCACCGGCTTCGGCACCTTCGTCTACCTCAAGCATCTCCCCGTCGATTACCTGAAGATCGACATGCAGTTCGTCCGCGACCTTCTACGCGACGACGACGACGAGCGGGTGGTGCGGAGCATCGTGGGCCTCGCGCGCGATTTCGGCAAGAAGACCATCGGAGAGGGCGTGGAGGACGAGGCCACCCTCCAGCGCCTACGCGACCTGGGCGTGGACTACGCGCAGGGATTCCACATCGGCCGCCCGGCGCCCACGCACGAGCTCGAGCGCGCGGCCACCGCGGCCCGAGCCGAGGCCGCCGATGCGCCGGATCGGATCGCGCTGGTGCGACGCGTCTTCGACGGGTTCGTGAGGCGTGACCTGGACGCAATCGAGCAGGAGCTGCAACCGGACGTGGAGCTGAGGCCGATCGGCACCGCCCGGCGAGCGGGCCGCACGGCTCCGTATCGCGGATACGGGATATCCGGAGGTACCTCCGCGACGTCCAGGAGCTGTGGGACACGCTCGAGGTCCGCCCGCAGCTGTTCCAGCTCATCGAGGACGGTGTGGCCGTCTTCGGGGAGGTGGTCGCTCAGTCCGAGGAGGGCCCCGTCACCGACGACGTGGTGTGGGTCTGGAAGCTCCGCGACGGCCTGGTCTCCTCGATTCAGGTCTTTCAGAGCTGACGCCGGCCGCTCTCGTCGAAGCGCGGGAGCCCGTCGTCGGGATCGGCTCCCACGGCGCGGCGTAGGCCACGAACTGGCGGAAGCTCGGGCGCACGCCCGGATCGCCGTCGAAGGCGCCGAGCCGGATGCTCATCTCGCGGGCGTCCCGGGGGTTGCGGCTGAACAGGCTCGACCCGCAGTCGGCGCAGAAGAGCTTCTCGAAGCCGCGCTCGGGCGCGAACGCCCGCACCAGGTCCTCGCCCTCGGTGACCCGCAGGCGATCGCCGTCCACCCGCACCTGCACCGAGGCGGCGGTGCCGGTCCGCCGCCTGCAGCGCGTGCAATGGCAGTAGAGGGCGAGACCGAGCGGAGGCGTCATCTCGAATCGCACCGCCCCGCACATGCAGCCGCCGAGTGAGGGTCTCGACGGTCACGCGAAGAGAACGTACGCGAGGCCCACTGTGTGAGACGGCGGGGCTATCCTCAGCGCCCGCGCCGCAGTAGCTCAGCTGGTAGAGCACCACTCTCGTAAAGTGGGGGTCGTCGGTTCGAGTCCGACCTGCGGCTTACCCGCCGCGCACGGTTCCCCGTAGCGCGGCACCCGTCCGGTCGGTTAGCGTGCCCCCTCCGCAGTGAGCCAAGAGGGAGAGTGCATGAGGATGGGTGCGTACCGACGTCGGCTGGTGACCCTTGCCGTAGTGCTGGGCGCGCTCGCGCTCCCCGCCGGCGCCTTCGCGCATCTCGAGCGTCCCTCGTACTGGCCCGACCCCTCACCGGACAACGCCGTGAGCCCGCCTGCCGGTGGGAAGGTGCCGAAGCTCCGCTCGCTCGAGTCAGCCGTCGAGGGGAGAGGTCCGGGCCGGGTCCGGGTCGTGTGCCAGGGCCGCGGTGGCTGGAAGTCGCTTCAGTACCTGTACTCGTCGATCGCCAAGGCGCGCGCCCACGGGTACCGCATCCGGCCCAGCCAGCCCAAGCTGTATCTCAGCCGCCGCGAGGCCCGCGAGCTCGTGTGGCAGAACCTGCATCTGGCGCGCAAGTGCCGCTACGACGAGATCCAGCCGGCCGTCACGGCCTCGGGCAACAACGACCGCGTGATCATCATGCCCGGGCCATTACACGGAGCCCACATCCCGGCGCGCACCACTCAACGACCCGCGCTGCGCCCATCTCACCCAGGTGGACTCCGGCGGGGCCAAGACCCCGAGCTTCGCCTACCAGGCCACCTGCCCCAACGACCAGAACCTCGTCTACGTCCAGGGCCGCGCGATCTCACTGACCGCCCCGCCCGCGCCCCCGCTCACCAACCGGCAGGGCATTCCCGACCTCGGCCCCTGCGTCCGCTGCAACCTGCAGCTCGAGGGCAGCGGCGTATCGCCCACGGACGTGATCGTGGACGGCGCGTCCGACTATGAGTCGGACGACGTGGAGGCCAGGCCGCGCAAGCTGGACAAGCACGTGATCATCCGCGCCGACCGCGCCGACGGCTTCGTGGCCCACAACTTCACGGCCCGCGGTGCGCTCGAGCACGGCATCTACATCGAGGAGACCGACGGCTACCGGATCGACACGGTGAAGATGTTCTGGGCGGCCGACTACGGCAACCTCACGTTCACCTCCGACCACGGCCTCTACACGGACTGCGACGGATTCGGAGCCGGCGACGCGGTGCTCTATCCCGGCGCCGCCCCCGAGACGGGCGAGCAGGCCGACCTGTCGTTCTATCCGGACGCGCCGCGCATCAACACCACCGTGCGCAAGTGCGACATGCGCGGAAGCGTGCTCG
Organism: uncultured Thermoleophilaceae bacterium; assembly: GCA_963752455.1. Lineage (GTDB taxonomy): Bacteria > Actinomycetota > Thermoleophilia > Solirubrobacterales > Thermoleophilaceae > JACVRW01. Next base: position 527,266 of record CAVVYE010000005.1, read on the forward strand.
CCTACTCCGGCTCGATGGGCAACGCCGTGCGCATCACCAACAACAACATCTACGGCAACACGGCCGGCATCTCCACCGACACCATCTCCGCGGGCGGCCATCCCGGCTACCCGGCGGACAGCGTCGAGGTGGACAACAACTACATCTACTCCAACAACCTGGAGCTCTTCAAGCCCAACCCGCCGGTGGAGCCGGTCGTGGGCATCCTCCCCTCGGGGGTGGGCATCTTCTGGGCCGGGCACAACAACGGCCGCGTGCACGACAACTGGATCTGGGACAACTGGCGCAACGCCGCGTTCCTGCTCTCCATCCCCGATTTCCTGGTCACGCCCGAGGGCAACATCAACCCAGGCGGATCGTGCAAGAGCGACCCGCGGGTGGACGCCGCGCTGTCCACCTCGTGCGGGAACCGCTTCTACAACAACCACCTCGGCCGGGTGCCACGCGACTTCAAGCCCTTCGGCGCGCTCTACGCCTTCGGCAACAAGGTGGGCCCGACCCGCGGAGTGGCGAAGAACGGCGTGGACTTCTGGTGGGACGAGGGCGGCCTCGGCACCGTCTCGGGCAACTGCTGGTTCAACAACAAGGGCCCCGACGGCACCAACGCCAGCGTGACCGGCTCCGGGGTCGGGGATGGCGATGACGCGCTGCCCTCCGACTGCACCGGCACCAAGGGGGGCGACAGCGTGAAGCTCTCCTACCTCCTGTCCTGCTTCCTGGCCCGCGAGGGAGACCTTCCCCCCGAGCAGTGCGACTGGTTCACGCTGCCGCCCAGGCCGGGATCGACGGCCGCCACGGCGAAGCAGGAGGCGTTCGCCGCGGGCGCCCGCGAGTTCCTCAAGACCGCGCGGGCCAAGCAGCTCGAGGATCAGGTGGGCGAGGTCACCGGGATCGCGGATTCGCAGCCGCCGGAATAGGACGATGACGTCCGTGGCCAGTCGCGGCGGGCGGGCGCTCCTCGCCGCCCTGATGGTGGCGCTGTGCGCCTGCGGCGACGATTCGGGGTCCGACGGGAAGGCCAAGCCCGTGGGCGACACCCTGGTCGGGTCGGTGGCCCCGCTGGCCCAGTGCCGCGACTGGGCCGGGGGCACTCGTGACGAGCGCCTGGCCACGATCGACGACATCCGCGAGCAGATCAACCTCAAGGACAGCGCGGTGCAGACGCCCGAGCTGTCCGACAAGGCCGCCTACAGGATCATCGACGCCAACTGCAGCCGGCCCTACGCGGCGAGCCTCAGGCTCTACAAGCTGTACGCCCGCGCGGACAGCTTCGCGGCCTTCGCCGAGGAATAGCGCCAGCGGGGGCGAGCCCCGCGCCGCCGGCTCTTCTCCCGGGATGCGCCGGTGCCGGCTCGAGCGTCTCGAATCCCTGCGCCTGGGCGACCTGCGCATCCACGTGGCCCGGTCGCGCCGGGCGCGCCTGCTCGGCCTGGCGCTGCTGGCGCGGATGCCGCCCGACGCCGGCCTGTTGATCCCGCGCTGCCGCTCGGTGCACACATTCGGGATGCGCTTCGCCATCGATCTCGTGTTCCTCGACCGCAGGGGCGCGACGCTGCTCACGGTGCCGGGGGTGCGGCCCGGTCGCGTGGTGTCGTGCCCGGGCGCCGCCGGGGTCTTGGAGCTCCCGGCGGCCGGGAATGGAATGATTCGCGTCGTGGCCAACCAGGCATTCGCGAACCGGTTCCGTCAGGCGCTCGATCCGCGCGTCCCGATCTACCGAGACACCTACAACGAGTACTTCGTGCTCGTGCTCTCGGCCGGCGGGGCGGCGGCGGGCACGCAGGTGCCGCTCTACATCCTCATGGCCATCACCGGCCTCTGGGGGCTCGTGCCCTTCGTGCTCGCGTGCGTGGTGTTCGAGCTGGTGGTGATCTTCGGCCTCGCCCGGCCACAGATGCAGCCGCACGAGCGCGTGGGCTGGGTCGTGCTCTGGAGTGCGACCACGGCGGTGCTCGCGGTCTGCTTCTACGAGCTGGTGGCCAAGCCGACCCTCTAGGCATGGTGCGGGCACTCCGCCGGGGCGAGGCCGGCTATGAGGAGGCCCGCCGGGCCGCCGTCTGGAACGCCCGCACGCCCGGGCGCTTTCCCGACCTGATCGTTCAGGCGGAGACCGAGTCCGACGTGGTGGGCGCCGTCCGCCTCGCCCGGGATGAGGGCATGAGGATGGCCGTGCGCTCCGGAGGGCACAGCTGGGCGGGCAACCACCTGCGCGACGGCGGGATGCTGCTCGACCTGTCCCGGCTCACCGAGGCGGAGATCGACCCGGACTCGATGACGGCGAGCGTTCAGCCGGGCTGCCGGGGAAACGACCTGGTGGCCGCCCTGGCCGAGAAGGAACTCTTCTTCCCCGCCGGCCACTGCCAGGGGTGGCCGTCGGCGGGTACCTGCTGCAGGGCGGCTACGGCTGGAACGGGCGCGTGCACGGCCCCGCCTGCATGAGCGTCGAGGCTCTCGACGTGGTGACCGCCGACGGCGAGCTCGTGCGGGCCGACGCCGACGCAGAACGCCGACCTGCTCTGGGCGGCGCGAGGATCGGGCCCGGGCTTCTTCGGCGTGGTCACCCGCTTCCACCTGCGCGTGTATCCACGCCCCAGGGTGGTGGCCAACGGCGTGTTCCTCTATCCGATGGACGTCCTCGACGAGGTGTTCCGCTGGGCGCACGAGATCGGCCCCCGCGTGCCGCGGGCGATGGAGCTCATGCTCGTGATCCACCGGGATGCGGACGGCGAGGCCGAGATCGCAGTGACGGGACCGGTGCTCGTGGACACCGACGAGGAGGCACGCGAGGCGCTGGCGCTGCTCGAGACCTGCCCGGTCCTCGATCGCGCCAAGCTGGCCGTTCCCAATGTTCCCGCGCGGCTCGAGGACCTCTACGCCGGCGTGCACGCGGCGTACCCCGACGATCACCGCTACTCCGCGGACAACATGTGGACCCACGCCCCGGTCGAGGACCTTCTCCCCGGCCTGCACCGGATCGCCGACACGTTGCCGCGGCGCCCCGTCGCACATGCTCTGGATGAACTGGGGCCGCCAGCCGCGCCGCGGCCGGAGATGGCCTACAGCGTGGAGGACGACACCTACATCGCGCTCTACGGCGTGTGGCAGGACCCCGCGGACGACACCGCCAACGTGGCCTGGGCCCACCGAGCGCATGCGCGAGATGGAGCACCTCGCCACCGGCATACAGCTGGCCGACGAGAACCTCGGCCGTGCGCCCGGCGCGCTTCGTGAGCGACGCGCACCTCGCGCGGCTCGACGAGCTCCGTGCGCGGTACGACCCGGCTGGGCTGTTCCACCCCTGGATGGGACGCGTGTGAGCGAGGGACCTGGCGTCCTACCTGTCGCGCCCGCTCGCCACACCGCCGCAGGACGTGCTGGACGCGCTCGAACGGCCGATCGACCCCGGCGATGCCCTCCCGCGCTCCGGGGTGGACCGCCTGCTGGACCCGGCGCCGCTGCCGGCGGAGAACGGCTGGTGCACGCTGGCCGACGGGGTGGGCTACGTGGCCGTGCGCACCGAGATGCCCGGGGTCACCGGGGAGATGGTGGACTGGTGGTTCGACTGGCATCCACGCGACGCGGTGCGCTACCGGCTCTGGCACCCGCTCGCCCATCACGACAACTCGCTCGAGGTGCCGCCCACGCGCGGCGCCAAGGCGCACTGGGGAGCCGTGCACCATCCCGTGGAGGACGTGGGGTCCGAGCGCGTTCGCGCACGGATCGAGTTCCGGCCTCCTATGGAGATGGGCCTGTCCACCGACGGCCTCGAGGACCCGGCCGTCGCGACGATCGTGTGCGGGTACGCGGGTGACGACCGGCGCCGCGTGAGGCACTCGCCGATGATCCACGCCTTCCTTCGCGACTCCGGCGGCGTGGTGCTCCGGAGCCGCTTCTGGCTGGGCGCCGCCCTGCGCCCGTACCTGCCGGGACCGCTGGCGGCGCTCGCCGCCCCGGCCCTCAACAACCGGTTCGTCCGGCGCCTCGCCCTGCCGGCGGACGCTCCGCCGGCCCTCGCCATTCATTGCGCCGAGGAGTACGCGAACCTCGGCGACGCTCCTGCCCGAGCTGTACTCGCGCTTCGGGCCGGCTTAGGCGGGACCTCCGGCCAGCTCCGCCAGCCGGAAGCCGAGCACCGACAGCGCCAGGTCCTCGGTCACGTTCAGCTCCAGTGACTGGCGCGTCTCCTCGCAGCGCTCCGCCGCCTCGCGCAGCCGCCGGGCGTCGCGGGAGCGCGCGTCGCCCACCAGGTCGGGGGGCGCGTCCACGGCCAGCACCGCCTCCGGGGCGCCCTCGGCCACGCACACCAGGTCGCGGAACGAGAGCTCGGTGAGCGTCAGAGCCAGGTCCAGCACCCGGGTGCGCGCGCGGCGGCCCTCACGCTTGCCGGCCTCCTCCATCTCGCGCTCCATCGCACGCCGCTCGCGGCCCTTGGGCTCGAGCTCCAGGCGCTGCTCGCGCTCGGCCGTGGCCTCCTGCTCGGCCTCGGCCCGGGCGCGCTCGGCCCGCTCGAGCAGGGGGCGCCACGGATCCGGCGCCGTGTCCTCGCCGAGCGCGGCGGCCACGAAGCGCCCCACCTCGGCGCGCAGCTCGCAGCCCTCCTCGGACGCGAGGTAGCGGGCCCGGGTGGCGTTGCCGAGCGAGAGCCCGGCGCATGCCAGGGCCCTCTCCGCGGGCACTCCCTCGGCCTCCAGCGCCGCGGCGATGCGGGCCGCCGGCAGCGGGTCGAAGCGCACCAGCTGGCACCGGGAGATCACCGTGTCGAGCACCCGGCCCAGCGCCTCGGTGAGGAGGATCACGTGCACGAAGTGGGCCGGCTCCTCCAGGGTCTTCAGCAGCCGGTTGGCCACCTCGTCGTTCATCGTGTCCACCCGTTCCAGCACGAACACCCGCCGCTTGGACTCGAACGGCGTGCGGGTGGCCGCGCTCACCACCGGCCCCTCCACGTCCTCCACCCGCATCACGTGCGCGCCCGTGGGCCGAACCCAGGTGAGATCGGGGTGGGTTCCGTTCCCCACCCGCCGCCGCACCGACTCGGGATCGTCCGAGCCCTCGGCCAGCAGCGCCGCGGCGAAGGCCCGCGCCGCGGTGCTCTTGCCCGTGCCCGCGGGGCCGTGGAAGAGGTAGGCGTGCGAGGGGTCGCGCTCCAGCTCGGCGGCCAGCACGATGCGTGCCTGGGGATGGTCCTCCGTTCCGGCGAGAGCGGTGACCGTCATGCTCGGGCCCCGCTCCGCGCGGCCTCCACCTCGGCCAGCACGTCGGCGTGCACGGCCTCGGGCGGGCGGGCGGCGTCGATGCGGCGCCAGCGGGCGGGCTCGGCGGCCAGCAGCCGCTCGTAGGTGTCGCGCACCGTCCGCTGGAGGGCCACGCCCTCGTCCTCGAAGCGGTCGCTCTGGCCGGCGCGCCCGGCGGCCTCGCCCGGGTCGAGGTCGAGCAGGAAGGTGATGTCCGGGACCAGACCGCCGGTGGCCATCCGGTTGAGCCGCTCCACCTCGTCCACGCCCAGCCCGCGCGCTCCTCCCTGATAGGCGAGCGAGGAGTCGAGGAAGCGGTCCGACACCACCACCCTCCCCTCCTCCAGCGCCGGGCGGATCACGCCGGACACGAGCTCGGCCCGGGCGGCGGCGAACAGCAGGGCCTCGGCCTCCGGCCCCAGATCCACGGCCGGGTCCTTGAGCAGGTCCCGGACGCGCTCCCCCACCGCGGTGCCGCCGGGCTCTCGCACGCCGAGCGCCTGGTCGCCCAGCTCGTCGCACAGCAGCCTCGCCTGGGTCGTCTTGCCCGAGCGGTCGATTCCCTCGAAGGTGACGAACAGGCCGCGCACTCGGGCGACGCTACCAGCGCTTCCCGCGGCCGAATTCCCGGAGCATCGCCTCGAGCGAGCCGGTCCACGTCGTCGAAGCTCGTCTGCCAGTTGCACACCGAGATGCGTATGCAGCGCACCCCGCGCCAGGTGGTGGCGCTCACCCAGCACGTGCCGTCCTGCTGGATCGCCCGAACCAGCCGGTCGATGGTCTCGGCATCTCCGTCCGGCCGCACGAGCACCTGATTCAGCCCGTGGGCGAGCACCTCCACGCCCTCCCGCTCGGCGAAGCGCTCGGCGAAGCGGTCCGGCGCAGGCACACAGCCGATCCACCAGCTCGGCCACGCCGCTGCGCCCGAGCGAGCGCAGCGCCGCGTACACGGGCAGCGAGCGTGCCCGGCGCGAGAACTCGGGAGTCCAGTCCAACGGCTCGCGCAGGGACTCGCCCTGCTGGAGGTAGCTGGCCTGCACCGCCATGGCGCCCGCGGTGGGCGTCGCGATCGGCCACCACGGCGATGCCGCAGTCGTAGGGGACGTTCAGCCACTTGTGGCCGTCGGTGGCCCACGAGTCCGCCCGCTCGCACGCCGCGCAGCAGCGAGCGGTGACGACGGGCTGGCGTTCGCCCAGAGCCCGAAGGCGCCGTCCACGTGCACCCAGGCCCCGTAGGCGTGCGCTGCGTCGCACGACCGCGTCGAGTGGATCCACGGCGCCGGTGTTCACGTTCCCGGCCTGGGCGCAGACCACCGCCGGGCCGCTCCCCGCGGCCAGGCGCTCGCGCGAGCTCGTCCGGACGCATCGCGCCGTCATCGCCCACGGCCACCGGCTCCACGCAGGCGGTACCGAAGCCGAGCAGCCGCAGGGCCCGGTCCACGGTCGACGTGGCGCTCCTCCCCGAGCAGGACGCGCACCGGAGGGCGCACCGATGAGGCCGTCGCCCTCCACGTCCCAGCCCGCGTCGGCCAGCACGCGGTGACGGGCCGCCGCGAGACCGGTCAAGTGGGCCATCTGGCAGCCGGTGACCAGTGCGAAGGAGGCGTCCGGGAGCCGCAGGTTCGAGCGCCGTCGGGCAGGGTGGCGTGGACCGCGCCTCGGGCGGCATCCGAGCCGAGCCTCGCATCCACCGGCCGCTCGGGCAGAGACTCGAGATAGGCAGCCGCGTGCTGGGCCGTGGCGTCGAGCAGATCGCGCATCCTGGCTCCTGGTCGGGGTCCGGCGCAGCTTGGCATGCGCCCCCGGGGAACGGGTCCCCCGGCCGCAGGACCGCCTACCATCATCCGCTTCATGAGAGCTTTGGTCACAGGCGGAGCCGGCTTCATCGGCTCGAACCTCGTAGATGCCCTGCTGGCGCGGGGGGATGAGGTCACGGTCCTCGACAACATCTCCACCGGCCGGCGGGAGAACCTCGACGGCGCGCTGGCGGGTGGCGCCGAGCTGGCCGAGGTGGACCTGCGCGACGCCGGGGCGGTGGACGGCCTGGTGGAGCGCTCGCGCCCCGATGCGATCTTCCATCTCGGCGCGCAGGTGGACGTGCGCAAGTCGGTGGGCGACCCGGCCTTCGACTCGGCCGTGAACGTGGGCGGCACGGTGAACGTGCTGAGCGCGGCCAACGCCCACGGGGTGGGCCGTGTGGTGTTCGCCTCCACCGGAGGGGCGATCTACGGCGAGGTGCCGACCATCCCGGCAACCGAGGATTCCCCCGTTGCGCCCGGAGGCCCCGTACGGGCTCTCCAAGTTCTGTGCGGAGAACTACTGCGCCCTGTTCAACCGCCTCCATGGACTCTCCACCGTGGCGCTGCGCTTCGGCAACGTCTACGGGCCCCGCCAGGATCCGCTCGGGGAGGCCGGGGTGATCGCGATCTACTGCGGCCTGGCGGTTGGCGGCGGGCGGCCGGTGGTGTTCGGCGACGGCCTCCAGACGCGCGACTACGTGCACGTGGACGACATCGTTCAGGCAAACCTCCTCGCGGCGGAATCGGACGCGGTCGGGTCGTTCAACATCGGCCGCGGTGTGGAGGTCACGGTGCTGGACCTCGTGGAGGCGCTGGCCCCTCACGCGGGGAACGGCTTCGAGCCGGACTTCCAGCCCGAACGCAAGGGCGAGGTGAGGCGGAGCGCGCTGGACGCTCGGCGCGCTCGCGAGACCTTCGGCTGGGAGTCGCGGATCGACGTCGCCAAGGGGCTCGAGAGCACGCTGGCCTCGATTCGGTAAGCCGCGCTCGATTTCACCGGTGTTTGCGCCCTCCCTGCCGGGCGCTCGCCCGAAGCACCGCCGCGCGGCCGTAGGATGCCTGTCACCTCTTCCCGCTCTTTCCACAATATGTTGTGGATTGGGCAGGACTTGGGCACTAGCCCTAGTAGAATGAGGCTGTGCGCTGTCCCTTCTGCTCCCACGAGTCCACCAAGGTCGTGGACTCCCGCCTGGCCGAGCCGGGCGACGCCGTGCGCCGGCGCCGGGAGTGCGAGGGCTGCGCCGAGCGGTTCACCACCTACGAGCGGGTCGAGGGACCGGCGGTGTCGGTGGTCAAGCGCGATGGAAGCAGCGAGCCGTTCGATCGGCAGAAGCTCCTTCGGGGCCTGACCCGCGCGGCGGGCAAGCGCCCGGTGAGCGAGCAGCAGCTCGAGGAGCTGACGGAGTCGATCGCGTCGGCCGCCCGGCGCGCCGGACCGGCGGTGCGGGCGGACCAGATCGGCGACCTGGCGGAGCGCGGACTGGCCCGGATCGACCCCGTGGCGGCCATCCAGTTCGCCTCCGTCTACCGCGACCTGGCCGACCTCGACGAGCTCGAGGCGGTGGTCCGCCGCTTCAAGTCGGAGCCCCTCCCGGGAGCCGACCAAATGGCCCTGGAAGGGGCCTCGGAGGAGGCCTCCGAGGCCCCTCCGGTCCGTCCGATCCCGAGAGGAATATCGGTCGTTCCCCCCTAAGGCCGCCGGCCACACCCAGAGAGACGAGGAGAACCCATGTCTGACAGTCGTGACGCCGCCGCACCGAGCATCGCCGCAAGCGGTTCGGGCGTCACCGTTCCGCGGCGATTCACCGACGCCGACACCCACCCCTTCGACTCGATCGAGTGGGAGATTCGCGACGCCGTGATCGGCGACCCCGCGAACCCCGCCTTCGAGCAGCGTGGCGTCGAATTCCCCGCGAGCTGGTCCCAGAACGCCACCAACATCGTGGCCCAGAAGTACTTCCGCGGCCGTCAGGACTCTGACGAGCGCGAGTCCTCGGTCAGGCAGATGGTCGGGCGCGTGTCCGGCACCATCGCCGGCTGGGGCCGCGAGGGCGGGTACTTCGCGAGTGACGAGGACGCCTCGGCGTTCGAGGACGAGCTCACCCACATCCTCGTCAACCAGATGGCCGCGTTCAACTCGCCGGTCTGGTTCAACGTGGGCTTCGAGGAGCACCCGCAGTGCTCGGCCTGCTTCATCCTCAGCGTCGAGGACACGATCGAGTCGATCCTCGACTGGAACACCAAGGAGGGGATGATCTTCCGCGGCGGTTCCGGCTCGGGCATCAACCTGTCCAACATCCGCGGCTCCAAGGAGCAGCTCTCCAAGGGCGGCACGGCCAGCGGGCCGGTCTCCTTCATGCGCGGTGCGGACGCCTGGGCGGGCACGATCAAGTCGGGTGGCAAGACGCGCCGCGCGGCCAAGATGGTGGTGCTCGACGTCGACCACCCCGACGTCCTCGACTTCGTGTGGTGCAAGGCGCGCGAGGAGGAGAAGGCGGGCGCTCTGCGCGACGCCGGCTTCGACATGCGGCTCGACTCCGAGCACTTCGCCTCGATCCAGTACCAGAACGCCAACAACTCGGTGCGCGTCAGCGACGAGTTCATGCAGCGGGTCGAGAACGGCCAGGAGTGGGACTTCACCGCGCGGCTCGACGGCTCCGTGGTGGACAGCATGGACGCGCGCGAGGTGCTCGACCAGATCGCCGACGCGGCATGGCGCTGCGCCGATCCGGGCGTCCAGTACGACACCACCATCAACGACTGGCACACCTGCCCGAACTCGGGGCGCATCAACGCGTCCAACCCGTGCTCGGAGTACATGCACGTGGACGACTCGGCCTGCAACCTGGCGTCGCTCAACCTGATGAAGTTCCGCAACGAGGACGGCACCTTCGACGTGCCCGCCTTCGAGCACGCGGTGGACGTGATGATCCTCGCGCAGGAGATCGTGGTCTCGCCGTCGAGCTACCCCACGGAGGGCATCGGCGAGAACGCACGCGCCTTCCGTCAGCTCGGCCTCGGGTACGCCAACCTGGGCGCGCTGCTGATGGCGAACGGCCTGGCCTACGACTCGGACGAGGGCCGCGAGCTCTGCGGCGCCGTCACCGCGCTGATGACCGGGCGGGCCTACGGCACGTCGGCCGAGGTGGCCGGGGCGATCGGCCCGTACGAGCGCTACGACGAGAACCGCGACGCGCACAACCGCGTCATGCGCAAGCACCGGGACGCGTCGTACGAGCTCGACTCGGCGCTGTGCGCGGACACCGACCTCATCGAGGCCGCCCAGCGCGCCTGGGACGAGGCGGTGGAGACGGGTGAGCGCAACGGATACCGGAACGCTCAGGCCACCGTGCTCGCGCCCACGGGAACGATCTCCTTCCTGATGGACTGCGACACCACGGGCATCGAGCCCGACTTCTCGCTCGTCAAGTTCAAGGAGCTGGTGGGCGGCGGCCAGATGACGATCGTGAACCGCACCGTGCCGCCGGCGCTGCGCTCACTCGGCTACTCCGACCATGACGTCGAGCAGATCGAGGCCTACCTGGCCGAGCACGGCAACATCATCGGCGCTCCCGGGATGCGCGACGAGCACCTGTCGGTGTTCGACGTGGCGGTGGGCGAGCGGGCCATCTCCGCGATGGGCCACGTGAAGATGATGGCCGCCGCTCAGCCGTTCATCTCGGGCGCGATCTCGAAGACGGTGAACCTGCCCGAGTCGGTCACCGTCGAGGACGTGGCCGAGGTCTACATGGAGGGCTGGAGGCTGGGCCTGAAGGCGCTGGCCATCTACCGCGACGGCTCCAAGACCGCGCAGGCGCTCCGCACGGACAAGAAGAAGGAAGAGGCCGTGGAGGAGCCGGCTCCGCAGGTGGTGGACGCGAAGCCCACCCGCAGGCGGATGCCGCGTGAGCGCCAGTCGATCACGCACAAGTTCTCGATCGCCGGACACGAGGGCTACATCACGGCCGGCATGTACGAGGACGGGACGGTCGGGGAGATCTTCCTCACCGACATCGGCAAGGAGGGGTCGACGCTGCGGGGCATGATGAATGCCTTCGCCACGTCGATCTCGATCGCGCTCCAGTACGGGGTGCCGCTCGAGACGCTGGTGCGGAAGTTCAGCTACATGCGCTTCGACCCGGAGGGGATCACGGGCAACCCGGAGATCCCGTTCGCCAAGTCGATGCCCGACTACATCATGCGCTGGCTGGCCTCCCGCTTCCTGGACGCCGACATCCACGAGGAGCTCGGCATCCTCACGCCCGAGGTGCGGGCACGGAAGGCCTCGCACGACGCTCTCATGCGCGGCGACACCGCGGGACCGCCGGCCGCCACCGAGACGGGACCGGCCAACGGGGTGGGCAACGGCCACGCGGGCAACGGGGCCACGTCACTCCCTCCGCGTCCCCGGCCGCGGCCTCGCTTCACGGACGAGCCGCCGTCACTCCCGGCCGCCCTGCAGGGCCTGGACCTCGGCCCGGCGTGCGCCCAGTGCGGAGGCATGATGCAGCGCACGGGCTCGTGCTACACGTGCTCGAGCTGCGGCAACAACACGGGCTGCGGCTGAGCCGGCAGGCCACACGCGACTGATGTTCGAGGCCCCGCTCCGGCGGGGTCTCGTCGTTCCGGGAACGTTGTGACGTTGACCGCTCAGTGCGGGCGGCGGCGCGTCGTGCTCGCCCGGGCGGTGGCGGCGGCGGGATCGTCTCCAGCGCGGGCGGCGGGTCGGGCCACACGAGGAGGATCCGGCAGGGCGCGTGGTCCACCACGAAGCGCGCGGCGGTCCCAGGCTTCGCGGGCCGAGGCGGGAGTGGTCGCCGTCGCGGGCCAGGACCAGGAGGTCCATGTCCTCGGCCGCCTCCACCACCTCGCGCTCGACGCGTCCGCGTCGTGCCTCGGTCGTGGACGGCCGGCCCAGCCGCTCGCCGGCCTCGGCCAGCAGCTCGCGCGCGGCCTCCTCGGAGATCGCCCGCAGGGGCTCGTCGAGCGGCCGGGACCGGGGGGCCGGCGGCCGAGCAGACCGCGCAGCGCGCCACCGGCCACCTCCTCCACCTCGGCCGGGGCCACGTGGAGGAGGGTGATCTCCGCGTCCGCGGGCAGCAACTCGGCGGCCTGGTCCACGGTGGCCTGCCACGTGTCCTCCACGATCCATACGAGCGCGCGCATGTCAGCCGAGCACCTGGGCGCTGAACCATAGGACAGACGGTGGCGGCGACGATGCCCGCGGGCACGGTGAGCAGCGCCGAGGCGCAGGAACTCGCCGAGCTCGACCTCCTCGTCCTCGTGCCTCAGCACCCTCCGCCAGAGGAGCGTGGCCAGCGAGCCCGCGTAGGTGAGGTTGGGCCCCACGTTCACGCCGATCAGCACCGCGAGCACCGGTGCCGGCCCGGACATGCGCCGCCACCGGGACCAGGATCAGCGTGGCCGGGAGGTTGTTGAGCAGGTTGGCGGCCACCGCGCTCACCGCCGCCACGAGCAGCAGCGCGCCGAGCGAGTCGCCCGCCGGGCAGCACCGCCGCCACCGCCGAGCCGAGCCCGTGGTCGCCGGCCGCCGCGACGATCACCCGAGGCCGAGGACGAAGACCACGAGCCCGGGCTCGGCCGCGCGCACCAGGCCGGGGGCGTCGTGCCGGCGGCGCACGAGTGCCGGCAGCGTGATCGCCGCCGCCCCCGCCACGGCCACCCACACCGGCGCGATCGCCGACCAGCGAGCTGAGCGCGAACCCGGCGAGCGTGAGCCGCGAGCACGGCGAGCGGCGCACGGGGCAGCGGCGCGGCGCCGTATCCGGCCGGGCGGCACTGGGGCGCGGCCGGTCCAGCTCGGTGGCGAAGAAACGGGACAGCACCAGCCACTCCACGGCCACCACCGCGAGCGTCGGGAGCGCCATCAGCCCGGCGAAGCGCGAGAAGGAGAGCCCGCTGGCCGCGAAGGCCACGAGGTTGGTGAGGTTCGACACCGGCAGCAGCAGCGAGCTCGAGTTGGCGAGGTGCGAGCACGCGTAGATGTGCGGCTTGGGGGAGGTGCGCATGCGCGCGGCGGTGGCGAGGACCACCGGCGTGAGCAGCACCACCGTCGCGTCCAGGCTCAGCACGGCGGTGACCGCGGAGGCCACGCCGAAGACGAGCGCGAGCAGCGATCGCGGCCGGTCGCGGGCGCGCCGCGCCATCAGCGCACCGAGCGCCTCGAACAGCCCCTCCCGCCGGCAGCCCTCGGCCAGCACCAGCAGCGCGATCAGGAGCCCGATGGTGGGACCGAGATCCGAGATCACGTCCCGCGCGCCGCGACAGGTCGATGGCGCCGAGCGCCACGAGCACGCACCGCACCGGCCCCGGCGGCCAGCCAGTCGGGGAGGAGGCGAGGCCGGATCGCCGCGGCGGCGAGCGACGCGGCGAGCAGGACCAGCGCGAGGGTCAGCGAGACCGCGTCGGGCACGCGGCGATCATGGCTGGCGCGTGCGCCGGCAAACCCCCCTCGATACCCCCCGAGGGTTAGGGGCTAATCTTGCTCCATGGCCTCCACCGACACCGCCAAGCCGGCCGCCGCGCGCGGGTACACCGCCACCAAGGACCAGCTCACCCGGCGCCTGCGACGAGTCGAGGGCCAGGTGCGCGGCGTGGAGAAGATGGTGGAGGAGGACCGCTACTGCATCGACGTCCTGACGCAGATCTCCGCCATCCAGGCCGCGCTCGACAAGGTGGCGCTCGGCGTGCTCGACGACCACGCGCGGCACTGCGTGGTGGGCGGAGCGGCCGACGAGTCTCCCGAGCAGCTCACCGACGAGCTGATGGCCGCCGTCGGGCGGCTGATGCGGCGGGGCTAGGCGATGGTCGCTCCGAGCATCGACCTCAGCGCCTTCGACGTCCTCACCTTCGACTGCTACGGCACCCTGATCGACTGGGAGAGCGGCCTGCTCGCCGCCGCGCGCCCCGTGCTCGACGCACACGGGGTGATGGACGTCGGGCGACGACGAGATCCTCGAGACCTACGCGCGTCACGAGGCCGAGCTCGAGTCGGGCGAGTACCTCACCTACCGCGAGGTGCTGGCCCGCGCGCTCCGCGGGGTGGGCGCCGACCTCGGCTTCGAGCCGAGCGACGACGAGGTGGAGCACGTTCTCGGGCTCGGTGGGCGACTGGCCCGCGTTCCCCGACAGCTCGGAGGCGCTCCACCGGCTGCACGAGCGCTACCGGCTCGCGCCGATCACGAACTGCGACGACGACCTGTTCGCCGCGATCGGCCAGGCGGCTGGGGGTGGACTTCGACTGGGTGATCACCGCCCAGCAGGCCCGCAGCTACAAGCCGAGCGCGCAACAACTTCGAGCTGGCCTTCGAGCGGATCGGCGTTCCGCGGGAGCGCATCCTGCACGTGGCCCAGAGCCTCTTCCACGACCACGTGACGGCCAAGCGCCTGGGCATGACCACGGTGTGGGTCGACCGCCGCCAGGGACGCGGGGCTCCGGGGCCACGCCGCCGGCCGAGGCGCGGCCCGACCTCACCGTGCCGGACATGCGCACGCTCGCGGACCTCGCGGCGGGCTGAGCACAGCAGCCAGGCCAGCGCGAGGATGATCAGCGCGACGCCGAGGCCCACTCCGGTGATGCTCAGCGGCACCCTCTGGTTGCGCCAGAAGTCCGGCCGCGCGCGCGAAGCGTCATAGTGCCCCTCCGGGGGCTCTCCCACCCAGTCGTCCTCGTCGCGCACCACCGTGCGCGGACCCTACCCGGACGACATCCCCGGGACACACGATTTGCCGGCCGTTGATCGGGGTACCCGATCAAGCTGACCACGACCGACGAGAGAAGAGGAACCGAATGGCTGAACCGAACACACGCGACTCCAAGCTCATCCAGTATCTGAACGAGGCTTACGGCAAGGAGAAGGAGCTGGAGGTCGCGCTCCAGGCGCACATCGCGATGGCCGCCGGGCGCAAGCCGTACCAGAAGCGCCTCAGGAGCACCTGAAGGAGACGAAGGCGCACGGCCGTGACGTGGCCAAGCGGATCAAGCAGCTCGGCGGCAAGGCCGAGGCCGGACCGCTGCCCGACGCCGCGCCGAGGCTGCCGAGCCGCCGCGAAGGTGCAGGAGGTGGCGTCCAAGGGACTCGCCGCCGCCAAGGGCCCGCTCCACGCCATCCGTGGCACCGGCGAGGCCGAGAAGCTGCTGAAGAACGCGAAGACCGAGTTCTTCAACGAGCACGAGGAGATCGCGACCTACAACGCGATCCAGACCCTGGCCGAGGCCGTGGGCGACAAGGACACCGCCAAGCTCGCAAGGCGATCCGGCGCGAGGAGGAGCGGATGGCCGAGCTTCCTCGAGCGTCAGATCAGCACGCTGGCCAAGGCCGTGGCCACCGAGGAGATCCCGGCGGCCGAGCGGCGCCGCAGCTCCACGCGCAGGCGCTCGGCTCCCAGCCGCAACGGCGGCGCGCCGCGCACCGCGGCCAAGCCGGCCGCCACGCGGAGCCGCACGTCCTCGCACGAGCGCACGGCTCCGCATCGGCCAGGAAGACGTCGGGCTCCACCGCCCGCGGCGCGCCCGCGCGGAAGGCGCGCAGCAAGCGCAGCTCCTAGCCGTCCGCCGCTCCGGTGCCCGCCACGAAGCCGCGAGACAGAGATAGTCTCGCGCCATCGTGAGCGGGCACCGCGGCAGCGGCCGTGACGAGACGCCGGCGGAGCGGCTCGACCGCAACCTGGAGGAGCTCCTCCAGGAGCTCCGGGTCATCCTGCCCGGCGTGCAGGTGCTGTTCGCCTTCCTGCTGGTGGTGCCGTTCAACCAGCGCTTCGCCGACGTCACCGCCTTCCAGCGGGACCTCTACCTGGCCACCCTCCTGTGCGCCGCGGCGGCGTCCGCCTGCCTGATCGCGCCGTCGATCCAGCACCGGATCGCGTTCCGCACCCAGGACAAGGAGAACCTGATCTTCCGGGCCAACCAGCTGGTGATCGCCGGCGGAGCCCTCCTGGCCGTGGCCATGACCGGCGCCATCTGGCTGGTCACGGGCTTCCTGTTCCGGGACGCCCTCACCGTGGCGGCCGTGGTGATCGTCGCGGCGATGTTCGCCACGCTGTGGTTCGGGGTGCCGCTGCTGCGGCGCATGGAGCGCTAGAGCGAGCGCTCAGCGGCGGCGGCGGAGCAGCGCCATCCCGTCACGCAGCAACGCCGTGGCCCGCCAGCTCCGGCTGGACACGATGGCGTGAACGACGCTCCTCGAGCTCGCGCACGTAGTCCTCGCGGTCGCCCTCGTCGCGTCACGGCCGGCGCCGGTATGAACAACGCCAGGCCCGGGAGATCGTCGATGGCCGCGGGGAGCGCGCGCCGGTAGGGCGCATCGTGCGGAGCCTGGTCTCCTCGGGCGACAGCGCGCGGGAGTCGGCCGCCTCCTGTCGTACTCCAGCAGGGCTTCGGGGACAACCTCGAATCGCATTCCGGCGAGGGCCGCCCGCGCGAGCAGGTCGCGTCGCCTCAGGGCAGGGGGCCCGTCGATCTCGAAGCCGCCCAGACGCTCATAGGCGTCCCTGCGAATGAGCGCGCCGCCCACTCCAAAGCAGTCGTAGTGAAGGCCCGCCGCCGCCGAGCCGCCGAGCGGCACGTTGCCTCGCCAAAGGCGGCACGCCGTCCACCGTGCGCGGGGTAGGTGGCCGCGCTGGTCACGACCTCCGCTTCGCTGAGCCTCGCCGCGGCCACCAACGTGGAGAGCAGCGCGGGAAGAGCGGCCGATGCGGAATCGCACAGGAACAGCCAGTCGCCGCCGGCCGCGCCACCGCCGCACGGTCCAGCTCTCCCTCGGGCCGTCCACCACGTGCCAGCCGGCATCGCGGAGGCGGCCGGCCTCGGCGTCGCCCCGTCCCTCCGGAAGGGCCACCACCAGCTCGATCTCCGGAAGCTCCTGGCGCTCGAACGAGAGCCGTGCGCGCTCGAGCAGATCGGCTCGTCGCCCGCCGTCGAGGCAGACCGACACCGAGCGTGCTCCGCGGTGTCCGCCGGGACGGAGCGGCCGGCTGGCGGACCGAGCCGCCACGAGCTCGTGCCACTCGGACTGCACCCGCTGGGTGGCCTCGGGGTCTGCGGCAAAGCGCGGCCGCGCCACCTCGCCACCCGTCGCCGCGCGGCGGATGGCCGCGGCCAGCGGCTCCGCGCTCAGGCCCGCGACGAATCCCCGCGCGTCGCCCGGGTCCACTCGCCGGAGACGGGCATCGGTGGGCGCGAAGGTCGCCAGCTCCAGGTCGAGCGGATGGATGAGCTCGGGGATGCCGCCGCCCCGGCTGGTGATGAACGGAATGCCGAGTCCGAGCGCCTCGAGCACCGTGTTCGGCGAGTTGTCCACCGGGGACGGCATGACGCGAGCCGTCCCGGCTCCCGGATGTAGGCCACCGCCTCCGGCTGGTTGCGGCCGGACTCGACGCGAACATGCCACGGCCAGGACCGGGCGCGCTCGCCTGAGTAGTCGCCGCGCGGGGACCCCCTGGATCGGGTCTCGCTGCCCATGAAGCAGACGCGGAAGTCCGGCGGCTCGGGACCCTCCGCCAGAGGTCGAGGGCGTCGCAGAACAGCTCGAGGCCCTTGCGGGTCTCCAGCCGCCCGAAGAAGACGACCTCCGCACGGCGCAGGCGCGTCGGCCTCGGTCGCCCGGACGAGGACGCGGACGGCCGAGCGGGCCGAAGCAGGCTCCGGGCAGGCGGCCGTAGCCGAGATCGCGGGCCGCCTGCGTGCCCGGCCCCTCGGGCAGCGGCGAGCGCGCGGGCGGCTCGTGCTCGCCGTGTCGGGCGAGCCGCCGACCACCGCGCTGCTGATGGGGTATGCTGCACGAAGCGGCGCTCGGGCAGCTGCCACCCGCGACGCTCCATCCAGGCCAGCAGGTAGGCGCTCGGGCTGACGACCACGTCGGCCAGCTCCACCGAGCGGCGCTCGAGGAAGTCGTCGATCAGCGCGGTGAGCGGTCTCCATCACCCAGCGGTTCGCCTCGTAGACCCAGCGCGTGGGCGAGTGCGCCCCCACCACGAAGGTCGCGGCGGGAAAGGCGAGCCCGAGCCGGCGCGCGAGCAGCGCGTAGTACCCGTGTCCCTGGCATCGGGGAAATGGACCACGTCCCACGGCGACTCGCGTCGCGCGCGGCCAGCCAGCGATAGACCTCGTAGGCACGGGACTGGTTGAAGTGCGGCGTGTCCACCTCCAGCGAACGCTCCGTCGCGAGCTCGCAGAAGCGGACGCTGCGCCGCTCGTAGTGCCGCGTCCAGCGGCTGCGCGCCGGCGTCGTCGAGCGCCTCCCAGCCGGTGTAGAGCAGGGTGACCTCGTGCCCGGCGGCGCCGAGCAGCTCGGCCAGCGAGGTCGCGGCCGTGCCGATTCCGCCGTTCTTGGTCGGGCCGACCACCTCGTAGCTCGCCACGCAGACGCGGACGGGGCGTTCCAGCGGCGCGCCTGCGGCGCCTCGCGGTCGAAGAGCAGGTTGGCGGTTCCCGTCTCCAGCAGCGAGCGCACGTCGTCGCGCAGGTCGTCGCCACCACCACCAGCGGCGTGTCGCGCCGAGGTCCTCGAGTGCGTTGCGCGTGAGCCCCGACCAGGCCACCGCCAAGCCCGCCGCCCGCACCGCCTCGGTGGCCGCGGCCAGCGATGGGCGCGTCCCGTGCCGTCCCCGGCCGTGAAGCAGAGCGCGGCCACGTCGGCGGGAGCCAGCGTCTCGCCCAGCTCGGCGAGCGATCGCTCGTCCAGGGGCCCGGCCCAGCGTCGGACCTCCGCCAGGCCGAGCACGCGGCGCAGGCCGTCGGCCAGCCCGGGCAGCTCCGGCGGGGCCGGCCTCCCCGCCCGCCGGCCGCTTCGCCGCCCTGAGAGATCAAGACGACGGCAGCCGCACGGCGATGGCGCGATAGGCCGAGGCGAGGGAGTGCACGTGCTCGGTGGAGGTGCGCGCCTTGCGCTTCAGGTACGGGTAGAGCACGAGCCGGAGGAGCGGGCCCCGAGCGCCGCGCGCGTCGCGCAGCCACTCGGGCACGATCCAGGCGAGCGTCGACGTACACGGAGTGCACCCCCTCCACGCGGACGGCCCCGAACCCGTGCGTCTCGCAGAGGCGCGCGAGCCCGTCGCGGGTGTAGCGCTGGAAGTCGGTCGGATCGAGATGCTCGGGCTGCATGAAGGGCACCACCAGGTACAGCAGCCCGCCGGGCCGGCAGACGCGAGCGAACTCCGACATCACCGCGGCGGGATCGGCCACGTGCTCGAGGACGGCGTTGCAGATGATCGCGTCGAAGTAGCCGTCCTCGAAGGGGATGTCGTCCAGCGGCGAGTAGACGTCGATGTTGTCGTTGTGAAGCCCGGTCTCGATGTCCTGATTGATCAGCGTGCCGTCCACCAGCGAGCTGATGTCCCGATGGCCCGCGCCGGCGTTCAGCACCCGGCCGCGCAGGTAGCGCCGGTAGTCGCCGAACTCCTGCTCGAGCTCGGGGAAGATGTCTCCCGGGCGACAGCGTCGGCTGCAGCCGGGCGCCGAGCGCGCGGAGGGGGAAGTGCGGGAGCGAAGGCCGACGGCCGCCATCAGGGTCGGGAGGATGGCACGAACCCGAACGCCTCCTCCCCCGACCTAGCCCGTACGCGCAGGCGCTGAGCCGTCCGGGCCGGGGCGCGCCGCGAGCTGGACGCGGGTGGCCTCGATGCACAGCCGCACCGAGGGATCGTCGGTGCTCGCCTCGACCGCGTTCACGAGCTCGGGGCTCCCTGGGCGCCCCAGCTCGGCGAGCATCGCCGCCTTGGCCAGCGTGACCATCTCAGCCGATCCGCCGTCGTTGCGGGCGATGGCGCGATCGATCAGCGCGAGCTTCTCGTCGTCGTCGAGGTCGTGCCGGAGCTCGGCGGTGAACAGGTGCTCCGGGATCGGGCTCTCGACGAGGAAGACGTGGGAGCCCAACGCACCGCATCGAGCCAGCGCAGGGAGTCGCGCATGAGCTCCACGGTCAACTGGAGCCAGGGGAGCTGGCCCCAGCCGTAGTCCTGTTGTATGAGAACCGTGCGGCCGGGACCACGTGCGGGAAGAAGTCGTGCAGGACGGCGTCGTTGATCTCCCAGGTCTTGAGCAGGTCCAGGAACAGCACGTCGATCGGCCCGCCCGCCCAGCCGATCTCCACCACGTCGCCCTCGTGGACGTCGTGCGGCACGCCGTACCCGGCCACGTTCGGTCGTAACGGGACCGGAACGAATCGCCCACGCGTACGCCCGGCATGTCCGAGAAAAACTCTCCAGCGTGTACTCCTCCACCCGGAACTGGTCGTATGAGGCGACCGGGGGGCCGTCCACGGCTCGGGCCGGTCGCGAACGCCGGCCAGCAGCGCCGCTGAAGACCCGCCCAGGAAGCAGCCCGTGTCGACGATCGCGCCCTCGCCACGGCGTGGTCGCGCGCCAGGTGTACAGCAGCGCCTGCTCCTGGGGCGAGAGCATCGTCGGAACGGCCTGAACCTCCTCGGGAGCCTCCAGATCGCGCCACGGCGATGCCGGCGGAACATGCGGACATCCTCCCAGCCGGCCGGGCGGGAGCGCGCCCTCGTCGTGCTCTATGGTCGCGCTCCATGGCGGACGATCTCGCCGAGTACGTGGAAGGCACTCCGGCGGGCGTCGCGCCGGGACAGGTGCGGGGCCACCTGGTCGAGGCCGAGCGGCTCGCGCGCTACTGGTGGGCCGCCGGGCTGATGGCGGGACGACGGGTGCTCGACCTGGGCTGCGGGCTCGGGGACGGGTCCGCGATCCTGCTCGAGGGCGGCGCCGCGGAGGTCGTGGGCGTGGACGCCGCAGCGGCGCTGGTCGAGACCGCGCAGGTGGCCGAGCGGCCCGGACTGCGATTCGAGCGAGCGGACGCCGGGTCGCTCCCGTACCCGGATGCGAGTTCGAAGGCATGGTCTGCTTCGACCTCGGCGAGCGCGGGGCCGAGCGACGCCGTGCTGGCGGACCTGGCTCGCGTGCTCACGCCGAGGGCTGCTCGCCGTCGCTGACCGGCCGCGGCGCCATGCGCAGGCGCTCGCGGCCGCCCTCCGCGAGGCACTGGCCCGGCGTGCGTGTGCTTCGCAGCGCAACTGGGTCGGGTCGGGGGTGATCGGACCGAGCCCGCTCGAGCGGGTCCGGGTGCGGGGCGGGCCCGGCCGCCGGGCGACGGCCCACCAGACGCGCTGGCCGGCGCGTCCGGGCTCCCCGAGCCGGGCCCTCCGGTGGCGGCGTTCACCGGCCTCGCTCGAGCTCCGCCGCTGGCTCGAGCGCTCGGACGGCCAGCAGCGGGCGCTCGAAGAGCAGCGCATGCGCGCGCAGGAGCTCGGCGCGATGGAAACGAGCGAGCGCTGCTGCGCGCCCGACTGATCGCCGCCGAGGCGCAGGTGGCGCGGCGTGGTGGAGCTCGACGAGAGGGGCCGCCGGGAGCGGGACTACCTGCGCGGCAGCTCGACATCAGCCGGCAGACCCTCCACGACGTGATGACGTCTCCCAGCTGGCGGATCACGAAGCCGTTGCGCGCGCTCAAGCCGCCTGCTTGCGCGCCTGCGCTGAACGGACGCCCGCCTAGAGGGGCGGCGTCACGCCCGCCATCAGCCGCGGGTGGCGCTCGACGAGCGCGGCGTAGGCCTCGTGGTGGAGAGGTTGGTGACGAGGTGAGCATCGAGCTCGGGGCGCGCGGTAGCGGCCGACGATCTCCTTCACCGCGTGCCCGGCCGCCGCGCTCGGCGATCCCGCACCACAGGTCGTAGTCCTCCCAGCCGTAGAGGCGGCACGTCCGTCGGTGTAGCCGCTCGAGCTCGCGCAGCGCTCGCGGCGGACGAGCGCCAGGGCGTCGATGTGGTTGCACCTGGCGCAGCCGCCGGGGTCCCAGCCGCCGACGCCGAGCAGGCCGTTCGGGCCCGTCGTCGTCGAAGCTGCTCGAGGATCCCGTAGGCGAAGGCCGCCGCCGGGTCGGCGTCGAGCGCCTCGACCAGCCGCTCGAGGCAGTGCGGGTAGAGCTCGTTGTCGGCGTCGAGGACAGCGCGAGCTCGCCGCGCGCGAAGTCGAGCGCCGTGTTGCGCGCGCGGGCAGGCCGCGGTTCGAGGGGTGGCGCAGCAGCAGCGCGGTCACGTCGGGATGGCGCCCGGCCCAGCCAGCGCGCGGCCGAGCGAGTCGTCGGTGGAGCCGTCGTCGACGACGATCAGCTCGAAGTCGCGGAACCGCGCCGCGCGCGACGGAGTCGAGCGCCGCCTCGATGTGGCCCTCGTAGTTGTAGAGCGAGACGATCACCGACACGCGCGGCTCGGCGGCGCGGTGGGCGGGGGTGGCCGCGGCCACCTCGGCACCGGTCGCCGGCCGCCCCGCCAGTTCAGCTCGAGCCGGGCGACCCGCGGCGGCTGTCGATCAGCTCGAGCGTCCTGCGCTTGAGGGTGCGCCGCAGCGCGGACTCGTCGGGGTCGTGCGTGGCGCCGGGCGGGGAGGATCGGCGGCGCAGGGTCGCGGGACGAGCTCCGCGGCCCGGCGGCGCGGCAGCGCGCCGGCGCGGTGCGATCGACCTCCTCGCCACCGCGCGAGCCGCTCGGCCGAGGGCGCAGCGGCAGCTCCCGGCGCAGGCGCTGCAGCGCGTCGGCGGCGAACGCCGCCGCAGGTCCTCGTCCTCGAGCAGCTCCTGCGCGACGAGCATCAGGTTCTCCGGGCGCGGCGCTCCAGAAGTCGCGCCCGGGCTCGAACGGCGCGGTGTAGGCCGAGTGCTCGCTCACCACCACCGCGCCGCAGTGGATGGCGTCGACCAGCCGCAGCCCCTCCAGATAGGGCAGGTCGCTGGAGTGGAGGTTCAGCAGCACCCTGGTGCGCGCGAGCAGGTCGCGCTTGTCGTCGCCGGCCACGAAGTCGGGGCCGTCGTCGTGGTTGGGCCGGCCGTTGTCGGAGAGGATCAGATGCGAGCGCCAGCGCCAGAGCGACGGCGCGTAGCCGGCGAGGTGGCGGGCGCGCCGGTCGGTGTGCGAGCCGAGGAAAGCGACGTCGATGTCGCGCTCGCCGTCGAACGGCGAGCGGTCCCAGCGCTGCGTCCAGCCGAGCGGCAGGTGCTCCGCCCTCACGCCGTGCCGCGCCGCCACTCGCGCATCGCCCAGCCGTTGATGTCCAGCACCGCGCCCGCGTCCTTGGCGAGCGTCACGTCGTGCTCGAACCACTGGGAGCCGGGCTGCTCGGCGCAGATGAAGACCGAGCGCCGCAGCAGAGCCGGGTCGGGAGGCCCGGCTGCCGCGCGCAGCTCGAAGTACTCGTGCGGGGGCAGCAGGACGTTCACACCCCCGGCGAGGCTTCGGGGAAGTCGTCGATCGCCAGCGAGATCTGACGCCGAGCCCGGCAGCTCGTCTCGCAACGCCTCCATCAGCTCCACGAAAAAGCGGTTCTGCCGGCGCGCCATCACGAAGACCAGCTCGGTCACCGGGGACATGCTAGATCGGCGGAGGGCGCCTGGTACCGTGCGCCGCGGGTGAGCCGAGGCAGGCGCGACACCGGGGCCGTTCGCCCTCGAGATCCTGGGCGCGGACGCCTGGCAGATGCTGGCCGGGGAGCGTGCGGTCCTCGAAGGGCTGCTGAGCCAGCGCGCCCGGGCCTGGCGATCGAGATCGGCACGGCGGGCGGCGGCAGCCTCCGCTGCCTCGCCCGGCACGCGGAGGAGGTCCACAGCTTCGACCTCGAGCACCCGGAGCACCTGCGCGCGCTCGAGAACGTCACCCTCCACACGGGAGACAGCCATCGCTGCTCCGGAGGTCCTGCCGGGCTTCGAGCGAGCAGGGCCGCAACGTCGACTTCGTGCTGGCGGACGGGGACCACACGGCCGCGGGCGTCGCGTCCGAGATGAACGTGCTCCTGTCCTCGACCGCGCTGCGCTCGACGCTGATCCTGGCCACGATGCCGCCAACGAGGAGGTGCGCGCCGGGCTCCAGCAGGTCGACTACGCCGCCTACCGAAAGGTGGCGATGGTCGACCTCGACATCGTGGCCGGCCACCTGAGCCGGGAGGGGCCGTTCGCGGGGCAGCTCTGGGGAGGGTTCGCGCTGATCGTCGTGGTCGACCCGATGGCCGGGCCGCCGATGACGGGCCGGGCCGACCTGCACTCCCCGTTCGAGCTCTTCCGCCTGGCGGGCGCGTCTTCAGGAACTCGCCGGGTGACAGGCCTCTTGGCGAGTTGCCCGGTTGGTAGTTTCGGGCGCTTGGAAGCCGCAGCCACCCGTACCCCAGCTGAACGCGCCCGCGGGCCCGCCGCGCGCCGCTGGCCGTGTCGGTGCAGGGCGTGGACAAGGCCTTCCGCCTGCCGCACCAGCGCTACTCGACGCTCAAGGAGCGCGCCCTGCACCCGTTCGCCGCGCGGCGGCTACGACGAGTTCGAGGCGCTCCGGGACGTGACCTTCGAGGTCAGCGAGGGCGAGTTCTTCGGCATCGTCGGCCGCAACGGCAGCGGCAAGAGCACGCTGCTCAAGTGCCTCGCCGGCATCTACGGCGTCGACGCCGGCGAGATCGAGGTGAACGGCCGGCTGTCGCCGTTCATCGAGCTGGGCGTGGGCTTCAACCCGGAGCTGACCGCGCGCGACAACGTGGTCATCAACGCGATCATGCTCGGGCTCACGCGCAAGCAGGCGCGCGAGCGCTTCGACGAGATCATCGCGTTCGCCGAGCTCGAGGAGTTCGTCGACCTCAAGCTGAAGAACTACTCGTCCGGCATGAGCGTCCGGCTCGGCTTCTCGGTCGCGGTCCAGGTCGACGCCGACGTGCTGCTCGTCGACGAGGTGCTCGCCGTCGGCGACGCCTCCTTCCAGCGGAAGTGCTTCGACGAGTTCGAGCGCATGGCGCGAGGGCCGGACGATCCTGTTCGTGACCCACGACATGGGCAGCCGTCGAGCGCTTCTGCGACCGCGCGATGCTGCTCGAGCGCGGGCGGGTCGCTCGAGATCGGGCCGCCCGGAGGACATCGCGCGCACGCTACAACGAGGTCAACTTCGGGCGACGACGGCCGCGGCGACGAGCCGGAGCGGCCGCAGGGCGGCGAGGTCCGGATCCGGCGCGTCTGGTGCGAGGACGCCGACGGCGAGCCGATCCTCGCCGCGCCAGGGCGAGCCTGTCGCGCGTCTGCATCGAGGTCGAGTTCCGCGAGCGCCGTCGAGGACCCGATCTTCACGATCTCGTTCCGCAACGAGGTGCGGCACACGATCTTCGTCGCCACCAGCGCCACGCACGGCGCCGCCGGCCGCTTCGAGGCCGGCGAGCGCGTCGACCGTGCGGTTCGCCTTCGAGAACTGGCTCGCGCCCGAGCCGCTACACGCTCACGCCCGTCGGCGACGCGTGTGGGATCCGGCGCCGCGCTGATCGACACGCGCGAGGACGTCAGGTCGCTGATCGTCGAGGCGCGCGGCACACCGGCGGCGTCGACCGACCTCCCGACCGAGCTCGAGGTCGAGCGCGCGATGAGCGCCGCCCGCCGTCGCGCGCTACCGCGGCCCGTCCGCGCTCGGCGACGACCTGCGCCGCTTCTGGAGCCTGACCTGGATGCTCGCGGTCACCGACTTCAAGCTGCGCTTCTTCGGCTCGGTGCTCGGCTACCTGTGGACGCTGATGCGGCCGCTGCTGCTGTTCGGCGTCCTCTACTTCGTGTTCACCGAGGTCGTGCGCTTCGGCGAGGACGTCGAGCACTACCCGGTCTACCTGCTCACCTCGATCGTGCTGTTCACCTTCTTCTCGGAGACCACGAGCCGCGGCGTGACCTCGCTGGTCGAGCGCGAGAACCTGCTGCGCAAGATGCGCTTCCCGCGGCTGGTGATCCCGCTGTCGGTGGCGCTGCACGCGCTCTTCAACCTGGGCTGAACCTGGTCGTGGTGTTCGTCTTCGTGCTCGCCTCGGGCGTCGACCGCGCGCTGACTGGCTCGAGTCTGCCGCTGCTCGCTGCTGCTGGTGCTCCTCGCGATCGGCGTGGCGATGCTGCTGTCGGCGCTCTACGTGCGCTACCGCGACATGCAGCCGATCTGGGAGGTGGTCCTCCAGATGCTCTTCTACGCGTCCCCGATCCTCTACGTGATCCGTCGCTGCCCGGACAGCATCGAGCAGCGCGGCGCTGGCCAACCCGCTCGCCGCGATCCTCACCCAGATGCGCCACGCGGTGATCGACCCGCGGCGCCGACCGCCGCCGACGGCGATCGGCGGCGGCGCGCGGCTGCTGATCCCGCTCGGCGTCGTGGTCGCCATCTTCGCCCTCGGCCTCTGGGTGTTCATCCGCGAGGCCCCGCGGATCGCGGAGAACCTCTGATGGCCGGACGGGACGCAGCGAGGCGAGGCGCTGCGCGTGCGCCTCGAGGCGCTCGAGCGCGAGCACCACGAGCAGACCGCGCGCGCCAACGCCGCGCTCGCCGCGGCCCAGGACCGCAGCTACTGGCTCGACCGCTGGCACGTCGACCTGAACGCGCTGATGCGCCGGCGCGGCGCGAGCGAGGCCGCGCGCGGCGCTGCGGCGGCACCCGGCGCTGGTCGAGCGCGGCGCGCGCCTCGCGAGCACGGGCTCGGAGCATCCCGCATGCCGGCCGCCGAGCGCGGCGCCGGCGCCCGTCGCCGGCCGGCGCCCGGCCGCGGCCAGTCGCGCGCACGATCTCCCCCGACCCGCTCTTCGCCGCGCCGGTGACCGAGCTCCTGCACGCCCGCCTCGACCCGGCGCGAGGTCGCGGCGATCGAGGCGCGGCTCGACCCGAGCGAGGCGCGCAGCTCGCGGCGGCGATCCCACCGACCGGCGCCGTCTGCTGCTCGCCTTCGCCGCCCACCACGAGGTGGAGCCGGCGCTCGAGCGCACCGGCCTGAGCGCGGCGATGCCCGCGGCCGGCGTCCACGCGATGGCCCAGGGCCCGCTGGCCGCCGGCGGCTCCTCCTACTACGCCGACCTGGTGGTGGACGCGCTGCGCCAGAGCGGGTACGAGCCGCGCCCGGCCAGCCGGGCTCGACTTCGGCTGCTCGTCCGGCCGCGTGGTGCGGGTGCTGGCGGCGGCCTGCCCGGAGCTCGACTGGCACGGCTGCGACCCGATCCCGGACGCGATCGAGTGGGCTCGGCGAACCTGCCCGGGATCGCCTTCGCGCAGAGCCCCGAGCAGCCGCCGCTCCCCTACGCCGACCACCGCTTCGACTTCGTGTTCGCGATCTCGATCTGGAGCCACTTCGCCGAGCCCGCCGCGCTGGCCTGGCTGGCCGAGATGCGCCGGATCCTCAGGCCCGGCGGCCGGCTGGTGCTCACCACCCACGGCCAGCAGACCATCACCCACAGCCACGCGCGAGGGCCTCCGCCCCGCGAGCAGCTCGCGGAGGTGCGCGACGCGCTGTTCGAGCACGGCTTCTGGTACGCGGCCGAGTTCGGCGAGGCGGGCGACCACGGGGTCGGCGAACCCCGACTGGGGCACGGCCTTCCTGACCCCCGAGTGGCTGCTGGCCAAGGTCACGCCCGGAGTGGCGCGTGGCCTCTTCCGGCCCGGCCGCGTCGAGGGGAACCAGGACCTGTACGTGCTCGAGCCGCGGTAGCCGGATGCGTCCGGTCTCGGTCGTGATCCCGGTGAAGGACGGCGGGCCCGCTGCTCCGGCGGGTGCTCGAGGCGGTGCGCGCCCAGGGCGAGCTCGAGCTGCTCGTGATCGACTCGGGCTCGACCGACGGCTCGCTGGAGCTCGCGCGCGCCGCGTGGCCGAGGCTGATCGAGATCGCGCCCGCGGAGTTCGGCCACGGGCGCACGCGCAACCTCGGCGCGGAGCGCGCCACGGGCGAGCTGATCTGCTTCCTCACCCAGGACGCCGTGCCCCGGCCCGGGCTGGCTCGCGGCGCTACCGCGAGGCGTTCGAGCTGGATCCGCGCGTGGGCGCCGCGTTCGGCCCGCACCTGCCCTCCCCGACACCAGCCCGATGATCGCGCGCGAGCTGCTGGAGTTCTTCGCCGGCTTCTCGCCGGACGGCGGGCCCGCGCGTGCAGCGCGCGGCGACCTGACGTTCCTCTCGAACGTGAACGCCTGCTACGCGCGCGAGTGCTGGGAGGAGATCCGCTTCGCCGACGTGGCGTACGCCGAGGACCAGGCGTTCGGCCGCGCGATGCTCGAGGCGGGCTGGGTGAAGGTCTACCACCCCGCGCGGCCGTGCGGCACGCGCACGACTACGGGCCGGTCGAGTTCATGCAGCGCTACTTCGACGAGTACCGCGGCCTGCGCGAGGCGAGCGGCCACGTGGAGCCGCTGCGGCCGCGCGCGGCGCTGCGCGAGGTGGCGCGGCGACGCGCGCTGGATGCGCGACCAGGGCGTGCCCGCGCGCGAGCTGCGTGCGCTGGTCGGCCCGCTCGGCGGTGCATCACGGCGGCCGCCGGGTGGGCTCGCGCGCTCGGCTCGCGCGCGGAGCGGCTGCCGCCGCGGGCGCAGCGCGCGCTGTCGCTCGAGGGCCGCGGCGCGGCGCAGCCGCCGCGCCGCCGGCCGGCCGAGGACGTGCCCGCGCGGACGCGATGGTCGACGGGCCGGCGCGAACCCCTACGAGGCCGTGCTGCGCGCTGGGCCGCGACGGGCCGGCGCCGCTCGACGACCCGGTGCCCGGGATGGCCGACGCGGCCCGCTGCACGTGGCGACCGTGATCCCGCCCTTCGCGCGCGGCAGCGGCGGCCACAGCACGATCTTCACGCTGCTCGCGCGGCTCGAGCGCATGGGCCACACCTGCTCGATCTGGATGCACGACCCGCGCGGCCGCCAGCACGGCGGCGCGCCGGCTGCGCCGCCGGATCGTGGAGGAGTTCGCGCCGCTGCGCGCGCCCGGTGCACAAGGGCTTCGACGACTGGCACGGCGCCGACGTGGCGCTGGCCACCGGCTGGGACACCGTCTACCCGACGTGCTGCTGCCCGGCTGCCGGGCGCGGGCCTACCTGATCCAGGACCACGAGCCGGAGTTCTTCGCGACCTCGGCCGAGTCGCGCTGGGCGCGCGCGCACCTACGGGCTCGGCCTGTACGGGATCTCCGCCGAGCCGCTGGCTGCGCGACCTGCTGGCGAGCCGCTACGGCCAGCGCGGCACCTGGTTCCGGCTCGGCGTCGACCACGGCATCTACCGCCGCGCCCGGTCGAGCGGCGGCGGGACACGGTCATCTTCTACGCCCGCGAGGTCACGCCGCGGCGGGCCGTGCCGCTCGGCGCTCTCGCCCTGGAGGAGCTGAAGCGGCGCCGGCCCGAGCGTGCGCGTCGTGCTGTTCGGGGAGCGCGAGCCGCTACCCGCTCTCGTTCCCGTACGAGCTGCTCGGCGTGGCCGGCCCCGAGACGCTCGCCCGGCGCTACTCGGCGGCCACCGCCGGGCTCTGCCTGTCGCTCACGAACTACTCGCTGATCCCGCAGGAGATGCTGGCCTGCGGGCTGCCGTGCGTGGACCTGGCCGGGGGGTCCACCGAGACCGAGGTCGGGCGACGGCGGGCGCGATGTCGCTTCGCCGAGCCCGACCCGTCGCGCTGGCCGACGCGCTCGAGGGGCTGCTGGACGACGAGGAGCGCTGGGCGCGGCGCTCGCAGGCCGGGCTCGAGTTCGCCGGCGCCGCGTCCTGGGACCTCGCGGCCGCGCAGGTGGAGCCCGGGCTGCGCGAGGCGCTGCGCGAGCGCGAGGGCGAGGGCTAGCCGGTCCCGAGACCGCCTCGACCCAGCCGACGCGGCCGGCCGCAGAGCTCGCGCCAGCGCGCGGGGGCCAGTGTCGCAGCGGCGCCGCCGCGGCCGGCGCGCAGGGCCACGGGACCCAGGACGCGCCACGTCCCCGTTGCCCGGGCTCGAGGTCACCGCCCTGCCGGTCGAGCCGATCACGTGCGGTCCCGCGCCGAGCCGCACGTCGCCGGTGTGGATCCATCCCGGGGGGCGCGACAGCTCGTCCGGCGCGACCCGGCGGGCTGCCCGTCGACGCTCACCGACACGCGGCGGCCGATCGAGCCCGAGATCCACACCTCGTAGCGGCCCGCGCGCGCCGCACGGGCACCCGCACCTCGACGTGCCCGGGCCGACCGTCTGCACGAGCGACGGGTCGTCGGCCCTCACGCCCAGCCGGCGGGCAGCGCCGCGGTCGGGCAGGCGCGAGCCGCGCGGCCGGCGGCGCGGCGGCCACGAGCGCGTCGCCGCCGCCGGCCGCCCGCCGCGCCAGCCGGCCGATCCGCGGGCACGAGGCGCCGCGGGCAGGTGCGCGATCACGCTCACCCCGTCGCGCCGGCGCCACACGTCGTAGTACGTGCCCGACCGGACTCGCCGGCAGTTGGCCGGCGGACGCGCGTCCACCGGCGAGCGGCGGACCACCAGGCTGCGGAAGCGCTCCAGGTCGCGCAGCCGCGATCTGGTCGGCGGCGGTGCCGAACCCGAATCGCGGCGCGCCGCCCCCGTGCAGCGACGGGCGCGAGTCCCGGGACCGCGAAGCCTCGGAGGCGCCGACCGGTTGCCCGTCGCGCAGGAAGTGCTTCGCGAACTCCTCGAACTCGGTGTAGAGCGTGGGCCCGCGGCCGTCCACCACGTCCGCGGCCCGGACGAGGTCGTCGAGCCGGTCCGTGGGGCCAGGCTCACGTCGTGGTAGGCCATCGCGTTGGACACCAGGATCCCCGCCGCCAGCGCGAGCGCGACCAGCCGCGGCGCTCACGCGCGCCCCCATCTCCTCCAGCGCCACCACTCCGAGCCCGCGCGAGGAGCAGCACCGCCGGCGAGGCGATGGCCAGCGCCTTGGCGTCGGCCCACGGCGATCCCGCCGCGCGTGACGTAACGAGCGCCACCAGCGAGCTCGCCACGTAGAGCAGCGGAGCCGAGTGCCCGGCGGCGCACGAGCAGGCCCAGCCCGAGCAGCCCGGCCACCGCCGCCACGCCGATCAGCACGTAGGTGGTGTCCAGGTTCGAGAGCCCGCCGCCCGCCGTGGGGGCGAGCGCGGTAGTCGCCCTTGAGCCAGATGCCGAAGAGCTGAAGGTCGTCCAGCGGCTGGAGCAGGTTGCCCAGCTCCTGCTGCGCGGTCACCACCTTCTTCGTGACCCTCAGGTAGTCGCCGAGGTCGAGCAGCGTGGGCAGCGAGAGCAGGGCCAGGGCGGCGGCGAAGGCCACCGCCGGGACGGCCGACCGCGAGCAGCGAGCGCGGGCGGCCCGCCACACCTGCCAGAGAGCCACGAGCAGCACCGGGCCGAGCCAGGGCAGCACCGCGACGCCGATCACCGCCACCGAGGCCGCGCGAGGCCACGGCCAGCGGGACCAGGTCCCGCGGCCGACCTCCCCGCGGCGCCGGACTCCGCCCGCTCGTCGGCCGCGTCCGTGATGCCGGGCACAAGGGCGGCCAGCAGCGGCACGAGCCAGAGCGTGGCCAGCTCCTTCACCGCTGCCCTGGAGCGCGAAGGCGTAGACGAGCGCCGGCTGGGCCACGAGCGCGGCGACCAGCGCCGCGCGCCAGCGCGACCTCACCACCCGGCGACAGCAGCGCCATGAGGGTCAGCGCCAGCATCGCCCGATGTAGGCGAGGAAGGGCTGGAACGCCCAGGCCACGTCCACGCCGGCCAGCGGGCGCACGGCCCCGAGGGCCGCGTGGGCGCCGAGCGGATAGCCGCTGGCGAAGTAGTTGCGGAGCGTGTCCTCGTAGGCCGAGGGCTCGAGCCCTCCAGCCCCGTGCCGGCGTCCATGATGCGGTCGATCAGGACGAAGTGGACGGCGGTGTCGCCGAGGATCCCGTACCCGGCGAAGGTGGGATCGCCGCTGAGGACCACGGGCGCGGCGAACACCCCGAACACGCGAGCGCCGGGCCCGCGGCCCAGCGGTCGAGCTGCCCGCCGCGGAGGCGCGCGGCGCCGGCCACCAGGCCGACCAGCGCGGCGACCACCACCAGCGGCGTGGCGAGCGAGGCGGTGGCGTCCGTGGCCGCGCACGCCCGCGCCAGCACCACGATGACCGCGAGGCCGAGCGGCAGCAGGAGCGCGCCGGGGACGCCGGCTGGTGGCGAGCCGGTCGACGAGCAGGCCGCAGCCGAGCGACAGCACCGCGAGCAGCGCGGGCAGGAGGAGCCAGGCCTGGACCACCGGCGGCGGCTAGTGGGCGGCGTAGACCGAGGATGCGAGATCAGGAACGAGGAGAAGAAGATCTGGATGCCCGACGATCAGCAGCGTGGCCGCGAGCAGCGGCGAGACGCTCCTCGGAGAGGGCGCCGAATCCGCGGTCGATCCAGGTGCCGACGATGATCGCGCAGAGCACGACCCCGGCGAGGATGAGCACGCCGCCGAGCGCCAGCCCGTGCTCGAGCCGGAAGCGCGCGCGCATGCGGTCGAACCACGGGTCCTTCTCGCCCATGAAGTACGTGCCGTAGGCGTGCGCGCAGAGGCCGAGCGCCGACCACCTGGGTGCCGACGATCATGAGCAGCGCGCCCGCGACCATCGAGTGCAGGTCCCACGCGCGGCCGAACACGTTCGATCTGGAGCAGCACCGTGAGCGAGATCAGCGTGCCGAGCACGGCCATGATCGCGCCCGGGATCACGAACAGGTGGGTCGGGCTGTGCACGAGCAGGAAGCGCAGGTGGCGCCAGCCGTCGCGGAAGCTCGACGAGCTTGGACTCGCCGCCGCGCGGGTGGTACTCGATCGGGAACTGGCGGATGTCAGGTTCTCCTTCGCCGCCCGGATCACCATCTCGGAGGCGAACTCCATGCCCGGTGGTGCGCAGGTCGAGGCGCGGCAGCACGTCGCGGCGGACGGCGCGCATGCCGCAGTGGGCGTCGTTCACGCCGGTGCTGTAGAAGAGGTTGAGCACGCCGCTGAGCACCGGGTTGCCCACGTAGCGGTGCAGCCACGGCATCGCGCCCGGCTGGATGTTGTCCATCCGGTCGCCCATCACGAAGTCGGCGCCCTCCTCGAGCTCGCGCGACGAAGCGCGGGATGTCGTTGAAGTCGTAGGTGAGGTCGGCGTCGGCCATCACGATGTAGCGCGCCGCGGGCGGCGGCGAAGCCGGCGAGGTAGGCGCTGCCGTAGCCGCGCCGGCGCTCGTGGATGACGCGTCGCGCCGGCCGCCGCGGCCAGCTCGGCGCTGCCGTCCTCGGAGCCGTTGTCGGCCACGATCACCTCGCCGCGGAGCCCGGCCGACGTCGAGCGCGGCGCGCGCCACGCTGCACGCAGTCCTCGATGTTCTCGGCCTCGTTGAGGCAGGGGATGACGACCGAGACGAGCGGCTGGTGCTCGATGTCTCGGCGAGAGGTGCTGGGCAGCTGGGTCGCCTGGGTGGGGCTCATGCGGGGCTGCGGCCTTCCGGTAGGGCGCCGCGCCATACAACGCGCGCACCGAGCCGGAAAGCGCGCTCGGCCGGCGATCGTAGCGGACGGCCAGGCGGCCTCCCGGCCGCGGCGAGCCCTACCGGCACGCCGGTTGCGCGAGCACCAGCGTGCCGTTGCGGAGCGCGGCTCCAGGCCGCCGGGACGCAGGCGGGCGGCGCGCCGTCTCAGGTACACGGGGCCCACGCGGCCGCAGGAGCCGGGCGCGCCGGCGCGCCGGGATCTCGAGCACGGTGCCCACGCTGGCGATCATGAGGGCGTCGATCCGTAGGGGGCTCTCGAGCGCCGCCGAGCACCTGGCCGAAGCCGAGGCAGGTACCTCGATCGTGCTGCCCGGTGGCGACGCCGAAGCCGCCGTAACGCCCGGTGTGCATGACGCCGAAGCGCGGCCGGGCCGGCGGGCGGCGGCCACCGCCGCCTCAGCGCGAAGCGGTCCTCGAACCCGGCCAGGTTGCTCCAGCAGCCGCTCGACGTTGCGCGGCACCGGTCGTAGAGCAGCGGCGAAGCCGGGGTCGCGGGTCAGGACGTTCACGCGCTGACGCCGATTTTCCAGCCGATGTCCACGACCGTCCGCACGCCGGCGCCGGGACGTAGTCCTCGCGAGCAGAAGACCTCGTCTCACGGTGAACATGTCGTGGCAGCAGTGGAGCGTGGGCGCCACGATGCCCGCGGGCGTGCGCACCGGGCAGCCCGGGGAGTCGCCGCGGCCGAGCGAGGTAGCGCCGGCAGCGCCTGGCCGAGCTCGTGGTACACGCTCGCCATCCGCCAGAGCGCGCGGTAGTTGCGACCACCAGGGCCGCCCTCGCGCCATGGAGGCGGCTCCGGCCTCCGAGCGTCGGCAGGGTCGAGGACACAAGCGGCGGCGATGGTACTCCGCGGGCGATGCGCATCTGCCTCGTCTACGACTGCCTGTTCCCGTAGACGGTCGGCGGAGCCGAGCGCTGGTACCGCGAGCTGGCGCGAGCGGCTGCGCGCCGACGGGCACGCGGTCACCTACGTGACGCTGCGCCAGTGGGAGCGCGGCGAGCGCCCGAGGTGCCCGGCGTGCGCGTCGTGCGGTCGGACCGCGGATCGAGCTCTACCCGCGACGGGCGCCGGCGCATCGCCGGCGCTCGTGTTCGGCGCCGGGGTGCTGCGGCCACCTGCTCCGGCACGGCCGCGACTACGACGTCGTGCACACCGCCTCGTTCCCGTACTTCTCGCTGCTCGCGGCCGCCGCGGTGCGCGCGCTCGCGCGGCTACCGGCTCGTGGTCGACTGGTTCGAGGTGTGGACGCGCGACTACTGGCGCGAGTACCTCGGGCCGGCGGGCGCGGTCGGCTGGCGCGTCCAGCGGCTGTGCGCGCGCGTGCCCCAGCGGGCATTCTGCTTCTCGCGCCTGCACGCCGAGCGGCTGCGGGCCGAGGGCCTGCGCGGCGAGGCCCACGGTGCTGCTCGGCGACTACGCCGGCCCGCTCGAGCGGCCCGAGGCGGAGCCCGCCGAGGCGCGTGGTCGTGTTCGCCGGGCGCCACATCCCCGAGAAGCGCGTGCCGGCGCTCGTGCGCCGCGATCGCCATGGCCCGCGCAGCGCGTCCCGGACCTGCGCGTGCGACGATCTTCGGCGACGGCCCCGACCGGCCGCGGTGCGAGCGGCGATGGCGCGAGCAGGGCCTCGGCGACGCCGTCGCGCGTGCCCGGCTTCGTCGACCGCGGGCGGGTCGAGCGCGGCCTGCGCGCCGCGCTGTGCATGGCCCTGCCCTCGCGCCGCGAGGGCTACGGGCTGGTCGTGGTCGAGGCCGCCTCGCGCGGCACGCCCAGCGTGGTCGTCGCCGACCCCGACAACGCCGCGACGGAGCTCGTGGACGACGGCGTGAACGGCGTCGTCGCCGCCTCGGCCGCTCCGGAGGACCTGGCCGCGGCGATCCTGCGCGTCCACGACGCCGGCGCGGCGCTGCGCGAGTCGACCGCCGCCTGGTTCGCGCGCAACGCGCAGCGCCTCTCGCTCGGCGCGTCGCTGGACGTGGTGGCCGGCGTGTATGCCGAAGCCGGCGGCCGGCTTCGGTGAGCGCAGCCCCGCGCTGCGGCGTGATCATCGGATGCTAGAACAACGCCGGCACGCTACGCGCCGCACGCTCCATCCTCGGCCAGACGCTGCGGGAGGTGGAGTTGATCGTGGTGGACGACGGCTCCACCGACGAGACCCCGGACGTGGTGGCCGGGCTGGGCGACGACCGGGTGCGCTAGCGTCCGCCTCCCCCCACCGCGGCATCTCGCCGAGCCTCAACGACGGCCTGCGCGAGGCCCGCGCCCCGGTTGTGGCGATCCAGGACGCGGACGATTGGTCGGAGCCCACGCGGCTAGAACGCCAGCTAGAAGTCCTCGACGCTCCGGGCGCGCCGTGGTGGGGTGCCGCATGCACGAGGTGGACGCGCAGGGTCGCCCCCTCGCCCCGCGGACCTCGTTCGCGCGCGGGTGACGTGCGGCAGATGCTGATGCGCTTCAACCCGATCCCAACTCTCTGCCGCCTTTCGCCGCCGGGCCGCCCTCGGCGCCGGCGGCTACGACCCCCGCTACCGGTACGCGATGGAGTAGGACCTATGGCTGAGGCTGGCGGAGCGCCACGGGATCGTACGCCTCCCCGCACCGCTGGCCACGCGCCTGATGTCGGAGCGCCAACGTCGCCGCCCGCCGCGAACGCGAGCAGATCCGGGAGCCATCGTGATGCGCTGGCCGCCATGCGCCGCGGAGGTCGCCGCGGGGCGTGATCGGATTGGTGGCCGGCGGCGGTCTCCTAGGTCACGCCGATGCCTCTCAAGCGGGCCGGTGCGGCACCTGCCGCGGCCAGGCACCCTGAGCGGCCCGCCCTCGAGCGCGCGGTCGAACTCGCCCTGCATCTCGCGCAGCCAGCGCCCGATCAGAGCGCTCGCGCACCCGTTCGCGCCCGGCGGCCCCGAGCGCGCGCGGCGCCCCGGGTCGGCCGCCAGCCGCCGAGGGCCTCGCCAGCGCGGCCGCATCCTCCAGGGGCACCACGATCCCGGCCTCGCCCACCGCCTGAGGATTGCCGGGGCCGTCGGAGACCACCAGCGGCAGGCCCCGGCCCATGGCCTCGAGCACGGCCAGCGAGAGCCCCTCGCGCTCCGAGGGCATCACGAAGACGTCGCCCGCGGCGATCAGCCCTGGTACGTCCGGGCGGTGGCCGAGGACGCGCAGCGCGGGGTCGGCGAGGCGCTCGAGCCCTCACGCTCGGGACCCTCACCCGCGACAAGAAGCACAGCGGCGCGGCGGAGCTCCGGACCGCAGCGGCCGCCACAGCCGGCCGCTTGCGCCGCTCGAGCTGGCCGGCGTAGAGCACCACGAAGGCGTCCTCGCCCTGCCCGAGCTCGCGCCGGGCGACCTCGCGCTCCGAGGGGTCGATCGCCTCGGGCAGCTCGATCCCGTTCTGGACCAGGCGGAGGTTCGCGGCTCCGGCGGGCGTGCACACCCGCGCAGCTCCTCCATCTCGGGCTCGGAGGAGCAGACGTCACGACGGTGCGGACCAAGGCGCGGCTCATCGCCCGGCGCACCAGCACCCCGGCGCCGCCGTCGGTGCGGCGCAGCAGATGGAGTCCCTGGGTGTCCACAACCGCCGGCCGGCGTAAAAGCCGGCCGGCGGTAAGCATGGCGGCGGTGTCCCCCATCACGTGGACGAGGTCCGCCCCGTGACCGCCCGGGTGAGCTCCCGCCGGCCCCTCGCGATAGTCAGGCCGGCCCGTGCCGGGGTGCGGTCGCGGTCAGGTAGACGCGGGTGCTCGAAACCGCCGCCCGCCTCGCTCCAGGACGTCCACCAGCGCCTCGCCCCCACCTCCGGGGTGGGGAAGAATGTGGAGCAGCCGGGCCACAGGCGCGGGAGCCTACCCGGCGCCGGCACTACTCTCCCTCCCTTGCTCGAGGCCGGCCGAGACCGAGTTCTCCGCTCGCCGACATAGACGCCTGCCCCGCCTGTGGCGCCGACCCCCTCACGCCCGCGGTCCTCAAGGCGTGGACCGCCTCCACCGGACAACCGAAGACATCTCGGTGGATCGCTGCTTCGCTGCGGCACCGGAACTACTAGACCCTCCGCCGGTCCGGAGGTGTTGGCCTCCTTCTACCCGTCGGGTTACGGGCCTTACGAGTTCCCCTCCAATCCGCTGGCCCTCGCGGCCTCTCGCCTGATCCGGGGGCTCCAGGCCCGCCTGGCCCTCCGAGGCATGCCGCTCGGGCCGCTCCGCCCTGCCCCCCGGGCGGGCGATCGACGTCGGGTGCGGCCGCGGCGACCTCGCCGGCCATGCTGGTGGAGCCGGGGCTGGCCGGTCACGGGGGTGGAGCCATCACCCGACGCCTGTGCCGTAGCCCGGGGGGGGGCGCGGGGTCGACGCGCTCCCGGGGACGCTCGCCGACGTGGCCCTTGAGCCCGGCGCTTACGCCGGAGCTGTGTTCCAGCACTCCCTCGAGCATGTGACCGACCCGGTCGGCGATTTGAGTCGGGTCGCCTCGGCTGCGCGCTCGCGCCTCGGCGGGGTCGTGTCGATCACCGTCCCTAATTTCGGCTCATGCACAGGCGCGTCGCTTCGGGTCGTGCTGGTTCCATCTCGACCTGCCGCGTCACCGCATTCATTTCACGGAGGCGGGGCCTGCGGGCGGCGCTGGGGTCCGGGCCGGCTTTGAGGGGATCCATATCCACACCGCGACCGAGCTCCGTGGGCCTGCCCGGCAGCGTCCAATATCGCCCTCGCGGGACGGTGCCTCTTCCCCGAAGGCATGCCGCTGCGCCTGGCCGCTCGCGGCTCTGCGTCGGCGGCCTACCCGCGCCTGCATTGCTTGGGGATCGCCTAAGCCGGCGGCGGTGACGTGCTTCAGGGCCGTGCCGCGCGCCGCTCGGCGCTGAGCAATCGCATGCTCCACCTCCCGCTCCACCTGCAGGGCGGGGGCTGGGTAGACGTACGGCGCCAGTGCGGCTGACGGCACGATGGGCTCGAGCCCGGCTCGCACCAGACGCAGGACGCTCGAGGATCAGGCCCGGGTCGTCCGGCGGCACGGTCACACCCGTGCCCGTCTCGCGCACGATCCGCATGGCCTCGTTGTCGCTGGCCAGAGCGAGGATCGGGCGACCTGCGCCCAGATACTCGAAGAGCTTGCCCGTGGCCTCCCCGCGGGTGGAGCGCGCCGTGATCAGCAGCAGCGCGTCCGCCTTTCTCTGAGCGGCCAGAGCCGCGTCCCGTGACACGGGTCCGGTCAGGCGCACGAGGCCGGCAACCCGGGGGCGCGCACGAGCTCCTCCAGTTGCGCGCTCACCCGGCCGACCAGGACGAGCTCCAGCCGCGCGGCTTCGGAGGGATGCTCGGCGGACATTCGCCTCAGGGCCTCGAACAACGGCCGCGGATCTCGAGGTATCCGCCACCCGTCGCCGAGCTGTCCCGTGTGGAGCAGGGTTACGCGATCTGGATCCAGGAAGGGCATGTCCACCGGATCCGCTCCGGAGCCGCCGCGGGATCCCAGCCGTTGGGCACGTGAACGGCGTCGACTCCGCAGCGGGCCCGGAAGTCCTCGGCGATCGGCAACGTGGCGGCCAGGACCCGGTCGGCCCGTCGCACCACCTGACGCTCGAGCCACGCGTCGAGCGCGCGCTGCGGCGCGGTCGGGAAGGGAGGGCGGTGGGGCTCGAAGCCCCAGCCGTCCCGGAAATCGGCGACCCAGGCCGGCCGGCCGCGGCCCAGCAGGAACGGGATCAGGTGAGCCGACTGGTAGGGAACCGTGGTTATCACGCAGTCGATCGCCCGCTCTCGTACGAGCCGCCGGGCGGTGGCCGCGGCGAACGGGACCCAGCTCGCGATCCATGCGTCGGGCACCAGCACCTTGGTCAACAGCGCCGGAGCCGCCGTCTCCACCGGCGGAGCCTTCCCTCCGGCGTTTCCCAGCGCCGGCCGGCTGAGCGTCTTCCGGACCAAGCCCGCGCCGGCGAGGTCGTGGGCGCGCACCACGCGCTCGGAGGCATCCTCCGGCCGGGCTCCGAACATCGACGTCGTGAGGATGGTCACGTCGTGACCCACTCGCGCAGGTGCCTGCCGATCGCCAGCCAGCGGTTCCCTCCCACGGAGGGGACGGGGGGATAGGGCCAGCTCACGATGAGCAGGCGGCGCGGAGTCCGCCCGTCAGCGCGGGTCCCGCTCACCCGGTGCGGACCCCCATCCGGCCGGTGTAGTCGGTTCGGCTCAGAAGGATCGGCGCGGCGGATTCCTCGAAGTAGCGGTCGGTGGCCTCGCGGGCTCCGGCCCAGTGCCCGTAGTCGTCCAGGATCAGGACCCCACCCTTTGAAAGCCGCGGATACAGGTGGCGAAGCTCGTGGTAGGTCGACTCGTACCAGTCGGTATCCAGGCGCAGCAGCGCGATCCGGTCGGGCATCGTTCCCGGGATGGTCTCCTCGACCTTTCCCTTCACGAAGTGGAACCGCCCGGTGTCGAGGCCCGTCGTGCCCACGTTCGCCTGCACCTCCTCGAGGGACGAGTAGCACCAGTCGCTCGCGGCCCCGCGACGACGTTGCTGCCAGATCGCGCCCGCCCGCTCCCCCCGGAAGGAGATGTCCTGGTCGCCGGGCTCGACCATGCCCTCGAACGTGTCGTAGAGGAACACCTGGCGATCGCGATCCCCGAGCTCGTTCAGGACCAGGCCCGCCAGCATGGCGTGGCCTCCTCGCCACACACCACATTCCACGATGTCGCCGGGGACGCCTGACCGCACGACGTACTGCGCGGCTCGATAGGTCGCGTACATGGCCTCGACCGGCGTCATCGTGTACTCGGCGCAGCGCTCGTGGAGACGCCAGAAGTCCTCCTCGATGTCCGGGTACGGCGGGCCGTCGCGCTTCCGCAGCTCGTATCCGCGCTGCTCGAGAAGCCGGCCGCGGCGGCGCCAACGCGGCTCATCGCCCACTTCCCAGCGGTGAGAATCCGTTCGAAGCCAAGATCGCCGGATGCTAGTGGCGACGCCCAGTCGGCGGGTGTCGCCGATAGGGTGCATCCCCGCCGTGAACGACGATCGAGACGCCGAGCACGGCTCCGCCGAGCAGGCGTCGGGGTCCGCTGAGACACCGCCGGCCAAGCGCACGGTGGGTGGCGGGGCCACCGTGGCCACCGGCGCCTCGTTCGCCACCGCGGTGGTGGGCGGACTGCTCACCGTGCTGGTGGCGCGCCTGCTCGGTCCCGACGACACGGGCCTCTACAACGTCGTGGCCACCACGCTGCTGGTGGGCTTCACGCTGGGCACGCTCGGGATCAACGTGGGTGCCAGCTACTTCGTCGGCGCGGGGCGCTGGCACGCCGGGGACGCCTTTCGCCAGCTTCAGCTCGCCGCGATCGTCGCGGGCCTGGGGACCACCGCCGCGGGGCTGCTCGTGGCGCTCGCCGGCCGGGACAGCCTGTTCGAGGGGGTGCCCGCCCGGGACCTCGTGATCGCCCTCGGGGTGCTGCCGTTCATGCTGTCGTGGACCTTCACGTCCGCGGTGGCGCTGGCACTCGGCCGCTACGAGACCTACGCGCTTGCTCCACTCGCGACGAACGCCGTGGCGCTGGCGCTCAGCTGCGTGCTCTCCCCGCTGGTCGGGCTGACGGGCGCCGTCGTCGCGCTCGCGACCGCGCAGGTGGTGGGCGCGGCCGCGCTGCTGGTCTGGGGACGGCGCACACTGCCGCAGGCGCGACCGGGATGGCTCCGCCGCACACGCCAGGAGCTGGGCGGGGTCGTGCGGTTCGGCCTTCAGAGCTACGCACCCCAGGCGCTCCAGCTTCTCAGCTACCGAGCCGACCTGTTCATCCTCAACGCGGTCGCGGCGAGCGCGGTGGTGGGTCGCTACGCGGTCGCTCTTGCCGTGACCGAGCTGGGCGTGCTGCTCCCACGGGCACTCTCGGCCATCGTCATGCCGCGGGTTTCCGCGCTCGACGCGCCGGCGGGGAAGGACGAGCAGCGGATGGTGATCGAGAAGTCCGTTCGGCACGCCATCGTGCTCTCCCCGGGCATCGCGCTGGTGCTCCTGATCGGCGTGGCCGCCATTCCGCTGGTGTTCGGCTCCGGGTTCGCCGGGGCCATCGGCCCCGGTCTCATCCTGATCCCCGGCGTGCTCTGCCTCGGGGTCGCGAACGTCATGGCGGCGAGCGTCGTCGGCATGGGATTCCCCCGCTACGCGCTCGTCGTGGCGGCCGTGGTGACACCACCCACGCTGGCGCTCTATGCCGTTCTGGTTCCGGCGCTGGAGGCCTACGGCGCCGCGATTGCCTCCACGGCCTCCTACGCCGCGGTGGCCGCGGCCACCGCGATCGCGTTCGCCCGCGCCACGGGCATCCGGCAGGCCCGGGTCGTTCTGCCGACGCGCGCGGACCTGCGCGACTACCCCGAGCTCTTCAATCGGGGCCGCGACTACCTGCGAGAGCGGCTACCCGGCCGTTAGCTCCTCTTACGACGGTCGCCGCGCGGCGACCTCCGCGTAGGCCTCCGTCCAGCGCCTGGCCACCGCCTCGTGGCCATAGACGGCGCGGGC
Organism: uncultured Thermoleophilaceae bacterium; assembly: GCA_963752455.1. Taxonomy (GTDB): domain Bacteria; phylum Actinomycetota; class Thermoleophilia; order Solirubrobacterales; family Thermoleophilaceae; genus JACVRW01. Next base: position 569,052 of record CAVVYE010000005.1, read on the forward strand.
GTGGGCCGCGAGCTCGTCCGGCCGGAAATCCTGAAAGCGGCGGCTCATGTCGAGAATGGCCTCGCCCAGCGCGGCCGAGTCCGCGGCAGGGACGAGCCGTCCGTGCCGGGAGTCGATCATCTCGTCCACGCCCCCGACGCGGGTGGCCACGCAGGGGAGGCCACTGGCCATGGCCTCGATCAGGACGTGGGGCGCGTTCTCGAACAGGCTCGAGAGCACGAAGAAATCGGCCTGCGCCATGGCCTCGGCCACCCCGCTCTTCTCCCGGAAGCCGTGGAAGGTGACCGCGTCCGAGACCCCGAGCGCCGCGGCGCTGGATTCGAGCTCGGCGCGCAGCGGACCGTCGCCCACGATGTCGAGGGTCAGATCCGGCCGCTCCCGCCGGGCCGCGGCAAGCGCCTCGAGGAGGTGCCGATGCCCCTTCTTCTCATCCAGCGAGGCCACGTTGATCATGCGCACGGGTCCGGGCCGATCGCGGCCGGTGGGTGCCCGCGGCCTGAACGCGCCGGTGTCGACGATGTTGGGAATGTGCGCGAAGCGACCCCGAATCCCGAGCTCGCGAATGCTGCGGCCGAGATCCAGGCTGTCCGGAAACACCAGCGCCGCGCGCTCGAACGTGATCTTGGCCATCGCCCGGCCGACGCCCGTGACCTCTCCGCGCGGAAAGGCCGTGTAGTGCTCGGACACGATCGACCGGGGTTCCCCGGCGGCCGAGCAGAAGCTGGGCGGCGAAACCGGAGTAGAAGACGCGCGCGTGCGCCACGTCGGGCGCGAACCCGGAGCGGCGCAGGCGCCGCAGGGCGACGAGCATTCCGATCAGCCGGATCGGATACGCGGTGTAGATGGTCCCGGTGTCCCGGTACTCGACCCTGACCGTTCGCAGGCCGTCCTCCACGCCTTCGGAGACGGTGTAGAACGGCACGTCGCGCCGGCTGGCAGGCGAGAACCACGACCTCGTTGTCACCCGCCACGGCGAGCGCGTGCTCCTTGGCCCACGACCCGTGCCCCGGCCGGTCAGGCCAGGGGTACCACTCCGGGATCATCAGGACCTTGAGCCGGGACACGCGTGACTCTTCTAGCAGGCACGCCGCTAGCATCGGCTCCCGTGTCAGACCCGGACTCGGAGGCGTTCTACCAGGACTTCTCCCTCGAGGTCGGGCTCCGGGACTGGGTGCTGCCCAATGCCCGGCACGTGCAGCTGAAGCTCCTCCTCGACGCTCTGCTCGGTCCGAGGCGTGATCTGCGCATCCTCGACGTGGGGTGCGGCGCCGGGGTGATGACCGACGCGCTCACGGCGTTCGGCGAGGCCACCGGCACCGACTTCAGCGTGCCGGCGATCGAGCTCGCGCGCCGGATGGTTCCCTCCGCCCGCTTCCATGCGGGAGACCTGAGCGAGGTGGGCGGCGGGCCCTTCGACCTGGTCACGATGTTCGACGTGGTGGAGCACATCCCGCCCGGGGATCGGGCCGCCTTCTTCGACCAAGCGGGGGCTCTGCTCGCCCCGGGCGGCCGCATGATCATCAGCACCCCACACCCGTCGTTCACCCGCTGGCTCCACGCCGAGCGACCCGATCTCCTCCAGGTGGTGGACGAGCCGGTGGAGCCGGCCGAGCTCCTGGCCACCGCCGAGCGCCTCGGCCTGGAGCTGCGCCGCTATGAGACCTACGACATCCATTTCGCGAGCCCGGAGTACCAGCTCGCGGAGCTGGTACCGGCGGGGACGGGACATGCGCCGCCGCCCCCGGCCGTCGCTGCGGCGACACCTGCGGCTGCACACCAATCCCGCCGCCCGGCTGCTGAGGCGGCTGCGGCTGGCGCCGAGGGTGGCCCGCGGCGGGCGCCCCGGGGACGCCGCCGCATTCGTGGCCGGGCGGAGCGAGCCGCTCGCCCGGGCGGCACGGGACGGCCGGTCGTGAGCTCGGGCACGCTCGCCGACAGCGCTGGACCTGGCCGCCTGGCCGGGATCGGAACGGCGTGAGCCGCGGCGCTCCGACAAGCACTACCTCGTCCTGTCCGCGCTCGTGGAGCAGATGGCCGCCGAGGTGGAGCGCCACTTCCCGGGGCGGAGGGACCTGCGCGTCCTGGACGTGGGCTGCGGGGTCAAGCCCTACCTCCCGCTGGTGGCCGATCGGGCCGTGAGCTACCGGGGCATGGACGTGGTGGACGGCCCGTACGTGGACGATGTGGGCACGGCGGATGCGCTCCCCTACGACGACGAGTCGTACGACCTGGTGCTCTGCACCCAGGTGCTCGAACACGTGCCGGATCCGGTGGCCACCGTCCGCGAGATCCGCCGGGTGCTCGCCCCCGGCGGCGTCGCGCTCATGTCGACCCACGGCGTGTTCGTCTACCACCCGGCCCCCGCCGACAGCGATCAGGACTACTGGCGCTGGACCCACTCCGGCCTCGCCCGCCTGGTGTCGTCGGCCGGCGCCTGGGGCGACGTGCGGGTGCTGGCGAACCGCAACGTGATCGCCTGTCTGGCCTACCTGGTGGCGTGGTACCTCGACGACGCGCTCGCGCGGGTGAGCGAACCGCTCCGCCGGATCGTGATCGGCTCGATCAACCGCCTGGCGGCGGCGCTCGATAGCCGCTATCCGCCCACTCTCCGCGTGCCCGCGCCGGGATCGATGACGGCGAACTACCTGGTGTCCGCCCGCCGGTGAGCCGGCCGGGGCGCCCGGTGAGCGCCTGGGCCGCCTCTACCATCTGGCCACCTTGAGCACGCAGCTGGAGCAACAGGGAGCGGCCAACGCCACCGCGCCCCCCGAGCAATGCGACCTCGCCGTCGTGGGCGGCGGCATCCTCGGCCTCGCCACCGCCCGTGAGCTGAAGACCCGCCACCCCGAGCTGGAGACGGTGGTGCTCGAGTCCGCCGACCGGGTGGGCACCGGGCAGACGGGCAACAACAGCGGCGTGATCCACGCGGGGATCTACTACAAGCCCGGGCTCGCTGAAGGCGCAGATGTGCGTGGCCGGGTCGCGGCTCATGTACGAGCTGTGCGACCGGCACGGGATCGCCTACGAGCGCTGCGGCAAGCTGATCGTGGCCCGCGACGAGAGCGAGCTGGCGCCGCTGGACGAGCTGGAGCGGCGCGGGCGCGAGAACGGGGTGCCGGGGCTGCGCCGGCTGTCCCGGGAGGAGATCGCGGAGGTGGAGCCCCACTGCGTGGGGGAATCCGCGCTGCACTCGCCGGTCACCGGGATCGTGGACTTCGGCGAGGTGGCGGGGGCGCTGGCCGACGAGCTCGCGGGCCTGGGCGTGCCGGTGGCCACCGGCGCCGGCGTCAGCGGGGTCGGCCAGAGCGACGGGCGCATCGCCCTGCGGCACGCGCGCGGCGAGACGCGGGCGCGCTTCGCCGTCTTCGCCGCCGGGGCGCGGGCTGACCGTCTCGCGGTGGAGGCCGGCGGCCCGGCCGACCCGCGCATCGTTCCCTTCCGCGGGGCCTACCTGAAGCTCCGGCCCGAGCGCCGTGAGCTGCTGCGGGGAATGATCTACCCGGTGCCCGACCCGTCGCTGCCCTTCCTCGGCGTGCACCTCACCAGGCACATCGACGGCGAGGTGTCGCTCGGCCCCACGGCGTTCCTGGCCCCCCACGCCGGGATCGCGCGCACGCTCGCCTGGCCGGGCACCTGGAAGATGGCCCGGCGCTGGTGGCGCACCGGCCTCACGGAGATGCGCCACGCCGTGAGCCGCGGAGCGCTCGCCAAGGCGGCGGCCGACTACGTGCCCGGCCTCACGGCCGGGGACTTCGAGCCCTACTTCGCCGGCGTGCGCGCTCAGGCGCTGGGCCGCGACGGCGCCCTGGTGGACGACTTCGTGTTCTCGGAGACCGAGCGCGCCCTGCACGTGCGGAACGCGCCCTCGCCCGCGGCCACGTCGTCACTGGCGCTGGCGGCGATGATCGCCGACCGGGCCGAGCCCGGGCTCGGTAGCTCGTCCGGCGCTGGCGGCCGCGCCCTGCATCGCTGGGCACGCATCGCTGCTGTTTTGGATCACATTGATCCAAAAGTGACACTCGTCCGGCCTAGCCCGCGCTCGCCGGCGCCCGCACGGCGCCGTCCAGCGAGGCCTGCAGGCGCTCCAGGACCCTCACCACGCGCAGCCCGCTCTCGCCGTCCGAGCGCGGCCGCGTGCCGTCCCGGACGCACTCCAGGAAGTGCGCGCACTCGAGCCGCAGGGGCTCCTGGTTGGGCACGCTCGGCGACCAGACGTCGCCCGAGCGGGCGATGTACTCGCCGTAGCTGCTGTAGGGCTGGTCCACGCTCTTGTCGTAGACCGTGAGCTTCTGGTCGATGGCCATGTCGTCGAAGGTGGCCATGCGCTTCGAGCCCACCACGGTGAATCGCCGCTCCTTGTGGGGGTCGAGCCAGGACAGGTGAAGGTGGGCGGCCAGCCCCGAGGGGAAGCGGAGGTAGCAGAACACCACGTCCTCGATCCCCTCGCGCACGTACGACTCGCCGAAGGCGTGGCACTGGATCGGCTCCTCCTCGGCCAGCCCGAGCACCACGGACACGTCGTGCGCCCCGAGCGACCAGAGCGCGTTCTCGTCGGCGCGGACCTTGCCCAGGTTCACCCGGTTGCCGTAGATGTAGTGAACGTCGCCGAGCTCGCCCGAGGTCACGAGCTCCCTCAGCCGCACCAGGCCCGGGTGGTACTCGAGCAGGTGGCCCACCATCAGCGTGCGGCCGCTCTCCTCGGCCGCGGCCACCACCGCCTCGGCGTCGGCCACCGACTGGGCCAGCGGCTTCTCCACGAACACGTGCTTGCCCGCCTCGAGGGCGCGGCGGGCCAGGCCGGCGTGGGTGGGCACGGGCGTGGCCACCACCAGGGCGTCGAGCTCGGGGTCGGCCAGCAGCTCGTCCACCGACCCGGTCGGCCTGGCACCGGGGAACGAGGGCGCCATGCGCTCCAGGCGCTCGGCGTCCCCGTCGCAGATCCACGCGAGCCGCGAGTCCGGCAGCGCCGCGAAGTTACGGGCCAGGTTGGGCCCCCAGTAGCCGAGGCCCACCACGGCGACGGAGGTCACGCCGGCACCGCCGCCCCGCAGGCCTCCACCACGGCCGCCACCTGCTCGCCGGTGAGCTCCGGGCCCATCGGCAGCGCCACGATCTCCCGGGCGAGCTCGTCGGTGGCCGGGAGCTCCGCGGTCGCGTAGGCCCGCATCGGCTCCTGCCGGTGAGCGGGCGTGCGGTAGTACCCGCGCGCCCCCACCCCGCGCTCGTTCAGGGCCGCGACCAGCTCGTCGGCGCGCTCGGCCCGGGCCACGTAGAGGTGGTACACGTGCTCCGCCCCCTCGGTCGCGCGGAGGGGGCGCAGGAGGTCGCCCAGGCCGGCGCGCTCGTACGCCGCGGCGGCCTCCCGGCGGCGCGCGTTCCAGCCGTCGAGCTCCGGGAGCAGGAGCCGCAGCACCGCCGCCTGGATCGAGTCGAGGCGCGAGTTGTAGCCCACGTCGGAATGCGTCCGCTTGTCGCGCGAGCCGTGGAACCGCAGCGTCCGCGCGCGCTCGGCCACCTCGTCCGAGTTCGTGGTGATCGCCCCGCCGTCGCCCAGGCAGGGCAGGTTCTTGGAGGGGAAGAAGCTGAAGGTGGCCGCGTCGCCCAGCGCGCCGGCGCGCACGCCCCCGAGCGTGGCCCCCGCGGCCTGGGCCGCGTCCTCGAGCACCGGCACGCCGAGATCCCGCAGCTCCGCCATCGGGGCCACGTTCCCGAACAGGTGCACGGGCACGATCGCCCGCGTCCGCGCGCTCAGGTGGGGGCGCACGGTGTCCGCCGTGACGCAGGCGGTGTCGGGGTCCACGTCGCAGAACACCGGCCGGGCGCCGGCGTTCACGATCGCCTCGCAGGTGGCGTAGAAGGTGAGCGACGGGCAGATCACCTCGTCACCGGGCCCACCCCCATGGCCCGCAGCGCGATGGTCAGCGCGTCCGTGCCGTTGCCCACCCCGATCACGTGGCCCACGCCGAGGTAGGCCGCGAACTCCTCCTCGAAGGCGCTGACCTCGGGACCGAGGATGTACTTGCCCGAGGCGGCGACCTCCACCAGGCGCTCGGCGATCCGCTCCCGGTGGGGCTCGAGCGAGGTGGCGAACAGAGGCACGTTCATGCGCGGAGAGCCTAGCCGCGGCCCGGGCGGGCGAGCCCTCGCACCAGCGCGCGCTCCCCCGGGTCGAGCCAGAGCACCCAGTAGGTGATCCAGTAGGCGCCCACGCGCAGCGAGGCCGATCCCCACGACCGCCGCCACCCCCGAGGGCTCCAGCAGCAACCGCACGGCCACGAGCAGCCCCGGCCAGCAGCGGCACCGAGCGAGTAGGCGGGCACCCAGGCGCGACGCGCGAGGTCCCCCAGGGCTGGTCCCCGACACCTCGCAGCCCCTGGTGCAGCAGGAACGGGAAGGCGAGCGTGAAGGCCACCGCCGTGCCCACCGCCGGGCCCTCGAGGCCGAGCTCGGGGGTGAGCGCCAGCGTGAGCGCGAGGTTCAGCGCCGCGGCCGCGGACATGATCAGCGCCACCTCGCGCGCCCGCCCCGCCCCCACCAGGAACCCCGGCGTGACCACCAGGCCGCCGTAGAGGATCCAGTAGGAGACGAGGATCGTGAGCGCCGCGGCGCCCTCGGCGTAGCGGCCCCCGAGCCAGGCGTCGAGCAGCGGGCGGGCCAGCGCCATCAGGGTCACGCACAGCGGCACGAACAGCGCCAGCGTGTACCGGGTGCCGCGCAGCACGAGCTCGCGCAGCCGGCGGAGGTCGCCGGTTGGCGACGTAGCGCGACGCGGTGGGCACGGTGGGCACGGCCAGCGCTCCGCCCAGGGCGTAGAGCAGGTTGTGGGCGCGCAGCGGGCCCTCGTACAGCCCCACCCGCGCCGGCGAGCGGAAGGCACCCAGGATCACCCGGTCGAGCGCGTAGCTCACGAGGGTGGACAGCTCCACCACCAGCAGCCAGCCCGCGGTGGGCACGATCTCGCTCGCTCGCCCGCCCCCGTCCCCGCCGCGCCGGAAGGGCAGGCCGCGACGGCGCACCTCGGCCAGCGAGAGCAGGCCGCTGAGCAGCGGCATGGCCCCGCTGGCGGCGATCACCGCGCCCAGCCCGGCGCCCGAGAGGATGAGCGCGAGCATCAGCGCGAGGTACACGGCCACGCCGGCGATCTCCAGCCCGGCGGCGCGCACGAGCAGCCGCTCCGCCCGCAGGGCGTCGAGGTACACGCTGGCCGCGATGCCCGCGGCGGACACCGCGCCGAGCCCGAGGCCGCCGATGCTGGCGTCGGCGGCCAGGTCTCCGTCCAGCACCGCCGCCGCGATCCCCAGCGCGGCCAGGGCGATCAGCACGCCGGTGGCGAGGCCCACCCGCACGTAGAGGCGGGCGGCGGCGGCGAACACGAGCGGCGCGCTCGCCCGGAGCGGTGGCCGCCGCCATGGCCCGCACGGCCGCCGCGGCCACGCTGTTGCGCAGCACCAGGAGGTAGCCCGCGAGCGACGCCACCAGCCCGTACGCACCGAGCTCGGCCAGCGACAGGCGCCGCGCCAGCACGGTGACGACCACGAGAAGTGCGAGGAGCCCGCTAGCCTGGGCGGCCTGCTGGACCAGCGCACCGGCGGCGAGGAGTCGAGCTTCGCCGGGGCCGGGCTCATTCGGCCCGGACTGCGCAACCCCGGCGGGACTCACGGGTTCAGACCCTACGACACGGCCCGGCGGCGCTCAATCGGCCGGGCTCACGGCTACCCTCCAAGGTCGCGCATGACCAATACTCAGCATCAGCCATCCATTCCCAGCGGCGTTCCGGTCACCGTTGACTCGGTGAAGACGCGCCCCGTGCTGGGCGTGCCGGTGGCCGTCACCGACTACGCCGAGGCGGTGGAGGTCATGGACGGGATGGTGGAATCGCGCGAGCGCGGCTACATCTGCGTGGCCCCGGTCCACGCCCTGATGGTGGCCCAGGACGACCCGGAGATGCTGTCCGCCCTGCAGGGCGCGTCGATGGTGGTGCCGGACGGGATGCCGCTCGTCTGGGCGGCCAACCTCCTCGGCGAATCGCTCGACGACCGGGTGTACGGACCGGAGCTGATGGACCGGTACAGCGAGCGCTGTGCCGAGCGCGGCCACCGCGTCTGGCTCTACGGCGGCCGCGACCAGGGCACGCTCGTGCAGCTGGCGCTGAGCCTCCGCCGCAGCCATCCCGGCATCCGCATCGTCGGCGGCTACTCGCCCCCCTTTCGCCCGCTGGGCGAGGAGGAGGAGGAGGCGCTCGTCCGCCAGATCAACGACGCCAAGCCCGACATCCTCTGGGTGGGAATCGGGGTGCCGAAGCAGGAGAAGTGGATGGCGAGGATGCGCGAGCGCCTCGACGTGCCCGTCATGGCCGGCGTCGGCGCGGCCTTCGACTTCCACTCCGGGCGCATCCCGATGGCGCCCCGGTGGATGCAGAGCCACGGTCTCGAGTGGGTCTACCGCATCTCTCGCGAGCCGCGCCGGCTGCTTCCGCGCTACCTCTATTACAACCCGCGCTTCGTGATGTCGTTCGCCCGCCAGTACCTGTCCGAGCGCTAGGCGCGCCCCGCGTGGCCACTCACCCGGCCGAGCGGGAGAAGGCGGAGGCACTGCGTGCGGAGCTCGACGAGCTCCGCCGCCGGCACGCGGAGGAGATGGCCCGGGCGAATCAGGCCCTGTCGGCCGCGCAGGAGAAGAGCTACTGGCTCGACCGCTTCCACGTGGATCTCAACGCGCTCATGCGCGGACGCGTGGCGCGCGAGCTCCGCACCGCCGTTCGCGGGGCCCAGGCCGGCCTCCACGCGAAGGGACACCGGCGCGCGCTCTCACAGCGGCTGCGCGGCGGCCGCACGGAGCCCGCGCGGCGAGCCCTTCGCGCGCACGCTCTCGCCCGACCTCCTGCACGCCACGCCGGTCAGCGACGTCCTCTACGACCGGCTCTCCCCGGAGGACCTGGCCGCCATCGAGGAGCGGCTCGAGCCGCAGGAGCGCGAGCTGCGTGACGCGGCCGGCGCCGGCGACCGCAGGCGCCTCACGCTCGCGTACGCGGTCCATCACCGCGTCGAGCCGGCGCTCCGCAGCACCGGGCTCTCGGCCGACATGCCGGGGGACGACGTGCCGTCGATGGCACGGGGCCCGATCGCGGCGGGGGGCTCCTACTACTACGCCGACCTGGTGGCGGACGCGCTCCGCTCCACCGGGTATGCCCTCGAGCCGGGAGCCACCGGCCTCGACTTCGGCTGTTCCTCGGGACGGGTGGTGCGGGTGCTGGCCGCCGCGTATCCGGAGATCGACTGGCACGGCTGCGATCCGCTGCCCGACGCCATCGCCTGGGCGCAGGCGCACCTTCCCGGGATCAGCTTCGAGCAGAGCCCGGAGCGCCCGCCGCTGCCCTCATCCCGACGGCAGCTTCGACTTCGTGTTCGCGATCTCGATCTGGAGCCACTTCTCCGAGCAGGCGGCCCTGCGCTGGCTGGACGCGATGCGCCGCGCGATTCGCCCGCACGGGCGCCTGGTGCTCACCACGCAGGGCGAGCACACGGTGGCCCACACCCACCGCGTGGGACAGCGCTCGCCGGAGCAGCTCGCCGAGATTCGCGAGGCGCTCCGGGAGAGTGGGTTCTGGTACGCGCCGGAGTACGGCGAGGTGGGCGACCACGGGCTGGCGAACCCGGAATGGGGAATCGCCTTCCTCACTCCGGAGTGGCTGCTGGCCAAGGCCACGCCCGACTGGCGCGTGGCCCTCTTCCATCCGGGACGCGTGGAGGGAAACCAGGACCTCTACGTCCTCGAGCGGCGGTAAGCCTGCTCCGCCAGGCCTCGTAGACTGACCAGCATGCCTCCAAGCGTGGCTGTGGTGGGACTCGGCCGCGTGGGCCTGCCGTTGGCGCTCGCCTTCGCAGACCGCGGCCTGGACGTGATCGGCGTGGAGCGCGAGCGCTCCATCATCGACTCGGTGAGCGACGGGCGGATGCCGTTCCGCGAGCCGGGCACCGACGAGCTGCTCCAGCGGGTGCTCGAGTCCGGGCGCCTCGAGCTCACCGCCTCCGCTCCCGACGCGGCCCGCGCGGACCACATCGTGCTCACGCTGGGCACGCCCGGCGTACGAGCACGTGGAGATCGACGTGTCCCAGATCCGCGATGCGCTGGACGACCTCCTGCCGGTGCTGCGCGAGGGCCATTCGATCGTCCTGCGCTCCACCGTGGCGCCGGGCACCACGGAGTGGGTGGCCGGCTACATCGAGCAGCGCCGCGGCCTGAGCACCGGCGAGACCCTGTTCGTCTCCCACGTGCCCGAGCGGATCGCGGCCAACCGGTTCCTGGAGGAGATCCAGACCCTGCCCTGCATCGTCGGGGGCGTGGACCCCGAGTCCGGGGCCAGGGCGGCGGAGCTGTTCGAGATCTTCGGCACCGAGATCGTGCAGACCACGCCGGCGCAGGCCGAGCTGGCCAAGATCTGGACCAACATCCTGCGCTACGCCCAGTTCGCGCTCCCCAACCTCCTGATGATGGAGTGCGAGCAGTACGGGGCCAACGTGTTCGACGTGATCGATCTGATCAACCACGAATACCCGCGCGGCGGGATCGCGGCGCCGGGGCTCACGGCGGGCGCCTGCCTGCGCAAGGACTTCGCCTTCTCCGAGGAGCGCTCGAGCGCGCCGGGAATGCTCCTGGCCGTGTCGCGGGTGCACGAGACCGTGCCGCTGTTCCTGGTCAAGGGGCTGAAGTCGCGGCTGGGCGGCACGCTGCGGGACCGCAAGGTCGCCGTGCTGGGGCTGACCTTCAAGCGCGACTCCGACGACGTGCGCGACTCGCTCTCCGGCAAGCTGATCCGCCTCCTGGAGCGCGAGCTGGCCCACGTGACCCGCCACGACCCCAACGTGGCCTCGGGCTCGGAGTCGATCGAGTCCGCGCTCGAGGGCGCCGACGCCGTGGTGATCGCCACCAACCACTCCGCCTTCGAGGGCCTGGCCGGGCGGCTGCCCGCCGGCCTGCTCGTGGTGGACCCGTGGAACGTGTCGGGCACCTCCCAGGTGTTCGCCCACGTGCGCACCCCGGCACGCGTCCAGTGAACCGCGTGCTGGTGACGGGCGGCGCCGGCACGATCGGCGGCGCGGTGGTTCGCCGCCTGGTCCGGGACCCGGCGTGGGAGGTGCGCGTATCCGACCAGCGTCCCGCCCCGGCATGGATGAGCCAGGCCTGCGAGGTGCACACCGGCGACCTGCGGGTGGCCTCGGAAGCGGCCGCCGCCACGCGGGGCTGCACCCACGTGATCCACCTGGCGGCCATCGTCGGCGGGATCGCCAACTTCCACCGCCTGCCCCACACGCTGCTCGAGGTGAACACCGGCCTCTACAACGGCGTCTTCCACGCCGCCCTGAACGAGGGCGTGGAGCGGCTCGTGTACGTGTCCTCGTCCATGGTCTTCGAGCGGGCCACCGAGTTCCCCACCACCGAGGAGCACCTGCTCGACTGCCCCACCCCGCGCTCGGCCTACGGGTTCTCGAAGCTGGCGGGCGAGGTGTACTGCCGCGCCCTCCACGACGAGCACGGCGTGCCCTTCACCATCTGCCGGCCCTTCAACGCCTACGGCCCGGGCGAGATGCCGGAGGCCGAGCCGGGCATCGCCCACGCGCTGCCCGACCTGATCCGCAAGGTGCTCTCCGGACAGCGCCCGCTCCAGATCTTCGGATCGGGGGAGCAGACCCGCACCCTCACCCACGTGGACGACATCGCCGACGGCGTGGTGTCGGCCATGGCCCACCCCGCGGGCGAGAACGAGGACTTCAACGTGTCGGCCTCGGAGGAGCTCGACCGTGGCCGAGCTGGCCGCGCTCGTCTGGGAGGCCTGCGGCGAGGACCCCGCCGAGCTCGAGCTGGAGCACCTGCCCGAGCTTCGATGTGGACGTGCAGCGCCGCTGGCCCTCCGTGGAGAAGGCGCGCCGCCTGCTCGGCTGGGAGGCGAAGGTGGACCTGCGCGACGGAGTGGCGGCCACGGTGGAGTGGCTGCGCGAGCAGCCCGCCGCCGTCAGTTCGTGAGGCGCGCGTAGAGGTCGAGCAGCGCGGCCGTGCCCCGCTCCTGCGAGTGGCGCTCCCGGGCGCGGGCCAGGAGCGCCTCGCCGTCGGCCCGGCGCCGTTCCGGGTCGTCCCAGAGCTCCCGCAGCCTCCGGGCCAGCGGCTCGTCGGCGTTCACCGGCAGGCAGCGCTCGGGGCCCACCAGCTCCGGCAGCCCGCCCAGCCGAGAGGCCAGCACGGGAACGCCGGCGGCCATCGCCTCGATCGCGCCGTAGGGCGCGAACTCGTGGTAGCGCGACGGCATCAGGAACGCCCCCGCGCCGGCGAGCAGATCCGCCATCGCCGTCCCGGCTCGCCCGGCCCACGAAGTCCACCGGTGCGCCAAGGCGAGCGGCCAGCGCGCGCAGGTCGTCCTCGGCCGGCCCCTCGCCCGCCACCCGCAGCGGCACGCCGGCCTCCGCCGCGGCGCGAATGGCCACGTCGATGCCCTTCTCCTCGGACAGCCGGGACGCCACCAGCGCGTAGCTCCCCTCCGCCGCGCTCGGAGCCGTGCGGCGAACGCGTCGGCGGGGAGATGGTGGGGCAGCACCTCCAGGCGCTCGGCCGGCAGTCCGTGGCGGGCGAGCTGGCCCGCGGCCCAGTGTCCCGGAGCCACGAAGCGGTCCACGGAGTCGAGCACCAGCGGCTGGTGCAGTGCGAGGCCGGCGGCGTACGCCGCGGACTCGGGCAGCGAGCCGCGGCAGTTGAGCACGACCCCGGGGAGCGTGTTGCGGCCCCGGCAGCGAAAGCACGGGCCGCCGTCGCGGGAGGCCACGCCGATCGCGCAGAAGAGGCGCAGGTTGTGGAGGTGGAGCACCACGCGGGCGCCGGCCGCGCGTGCGGCGGCGAGCCCGCGCGGGCCCGAACAGCGGCAGCATGTTGTGCACGTGGGCCACGTTCGCCGGGAGGGCGCGCACGGCATCCGCGAGCAGCTCCTCATCCTCCCCGCCGCGCAGCAGGGCGGCCGCCGCCCGCACCCGGCCCACCTCATCCGAGCGCCGCTCGAACAGGGCGTGCTCCACCCCGGCCGCGCTCAGCGCGCTCAGCTGCAACTGCACGGACCGCTCCTCGCCTCCCTCGACGCGGTAGCGGTTGTGGACCACAAGGACGCGCGGCGGACCGGCCATCGGCCGGACCACGCTATCCGACGCGACCGGCGTGGCGTTCGGCGCCGCGACTACCCTTCCGGGCGATGCCGGACCCGGTCCAGCACCCCGCGGAGTCCGATGTGGCCGACGCCGCTCGCCGAGCGGACCCGCCGACGAGGTGGCCCGGGGGCGGATGGCCCTGGCCCGCCTGGCCGAGGTCGAGCGGGAGCTGGCGCTCGGCGCGCCGCCACCAGGAGGCGAAGGTGGCCGAGCTGGAGGAACGCCTCGGCGTGGATCGAGGAGAACGAGCTGGACCTCCGCGACGCAGGCCGAGCGGCGGCCGTGGCTGGCCGCGCTGCTGCGCGTTTGGAGCTTGGGCGGTGAAGCCGCGCGTCGGGTGTCGCGGCTGCTCCGCAGCCAGTGACGATCTCCGTCGCGATACCGGTGCTGAACGGGGAGCGCTACCTCGAGGAGGTGCTCGCCGCGGTGCGCGCCCAGCGCGTGGACCAGGAGGTGGAGATCGTGGTGGTGGACTCGGGCTCGCGCGACCGCTCGCTCGAGATCGCCCGCGCCGCCGGGGCGACCGTGGTGGAGATGCCGCCGGAGGAGTTCGGTCACGGGCGCACGCGCAACCTGGCCGTGGCACGCTCGCTCCGGGCGACCTGATCGCCTTCCTCACCCAGGACTCCACCCCGGCGGACGAGGACTGGCTGGCCGGCGCACGCCGCCAGCTTCGAGCTGGCCGACCACGTGGGCGCGTCGTTCGGCCCGCACCTCGCCGCGCGCGGACGCGAGCCCGCTCACGAAGCGGCTGCTCGAGGACTTCTTCCACGACTTCTCGCCCGGCGGCGAGCCGGTGGTCCACCGCTCGGGCGACACCACCTACCTCTCGAGCAACAACAGCTGCATCGCGCGTGCGGCCTGGGAGGAGATCCCCTTCCGGGACATCCCGTTCGCCGAGGATCAGGCCATGGGCGCGGACCTCCTGGCCGCGGGCTGGGCCAAGGTCTACAACCCCGCCGCCCGGGTGGTGCACTCCCACGACCACGGCCTGATGGACGGCTTCCGGCGCTACTTCGACGAGTACCGCGGGCTCCGGGACAGCGTCGGCCAGCAGTCCGAGGCGTCGGCGGGCCGGGCGCTCGGGATCGTGGCGCGCTCGGTGGCCGCCGACCGGGCGTACCTGGCCCGCGAGGAGCCCTCGCGCCGCGGCCCGCGCGCGCTGGACCGCCCAGAGCGTGGTGCACCACACCGGGCGGGTGCGTGTTCGGCGGGCCTGGGCGAGCGCGCCGACCTGCATTCGCGGGCCGGTGCGCTCGGCTGCTCTCGCTCGACCGCCGCGGCGACGGCGTGACGCGGAGGGTCGCGGCCGTCGGGGCCCAGCGCCCACGAGGACGCCCTGCGGGTGTTCGCCGACGGGATCGAGCCGCTGGCCTCGCCCGTCCCCGTTCGACGACTCGCGCGAGTCGCTCGACCTGGCCTGGATCGTGCCGCCCGTCGGCGTGGGAAGCGGCGGCCAGGCGGCCATCTTCCGGATCATGCGCGAGCTCGAGTCGCGCGGCCACCGCTGCTCGCTGTGGGTGCACGATCCGGACGGGATCGAGCGCGCATTCGAGCGCGACGCTGCGCCGGCGCATGAAGGTGCACTAGCGCTTCGCCCGACTCGCGGGTGGAGATCGGCTTCGAGCACTGGACGGGCTGCCGACGTGGCCATGGCCACGGGCTGGGAGACCGTCGTACCCGGTGCTGCGCCTGCCCGGCTGCCGGGCCCGCGCCTACTTCGTGCAGGACCACGAGCCGGAGTTCTACGCCACCTCCGCGAGCAGCGCGTGCTGGCCGAGCGCACCTACCGCTCGGGCTGCCCTGCATCGCCGCCAGCCGCTGGCTGGCCCAGGCTGCTGCGCGACCGCTACGGCGCCGACGCCACCGCGTTCGAGTACGGGCGTGGACCCAGCCGAGTACCACCCGGTGCCCGACGTCCCGCGGCGGGCCGACACCGTCGTCTTCTATGCGCGCGACTACACTCCGCGCCGCGGCGGTGGAGCTCGGGCTGCTCGCGCTCCAGCTGCTGGTCGAGCGAGCGGCCGAGCCTGCGGATCGTGCTGTACGGCACCACACCGGAGGATCCGCGCGCCGTTCGCGTTCGAGCAGCTCGGCGTGGAGAGCACCGGACCGCCTCCGGCGCCTCTACAACGAGGCCACGGTGGGGCTGAGCCTCTCGCTCACCAACTACTCGCTGATCGCCGGCGAGATGCTGGCCTGCGGGCTCCCGGTGGTGGAGCTGGCCGGCCGGGCGTGCGAGTCGTACTTCGGCGACGACGGCTCGGTGATCACGCTGGCCGCGACGATCCCGCGGACATCGCGGGCAGGCTGAGCGGGCTGCTGGACGACCCCGGCGCGCCGCGAGCGGCTGTCCCGGCGGGCGTCGAGTTCGTGCGAGACCGCACATGGGAGCGGACCGCCGACGCCATCGAGGACGGCTCTGCGAGCGGCGACGCGTGGCCAACGCCTCGCGTGAGCGCAACTTCCCGTGCGCGCCGCGTGATTGACAGGTTTAGCGATAGCGCCGGCCTGGAGAACCCGTAGAGAGACGGCCCGCCGGGGTCCGCCGAACCGGCGGGGGATCGCATTGCTAGCGTCCGACCACCGAGGCCGTCCTCGCGGCTGCCGCCACCGCATGGCCCGGCCCTCATCCGACTCAGAGCTCGAATGCCTCGACTTCTCACACCCCTGATCCTGATCGCCATGCTGGCGGCGCTGGCGCTGCCCGCGATCGGCCGCGGCCAGCGCGGACGCCGTGATCCGCGACTGCTCGCGAGACGGCAAGCTCGACGGGAAGTACTCCGGGTCGGACCTGCGCGCAGGCGCTCGAGCAACCTGCCGTCCGACCTGCGCGGAGTACAGCGACTGCAGCGAGATCATCGCCGCCGCGGATCGGGCAACGGCGCCGGGCGGCAGCGGCTCCAAGGCGAACTCGGCCGTCGCAGCGTGCGCGGCAAGTCCGTCGACGGCGCCGAGCTGAGCGCGCGGGCCGAGGACCAGAAGAACCTGGACAAGCTCGCGGCCGAAGCTCGCAAGCCCGGCGCCATCGACGTCGACGGGGACCAGGTGACCCCCGGCTCCGACGGGCTCTTCGACCACGGCGAAGGCCTCCGACGACATGCCGTTGCCACTTCTCCTGGCGATCATCGGGCTGGGGCTGCTGGCCCTCGCCGGCGGCTTCATGGCCCTGCGCTCCCGCGTTCCCGCGCTGGCGCGCATCTCCCTCCGCCAGCGTGGACCGTTCTCGCGCGACCGCCGCTAGCGCCGTAGTCCTGGGCGCCGCCCTCGCGGGCGTCGCCTTCGGAGCCGCCGGAGGAACAGAGCTCGGAGCGCACCACCATCGTCGAGGTGGCCACCGTGCTCGTGGCCGGCGCGCTGGTGGCCGTGGTCCTCCACCGCGGCGCCATGGGCGGCCCCGGGTCGGGCGCCGCTGCTCGCCTTCACCGCCCTGGCGGCCTTCACGGCGCTCTCCGTCACCTGGTCGGTCGTCCCGGAGGTGAGCTACGTGGAGACCGGCGCGGACGCTCAGCTACCTGTTCCTGTTCGCCGGGGGAGTGGCGCTGGCGCGGCTCGTGCCCCGCCGGCCCGAGATCGTGCTCGGCGGAGTGCTGCTGGCCGCCGTGGCCGCGTGCGCCTACGCCCTGGCCTCGCGCGTCTGGCCGGCCACCCTCGCCGCCAACGAGCTGTCCAACCGCATCGGCGCGCCCTTCCAGTACTGGAATGCCGTGGGCACCGCGGCCGCGCTGGCCGTGCCCGGACTCCTGTGGCTCGGCTCGCGCCGCAGCGGGAGCACGCTCGCCCGCGCGCTCGCCTACCCGGGGATGGGCGTCGCGATCCTGGCCATCCTGCTCACCCAGTCGCGCGGCGCGCTGGCCACCGCCGCGATCGGGGCGGTCCTCTGGTTCGTGCTCGTGCCCCTGCGCCTGCGCAGCCTTCCGGTGCTCCTGGCGCCGGCCGCGGCGGCCGGGGCGGTCGGGAGCGTGGGCCCTCGCCCGGGACGCGTTCTCGAAGACGCTCCTCCCGCTGGCCTCCAGGGAGAGCGTGGCCGGGGACTTCGGCCTGCTCGTGCTGCTGATGGTGGTGGTGCTCCTGCTCGCCGGTCTCGCGGTGAACGCCGGGCTCGCCCGGGCCGTGCCGCCGATGCGGCGTTCGCCGCGGGGTGGGCATGGCGGCGCTCGTGGCGGCCTGCCTGATCCCGCTCGTCGGCGTCACCTCGGTGGCCGATGAGCGACCGCGGCCTGGGCGGCTCGATCAGCGACCGGGTGGACGAGCTCGTCGAGCGAGACCGACACCGCGCCGCGACCAGGGCGCCGGCCGGCTCACCGCCGCCTCGTCCACCCGCGGCAAGTACTGGCGCGAGGCCGGGCGCGTGTACTCCGACCGCCCGCTCGCGGGCGTGGGCGCGGGTGCCTTCGAGGTGGCCCGCCTGCGTCACCGCACGGACGCCGCGGTGACCCGCCACGCGCACGGCTATCCGGTCCAGACGCTGGCCGACCTCGGACTCCTGGGACTCGGGCTGTCGATGGCCCTGCTGATCGCCTGGCTCGTGTCCGCGGCGCGCACCACCGGGCTCTACCCGCGCCGCCTGCGCCGCGGGCGGGACCGCGGCCCGGATCCCCGCCGCGAGTGGGACGCCGAGCGCGCGGCCTTCACCGCCCTGGCGCTCATGGCCCTCGTCTTCGGGATGCAGTCGGCGATCGACTGGACCTGGTTCGTGCCCGGCCCGGCCGCCATGGCCCTGGTGGCCGCGGGGTACGTGGCCGGCCGCGGGCCCGGTTGCCGCGGTGGGCGGGCCCGAGCCGCGCGGCCGCACGCCCGCGGCGCGCGACCGGAGCGCCGAGGCGACGAGCTGGCTCGGCCCGGCGCTGGTGGCGGCCGCGGCGATGCTCGTCGCGGTGCTCGTGGCCTGGGCGATCTGGCAGCCCGAGAGCTCGCAGCGCTCGGTGGACCGCGGCGCTCGACCTCGCGGCCGCGGGCGACTACCAGGGCGCCGTGCGCGCCATCGACGACGGCAGCGCGGGCCGACCGCGCTCTCCCCGGCCCCGCTGCTGGCGCTCGCCGACGTGCAGTCGGCGGCACGGCTGAACGGCCAGGCCGAGCGCACGCTCGAGCTCGCGGTGGTCCGCTTCCCCGGCGATCCCGACACGTGGACCCGGCTCGCCCGCTTCCAGCTGGCCAACCTCGACCGTCCGCGCGCCGCGCTCCGCACGCTGCGGGGCCTCCTCTACCTGGATCCCCACTCCCCGGTGGCGCGCCAGCTCTACATCTCCGCCCAGTCGGCCCTGCGCCTGCTGGAGCGCGAGCGGCTAGAGCGCCGCGGCCGCCGCCCCGGCGGCCTGGCGGCGAAGCCCGGCCTCGAGCGGCGGTGCGCGGGACCCATCCGAGGTCGGCCCGCGCCCGGCTCAGGTCGGCGGCCGTGCTGCGGGGATCGCGCCCGTCCGCGGGCAGCGGCTCCATGACCGGGGTGCGCCCCAGGTGCTCGCCCAGCACCGCGAAGGCATGCTCCAGGGTGGCCGGCCTGCCGCCGGCCACGTTGTATGTCGCCCCGGGCACCCCGCGCGACACGGCGAGCGCGGTGGCGGCCGCCGCGTCCTCCACGTAGGTGAAGTCCCGCACCTGCCGGCCGTCGCCCAGCAGGGGCATCGGCTCGCCCGCCCATCGCGGCGGCCACGAACCGGGCGAAGGCCATGTCCGGGCGCTGGCGCGGCCCGTAGACCGTGAAGTAGCGAAGGATCACCAGCTCGATGCCGTGGCGCCGGGCCAGGCGCCGGGCCACCTGCTCGGCGCGGCGCTTGGAGCGCCCGTAGTGGGAGAGCGGCCGCAGCGGGGCGTGCTCGCTCACCCGGCCGGCCGCCGGCCCGTAGACCGACGAGGAGGACGCGAGCACCACACGGCGCACGCCGGCGCGGGCGGCGGCGGAGATCACGGCCTCCGTGGTGCGCACGTTGCCGGCCTCGTAGATCGCGGGGGAGCCGCGGCGCACCCCGGGCCGCCCGGCCAGGTGGCACACCGCGTCCAGGCCGGCAAGCGTGCCGGACAGCGCGGGCGCGCCGAGCAGGTTCAGCTCGGCCAGCTCGAATCCGGGAGCGTGCCGGAGCCGGGCCACGTTGGCCTCCTTCAGCCCGCGCGCGTAGAACCGCGTGAACGCGTCCACGCCCAGCACCTCGTGCCCGTCGGCCAGCAGCCGCTCGCACACGTGCGAGCCCAGAAAGCCCGCCGCCCCCGTCACGCCGATCCGCATGGGCGCTTTCTAGCGGGTTGCGAGCGCGTACAGCGTCCCGAGACGGCTGCGCACCTGAGTCACGTCGAACCCGCCCTCGTCGAGCAGGCCCGCCAGCGAGCGCCGGGTGAAGAAGCGCAGGTGCGGGGAGAGCGGGTCGAAGCGGGGCTCGAAGCCCACCGGCCAGCACGGTCAGGCCCGTGCGCCGGCCGTGGGCGGGAGTGGTCACGGCCAGGGCGCCGCCGGGGACGCAGGACGCGCCGGAGCTCGGACACCAGAACCTGCACGTCACGCACGTGCTCGATCGTCTCGGCCACCAGCACGAGGTCGAAGCTCGAGTCGGCGAAGGGCAGCGGAGCGTCGGGGTCGAGCTCCGCGCGTGCCGCGTCCGGCAGCCGCCGGACGGCCCGCTCGAGGGCCACGGCGGACACGTCGGCCAGCGTCAGCTCGTCCGCCCGCAGCTCGCGGCTCAGCCGCCCGTCGCCGCACCCGAGGTCCAGGGCGCGCTTCACCGGAGCGAGCGCGCGAACGAACTCCGCCAGGCGCGCGGGCGGGGCGCTGGTCCTCGTCGGGGACCAGCTCCCACAGCTCGTCGTCGTAGCGGCTGGCTACCAGGCGCCCCTGGCCCTGATCACCGCGGGCACCGTCTTCAGCAGGATCGAGAGATCGAGGAACACGGACCAGTGCTCGAGGTAGAGGAAGTCCAGGCGCACCAGCTCGTCGAAGTCGAGCTCCGAGCGCCCCGAGACCTGCCACAGGCCGGTCATTCCCGGCAGCACGAGGTAGCGCTTGCGATGCCACTCCTCGAGCAGCTCGTAGTCCCGCGCGGGCAGCGGGCGCGGGCCCACCAGCGACATCTCCCCGCGGAGCACGTTCAGAAGCTGCGGGAGCTCGTCGAGCGACCAGCGGCGAAGCACGCGACCCACCGGGGTGATGCGCGGATCGGAGCGCATCTTGAACAGCGCGCCGCCCATCTCGTTGTGCCGCTCCAGCTCGTCCTGAAGGTCGTCGGCGCCCTCCACCATGGTCCGGAACTTGAAGCACTCGAAGCTGCGTCCCCCGATCCCCGGCCGCAGCGACCGGTAGAGCACCGGCCCGCGCGAGGTGGTCCTGATGGCCAGGGAGATCGCGGCGAGGATCGGCGAGAGCACGATCAGGAGGAGCGTGGCGCCCACCAGGTCGAACACGCGCTTGATCGCGAAGTCCACGCCCTCGAACACCGGCGGCTTGAGCTCGAACAGGGGCAGCGCCTGGCCGGGCACGAACTCCACCCGGTCCATGAGGATCTCCATCGTGGACGGCGCCACGCGGACGCGCACCGCGTGGCGGTGGCAGCGGTCCACCAGCTCCACGGCCTCCGCCTGGGGGAAGTCGGCGTCGGCGATCAGCACCTCGTCGATCGTGTCGAAGTGCCGCTCGAGCTGATCGAGCGAGTGGAAGTCGCGCAGTCCGTTCGGCTTCGGGGCGGGCGTGCGGGCCACGAAGCCGTAGGGCTCGATCATCTTGCTCCCCCGCAGCGCGTCGGACACCGCCTCGATGTTCGGGCCGGAGCCCACGAGCACCGCCCGGCGGCGGTAGCCCGCGGCGCGCAGCACCATCCCGCTGACGCGCTCGAACACCCAGCGGGTGGACGACACGTAGACGAGCGCGAAGAAGAGCGTGCCGTAGAAGATGTAATACGACTTGAAGGCCTGGCCCTCGATCTCCGCGTAGATCAGGATCACCAGCACCACCTCGAACAGCGAGGAGATGACCTTGGCGAACCCGGGGCGCTGCGCGCGGTCGCGGTAGAGGCCGGAGCGGGCGAAGAGCAGCACCATCACCAGGCAGGCCAGGGGCGCGTACTCCTTGGCCTGGTGGTAGGTGCCGCCGAGCACGTCCGGGTCCTGCACGGCGGCCTTGATGGCCAGCGCCGTCCAGATGGCGGCGAAGAGGCTGGCGATGTCGAGCGCGGCGAGGATGCCCACCCGGCTGAGCGACCGAAGCGTGTCGAAGCGGAGCACCCCGCGCAGGAGCAGGGGCCTAGCCGCCCGCACGTCGCGGTCGGGTAGGGAGACCGGTTCGACCTCCCTCAGCTCTCTCGCCAGGCTGTTCGTCACTCGCTTGTTTCCATCGGCGGAGGGTGAAACAGCCGACGCGGGCCAATGTAGCGGGCGGCGGGGTCGATCGGTCACAGCTTTCGCACCAGAATGCGGGAAAACGTCGGCGATCACGTAGGCCCGCACGCTCGCCGGAAGGGTCGTGCCGGGCGGGATGCGCAGGCGCACCGCGCTCAGGTTCCCGCGCCCGTCCACCGAGGTGGACAGCGCCCTGCGGTAGTCCAGCGACACCGGCGCGCCGGTGGCCGCGTCGGTGAGGAGGATGCCGAGGGCGTGCTCGGAGGCGGGCAGGGCCCCGCCCTTCGCGAAGCGCAGCCGGGCCTCCACCTCACCCGCCGCGGTGGGCGTCGGCCGGCGCAGGCCGAGGCGGGCCACGCTCACGCCGCGGGGCCGGCGGTTGGCGGGCGCGCTCCGCTGGTAGCGGCGGGTGATGAACGTGCCGCTGGCCGGGAGGAGCTTCTCGTCGTTGCAGAGCCCGATGGCCACCAGCGCCGGCCCGTACACGGGCACGTCGGGGCAGTACACCTCGGCGTAGAGGGCGGCGCCGAAGCGGGCGCGCAGGTCGCGGTCGAGCTGCATGCGGAGGTCGAAGCGGCGGAAGGGCACGTCGCCGAAGCTGAACGTGAGGCTGAGCCCGCTCTGGGACACGATCACCGAGTCGTTGCGATAGCGGCCCGCCAGCGGGAAGGCGAACGCTCCGCGCCGGTCGGCCACCGGCACCCCTCCGGGGCCGCGCTTGGTGGACACCGCCCAGAGCAGCAGGGAGCCCGCGCCGTCGCGGTCGGGCTTCGACGCGGCCACGGCGCCCACCACCATGTCGTAGCTGTCGAACCCGATCTGGTTGAGGCTCGGGAGGATCGGCGGGAAGGGCACGGCCAGGCGGCTGAGCTCGAAGGCCGACACGCGGTTGCGGCCCGTGCGCATGGGCGCGCCCCGGCGCAGCACCGGGGCGGTGCGGAAGCGGATCGTGTCGTCCACCCCGCCCGCGGCGCCGTCCCCGGCCCAGTCGCCCCGCAGCCGCACCGAGTAGCGGGTGTCGGGACGCAGGAACCCCTCCGGCACCACGTTGAGGAAGTGGCCGTCGCCCGAGATCTGGGTGTCGAAGGCGAAGGCCGGGCTGGTGGACACCAGCGTGCGCGGCGATCGCCGTGGTGAAGGCGCCGTCCACCGTCTCCCCTCCGCGGCGCACGACCAGGCGGGCCCCGAGCGCCGTGGCGCCGGCCACCCGGCCCGGGCGGACCGGACAGCCGGGTGGAGCCGCCCGGGGTGACGAAGGCGGTGCGGGTCAGGTCGGGCGCGAAGGCCTCGCCCGGGCTGCGATCGCAGCGAGGGTCGCGGTGGCGCAGGCACCAGTCGTAGGGCACGTGCACGATGCGGCCGTGCTCCCCGCCGATGTACACGCCGCGGCGGCCGAGCGCGGGAGAGGAGTTCAGGTCGTTGCGGTCGCGCAGGACGGGGTCGCGCGGGGTGGTGTCGTAGGACCAGCGGCGCCGCCCGGTGCGGGCGTCGAGCGCGTAGAGGTTGCCGGAGGCCGAGCCCACGTAGAGGATGCGCCCGGAGCCGCGGGGCGCGCGCCCGAGCACGGGCGAGGACCGCACCACGTCGCCCGTGTCGTAGCGCCAGCGCTGCTCGCCCGCTGCGGTCCACCGCGTACACCGAGCCGTCGGTGGAGGCGATGTACACGAGCCCGCCGCCCAGCGCGGGCGAGGCGTACACGTGGTCGTCGGTCTCGAAGCGCCACCTCGTCTCGCCCGTCCGGCCGTCCAGCGCGTAGAGGGCGCCGTCGAACGAGCCGATGTACACCGTCCCGCCGGCCCCGATGGCCGGGGAGGAGGTCACGAAGTTCCCGGCAAAGGTCTTCCACTTGAGCTTCCCGGCGGGCGTGACGCCGTAGAAGTTCAGGTCGAGCGAGCCGAAGTAGACGCTGCCGTCGTCGCCGATCGCGGCGTTCGACCACACCGAGTTCTCGGTCGGGAAGATCCAGCGCCGGCGGCCGCGCCGGTCGATCGAGTACTCGGCCCCGCCGGTGTTGCCCGCGAACAGCGAGCCGCCGAAGCCCATGGTCACGTTGCCCTCCCACCAGTTCACGAGCTGGCCCTCGGCCGGCGGCCGCGTGGCCCCGAAGCGCCAGACCGTGCGTGCGCTCCGGCTCAGGCGGGCGGGCGTGGTGCGCAGGCGATAGATGTGCTCGTCGCCCGAGCCGAAGGTCACGGTGCTGGACCCGAGCCGCCGCTCACGGCGGCCGAGCACGGCGGCCGAGTCGATGATCTCGCCGGTCCGGTAGCGCCAGCGCACGCGGCCGCCGGGGCCGAGCGCGTAGAACCAGCGGTCGGCCGAGCCCACGTAGACGGTCTCGTCGGCGCCCACGACGGGCGTGCTGAACACGCCCTTGGCCGTGCGGAAGCTCCAGGGGCGGTCGCCGCGCTGGTAGCGCCCGCGGACCGGGCTGTCGGCGGTGTTGCGCCGGTCGTGGCGCATCGAGGGCCAGGGCGAGCCGGCCTCCGTGGGCACCTGACGCGTGCGCGCGCTCTCGGCTCCCGCGGATGCGGCGGCGGGCGCCGCCGTGGCGGGCACCGCAAGGAGGAGGGCGGCCAGCACGACCTTCTTGACGTGCTTACCCACACAGGGAGCCTATCCCGGCCAGGGGTCCGTGAGCCCGGCTGGGCGCGGCAGCCCAACCGCCTCGATCGGAAGTTGGCGGGATCGGCCCACTGGCGAGCATCGAAACCCAATTCCCGCTCTTTGCGGACGTTCCGGGTCGCCCCGGGGGCGAACCCGGGAGAGGCTCGACCTCAGCGGATGGCGATGCCGGGGAGAGCGATCAGCGACCAGGGGCGTCCGTCACGCGCGGAGGTCGACCCTGCCGCGCTCGAGCTCCTGGCCCGTCACGGGCCCCAGGTGATGGCCACCGCGCGGCGCTGGGCCGCCAACGCCGAGGACGCCGAGGACGCCTACCAGCGCGGCATCGAGATCCTGCTCACCAAGGCCCCCACGCTCGACCCCGAGGGGCTGGTGCCCTGGCTCAAGACGGTGGTGAAGCACGAGGCGTTCGCGGTGCGCCGCCAGCGCGAGCGCCATTCGCCGGTCAGCGACGACGGCGACGTGGCCGATCCCGGCACCGACGCCGCCGCCACCCACGAGCAGGCCGCGCGACTCGAGCGGCTGCGCCAGGGGGCGGAGGCCATGGGCGTGTTGAAGCCGCAGGAGGTGCGCGCGCTTCTCCTCAAGGCCGAGGGCTACTCCTACCGGGAGATCTGCCAGATCACCGGGTGGACGTACACGAAGGTGAACCGCTGCCTGACGGAGGGGCGGCGCGCCTTCGCCGAGCGGGTCGAGGGCATCCAGGCCGGGGCGGAGTGCGACCGCCTGGCGCCGGTGCTCTCGGCGCTGGTGGACGGGGAGGCGAGCGCGGAGGACCTGGCCGCGCTCCGGCCGCACCTCAGGACCTGCCTGAGCTGCCGTGGCCGGCTGCGCGAGTTCCGCGCCGTGCCGCGCACGGTGGCCGCCCTCATGCCGCCCGTGGCGCTCGGCGCCTCGGGCTCTCCCGGCGGGGGCGCAGGCGGCCTGCGCGGCCTGCTCGAGTCGCTGATCGGGGCGGCCCAGCACAAGACGGCGGCGCTGGGCGAGCGCGCCCACGCGGCGGTCGAGATGGCCACGGGCCAGAAGCTCGCGGCGGTGGCCGCCTCCGCGGCCGCGGTGGCCGGCGGAGGCGCGGCGGTCGAGCAGATCGCGGTGCCCGACGGACGTGCCGGTTCGCCGGCGGCAGAGCGTCACGTGCGGGTGCGGCCCGCGGCCGAGGAGGTGCCGGCGCCGGTGGCCGCACCGGTGCCCGCGCCGACCCCCGTGGTCACCCCGCAACCCCCGCCGGCCGCGACTCCGGACCCCGTCGCGCCCACGCCCGAGCCGGCACGAGGAGTTCGACCCGGTGGCGGCGGCCACGCGTGCGCCGGCGGCATCCCCGGCGCCGGGCGCCGGTCCGGCCGACGCCGCGTTCTCTCCCGGCGCCTCCGCCCCGAGCACCGGCGGCGGGGGCGGGGAGTTCGCCCCCTAGCGGCGGGGCTCGTACACGGTCACCGCTCCACCACCGCCTCCCGTAGGCGGTCTGCTGGTCCACTCATGCCCAGGGCGCCGAACGTCTCCATGGCCGCGCGAGACAGGTCGCCGGCCCTTGCCCCGTCCCCGGGCGTATCGCGGCTCATGAGCACGCGGGCGAGGTCGGCCTGCGTCCGAGCCACCCAGGGGCGGAATCCCATCCGCTCGTTCGCCGCGAGGGCCCGATCGAAATGCGCCACCGCGTCATCGGTGCGACCCATCACGACAGCTAGGAGGCCCAGATAGCGGGCGGCCGAGCCGAGGTTGATCTCCGGGTGGGTGATCACGACGTAGTCGCCGTAGGGGAGAAGCACCTCGTAGAGCCGCGGGGCGTGGGAAGACTCGCCCAGGCGCTCGCAGACCTCGGCAAGAAGGCTCGCTCCGAAGAACCACTCGGAGCCGACCTCCAGAACCTGGAAATCCTCCGCGGCGAGCTTCCCGAGCTCGGCCCGGGCGAGCTTCTCGTCAGCGGTCTCGGCGTACAGCGTCACGAGCATGCAGCGGAAGACGAAGTACGTCGGGTATTCCTCGACGAAGCCCTCCAGCGACCCGCGGACCTCGGCCAGCTTGCCCCGATCGCGCCGCAGCGCCCATTCATGGAAGTGCCTGACGTACTGGAAGGTCGCATCGTCCGTCTGGTCCTCGCCGCCGGACCCGAGGACGAACTCCCGCTCCACGAGCCGCTCCGCCTCGTCGAAGCACCCCGCCTGGAGCGCGCGCATAACGCCCGCCATCGTCAACCCCCAGTGCTGGGCAGGCTGGCGGAGCTCGTCGGCCACGGACGCGAGGGCCGCGAACTCGAGCTCGGCCGCCTCCACCTCGCCCTGCACCATGAGGGCGCCGAAGGCGTGCAGATGAGCCGCGAACGCCTTCTCCCTGTCCCCGAGCCGTTCGGCGATCTCGCCCAGCTCCCGGGCCATCGACAGCCAGCGGTCGGTGTCTCTCGGCCACGAGATGGCCGCGTAGGTGCCCTCGATGGCATAGGCCAGGGTCTCCAGGTCCCCCAGCCTGCGCGCGATCTCCACCGCCTCCTCCGTGAGTGCGGCGCGGCGCTCCGGGACCGGCCGGTCCCGCAGCGCTCCGGCCAGCCGGGCGAGGAGCATGGCGCGCAGCCCGCTGTCCCCGACGGGCTGGGCGTCGAGGGCATCCTCGAGCATGCTGATCAGCCGCTGGTCCTTGCCCGCCCGGAACCAGACATACCGCCCGCCGTACCCCAGGGCGGCGCGCGCCCGCGGCTCGGTCAGTCCGAGCGTCCCCGCGAGCTCGGCCGCACGCACGAAGGTCTCCTTGGCCGCGCCGAGCGCACCGCCTCGGGCCTCCGCGTCTCCGAGGGCGAGGAGCAGCTCGCAGTGCATCGCTTCGGTATCTCGGCCGTCGGGCTCGAGGGCTTCGATCGCGAGGGCGTACAGCCGCACGGCCTCCTCGTAGGCGAGCAGCGCCGCGGCCCGGTCTCCGGCGCGTCGTGCGTACTCCACCGCCCGCCCGGCGGTCCCGGCGGGGCCGGCCTTCGCGAAGTGGTACGCGAGCTCAGCCAGGCGCGGCTCCGTGTTTCCGGCGAAGAGCCCTTCGATTGTCTCCCCGGCCCGTGCGTGCAAACGGAGCCTGCGTGTGGCGGTGAGGTCGTCGTACAGGGTCTCCCGCACGAGCGCGTGCGAGAACCGCAGCCTGCCGGGCGCCCCCGGCACCTCGCCCACGACGCGTGCGTCGAGCGCCTCGTCGAGGAGCTCGAGTGCCGCCGGCGGCTCGCGCTCGATCATTCGCGCCAGGGTGTCGATCGCGAACTCGCGACCCAGCACGGAGGCGCTCGTCAGCGCGACTTGGCACTCCTCCGACAGGCGGCGCACGCGGCGGCCGATCACGTCGCGGACGCCCTGCGGAATGCCCACTTCGAGCTCCGCGGGCCGACCGAGGGCATCCTCCGCGATCAGCAGCCGGGTCACCTCGTCCACGAAGAGCGCGTTTCCCTCCGTCTGAGCATGAATCGCGGCGACGGTCGCCGGGTCCGCTCCAACGCCGGCGGTCAGCCGGATGTACTCGCCCACATCCGACTCCGTCAGGCCGCCGAGCGCAATCCGCCGGGTGACCCGCTCCGTGGCGAGCCCGGCCACCGCCGAGGCGAAGGGATCGCGCATGGTGGGGTCCACGTCGCGATACGCGCCGACCACGAGGAGGCGGCTGTCCTCCAGGCCTCGCACCAGAAACTGGAGAAGCAGGAGCGAGGGCTCGTCGGCGGCGTGCAGGTCGTCGAGCACGAGCACGATGGGCCGCGCCTCGGCGGCGTGCGCGAGAAACGACGCCACGGCGTCGAAGAGGCGAAAACGTGCTGCCTCCGGGTCGAGCGAGGGCGGGTCCGGGAGATCGGGAAGAAGCTCACGCAGCTCCGGCAGGAACTGCGCGACATCCCGAGCGCCGGTCCCGAGCTCCTTGCGAAGGCTCTCGGCATCACGCTCGCCGATGTAGCCCCGCAACGACTGCACCCACGGCCAGTAGGCGGGCGCCCCGCCCGCCTCCCAGCAGCGCCCGACGAGGACCCGTGCCCCGCGTCCCCTGGCCTGGCTCACGAGCTCCTCCGCCAGGCGGCTCTTGCCGATGCCCGGCTCGCCGGCGAGCAGGATCAGGCGCCCCCGGCCGGCAAAGGCGTCGTCGAGACCGCTGATCACCTGAGCCAGCTCGGACTCGCGACCGACCAACGGGCTCCTCGGGGGGCCGCGTGCCGGCTTTGGATCGGGGGTTGCGCCGGCCTCGAGGGCGAGGTCGTGGCGAAGGATCGCCCCCTCCAGGGCCTGCAGCTCGCGTCCGGGCTCGATCCCGAGCTCGTCGACGAGGGCCCGCCGGGCATCCCGGTAGACCTCGAGCGACTCGGCCTGTCGCCCCGAGCGGTAGAGCGCGAGCATGAGCTGTCCTCGCAGGCGCTCTCTCAGTGGCCGGCGTTCCACCAGCCCCTGGAGCTCGCCGATCAGATCCTGGTGGCGCCCGGCCTCAAGGTCGGCGGCGATCCGATCCTCGAGGACGGCCGCGTGGAGCTCGTCGAGCCGTGCAATCTCGGCCTGCGCGAAGGACTCGTAGGTCAGATCGGCCAGGGGTGAGCCACGCCAGAGCGCCAGCGCATTCCGCAGAACACCCGAGGCGGTGACCGGGTCGCCCGACGCGAGCGCATGGCGCCCCTCTGCCACCAGCTCTTCGAAGCGGTGAAGGTCGAGGCCTCCTGGCTCGACGCGCAGCTCGTAGCCGGGCGGGCGCGTGATCAGGATTTGGCTCTCCGCGCCCGCGGACCTGTCCGGCTCGATGATCCGGCGGAGGCGCGACACCGCGACCCCGAGCGCCCTCGAGCGCTGGTTAAGGCCCTCGTTGGTCCAGAGCTCGTCCACGAGGCGGTCGCTGGACACCACCTCGTTGGCGTGGAGCAGCAGCAATCCCAGCAGCGCCCGCTGCCTCGCGCCCCCTAGCGCGACACGACTGTCACCTTCAAAGGCCTCAAGCGGCCCCAGGATGCGGAAGTCCATGGCGAGTCCTTCGCGGCAAACGTAACACGCCTGTTACCGCGCTGTTGTCGGCGTGAAGGCGTGGCCGCGGAAGCTCCTCCTGTCAGTCACCCCACACCCAGGAGGTCGTCATGTCGGATACCGCTCACCCTTCCCCCCTCGCCCACTCCGTACGGTCGCATCGAGCCCTCACGATCGCCGCGCTCCTCGCCCTCGCGGCCACGGCGGCCGTCGTGCTCGCGCTCGTGCTGGGCGGCGACTCGCCACAGAACACGGACAGCGCCGCCGGCGTTCAGGCGCAGTCCACCCTCCGCCCCGACGCCGGTCCGCAGGAGAGCTCCGTGGCCGCCGCGGTCGGCGCCCCTCCCAGCGTCTCGCCGGACGAGAGCCACATCGCGGCGTCGGTCTCCGGCACCCCCGCCCAGCCGTCGATCGGTCCGGACGAGAGCAGCACCGCCGCGGCCGTCTCCGGGCGGTAACCGGACGCGGACCTGCGCTAGTGGGGCTGCGGCCGGCCACCGTGCCGGCCGCAGGCGCCCACCGAAAGCTCCCCGCGGCGGGCCCGGAAGCTCACGCGGAGCACGCCCGTCCCACCGTCGTAGCTCCAGTCGCGCCATGAGAGACGCCGGCCGTGGAGCCGCACCGAGCACGGCCTGAACGGATGTCGCAGCGTGCCCAGCGAGGCCTGCAGATCCCAGCGCCGCTCGCGGGCGGAGTCGATCTCGAGCCGCCAGGCTCCCCATCCCTCCCGCGAGCGCAGGCGCCCGCCGTCCTCGAGGCGCGCCGATGACGAGCCCCGCGGGAAGGCCAGGAGGACACGGCGGTCGCGCCGCTCGCCCAGCGACACCTCGGGAGCGGCGTCGCCGTAGCCGGCCAGGGTGTCCACGTCGGGGGGCAGGAGCGTGAGCAGCGTGCCCGCCCGGGCCAGCAGCGGCAGCTCCGACAGCGGTGCGGGGAGCGTCACGTCCCGCCCACCCTCCAGCACGCGCGGGCGGGTGAGCGCGAGTCCGCCGTCCGCCTCGCGGAAGCCGGCCGAGCGCCACAGGTCCACCCAGTGCCCGCGCGGGAGATGCACGGTGCGGGTCGTGGCCCCGGGCTCGAGCACCGGCGCGGCCAGGAGGTCGGGCCCGAAGAGGAAGGCGTCCTCCACCCCGGCCGACTCCGGGTCATCGGGATACGCGAGCGAGAGGTGACGCATGATCGGCAGGCCGGTGCGGCGGTACTCGGCGTCGGCCGCGGAGAGGTAGGGGTAGAGCTGGGTGCGCAGCTTCGCCCAGCGCCGCCACTGCGGCAGCACGGAGTCGTCCCACACCTGCGGCCGCACCTTCTCGGGGATGTCGATGCCGTTGGCCTGGGTGCGCATCACCCCGGACACCGCCCCCACCTGAATCCACCGCACCAGCAGCTCCGGCGTGAGCTGGTTCTCGAACAGCGCGAAGAAGCCGCCGATGTCGGAGCCCCAGGTGCTCACGCCCGAGAGTCCCATGGTCAGCCCGTTGGTGACCACCGAGCGCAGGCCGTCGAAGCCCCAGTCCACGGAGGGGTCGCCGCCCCAGACCACCGGCGAGCAGCGGGCGCTGCCCGTCCAGCCCGAGCGCACGAAGCGGGCCAGGGGGCGGCTGACGCCGGCCACGCCGGCGGCCGCGCCGCAGTGGTACTGGCGGGGATAGGCGTTGTGCAGCGCCTCACCGCTCGACCCGTCGGAGGCCACGGCGTCGAGCGGGGTGTACTCGCCGAAGTCCTCCATCCAGCCGTCGTGCCCGTCCGCCACCGCCTCGCGCAGCAGGCGCCCGTAGAGGTCCCTCCCCGCGGCCGCGGTGAAGTCGAACTGCGCCACCCGGAAGCTCTCGAGCGTGGTGTAGCTGTACTCGTAGGGCCCGCCCGCCGGGTTCTTCACCAGCGCTCCGCCGGCCGCGGCGGCGGCGTACGAGGGATGCCCGGTGCAGATCATCGGGTTGAAGTAGGTGGTGACCGCGAGGCCGGCGTCGTGGAAGCGGGCCACCCGCGCGCGCTCCGCGTCGCCGCGCCCCGCCTGCGCGGCGCAGGGGAGGTAGTGGGTGTAGGTCTGGGCCACGGAGATGGGCACGTCGCGGTCCCGCAGCTTCTGGAGCACGCCCGCCTCGTCGGCGCCCGTCGGCTGGTACCAGGGGCCGAACACGAAGGGCGCCGGCACCGGCGGCTGAAGGCCGATCCGGCCGGTGAGCCGCCGCAGCACGTCGGCGGGGCGCGGGCCCGCGAACACCCGCAGGTCGAGCCTCGGCGCCCTCACCTCCACGCTCCACACGCCCGAGCCGCCCTGGTCGAGCCGGAAGTAGCTCGTCTCCGGATCGTCCACCAGCACGCCGTAGCCCGCGGTGGACAGGAGCCAGGGCATCGGGAAGTAGGTGGCGTCCTCGCGCGGGTGGAAGCCCCACGCCGGCACGAAGACCGGGATCACCGGGCGCTCGTCCTCCTCGTACGGCCCCTCGGCCACGTAGCTCTCCACCTCGCCGCCGCGCTGGTCCACCCGGTTGGAGCGCTCGCCGAAGCCGAGGTAGCGCTCGCCGCGGCGGGCCGCGAAGCCGATGCTCGTGGCCTCCACCGCGCCGCCCGTGACCACGGCCCGAAGCGCGATCACGCCCTCGGCGTCGCGCGCCAGGCGCACCGTGATGCGGCGGCCGGCGGGGTCGTTCGTGGCCAGCGTGGCCGCCCAGCCGGAGCCGGTGCGCCCAGCGTTCAGCACCCGGGTGGCATGGAACGACCCCGCCGTGGTGCGAAAGCCGAGCCTTGCGCCCGGCGCCTCCTGGAGGACGCCGCGGCCGTGGCGGTCGGTGAGGCCGAGCGACCAGGAGCCCTCGCCCGTGCGGGCACGCAGCGAGCCCGCGTCGATCGTGGCGGCGGCTGCGGGCGACGCCATGAGGAGCGCGGCCAGCACGGCGATCACGCCGGAGCGGGGCAGCACGGCGCCGACTATACGTCCGCTCTCACTCCGCCGCGCCGTATGTGCCGGTCCCCGCGGCGCACCGTGAGCTTCTCCGCGTCCAGGTGCTCCAGCAGGGCCTGCGCGTAACGGCGGGAGGTTCCGAGCTCGTCGCGCACGCCCGCGATCCCGGCCCCGCCGTCGCGGTCGCAGATGGCCAGCACGCGCTCGGTGAGCGCCTCGAGCACCGCGGGGTCGAAGTGAAGGTTGCGGCCCACCCGCACCGCTCGGCCGCGCTCGTTCGAGCGCGCGCCAGCTCGCGGCCGCCTCCGTCGCGCCGAGCCCCGCGGCCTCGGCCAGCTCGCCGTCCGCCCGCGGGTGCTCGCCGTCGGCGGACAGGAGGGCGGCCAGCCGGAGCGCGGGGGCGCCAAGGGCCTCAGGCGGGGACGGCACGGGCGCCGGGGCTTCACGCGGGAGGGACTTCGGCTGGCGGGACCTCTCCGCGGGCGAGCGCGTGCAGCCGGTCCAGCGGCGCGCCGGCCGGCCCGTGCCGCGGCGCCCTCGGATCCACGATCCGCCCGCCGCCCACCGTGTCCGCGGGCGCCAGGCGCCGGAGCACGAAGCGGTCCCCCGCCGCGGGCACCAGCGGGCGCTCCAGCCTCAGCTGCACGAGCTGCTCGCCGCCCGGGTCCGGGTCCTCCAGCGGATAGGCCCGGGCCGGCGACTCGCGCGTGCCGTGGTGCACGTGGAGTCGCTCACCCCGCTCGAGCGGGCCCGCGTGGTCCTCCATTCCCACCAGCACGTCGAGGATGTGGGTGGGCTCGAGCTCCGCCCCCTCCCCGCAGATCACCTGGCCGCGGGCCGCCTCGTCGCGGCTCACGCCGGCCAGGTTCAGCGCCACGCGCTGGCCGGCGTCGGCCGCCTCCACGCGACGGTCGTGCACCTCCACCGAGCGCACGCGGGCCTCGCGCCCGCCGGGCACGATGCGCACGCGCTCGCCCGCGGCAATCCGTCCCGACCACAGCGTGCCCGTAACCACGGTGCCCGCCCCGCGAATGCTGAAGGAGCGATCCACGTGCAGCCGCGCCGGGCCCTCCCGGTGGCGCCGGCGAACCGCGCCGGCCTCGCGCTCCAGGGCGACCCGCAGCTCGTCGATGCCGCGGCCGGCGGGAGCGCACACCGGCACGATCTCGGCGCCGGGCACCAGCGGGGCCACCTCGGCCGCGGCCCGCGCCGGATCGGCCAGGTCCGAGCGCGTGAGCGCCACCACTCCGCGGACCACGCCCAACCGGCGCAGCACGGCCAGGTGCTCGCGCGTCTGCGGCATCACGCCGTCGTCGGCCGCCACGCACAGGAGGAACAGGTCCACCCCCGTCGCCCCGGCCACCATCGTGCGCACGAAGCGCTCGTGCCCGGGCACGTCCACCAGGGACACCCGCCGCCCGCCGGGCAGCTCGAGCGGCGCGTAGCCCAGCTCGATCGACATCCCGCGCTCGCGCTCCTCGGGCAGGCGATCGGTGTCGTGGCCGGTGAGGGCGCGCACGAGCGCCGTCTTGCCGTGGTCCACGTGGCCCGCGGTGCCCACGGTGAGCGGGGCGTCGCTCACGGCTCGAGCTCCAGCTCCAGCTCGTCGTGCACCGGGATGCCGTGCTCGCCCGCCAGGCGGATCTCCACCCTCGCGTCCTCCCGCATGCGGTCCACCGCCCCCGGGCGCAGGGCGTGCAGGCGAAAGCCGCGGCGCTGGTAGAAGCGCAGCGCGTCCAGGTTGTCGTTCGTGGTGACCACGAACAGCCGCGTGGCTCCCGCCTCACGTGCGCGCCGGCGCAGCTCGTCCACGAGCGCGGAGCCCACCCCGGCGTGGCGCTCGCGCACGTGGAGCGTGAGCAGCTCCCAGCGCTCGTCCCCGGGCACGTACCCCGCCACGCCGGCCAGGCGTCCCGCGTCCTCGGCAATGAGCGCCGGGTGCTCCAGCGGGATCCACCAGCTCGCCTCCCCGGGCCACACGGCGCACCCCGCGCGAGGAGAGGAAGACGGCCAGCGCGTCGTGGTCCTCGGGGCCGGAGTCGCGGATCCTCACGGGCGAAGGGCCGCGATCACCGCTTCCGCGGCGCGTTCGGCCTCGGCGTCGGTGAGCGTGCGCGGATCGAGGATCAGCCACCCCTCGCGCGCCCTCCCCACCACGGCCGGATCGCCCGTCCGCAGCCGCCGGGTCAGCTCGTCCAGGCCGAGCGGTGCCGGATCCACCGCGCACACCGGGCCCCTCAGCTCGAGCAGCGGCAGCGCGCCGCCGCCCACCCGCGCGGAGGCCTCGATCACCCGTGCCGCCGCCCCCACCGCCGCCCGCAGCCGCTCGGCCCGTGCGCCCAGCTCTTCCTGCGTGGCCGTGAGCATGGCCAGGACCGGGATCGTTGCGGCCGCGTCCCGCCCGCCGTCGCGGTGCAGGCGAAGCACGGCCTCGAGCGCCGCGAGCGAGAGCTTGTCGATGCGCACGGCCCGCGCCAGGGGATGCGAGCGGCACCGCTCCACGGCCTCCCGCGTGCCCGCCATCAGGCCGGCCTGCGGCCCGCCGAGCAGCTTGTCCCCGGAGAAGCAGGTGACCGCGCAGCCCGCGGCCACGGAGCGGCGGATCCCGGGCTCCCCGGCGAGCTCGGGCACGGCCTCGGCCAGGGCCCCCGAGCCGGCGTCGTCGATCACCGGCACCCCGAGCGAGCACAGCTCCTCGATCTCCGGCTCCTCCACGAAGCCCACGGTCCGGAAGTTCGACGGGTGGACGCGCAGGATCGCGCCGGTGTCCGGCCCGAGTGCGAGCTCGTAGTCGCTGCGGCGGGTGCGGTTGGTGGTGCCCACCTCGCGCAGCCGCGCGCCCGACTGGGCCACCACCTCGGGAATGCGGAACGACCCGCCGATCTCCACCAGCTGCCCGCGGGACACCACCATCTCCCGCCCCCCGGCCAGGGCGGCCGCGGCCAGCAGCACGGCGGCCGCGCAGTTGTTCACCACCAGTGCGGCCTCCGCACCGGTGAGCTCGCGCACGAGGTCCTCCACATGCGCCTGGCGCGAGCCGCGCTCGCCCGAGCCGAGGTCGAACTCGAGGTTCGAGTAGCCGGCCGCTGCCTCGAGCGCCGCGGCCACGGCGGCCTCGGGGAGCGGCGCCCGGCCGAGGTTCGTGTGGACGATCACGCCGCTCGCGTTCAGCACCCGCCGCAGCGACGGCCGGGTGAGCGCGGCCATCCGGCCGCGGGCGTCGGCGGTCACCTCGCCCGGCGGCTCACCCTCGCTCAGGCGGCGGCGCTCCTCCTCGATGGCCTCCCGTGCCGCCCGCACGGCCGAGTGCCCGCGGTCCGCCGAGGCTCGCCGCGAGCTCCTCCACCGAGGGAAGCGCGCGACGGGGGTCAGCCGCCGGGCCGCCGGCCCTCGACCCAGTGCTCCTCGTCACCCTCGACCTCCTTCTTCCAGATCGGGGCCTCGGCCTTCACGCGGTCGATGATCTCGCGTGCCCCCGCGAAGGCCTCGCCACGGTGGGGCGCGGACACCGCCACCGTCACGCTCGGCTCGGAGAGGGGCACGCTGCCCACCCGGTGTTCCACCGCCGCCGCGCACAGCCCATGGCGGGCCACGGCCTCGCGGGCGATCTCCGCCATGCGCTCCTCGGCCATCTCGGCGTAGGCCTCGTACTCGAGCCGCTCCACCTCGCGGGTCACGCCCTGGAAGGTCACGACCGCACCGGCGCGCGGGTCGCGCACGCGGGCGGCCAGCGAATCGAGCGACAGCGGCTCGCGCGGTGACCCGCACCCACGGCGCCGCCGGAGGTCTCGCCACCGCTCACCGGCGGGATCAGCGCCAGCTCGTCGCCCGGATCGAGCTCGCGGTCGCCGCGGGCGTACTCGCGGTTCACCGCCATCACCAGCGGCAGGCCGTCGGCCAGGCCGTTCAGCCGGGCCAGCGCGTCGTCCACGCTCGAGCCGTCGGGCAGGTCCAGCACCACCTCGGAGGCGCCCGCGCGCTCACGCAGCATGGCGAACAGCCGGACGGTGACCTCCATCGGGCAGATGCTAGGCCCGGCGGCGACGTATCCTGTGACGACACCTTGGCCACCACGCCCGACCACAAGCCGAGCATCGCCCCCATCGTCGGCCCGGACGACCCGCGCCGCTTCACCGACTCCGGGATCGAGATCAAGAACACCTACGGCCCGGAGGACGTGGCGCCCGAGCTGGAGGATCGGCTCGGCGCTCCCGGCGAGTACCCGTACACCCGCGGCGTGCACCCGGACATGTACCGCGGGCGCACCTGGACGATGCGCCAGTACGCGGGCTACGCCAGCGCCAAGGAGACCAACGAGCGCTTCCACTACCTGATCGACCACGGGTCCACGGGCCTCTCGATGGCCTTCGACCTGCCCACCCAGCTCGGCCGCGACTCGGACGACCCGCTGTGCGAGGGCGAGGTGGGACGAACCGGCGTGGCCATCGACTCGATCGACGACATGCGCCGGGTGTTCGACGGCATCCCGCTCGACCAGGTGTCCACGTCGATGACGATCAACGCCCCGGCGGCCGTGCTGCTGCTGCTCTACGAGCTGGTGGGCGAGGAGCAGGGCGTGGCGGCCGAGAAGCTCCAGGGCACCACCCAGAACGACATCCTCAAGGAGTACATCGCCCGCGGGAACTTCATCTACCCGCCCGTCCCGGCGATGCGGCTCACCACCGACCTCTTCGCCTACTGCCGCGAGCGCGTGCCCAAGTGGAACACGATCTCGATCTCCGGCTACCACATGCGCGAGAAGGGCTGCTCGGCCGTGCAGGAGGTGGGCTTCACGCTCGCCAACGCGATCGCGTACGTGCAGGCGGCCATCGACGCCGGCCTCGAGGTGGACGAGTTCGGGCCCCGGCTGGCCTTCTTCTTCAACGGCCACAACAACGTCTTCCAGGAGGTGGCCAAGTTCCGCGCCGCCCGCCGGATGTGGGCGCGCATCATGCGCGAGCGCTTCGGGGCCCGGGACGAGCGCTCCGTGAAGATCCGCTTCCACACCCAGACCGGAGGCGTGACGCTGGCCGCCCAGCAGCCCGAGAACAACATCGTGCGCGTGGCCCTGCAGGGGTTCGCCGCGGTGGCCGGCGGCACCCAGTCGCTGCACACCAACGGCTTCGACGAGGCGCTGGCGCTCCCCACCGAGCGCGCCGCGCGCATCGCGCTGCGCACCCAGCAGATCCTGGCCCACGAGTCGGGCGCGGCCGACACGGCCGACCCGTTCGCCGGCTCCTACTTCGTGGAGGCGCTCACCGACGAGATCGAGGAGGCCGCGCAGGCCCTCATCGACAAGGTGGACGAGCTGGGCGGCTCGGTGGAGTGCATCCCCTTCATCCGCGCGGAGGTGGAGGAGTCCGCCTGGGGCTACCAGGAGCGCTACAAGCAGAAGCAGGACATCGTCGTCGGCGTGAACAAGTACGTGACCGAGGACGTGGACGAGGTGGAGACCCTGCGCGTGGATCCCGAGTCCGAGCGCCAGCAGGTGGAACGGCTCGAGGCGTTCAAGGCCGACCGCGACGCCGACCGGGTGCGCGACCGCCTCGAGGAGCTCCGCACGGCGGCCGGGGAGAAGGGCAACCTCCTCCACCCCCTGCGCGCCGCGCTGAAGGATCACTGCACCCTCGGCGAGGTCAGCGGCGTGCTGCGCGAAGAGTTCGGCGAGTACTCGGAGGCCTGAGGGTGCGGCGCGCTAGGGGAGGAGCGCAGCCCGGGCGCCGGCCGGGCGAGCACCGGACCATGCAATCGTCCGCGTCGCCGTCCTCTGTGCCGCCACGGCGGGCACCGCCGAGGCCCGCACGCGCTCCTTCCACACGCCGAGCGGGAACATCGCCTGCCTCTACCGCTCGGGCGGGCCCGCGCTCCGCTGCGACGTGCACAGCCTGAACGACACCGCCTTCACGCTCGACCGCAGGCACCGCGGCCGGCGGGTGCACGTGACCGACGCCGTGCCCGCGGGGCGGGTGCTGGCCTACGGCAGATCGGTGCGCCTGGGCCCCTTCCGCTGCACCTCCCGCACCACCGGGCTCACCTGCCGCAGCCGCCCGAGCGGCCACGGCTTCGCGCTCAGCCGCGAGCGCCAGCGCGTCTTCTGACCGGGCAGGATTCGGGCCCCAGGTCCCGAAAACGCGCTGAATGCGGAACTCTTGAGGTCTCACGCACGCTCGTGAAGTCCCCGCCCGAGCTCTGGGCCGAGTTGAGCGGAGAAGCGCTCAGCGAGGCCGTGGGCGGCGGATCCCTGAAGGTGGCCGAGGAGGAGCGGCGGATCGAGTGGGAGGCCGAGGGGGCCAAGGGAGAGGCCGTGCTCGAGCCCGCCGGCTGGGGCACCAAGCTCACGCTCACCGCGGAGGTGCAGGAGGAGGTGGCCGAGCTCGAGCCCGAGGTGGCCCGGGTGGGCCTCTGGGCCCGGCTGCGCGGCGTGAACCCGCCCCCGCCGTCACCGCCCCGCCCGCCGGTGGACACCGCGCGCGGCGACGACCTGGAGAAGGCGTTCGAGCACCTGCTCGACGACCTCGGCTTCGGTCGCCGCCGGCCGTTCCAGAACAGCTAGCTGGAGCGGAGCTTGAGCTCCGCCGCCACCGCACCACCCGCAGGGGCTTCATCGGGACCGGCGCCTCGGCCGCCGCCGCCCTCGCGCTGGGGCCCGAGGCCGCGCACGCGGCCGACCGTCCCAACATCCTCGTGATCACGGTGGACACGCTGCGCGCCGACCACGTGTACGGCAAGCGCGCCCGAACGCCGAACATGGACGCGCTCGTGCGGCAGGGCCTGCGCTTCACCCGCGCCCACCCCGAGGCCATGCCCACGGTGCCGGCGCGCAACTCGATCCTCTCCGGGCGCCGCCAGTTCCCGTTCCGGGGCTGGCACGACTGGCGCGGGCTGCTCGATTCGCCCGGGTGGTCCCCGCTGCGCGACGTGGAGTCCTCGCTCCCCGCAGTGCTCCGGCGGGCCGGCTACTGGACGGCCAGCGCCACCGACAACCCGTTCCTGAGCTTCTCCTACCCCTACCGCCCGTTGCGGCGCAGCTTCAACCGCTTCGTGCGCACCGGCGGGCAGATCGGCGGCCGGCGCACGGGCGTGTCCGACCGCGAGATGCGCCACTGGCTGTTCCCGGCGCTCGAGCACGACGCCAAGGCGCGCCTGCGCCTTCGCAAGTACATCGCCAACAGCCACAACGCCCACGACGAGTCGCGCTCCTTCGCGGCGCGCGTGTTCAAGGACGGCATGCGGCTGCTCGACCAGGCCGCGGCCCAGCGGCCCTTCGCCCTCTTCCTGGACACCTACGAGCCCCACGAGCCGTGGACGCCGGCCGCGCAAGTACGTGGAGCTCTACGACGATCCCGACTACCACGGGCCCGAGCCGGGCATGCCCCGGTACGGGCTGATCTCGGATTACATGCGCGGCGAGGACCCCTCGCTGCTCCTGAGGCGCATGCGCGCGCTCTACTCGGCCGAGCTGACCATGACCGACGCCTGGCTCGGGCACTTCCTCGACCGCTTCCACCAGCTCGGCCTGGACCGCGACACCGCGATCGTGCTGGTGGGCGATCACGGCTTCCTGCTCGGCGACTACGGATGGACCGGGAAGATCTCCTCGATCCTCCACCCCGCCGCTCATACGCGTGCCGATGGTGGTGGTGCACCCGGCCGGGCGGCGGGCGGGGCGGGCCAGCGACTACCTGGCCCAGACCCACGACCTCGCGCCCACGCTGCTCTCCCTCGCCGGCCTGCGGGCGCCGCGGCGGATGGACGGCATCGACCTGTCGCCGCTCTTCGAGGGCCGGCGCCCGCACGGGCGGCCGATGGCCTACGGCGGGTTACGCCAACTCGCTCTACGCGCGCACGGAGCGCTGGAAGCTGATCTCGGACAACCGCGGCCGCAACCGGCGCCTCTACGACCTGAAGCACGACCCGAACGAGACCCGCAACCTGGCCCGGCGCCACCCGCGGCGCGCGGCCGCGATGTACGACGCGGTGGCCCGGCGGGCGGGCGGGCGACCGCCCTACTACGAGAACTCCCGGCCCTAGGGCGCGGCGCTACGGTTCGGGCCGAGCCCCGAGGAGGAGACCAGCATGCCCGTCGATCCGAGCAAGACCGCCGTCGTCCTGATCGAGTACCAGAACGAGTTCACCTCCGACGGCGGCGCCCTCCACGGCGCGGTGGAGGAGGTCATGGAGAGGACCGGCATGATGGCCAACAGCACGCGCGTGGCCGAGGCGGCCCGCGACGCCGGCGCCACCGTGCTGCACGCCCCGATCACCTTCGCCGAGGGCTACAACGAGATCACCTCCCACCCCTACGGGATCCTCAAGGGCGTGGTGGACGGGAACGCCTTCGTGAAGGACAGCTGGGGCGCCGCCATCGTGGACGAGATGGCCCCGAAGGACGGGCGACATCGTGGTGGAGGGCAAGCGCGGCCTGGACACCTTCGCCAGCACCAACCTCGACTTCATCCTGCGCAGCAAGGGGATCCAGACCCTGGTGCTGGGCGGCTTCCTCACCAACTGCTGCGTGGAGTCCACGATGCGCTCCGGCTACGAGAACGGCTACGAGGTGATCACCCTCACCGACTGCATGGCCGCCACCTCGGCCGAGGAGCACGACAACGCCATCAAGAACGACTTCCCGATGTTCTCCAAGCCGATGAGCTCGGAGGAGTTCATCGGCGAGCTGGCTGAGCCGGCGGTCGGGGACACGGCCGCGCCCTAGAATCGTCCGCCGCATGCGCCAGCGCTCGCCAGAGACATACGAGGAGAAGCTCGCCCAGCTCGAGGAGCTGCGCGAGCAGGCCGCCCACACCAACCCCGCCGCCGAGGAGAAGCAGCACTCCAAGGGCAAGCTCACGGCGCGGGAGCGGATCGGCAAGCTGCTGGATCCGGGGTCCTTCCAGGAGCTGGACACCTTCGTGCGCCACCGCACGGCCGACTTCGACATGCTCGACAACCGGCCCTGGGGCGACGCGGTGGTCACCGGGCACGGCCTGATCGACGGCCGGCCCGTGGCCGTGTTCTCACAGGACTTCACGGTCTTCGGCGGCTCGCTGGGCGAGGTGATGGGCGAGAAGATGGTGAAGGTCATGGACCTGGCCGCCCGCATCGGCTGCCCGGTGATCGGCATCAACGACTCCGGCGGGGCGCGGATCCAGGAGGGCGTGGTGTCCCTGGGCGCCTACGGCGACGTGTTCGTGCGCAACGTCCAGTGCTCCGGCGTGATCCCCCAGATCTCGCTGATCATGGGGCCCTGCGCGGGCGGCGCCGTGTACTCCCCGGCCATGACGGACTTCATCTTCATGGTGAAGGAGACCTCGCACATGTTCATCACGGGTCCCGACGTGATCAAGACCGTGACCGGCGAGGAGGTGGAGTTCGAGGAGCTGGGCGGGGCGATGACGCACAACTCGAAGTCGGGCGTGGCCCACTTCGCCGCCGAGGACGAGGAGAGCTGCCTCGAGGACGCGCGCTACCTCATGTCCTTCCTGCCGCAGAACAACCTCGAGCTGCCGCCGCGGATGGAGACGGGCGACGACCCGGAGCGGATGGACGAGGCGCTGGACAGCATCGTCCCGGACAGCCCCAACAAGCCGTACGACATGCGCGACGTGGTGAACCTGATCGTGGACAACGGCGAGTTCTTCGAGGTGCAGGAGCACTTCGCCAAGAACATGATCGTGGGCTTCTCGCGGCTGAACGGGCGCCCCGTGGGCATCGTCGGCAACCAGCCGGCCCAGATGGCGGGCGTGCTGGACATCGCCTCGTCGGAGAAGGCGGCCCGCTTCGTGCGCTTCTGCGACGCCTTCAACATCCCGCTCGTCACCTTCTGCGACGTCCCCGGCTTCCTGCCCGGAACCTCCCAGGAGTGGGGCGGGATCATCCGCCACGGCGCGAAGCTGCTCTACGCCTTCACCGAGGCCACGGTGCCCAAGCTCACGATCGTGACCCGCAAGGCCTACGGCGGCGCCTACGACGTCATGAACTCCAAGCACATGCTGGCCGACTTCAACTTCGCCTGGCCGACCGCCGAGGTGGCGGTGATGGGCCCGGAGGGAGCGGTGAACATCATCCACCGCCGGGACATCGCAGAAGCTCACCCACGCCCGGACACGCGCCGCGACAAGCTGATCGCCGACTACAAGGCCCGCTTCGCCAACCCCTACTCGGCCGCCGAGCGGGGCTACATCGACGACGTGATCGTGCCGCACGAGACGCGGCCGAAGCTCATCCGCGCGCTGGAGACGCTCCAGACCAAGCGCGTGGACGGGCCGAAGCGCAAGCACGGCAACATCCCGCTCTAGTCGTCAGCAGCGCTTGATCTGCGTGCGGGCCGT
This sequence comes from uncultured Thermoleophilaceae bacterium, assembly GCA_963752455.1. Classification (GTDB taxonomy): domain Bacteria; phylum Actinomycetota; class Thermoleophilia; order Solirubrobacterales; family Thermoleophilaceae; genus JACVRW01. Next base: position 611,362 of record CAVVYE010000005.1, read on the forward strand.
GGCCTTCACGCCGTCCTCGGCGGTGAAGGTGGCCTGGATCGTCCGCTTCGGGCCCTTGCAGGCGATGCCCGAGTAGTAGCCCACCCTGCGGCGCTTGCCCGCGATCTTCACCTTCTTGGTGGAAACCCGCCTGAGGATCTTCGTCTCCGTGTTCCGGATGGTGGTGTCGAGACCAACGGGATGGAGCAGGTCCTTCGGGACGGTGAACCGCAGCTCGCTCGTCCGCGCTCCGCCGATGCGGGTGGACACGAACTTCGACTCGATGGCCACGTGCAGCGGCACGGGGCAGTTGATCGTGCGGTCGTCGGGATCGGTGAGCTGCGGCTGGAGGGTGTCCGCGTCCAGCCGGATGGCCATGCCGCCGTGCTTGCCCTGACCGCTCAGGTTGTAGAGCCGGAGCTTCAGGTTGCAGAGGAGCTTCGAGCTCGGGTTGGAGCTCGGGCCCACCAGCACCTGGACCAGGCCGCCGCCCACCAGGGCCTTGCGGCAGTCCGACCTGTGCTGCTCGCCGTTCGCCTGCGCGAACGTGCAGGTGGGGAAGAGCTGGGGATAGCTCACGATCCCCTCCCCGCCGATGGCGAAGGTCTCGATCGGCGTGCCGCGCAACGCGGGGTTCTCGTCCTCCACCTGGAAGTCGAAGTTCACCGCGATCGGCCTGGGCTTGGTGTTGGAAGCCTTCCCCGGCGTGGGGCTGCCCCCTCCGACGGTGTAGACGTTGGCCGCGAGCGCGGCCCCGCTGAGAGTCAGCGCCGTGATGGTCACCACGGCCGCCGCGACGAGCTTGCGCATTCCCCTCCCTCGTGAGACCGGCGGACGCCGGGTACATACCCCCGGGCGGTCGGAAATCAAGCGCGAGGCGCGCTCCGGCGGCTCAGGCCTCGGCCACCGCCGGCCGAGGTGCCGCCGTGCGCACGGGTGGCTCCTCCCGGGCCAGCAGGGCCAGCAGCGAGCCCACCAGGAGCACGCCGGCGAGCACCGTCAATGGGGTCTCGTACCCGCCGGTGGAGTCCTTCATGATGCCGGTGAAGGCCGGGCCGACAAAGCCGCCCAGGTTCCCGATCACGGCGATGAGGGCGATGCCGGCGGCGGCCGCGGTGCCGGTGAGGAAGCTCGTGGGCAGGGTCCAGAACACGGGGATGGCGGAGAGCACGCCCGTCGCGGACAGGGTGATCCCCACCGTGAGGAGGATGGGGGAGCCGGCGTACGCGGTGAGCAGCGTGCCCGTGGCTCCCACCGCGCCCATGGCCGCGACGTAGGGGCGGCGGCTGGGCGCGCGATCCGCGCGGCGGGCCACCCACAGCATGGCCACCGTGGCGATCGCGAAGGGAACCGCGGCCAGCAGGCCCACCTCGAAGTTGCTGTAGCCGGTGCGGTCCTGCACGAGGTCGGGCACGAAGAAGATGAGCCCGAAGCCGGCGCCGAGGAGAATGAAGTTCACGAAGCCGAGGAGCCATACCTGGCCGTTCAGGAGCGCCGCGCCCGCACGGTCGTCCGCCACGGTCGCGGTCTCCCTCAGCTCGCGCGCCAGACGCTCCGACAGGTATGTCCGCTCCTCCGGCTCGAGCCAGTCCGCGTCGGCCGGGCGCTCGTCGAGGTAGCGCAGCGTGACGATCCCCAGCGCCACCGACGGCAGGCCCTCCACCAGGAAGAGCCACTGCCAGCCGTCGAGTCCGGCCACGCCGTCCAGCTCCAGCAGGCCGCCCGAGAGCGGGCCGCCGGCCACGTAGGCCAGCGACGTGGCGGTGAGGAAGAGGGCCAGCACCCGTGAGCGATCCTCCGCCGGGAACCACCAGGTGAGGTAGAGGATGATCCCGGGGAAGAAGCCGGCCTCGGCGGCGCCGAGCAGGAAGCGCAGCACGTAGAAGCTCTCCGGGCCCTGCATGAACATCATCGACGCCGAGATCAGGCCCCAGGCGATCATGATCGCGGCCAGCCATCGCCGCGCGCCCACGCGGGCCAGCATCAGGTTGCTGGGCACTCCGAAGATCACGTACCCGAGCGAGAAGATCCCCGCGCCGAGCCCGAAGATGGTGTCGCTGAAGTCGAGGTCGTCCTTGAGCTGGAGCTGGGCGAAGCTCACGTTCACCCGGTCCAGGTAGGCGATGACGTAGATCCCGAACAGGAACGGGATCAGCCGCCGCGTGACCTTCGCGAGCGTCTGGCGCTCGAACTCCTCCTCCATCGCGGCTGACTCTATGTCCACCGCGGCCGCGGTGGCTACAGGCGAACGGTGTCGGCCCTGATCTCGCCCGCGCGGTGGGCCTCCAGCAGCGCGAGGCAGATGGCCAGGTCCTGAATGGCCAGGCCCGTGCTGTCGAAGAGCGTGGTGGCGCTGTCGCCGGACCGGCCCGGGGAGGCGCCGGTGAGCACGTCGCCGAGCTGGGCCACGCTCTCGCGGCGCACGAGCCCGGCCTCCACCGCCCCGGTGAGCTCGCCCCCGTGGCTCGCCTGAGCCCACTCGTCGCAGAAGAGCTCGCACGCCGCCACCGCGGCCGGCTCGGCCTCGGCCTTGCCGGGGCCGTCGGCGCCGAGCATGTTGAGGTGGGTGCCGGGACGCAGGTCGGTCTCGGTGATCACCGGCTGGGCGCCGGGGGTGACGCAGGTCACGACGTCGCAGGACAGGGCGTCGTCGAGGCTCCCGGCCTCCCAGCCCAGCTCCCCGGCGAGCGCGCCCGCGGCGTCCGGGTCGGGGTCGAAGCACACGCCCGGGCCGTACTCGGCGTCCGCCAGGCAGCGCGCCGGCCCACGTGCCGTGGAGCCCACAGCCCGACGATGCCCGCGGTGCGGGCGTCGCCGCGGGCCAGCTCCTGGGCGGCCACCGCGGCCACCGCGCCGGTGCGCAGCGCCGTGACGGCGCGCACGTCCACCAGCGCGAGCAGCTCGCCGTCAGCGGCCGAGGACACGCAGATCGCCCCCATCACCACGGGCAGCCCGGCCTCCGGGTTGCGCGGGAACGAGGTGACCCACTTGAGGATCGCGATGCCGGCGCCCTTGGCCGGCATGGCCCGGAAGTCGCCGTTGGGAGCGGCGTCCAGGTAGGTCTTGGGCGGCATCTGCCAGTCGCCCCCGGCGTGCTCCACGAAGCCGTCGCGCACGCGCTCGATCGCCACGGCGGGCGGGATCGCCCGCAGCACGGTGTCGTGCGGGAAGACGAGCAGCTCGGCCACGGCCTGACCGTACAGGGAGGAGCGGAGCTCGAGCGGTGGTCGAGCGAGCACCGGACCCCTCTCACATCGGCGCCGCAGGTAGCCTTGGAACGCAGTGGCCCGCAACGGAAAGCACCGGCCGAGCCGCCCGCGCATCGAGCTGCGCGGGGGTGCGGCCACGCCCGAGGAGGCCGCGGCCATCTCGGCCGCGATCGAGCAGTTCATGCGCGACACCGCGCCGCCCCCCGCCCCGGCGGCGGGCATCAGCCCGTGGCTGCGGGCCGGCCTCCTCGAGGGCACGGGACGCCCCGCGGACGGCCCGTCGCCCTGGGGCGACAAGGCTCCCTGGGGCTAAGCGGCTAGTCCGCCACCGCGCCGGCGAACACCGGCGGCACGCGCTCGGCCCACGGTGAGGCCTCCTCGAGCTGCGCGGCCACGCGCAGCAGAAGGTCCTCGCGCCCGTAGGCCGCCACCAGCTGGATCCCGATCGGCAGCCCCTCCACGCTCTCGTGGAGCGGGAGTGAGATGGCCGGCTGGCCGGTGGAGTTGAAGCCCGCGGTGAAGATCGCGCACGGGGTGGCGGTCACGATCGGCATCAGCGGGTTCTCGGGGTCCGGGGTGAACGAGCCGAGCGGCAGCGGCGGCAGCGCCATGGTGGGCGTGAGCAGGAGGTCGAAGCCCCCGGCCCACCACTCGGCCGCCCTGCGCGTCACGACCTGGTGGTACTCCACGGCGCGCAGGTACTCGCCCGCGTTGTAGCCGCGGCCCATCTCGGCCAGGGCCCAGGTGAGGCCCTCCACGTCGTCCGGGCCCACCGTCTTGCCCGTCTTGTCGGACCAGTACCTGAGGTTCCAGTCCACGCCCGCGCTCCAGCGCACCAGGAAGCTCGGCACGTAGTTCTCGTCGTTCAGGACCTCCGGGTATGAGGGCTCCACGGCGTGCCCGAGCGACTCGAGCAGGCGCGCCGTGTTCTCGGCGGCGGACACGCACTCCGGGTCCGCGTCGAACTGGCCGCCCGGCGGCGTGGTGCAGAGCCCGATCCGCAGGCGCCCCGGGTCGGCGCCCAGCTCCTCGGTGTACGGGCGCTCCCGCGCGGGCGCCACGTAGGGCTCGCCCGGCGGAGGGTCCGCCACCCATTCGAGGATGGCCGCCGTGTCGCGCACCGAGCGCGACACCACCAGCTCCTGGGTGAGCCCGGACATCACGTCGCCGAAGTCGGGCGCCTGCGAGACGCGGCCGCGCGAGGGCTTCAGGCCCACCAGGCCGCACGCGCTGGCGGGAATGCGGATGGAGCCGCCGCCGTCGTTGGCGTGGGCGATCGGCACCATGCCCGAGGCCACGGCCGCGGCCGAGCCGCCGCTGGAGCCGCCGGTGGAGTGCCCGGGATCCCAGGGGTTGCGGCTCGGCCCGTAGGCCTCCGGCTCGGTGGTGGGGAGGATGCCGAGCTCCGGTGTGTTCGTCCGGCCCACGGTCACGAAGCCGGCCTCGCGGAAGCGGCGGGCGAGCCAGGTGTCGCCCTCCTCGTGCCAGTCCTGCTCCTTCAGGAAGCGCATGCCCTCGTGGTAGGGATCCCCCGCGGTGTGACAGGCCAGGTCCTTGACCGCGAAGGGCACGCCCCGGAACGGACCGTCCGCCGGCTCCTCGGCCAGGGCCTGCTCGAAGCGCTCGTGGATCACGGCGTTCAGCTCGGGGTTGAGCGCCTCCACGCGCTCGATCGCCCCCTCCACCAGCTCGCGCGCGGACACCTCACCGGAGCGGACGAGCTCGGCCTGTGCCGTGGCGTCGAGGCGTGGGTCCATGGGCCGGCGCGAGCCTAGCCCCTGAGCTCCCGCGGCGCCAGTTCCGCGGGGCGGTTAGGCTGGCCCGACCGATGGAGTCGATGAGCTCGGGCGTGTCTCGCCGCCGATTCGTGGTCGGGTCCCTGTCCCTTCCCGCCGCGGCGCTGTCGGGTGGCGCCCTGGTCGACGCCGCCGCGGCGCGGAGAGCCCGGCCCGACCCGCGATGGGCGAGGTGGTCGTCCGTGCGGGCCCAGTTCCGGCTCGACCCCAGGCTCACGCACTTCTCGAGCTTCATCCTCGCGTCCCATCCGAAGCCCGTGAGGCAGGCGATCGCCAGGCACCGCGCCGCGCTCGACGCCGACCCCCAGACCTACGAGTCGGCGAACTCGTTCGCGCTCGAGCAGGAGGCCGCCTCCGCCGCGGCCGCCTACCTCGGGACCGATCCCGACCTCGTGGCGCTCACCGACTCGACCACGATGGGCCTCGGGCTCGTGTACCGCACCTTCCGGCTCCGGGCAGGCGACGAGGTGCTCACGACCGAGCACGACCACTACTCGACACACGAGTCGCTTCGGTTCCGCGCACTGGCGGACGGCGTGACGGTGCGCAAGGCTCGGCTCTATCCGCCCCGCACTCCCGAGCTCGCGACCGCGGGCGGCGTTGTGGAGGCTCTGCGCCGGTCGATCGGACCGCGCACCCGCCTCGTGGCGATCACCTGGGTGCATTCCAGCACCGGCGTGAAGCTGCCGGTGCGCTCGATCGCGGACGCGATCCAGGACGTCAACACCGCCCGCCCGCCCGATCAGAGGATCACGCTGGTGGTGGACGGCGTCCACGCTCTCGGAGCGGAGGCGTTCGAGGTCGGGAAGCTCGGGTGCGACGTGTTCGTGGCCGGCTGCCACAAGTGGCTCTGGGGCCCGCGGGGGACCGGCCTCGTGTGGGCCAACCCGGCCGCATGGGCGCGGATGAGCCCGGTGATCCCGAGCTTCGATCCGAGGGCCTACGGCGCGTGGATCGCCGGCACGACGCCGAATGGGCCGCCCGGACCCTCAATGACGCCGGGTGGCTTCCACTCCTTCGAGCACCGGTGGGCGCTCCCCGCGGCCTTCGCCTTCCACCAGGCGATCGGCCCCCAGCGCATCGCGAGGCGCACCCTCGCGCTGAGCCGCCGGCTGCGGAAGCGCATAGCGGACGTGCCGGGGCTCGCGCTGCGCAGCCCCGGCGGGGCGCTCGGCTCCGGCGTGGTGTGCCTGGAGGTCCCGGGGCGCACGCCCGGCGAGGTGGTGGGCACCCTGCGCTCGCGGTACGGCATCGTGGCCAGCGTGACTCCGTATGCCGTGCAGTTCGTGCGCGTCGGTACCTCGTGCTTCAACACCCGGGGCGAGGTCGACAGGCTGGTCCGCGCCCTCGCCGCCCAGCGCTGACGGACCCTCAAAAGTCGCGCGCCCGCCGGTTCGCAGGGCTATTTGCAGAAACCCGACCGGGTTTTGCTAGTTTTGTGGCCCGCATCCGACCCGACGGCGGAGGACCCCCACGCATGGAACCGGTATCGGCGCAGCCCGCGCGCAAGGGCAAGAAGGGCTCGCTCGAAAATCCGGAGGTCTACGAGAACGTGCCCGGGGACATCATCCCGATCCTGGCGCGCGAGTTCGACGACTTCGACGTCGAGGCGGAGAAGTTCCTCGGCGGCGACCTGACCGAGGAGCAGTTCATCGGCTTCCGCCTCAAGCAGGGCGTGTACGGACAGCGCCAGGCGGACGTGCAGATGATCCGGGTGAAGCTGCCCTTCGGCGGCGTCACGCCGGAGCAGATGGAGGCCTTCGCCGACGTGGTGGAGCGCTACGCGCCCCTGAACAAGGGCCACATCACCACCCGGCAGAACATCCAGATCCACCACATCCCGCTGCGCGACGCGGCCGAGGCCATCCGGATCCTCGGCGACGCGAAGCTCTCGTCGCGGGAGGGCTGCGGCAACACGGTGCGCAACGTGACCGGCGACCCGTGGGCCGGGGTGTGCGAGGGCGAGCTCTTCGACCCCACCTCCTACGCCGGGGCCTACGTGCGCTACTTCGTGCGCCACCCCACCACCCAGCTGATGCCGCGCAAGGTGAAGACGGCCTTCGCCGCCACCGACGAGGACCGCGCCATCACCGGCATCCACGACGTGGCCTACATCCCGCGCATCAGGGACGGCGTCCGCGGATTCGAGATGCGGGTGGGCGGAGGCACGTCGATCATGCCCCGCGTCGCGCCGACGCTCAACGAGTTCGTCGGCGCCGACGACGGCGAGTACCTGAAGTGGGCCGAGGCGGTCTTCCGCATCTTCGACCGCCAGGAGTGGCTGCGAGCCAACCGTGCCCGCGCGCGCCTGAAGGTCTTCGTGGACAAGTTCGGCATCGACGAGCTCCGCTCCCAGGTGGAGGAGGAGCTGAAGGGCGACTGGGTGGAGGAGCGCGACTTCGATCCGCAGCCGCTGCTCTTCATCGACGACGAGGAGGCCTCCGCCCCGCCGGTGCCGTCGAGCTACCGAAGCCCCAACGGTGACCTGAGCGAGTTCGAGCGCTTCCGCGACTCGAACGTGACGCCGCAGCGCCAGGAGGGCTTCTCCACCGTCCAGGTGAAGGTGATCCGCGGGGACCTCACGCCCCACCAGTTCCGGGCGCTGGCGCAGATCATGCGCGACTACTCGGGGGGCTACGCCCGCACCACCGTGCACCAGAACTTCCTGCTGCGCTGGGTCCGGGACGAGAGCGTGTACGACGTCTGGCAGGCGCTCCGCGAGCTCGAGCCTCGGCGATGCCGGGGCCGACGAGATCAACGACGTGGTGAGCTGCCCGGGCACCGACTCGTGCAAGCTCGGCATCACCAGCTCGATGGGGCTGAACCACGCGGTGCGCGAGCGGATCGAGGCGATGGAGATCACCGATCCGCTGACCCGGCGGATCCACGTGAAGATGTCCGGCTGCCCGAACGGCTGCAGCCAGCACCACATCGCGAACATCGGCTTCTACGGCGCGTCGATCAAGGTCGGTGAGCACACGATCCCGGCCTACGTGGCGCACATCGGCGGCACCTACGAGGGCGGCGAGGTGGCCTACGGCACGCGCCTCAAGGTGCGGCTGCCGGCCAAGCGCGTGCCCGACGCCGTGGAGCGCTGGCTGCGGATGTACGAGGCGGAGCGCGAGGAGGGCGAGGCCTTCAACGACTACGCCACCCGGATCGGGGCCACACGCTTCGAGGACGAGGCCCGCGATCTGTCCCTGCCGCTCGAGTTCAACCTCGAGAACATGAGCACCTTCATCGACTGGCAGCGCAAGGAGACCTTCCAGGTGATCCGCGGGGAGGGCGAATGCGCGGTCTAGCTGAGGTAACGGCGGAAGAGGTGCTGGCCACCGCGGTCGAGCGCCATCACCCCAACCTGATCATGGCCTGCTCCTTCCAGAAGGAGGAGTCGGTGCTGATCGACATGCTGATGAAGATCGAGCCCTCCGCCCGGGTGTTCACGATCGACACCGGTGCGCTCTTCCCGGACACCTACGAGGTGTGGCGCAAGGTGGAGGACCGCTACGACCTCCATGTTGAGGTGTTCGATGCAACGAGCATGAACGGTCCCTGGACCCCGGAGAACTGCTGCGGGCCCCGAAAGGTCGCGGCGCTGCAGCACGCGCTCGACGGCGTGGACGCCTGGATCACCGGGATCCGCCGCGAGCAGTCCCCCACGCGCGCGGACGCTCAGCCGGAGGAGTGGATGGAGACCCGCGGGGTGTGGAAGTTCAATCCGCTGGTGGATTGGTCGGAGGACGACGTGTGGAGGTACGTGCACGAGCACGACCTGCCCTATCACCCGCTCCACGACCAGGGCTACGACTCCATCGGATGCGCGCCCTGCACGCTCCCCGGCGCCGGCCGCGACGGCCGCTGGGCCGGTCAGGCGAAGACGGAGTGCGGGCTGCACGTGTGAGCACGCGCGAGGCATCCGTATCCTCCCCGGGCCGGGATGCGGAACACATGACCTACGAGATCTCCCACCTCCGCGCTCTCGAGGCGGAGGCCATCCACGTGATCCGCGAGGTGGCGGCGGAGCTCGAGCGCTGCGTGCTGCTCTTCTCCGGCGGCAAGGACTCCGCCGTGCTGCTCCACCTGGCCCGCAAGGCGTTCTTCCCCGGCGCGCTCCCGTTCCCGGTGATGCACGTGGACACGGGCCACAACTTCCCCGAGGTCATCGAGTACCGCGACCGCCTGGTGGCCGAGCTGGACGCCCAGCTGATCGTGGCCTCGGTGCAGGACTCGATCGACAGCGGCCGGGTGGTGGAGGAGACGGGCCCGCGTGCGTCCCGAAACCGGCTCCAGTCCGTGACGCTGCTCGACGCCATCGAGGAGCACGGCTTCAAGGCGGCGTTCGGCGGCGCACGCCGTGACGAGGAGCGCGCCCGGGCCAAGGAGCGCATCCTCTCCTTCCGGGACGACTTCGGCCAATGGGACCCCAAGACCCAGCGTCCCGAGCTCTGGGACATCTACAACAGCCATGTGAAGCCCGGCGAGCACGTGCGTGTGTTCCCGCTCTCCAACTGGACCGAGCTCGACGTGTGGCAGTACGTGAGCGAGGAGGGCATCGAGCTGCCCACCATCTACCTGGCCCACCGGCGCGAGGTGTTCCGCCGCGACGGGATGCTCTACGCGGTGTCTCCGCACCTGGAGATGCTGGACAGCGAGGAGCCCTTCGAGGAGTCGGTGCGCTTCCGCACCGTGGGGGACATGAGCTGCACCGGCGCGGTGCGCTCGGATGCCGGGTCCCTGGAGGAGGTGGTGGCCGAGATCGCCGCCACGCGGATCACCGAGCGCGGCGAGACGCGCGCGGACGACCGCGTCTCGGAGGCGGCCATGGAGGACCGCAAGAAGGAGGGGTACTTCTGACCGCGGTGGCCAGCAGCAACGGGCACCCCGCGGCTCCGGCCCTGTCCGAGCTGGTCCGCTTCGCCACCGCCGGCTCGGTGGACGACGGCAAGTCCACGCTGATCGGGCGGCTGCTCTACGACACCAAGTCGATCTTCGAGGACCAGCTCGAGGCCGTGGAGCGCACGTCGCGCCAGCGCGGGGACGGCTACGTGAACCTCGCCCTCCTCACCGACGGGCTGCGCGCCGAGCGCGAGCAGGGCATCACGATCGACGTGGCCTACCGCTACTTCCACACGCCGCGGCGCAAGTTCATCATCGCCGACACCCCGGGCCACGAGCAGTACACGCGCAACATGGTCACGGGCGCGTCCACGGCGGACCTGGCCCTGATCCTGGTGGACGCCCGCAAGGGCGTGCTCGAGCAGTCGCGCCGCCACGCCTTCATCGCCTCGCTGCTCCAGATCCCGCACCTCGTGGTGTGCGTCAACAAGATGGATCTCGTGGACTACTCGCAGGAGACCTTCGACGCGATCCGCGACGAGTTCTCCGGCTGGGCGGCGAAGCTCGAGGTGAACGACCTCACCTTCATCCCGATCTCGGCCCTGCACGGCGACAACGTGGTGGACCGCTCCGAGCACATGCCCTGGTACGACGGCACGTCGCTGCTCTACCACCTGGAGCACGTGCACGTGGCGTCCGACCGCAACCTGGTGGACGCCCGCTTCCCGGTGCAGTGGGTGGTGCGCCCGATGAGCGACGAGCACCACGACTACCGCGGGTACGCCGGCGAGGTGTCCTCGGGGGTCTTCCGCCGCGGCGACGAGGTGGTGATCCTCCCCTCGGGGATGGAGACCCGCATCGCCGCGATCGACACCTTCGACGGACCGCTCGAGGAGGCCTACCCGCCGCTCTCGGTGACGATGCTGCTGGAGGACGACGTGGACGTGTCCCGCGGGGACATGATCTGCCGCCCGAACAACCGCCCGCGCGAGACCCGCGAGCTGGACGCGATGGTGTGCTGGATGTCCGAGCGCCCGCTGCAGCCCTCGGGCCGCTACCGGATCAAGCACACGTCCCGCACGGCGCTGGCCAAGGTGGACGCCGTCCGCTACCGGATCGACGTGAACACCCTGCACCGGGACGAGTCCCCCGGCGGCCTTCAGCTCAACGAGATCGGCCGCCTCGGGCTGCGCCTCTCCTCGCCGCTCTTCCTGGACGAGTACCGCCGCAACCGCTCCACCGGCAGCTTCATCCTCATCGACGAGTCGACCAACGACACCGTCGGTGCGGGCATGGTCCTGTAGAACTACCGTCCATGGCCGCACCACCGGGCCTGCCGCCCGGGGCCCTCCGCACCGAAGACGATCCAGAGCATCCAGTGGATCGTGCGGCCCACGGCCATGATGGAACGCTGCCGGCGGCGCTACGGGGACATGTTCACCCTGCGGGTCGTGCACGAGGGCACCTGGGTGTTCCTGGCCGATCCCGACGCGGTGAAGCAGGTGTTCACCGGCGACCCGCGCCTTCTGCACGCCGGTGAGGCCAACGTGGTGCTGCTCCCGTTCCTCGGCCGCAACTCCGTGCTCCTCCTGGACGAGCAGCCGCACATGGCGCAGCGCAAGCTCATGCTCCCTCGTTCCACGGCGAGCGGATGCGCCGCTACGGGCAGACGATGACCGAGGTCACCGAGCGTGAGGTGGCCGGCTGGCCGGCGGGCCGGCCCCTGAAGGTGTGGCCGCGCATGCAGGCGATCACGCTCGAGGTGGTGATGCGCACCGTGTTCGGCGTGACCGACACCACGCGTCTCCGGCGGCTGGAGGACGCCCTGCGCGAGGTGCTCGCCTGGGGATCCGATCCCCGGCGCATGGCCATGATCGCGGTGATGGGCCCGCACCGGCTGTCGCGCGTCCGCGCCTTCCGCGCAGGTCATGGATCCCGCCGACGAGCTGCTGTTCGAGGAGATCCGCCGGCGCCGCGCCGCCCCCGACCTCGAGGAGCGCGACGACGTGCTCTCGATGCTGATCCAGGCCCGCGACGAGGAGGGGCGGGGAATGTCGGACCAGGAGCTGCGCGACGAGCTCATGACCCTGCTCGTGGCCGGCCACGAGACCACCGCCACCTCGCTCGCCTGGACGATCGAGCGCCTGGTGCGCCACCCCGAGAGCCTGGAGCGGCTGCGGTCGGAGATCGCGGCGGGCGAGGACGCCTACCTCGACGCGGTGGTGAAGGAGACGCTGCGCCTGCGGCCGGTGCTCACGATCGTGCTCAGGCGCCTGCAGGAGGACATGGAGATCGGCGGCCGGATGCTGCCCGCGGGGGCCACGGTGGCCCCGTGCATCTACCTCGTGCACCGGCGCGCCGACATCTATCCCGACCCGCACGCGTTCCGCCCGGAGCGCTGGCTGGAGCAGTCCGCCGGCACCTACACGTGGTTCCCGTTCGGGGGCGGCACGCGCCGCTGCCTGGGCGCGAGCTTCGCGACCTTCGAGCTGAAGGCCGTGCTCTCGGCCATCGTCTCCCGGGTGGACCTCCGCACCGCCGACCCGCGCCCCGAGCGCCCGGTGCGCCGGGCGATGACGATCGTGCCCTCGAACGGGGCCGAGGTGATCACCGAGCCGCTCCAGGGCGTGCGCCCGGCCGCCGCGCGAGTGGCCGCGCTGGCCTGAGCCGGCCTCAGCGCACGCGCGGGCCCGCTGACGCCGCCGCGGCCGCCACGACCGGGCGGGACGCCACCAGCAGGTTGAGCTTCGCGCGCACGCCGCGTCCGCCCAGGCGCCCGCGCACGCGGTCGCCCCTGATGGTCAGCACGCCGCCCGGCACCCCGCGGCCGGCCACGCGCACCCGGCCGCGCTGCGCGCGCTCGCCGAACCGGCGAATGCGCCCGGTCACGCTGACTCCGGGGACGAACCGGAGCCGGCGGAGAGCCACGCCGCCGTTGGGGCCGATCCGGTAGGTCCCGCCCCGCAGGCCTCCCCCGCGGGCGATGTCGCGGGTCTTCTCGTCGAAGATCAGCTGGGTCACCGCGTCCTCCAGGACGTCGCGGAGGGTGAGCCGGACCGCCACCAGCGTGCGTCCCCGGATCCCCTGACGCCGGGGAGCCGGCTCACCCGGGAGAGGCGGGTGGGCGGCGGAGGCTGGGGGAAGAACGCCCGGCGCACCCGGCCGCAGCGGGTGGGCACCCGGCCGCCCCGGAAGAAGCGGTCGAAGGCGCGGCGCGCACACGGGCTCTGGTCGGAGCCCAGGACCGAGTGGCCGGTGGCCGGCGCCACCACCAGGCGAGACTGGGGGAACAGCGCGGCCACGCGCCTGGCGTTCTCCACCGGCGTGCGCAGGTCGTCCTCGCCCTCCAGGAGCAGGACGGGCACGTCGGGCAGCGGAGCGGCGGCGGGCGGCGGGCCGCTGCCACGGCCCAGCGGCCGCACAGCGTCATCAGGTCGCTGTCCAGCACCGTGGCCCGGTCGAAGGGGAGGAACACCGAGTCGGGCCGGGCGGTCACCGCCAGCAGGGCGTCGCGGCGGCGGACGGCCGGGTCCGGGGGCGTGTTGCGGGCCCACGGGAAGGGCGTCTCCTCACAGGACGTGGCCGCGTACAGAGCGGCGCTCAGGATCCGCGGCGGCGGGGGGTCGCCATCCACGGTGAACGTGCGCCGGCTCAGGCGCAGCAGCGGGGCCGCGTCGCCTCTCAGGCCCGCGCGCACCGCGCCCGGGAAGGCTGCTCGCAGGGCGGGATCGAAGTCCCCGGCGATGAGGATGCCGAGCAGGTCGTTGCGGCCGAGGGACCTGGTGCGGGTCCGGCCCTGGGCGTCCACCAGCGGACCCCGCAGCCGTCCACGGCGGCGCATCTGGCCCACCAGGCTCTGGAGATCGCCCACCGGATCGCGGGTGAACGAGGAGCACGCTCCCCGGCACACCGCGCGCAGGGCCCGCGGCACGGCGGCGATGGTGTCGGAGTAGAGCGGGTCGGGGCCGCCGGCCTCCACCACCGAGTCCAGCGCCAGGCGCTCCACGTGGGACGGATAGCGGCTGGCGTAGGCCAGGGCCACCTTGGTCCCGTACGAGGTGCCGTAGAGCGCGATCCGGTCGATTCCCAGCTCGCGCCGGATGGCCTCCACGTCCTCCACCGAGTCCGACGTGGTGTAGAAGGCGCGCCGCGACTGCAGGCCGGTGGCGCAGCGTCCGGCCGCGTCCTCCGCGCTCAGCAGGTTGGCCTGCTCGAGCGCCCGGCAGCGCAGCGGGCCCGACCGGCCCGTCCCCCGCTGGTCGAACACGATCACGTCGCGGCGAGCGATAGGCCGGGTAGAGCAGCCCCACCCCGTCGCCGGCGAAGGCCGCCGTGGCCGACTGGCCGGGCCCGCCCGCCAGCACGAACACCGCGCCCCGCGCGGGGCGGGAGCGGGAGCTTGATCCGCTTCACGAGCAGGGAGACGGTGCCCGGCACGGCCCCCGTCCGGTCGAGCGGTACCGCCACCCGCGCACAGCGAGTAGCCGTACCCACCGCAGCGCTCGAAGTGAGGCGCGGCGCGGGCCGGCGACGACGCGGTAAGCGCGACGCAAAGCGCCGCGAGGCCCACCAGCAGGTGGCGGGGAAGCACACCGATAACCTACCCGGCCGCATGTTCGGCAAGGTTCTGGTGGCAAATAGAGGCGAGATCGCCATCCGCGTGATGCGCTCGCTCGAGGAGCTCGGAGTGGCCAGCGTGGCCGTGTACTCCGAGCCCGACCGCGACGCCCCCCACGCCCGGCGGGCCGACGAGGCCTACCTGCTCGGCGCGGGCCCGGCGGCGGAGAGCTACCTGAACGTGGAGAAGATCCTGGACGCCGCCCGCAAGTCCGGCGCCGAGGCCATCCATCCCGGGTACGGGTTCCTCGCGGAGAACGCGGCCTTCGCCCGGGCGTGCGAGGAGGCGGGCATCGTCTTCGTGGGCCCGCCGGCCGACGCCATCGACGCCATGGGCTCCAAGACCAAGGCCCGCGAGCTGATGAAGGCGGCCGGCGTGCCGATCGTGCCCGGCACCACCGACCCGGTGGCCACCGTGGAGGACGCGCGCAAGGTGATCGCCGACTCGATCGGCTACCCGGTGGCCATCAAGGCCGCCGGCGGCGGCGGTGGCAAGGGCTTCCGCGTGGCCGAGACCGAGGACAAGCTGGAGGAGGCGTTCGAGGGCGCCTCTCGCGAGGGCGAGAAGTTCTTCTCCGACGCCACCGTGTACGTGGAGCGCTACCTGCCCGATCCACGCCACGTGGAGGTGCAGGTGCTGGCCGACTCCCACGGGAACGTGATCCACCTGTTCGAGCGCGACTGCTCGGTGCAGCGCCGCCACCAGAAGCTGATCGAGGAGAGCCCCGCCCCGGCGGTGGACCCCGAGCTGCGCGAGCGGATCGGCAAGATCGGCACCGAGGCGGCCCGGGCGGTGGACTACCGCTCGGCGGGCACCATCGAGGGCCTCCTGGCCGACGGCGAGTACTTCTTCCTCGAGATGAACACCCGCGTCCAGGTGGAGCACTGCGTGACCGAGATGGTCACCGGCATCGACATCGTGCGCGAGCAGCTGAAGATCGCCGCCGGTGAGGAGCTGGCCTACACGCAGGACGACGTGGTGATCCGCGGCCACGCCATCGAGTGCCGCATCAACGCCGAGGACGCCTCCAAGAGGTTCGCGCCCGCGCCCGGCCGGATCACCTCCTACCGCGAGCCCAGCGGCCCCTTCGTGCGCGTGGACTCGGGCGCCGAGGAGGGCTACGAGGTGCTCCCCCTCTACGACCCGATGATCGCCAAGCTGATCGTGTGGGACGTGGACCGGGAGGCATCCACCCGGCGGATGCTGCGCGCGCTGGACGAGTACGAGATCGGCGGGCTCAAGACCCTGATCCCCTTCCACCGGGAGCTGCTGAAGAGCGAGCAGTGGGCGCGGGGCGAGACCTGCCGCGACCTCGTGGAGGACAGGGAGTGGCTGAAGCAGCTGGCCTTCCCCGCCCCCGAGAAGCCCGACGACGACGGCGAGGTGGCCGAGAAGGTGTCCCGCGAGTACGCCGTGGAGGTGTCGGGCCGCCGGTTCGACGTGACGGTGATCGGCGAGGCCGGTGCCAACGGCGGCAACGGCGCGGTGGCCCGCCAGGCGCCGCGGCGCGAGCGCAAGGCCGGCGGAGGCGGCGGAGCCGCCGGGGCCCTCGTCTCGCCGATGCAGGGCACCGTGCTGAAGGTGGCGGTGGAGCAGGGCGCCCAGGTGGAGGAGGGCGCTCTCGTGTGCGTGATCGAGGCCATGAAGATGGAGAACGAGATCACCGCGCCGATCGCCGGGACCATCGAGACGCTCGGCGTGTCCGAGGGCGGCTCGGTGGCCAGCGGCGACACCATCGCGGTCATCAAGTAGGCCGCGGCCGTGCCGGCCGCCATCGTCGTTGGAGCGGGCGCCTTCGGGGCATCGCTGGCCGATCGCCTGGTGGCCGAGGGCTGGGAGGTCACGTTGATCGACCGCTTCGGCCCGGGCGACCCGCGCGCGGAGTCCGGCGGCGAGACGCGCCTGCTGCGCTTCTCCCACGGCGGCGACGCGCTCTACACCCGGCTGGCCCGGCGCGCCCGCGAGCACTGGCTGGAGCTCGGCGGGGTGCTCGAGGAGTGCGGCGTGGCCTGGCTCGTTCGCGAGCCGGACGGCTGGGAGGCCGACAGCGAGCGCGTGCTGCGGGCCGAGGGGGTGCCGGTGGAGCGGCTGGAGCCCGCCGAGGGCGCGCGCCTGCTGCCGGGGCTCGCCCCCGAGGGGCTCCACCACGTCCTCCACGAGCCCGAGGCCGGGGTGCTGCGCGCGGCCGAGGGCGTGAGGCGCCTGGCCTCGCGGGCCGAGCAGGGGGGCGCCCGGGTGATGGTGGGAGAGGCTCGCCCCGAGGCGTCCGGAGTGCGGTTCGGCTCGCGGGTGCTGGAGGCCGACGTCGTCGTGTGGGCCTGTGGCGCCTGGCTGGCGGGACTCTTCCCCGACCTGGTGTCGCTTCGGGTGACGCTGCAGCAGGCGGTGCTCTTCCGGACCGGTCCCGAGCACGCCGGGCCGGGCTGGGTGGACTTCGCGGGCGGCTGGTACGGGCACGGGACCATCGCCCCGCACGGGTTCAAGGTGGCCTCGGACGCGGACGGCCGCGAGGTGGACCCCGACGGACGGCCGCGGGAGGCGGGCGACGACGCCGTGACCCGGGCCCGCGAGTACCTGGCGCTGCGCTTCCCGGATGTGGCCCGGGCGCCCCTGGCCTCCGCCCCCGCCTGCCACTACAGCCTCACCGAGGATTCGAACTTCATCTTCTCCCCGCGCCCCGGCATGCCCGGCCAGTGGCTCCTCGGCGGGGGCTCCGGGCACGGCTTCAAGCACGGGCCGGCCGTGGCCGAGCACGTGTCCGCCGTGCTCGGCGGGCGAGCCGAGCCCGAGGCGCGATTCGCCCTGGGCGAGCGCCGGCCCGGGCGGAGCCTGCGCACCGCCGGTTCCTCCGGTGGATAGCTCCGCCGGGCGTCCTGGCGGCGCCGGCTGCTCCCGCCTGGTGCTGGCCACCACGGCCACCCAGGCGTCGATCGTCGTGCTGGCGCCGCTGGTGGTGGAGATCGGCCGCGAGTTCGACGCGTCGATCGGCTCCATCGGGCTCGCGCGCTCCGTGCTGGCGGCCACCGCGGTGGCGGTGTCGCTGGCCATCGGACCGCTGATCGACCGCCTGGGCGTGGGGCCGGTGATCGTGGCCGGGGCGCTGCTCGCGATGGCGGGCGCCGGGCTGGCCGCCGCGGCGCCGTCGCTGCCCGTCTTCTACGCCACCCAGGTGATCACCGGCGCCGGGGTGGCCTGCATGCTCTCGGCCGGCTTCGCCGGCGTGGCCGCCTACTTCCCCCCGGAGCGGGCGGCGTGGGCGATGGGCTGGGTGGTGGGCTCCCAGTCCCTGGCCTGGATCGCCGGCACGCCCACCATCGGCTTCCTCGCCGAGCACGGGTCGTGGCGCCTGGCCTACGCCGTGCCCGCCGCGATCTCCGCGCTCGCGCTGGTGGCGGGCCTGCTGGCCCCCGCCGGGCGCCTCCGGGCGCCGCACGCGGGTCCGCGCGAGGGACTGCTGGCCGTGTTCCGCGATCCCTCGGCGCGGCGCTGGACGCTGGCCGAGCTGGTGGCCTATTCGGCCTGGACCGCGGAGATCACCTACGCCGGGGCGTTCTACATCAAGACCTACGACCTCGGCGAGGCCACCGTGGGCGTGCTCCTGGCCGTGGGCTCGGTGATGTTCCTGCTCGCCTCCACCAACACCGCCCGCCTGGCCGAGCACTACCCGCGGCGGCCGCTGATCGCGCTGGCCGCGGTGGGGATGGGCACGCTGCTGGTGCCGGTGCTGAACGTGACCGCGTCGGTGTGGCTGACCCTCGGCCTCTTCTGCCTGATGGCCCTCTTCGCCGCGGTGCGGTCCGCCGGATCGAGCGCGCTCGGGCTCTCTCAGCTGCCGGGGCAGGCGGGCAGCATGATGGCCGCGCGCACCGCGAGCGCCCAGCTCGGGTACATGGTGGGCGCCGGCGTGGGCGGCGTGGTGCTGGAGCTGCTGGGGTTCGGCGCGCTCGGGTTCGTGCTGTTCGGCGGGATGCTGCTCTCCGCGCTGCTCGTGCTGCGGGTGCGCGACCCGGAGGCCGGGCCGGCCCGGCGCGCTACCCGGAGCCCGTGCCGGACTGGAGCCGCGGCCGCGGGGTGCCGGCCGAGTCCGCCCGTCGGCGCCACGGTCAAGTACTCGGGTCCCGCCATGGACTACGAACCGATGCGCTCCGGCCTGGAGCAGGCGATCCCGTTCAACCGCCACCTGGGCCTCCAGGTGCTCGAGGTGGCCGACGGCCGCGGCGTGGTGCTCCTCCCGGAGGGGGCCGAGCTCCTGAACCACGTGGGCTCGCAGCACGCGGGCGGGCTCTTCTCCGCCGGCGAGGCCGCGTCCGGTGGGGCGTTCATCGGAGCGTTCGCCGAGCACATGGGCTCGATCACGCCGTTGGCGAAGTCAGGCCGGATCGACTACCTGAAGCTCGCCAAGGGCCCGATCACGGCCACCGCCACGCTGGGCGGCGACAAGGCGGAGCTGCTGGCCCGCCTGGACGCCGACTCCCGCGTGGAGTTCCCGGTCGAGGTGGAGCTCACCGACGAGTCAGGCACCACCGTCGCGCGCATGACGGTGGACTGGCACGTCCGAAGAAATACATAGCTGCGGTGCTCGCCCGATCAGCGATCGGGCTGCGCTCCTCGCTCGGGCCGCGCTAGGGCCTACCAGTCCTTGCCGGGCACTCCGCGGCAGCGCGTGCGCTCCAGGCCGGTCGTGCCCGGCTTCAGCCAGATCGGGCTCGACACGGTGTCGATGAAGTTGCCGCGCATGATCTGCAGGCGCCAGCGGCCGGTCCCGGTGCCTTCGAAGCGGTAGCGGAAGTCGGCGCTCGTGATCGGGACGGTGGCCGCCGTCGTGCCGTCCTTCACCACCTGCAGGTCGCGGCCCGCTCCGTTCAGCACGCGGACGCGGAAGTTTGCGCCCGGGGCGCGCAGCAGGTCACCGATGTTGGCCCGCTGGGAGTTGTGGCCCCAGGGACGGGCGTGGAAGCGCAGGTCGGGGCCGGCGTTGCCCGTGACCTTCACGTAGGTGTGGTCGGCCTGCACGCCGCAGCGGATGCCGTCCTCGGACAGCTCGGGCGCGTAGACGACGGTGGTGGCCTCGCCCACGGGGGCGTCGAGCACGCCGGGGGCGCGCCCGGCCAGGTGCGAGTCGCTCGATCCCACCGCGGCGATCCGGTACCCGAGCCCGAGCAGCCGCTCGTACGCCGCGATGGCGGTGACGGTGAACGGGTTGGGGCCGGTGCCGAGCTCCGACACCCCGGTGGCGATCTCGATCGAGTCCACCTGGGAGTAGTCCGTCTCGGCGTCGGTGTACTCCCAGAAGCAGCCCCGGCAGAAGGCGGCCGCGGCGGGGTTCACCGGCGGGAAGATCGTGGGGTGGTTGATCTGGGTCCAGCCGCCGTAGCGGTGGACCTCCTTGAAGATGTCGCTGGGCAGGCGCCCCGGGCTCTGGAGCGTGAGCGAGCCGTTGGAGAGGCGCTCGTAGATGGGCACGGTGCGGTAGTCCACGAAGTCGGCGCTGCCGTGGTTGTTGGTGTGCCCGCGGTAGGTGATCACCTCGTCGCTTCGCACCACCAGGTTGCGCCGGTACTGCGCCTGGTAGCGGCCGATCTCGTTCCACGCCGGGTAGCCGGAGACGTAGTCGGACAGCGTGAGGAAGTCGAGCCCGGCACCGCCGTCCGCGATCGGCTTGAAGGCGTAGCCGAAGACCTCGGACATCGGGGCGTTGCCGTAGGCGGAATGCTCGCCGTGCACGTGGAAGTCGCCCGCGAACCAGCCCGCGCGCGCCCGGGCCGGCTTGGTGTTGTAGGGGGCGGGCTGGTAGGGCTCGTCGGCGAAGGCCGGGTCCTCCGCCAGTTCGATCTCCACGCGCCAGGCGACCTTGCCGTCGGCGTCGCCCTCGGACTGCGGGATCACCGCGGCCACGCCCAGCTCGGCGGCCCACTGGCCCGGCTTGATCGGCCCGGGGATGAAGCCGCGCGTGGTCTTGCCCGGCACCTCCACCCGCGGGCTGGCCGTGTACTGGGCCTCGGTGGAGAAGCCCTCGTTCGACAGCGTCACGTCGGGATGGCTCGAGCCGCCCCAGCCGCGGAACTCCGGCTCGCCCCATATGCCCTGGTTGCCGGCGCGGGGCTGGTAGATCCCGAGGTCGAGGGTGTGACGGCTGCTGCCGGTCTCCGGCCGGTCCCAGCAGTACTTGATGCGAACGGCGGTGGTGCCCGCCGGCACGTCGAAGGGGAGCATCACGTACGTCTTGTTGACGTTGGTGCCGAACTCGCCGGTGACCACCTTGTCCGGCGTGATCGCCCGGCCCCCGCACGGCGTGGTCAGGCCCGGCCCGGTCTCGGCGGGAATCGTCTGCGGTGGCGACTGCGCCGCGGCGCCCGGGGCGAGGGCGAGCACGACGAGAGCCGAGACGGCGGCGGAGGCTCTCCGGAGCACGGACGCGAGTCTATGGCGGGGCGGTCGGGTAATCCAGGCGGAACCGTTCGCCGCGGCCCTTGCGCGCGCCGTTCCCGGCGATCTAGGCTCGCCCATCGCCGCAGGCCCGCGGCGGGTACCGAAGGAGGACTCGCATGGCAGAAGCAGGGATCTTCATCGGATGGGGCGCGAACGTCGCCGGCCGCGAGGAGAAGGGACTCGCGGTCTTCAACGAGGCCATTCAGTACTGGGGCGGGCTCCAGGAGGGCGGCAAGATCGAGTCGTTCGAGGTGGTGCTGCTCACTCCCCACGGGGGAGACCTCGAGGGCTTCTCGCTGCTGCGCGGGAGCCAGGACCAGATGAGCGCGCTGCTGGTGGACGAGGAGTTCGAGCGCCAGACGGCTCGCGCCACCCTCATCGTCCAGAACGTGGGCGTGGTCCCCGCCGTCCTCGGCGAGGGGCTCGGCCGGTCGATCGGCATCTACCAGCAGCAGATCAGCGAGCTCGGCCTAGCGCGAGCTCGCCTGAGGTTGTCCGCGTGAATGCGCCGCTGCGTCCTGCTCGCCCGGCCGTCCGGGAGGGCGGGGCGCTCGTCGCCTCGCTCCAGCGCGTCCAGGTAGTCCACGTCCTCGTCGAGGATCCGTAGCGCCGTCTCGCGGTCGTGCGGGGAGCCGTGGCCGGGCACCACGGTCTCGCGCCTCCTCCACCAGCGGGGCGAGGCGGGCCAGGGTGGCCCGGTAGCCGTCGAGCGAGCCTCCGTCGGAGATCATCGGGATCTCCACGTCGGAGAGGTAGTCGCCCACCACGAGCAGGCCCAGCGAGCGGGCGAACAGCGCCAGCCCGTCGGCGGTGTGCCCCTCGGCGGGATGCAGCTCGATCTCCTCGTCGCCCAGGTCGAGGCGGCCGGGCACGGGCAGGTCCTGCACCTGCCCGAGCGACAGCGGCGAGGCGCCGGGCCACGTAGTGCTCGTCGTCGTTGTCGCGGAGGTCGCGCTGCGCGGCCCCGGGTCCCGTCGCGTAGGCGGTCCGCGGTGGCGTCCCCCACCCCGAGGGCCAGGCCGGGGAAGGCGAGGCGCCCGAGGAGGTGGTCGAAGTCGCCGTGGGTGGCGATCAGCCCGCTCGGCTCGAATCCCGTCTGCGCCAGCAGGGCCGGGAGCGCCTCGAGCTCGTCCGGGAAGTAGGGCGAGTCCACCAGCAGCGCCTCGCCGCCGGCACGCACCACGGTGGCCGTGGTCTGCCACATCCGGCTGGTCACCACCAGCGCGTCGGGATGGACCGAGACCGCCCGCACGGCGCGCGGCCTACGCGGCCTTCAGCAGCTTCCCGGCGTCGCGGAAGCTCTTGACCTCGGCGTCGGGCTTCTTGGCCCCCGGCTCGAGCGCCTCTCCGTGACGGTTCACCCAGATCACCGGGATCTTCAGCTTGATGCAGGGCTCGATGTCGGTGGGGTAGCCGGAGGCGATGTGGACCCAGTGCTTCTTCAGGCCCTCGATCCGGCGCTGGCACTCCTTGAAGTGAGCCGGGTCCGGCTTGTAGCTGCGCACCTGCTGGGCGGTGACCACGAGGTCGAAGTCCACCCGGAAGTGCCTGCGGGTGGCTCCCGAGCAGCTTGTCGTCGATGTTCGCGAGCACGCCGGTCTCGAACTTCTTGGCGAAGCGCTCGAGCTGGGCGTTGGTCTCCCGGAAGGGCGCCCATCGCGGCACGCTGTCCGGGCAGGAAGTTGGAGCGCGAGGGCTCGAGCTCCCAGCCGAGCTCCGCCGCCACGCGCACCGCCGTGCGCCTCATCACCTCGGCGTAGAGCTCGTACGAACCGCGCTGGATCTCGCGCTGGACGTCGATGAAACGGGGTATGAGCACGTCCCGATCGATGGTGAAGCCGTCACGATCGGCCTCCTTCTGGAAGGCGTCGTACACGCCCGCCTCCCAGTCGATGAGGGTGCCGTAACAGTCGAACGTGACGAACTTGACTTCTTTGGGGAGTGCCAATTGCTTCTTCCGCTAGGGTCCTGCGCCGCCGCATGAGGCGCGGCGGAGCATCCTACCTACGCATGGACCTACTCGAATACCAGGGCAAGCAGCTCTTCACCAAGCACGCGGTGCCGGTGCCCGAGGGGCGCCATGCCACCACTGTCGCAGAGGCGGCCCAGGCGGCGGACGACCTGGGCTACCCGGTGGTGGTCAAGGCACAGGTCCAGATCGGCGGCCGGGGCAAGGCGGGCGGCATCAAGCTGGCCAAGGACCGGGCCGAGACGGAGGAGCACGCCGGGGCGATCCTCGGCATGGACATCAAGGGCCTGACGGTGCACGAGCTGTACGTGGAGAAGGCCTCTGACATCGACGAGGAGTACTACGCCGCCGTGGTGTTCGACCGCGGCGCCAAGAAGCCGATGGTGATGCTCTCCCGGATGGGCGGCATGGACGTGGAGGCGATCGTCGAGGAGGACCCCACGGCGATGATCAAGCTCCACGTGGACCCGCTGCTCGGCTTCCAGGACTTCCACGGCCGGCGCCTGGCCTTCGAGGCGGGCATCGCCGCCGACGTGATCCGGCCGGTGGGGGCGATGCTCGCCCGGCTCTACGACACCTTCGTGGCCGAGGACGCGATGCTGCTCGAGGTGAACCCGCTGCTGATCACCAAGGCGCGCGAGGTGGTGGCGCTCGACGCCAAGGTCACGCTCGACGACAACGCCCTCTACCGCCACCCGGACTCGGCGGAGTTCCGCAACGTGTCCGCCGAGGACCCCCAGGAGCGGATGGCCAAGGAGCGCGGGCTCACCTACGTGTCCCTCGACGGGAACATCGGGATCCTCGGCAACGGCGCGGGGCTCGTGATGTCCACGCTCGACGTGGTGGCCCAGGCGGGCGGGCGGCCGGCGAACTTCCTGGACGCGGGCGGCGGCTCCAAGGCCGAGGCGATCACGAGCGCGGTGGAGGTCATCCTCAACAACCCCAACGTCACCGCCGTGCTGTTCAACATCTTCGGCGGCATCACCCGCTGCGACGAGGTGGCCAAGGGCCTGATCGAGGCGTTCGACCAGATCGAGCCCACCGTGCCGTTCGTGGTCCGGCTCGACGGGACCAACGACGTGGAGGGCCGAAGGCTGCTGGCCGAGGTGAACCTGCCCAACGTGCACACGGAGTCCACGATGCTCGAAGCCGCCAACCGCGTCGTGGAGCTGGCCGGCTGATGGCGGTCCTGGTCGACGCCGACACCCGCCTCTGCGTATCCGGCATCACCGGGCGCGAGGGCACCTTCCACTCGCTGAACAACCGCTCCTACGGCACCCAGGTGGTGTCGGGGGTCACGCCGGGCAAGGGCGGGCAGGACGTGGAGGGCATCCCCGTGTTCGACACCTTCCACGACGCGGTGGCCGAGACCGGGGCGAACACGGCGATGGTGTTCGTGCCCCCGCGCTTCGCCGCCGACTCCATCCTCGAGGCCGAGGACGCCGGCATCGAGCTGATCGTGACCATCACGGAGGGCATCCCCGCCCACGACGAGCTGCGCGTGTACAACCACCTCGCCCGCAACCCGAACGTGCGCCTGGTGGGCCCGAACTGCCCCGGGATCCTCTCCCCGGGCAAGGCCAACGTGGGCATCATCCCCGCGTCCTTCTTCCGCGAGGGCAACGTCGGGGTGGTGTCCCGCTCCGGCACGCTCACCTACCAGATCGGGAACGAGCTGGCCCAGAGCGGGTTCGGCAACAGCTCGATCGTCGGCATCGGCGGCGATCCGGTGCCCGGCTCCAGCTTCATCGACGTGATCGAGCTCTTCCAGGCCGACCCCGAGACCGAGCTGATCGTGCTCTCCGGCGAGATCGGCGGCGACGCCGAGGAGCGCGCCGCCGACTACATCGCCGAGCACGTGACGAAGCCCGTGGTGGCCTACATCGCGGGCTTCACCGCTCCCCCCGGGAAGACGATGGGCCACGCGGGCGCGATCGTGTCCGGCTCCGCCGGCACCGCGCAGGCGAAGGCCGAGGCGCTCGAGGCCAGGGGGGTCCGCGTGGGGCGGAACCCCACGCAGGTGGCCGAGATCGCGATCGAGATCCTGGGCGCCCGCGTCTAGCGGGTCAGGTCGGCGAGCGGCACGCGCAGCACGCTCGCGCCGCTGTGGTTCGGGTTGTCGTCGATCGGCTCACGCGAGACGTCCACGAACCGGTACCTGCCGGCGTCGGCCGGCAGGGGCTCGTCCACGTCCTGGGTCGACCCCACGGCGCTGTCGATCAGGCGGGCGTCCCCGATCGAGTTGTAGAGCCACACGCGCGTACGCCTCCTCGCGGGGAGGCAGGTCCCGGAGCGAGACCTTCAGCCGGCGATCGTCGCCCGTGCCCACTATCTCCGCGGTACCGTGTCCCGGGAAGCCCTCCACCAGGGCCTCCATGGCCACCGGCTTGGGGGCGGGCGCCGCCGGCGGCGGCCGCCGCCGACGAGGGCTGGCTCTGCTTGTCGTCGTCGGAGGCGTTGATCAGCACGATCGCCAGCACCGCGCCGATCAGGGCGCCCGCCAGCACGAGGAACCACAGGGCCCCCCTGCGCCGGCGGCGCTTCTCGGGCTTGGGCTCGGGCGGAGGCGTGTCCGCAGCGGCCGCGAGAGGCACGTACGCAGGGGGTGAGGCCTCCGGAGGGCGGGCGGGCGGCTCGTACGCAGGGGTGGGCGGCGGCGGGGCGGCCGGCGGCTCCGGCTCGTCCGCAGGGGCCGGAGCCTCGACCTTCGGGGGGTCTTGGGAGGGCTTGGGCGGCGCGTCGAATTCAGACGGCCACTGGTTGTCGGGCAGCGATCGCAGCTCATCGGGCAACTTGGCGCGCTTGTCCTCGTCGTGGATCCCGAGGTCCCACGCGAGCCTGTCCAGAGCCGCCTCACGGCGTGGAGCCACGTCTTCTGGCTGCAAACGCAGCACAGCCGCGATCACGTCGTCCTTGACCCGGCGGCGCATCGAGAGGTCGAGCAGCGCCCTCTGCTCCGGATCTGCGTTCCGAAGTGATCTCCCGATTTCTTGATCCCGGGTTAGCATGGCTAGATGAAGCGGGGACGAGCAGCTAAGGGCGCAACCATCGGTGCGGCCGCTCTGGGAACGATCGTACTTCCGACTGGGCTTTCTGAGGCGCAGTCCGAACCAAACTCAGGTCAGGTTCCTACACGCGGTGGCGGGCGCAGGCCCGGCCTCCCTCGTGGTGGAGCAGGGTCGTCCGCAGCTCCCGTCCGAGTTCGCCAAGCCCAGCGGCTACAAGATCTATCACCCCGGAGCCACGCGGCTCGCCCTCGTGCTCAACGGGCAGCAGAAGCCCGTGGCCACCGAGAAGGTGAAGCTGGGCCCGGGCAAGTACACCGTCGTCGCCATCGGCGGCAAGGACGGCGTGGACCTCCTCGTCTACAAGGACGACGGGGTGAAGTCCGGCAAGGCCACGCTTCGCGCCATTCACGCCGCGGCCGAGGTGGGCGAGGCCGATATCCGCCTCGACGGCAAGGTCGTGGTCACCGGGGTCGGCCTCGGTGACGCCACCGGCTATCTGCCCGTGCCCCCCGGCCAGCACACCGTGGCCGTGACCCGCCCCGGCGGGAAGGGCGGGGCCCTCGTGAAGGCAAACGTCCGCGCCGTGACCGGCACCGCCTCCTCCGCCTTCGTGGTGGGGAGCGCCGGGATGCCCGCGGAGGTGGTGCTCACCAACGACGGCAGCGCCGGCCCCACCACGGCTCCCGCCACCGGTCTCGGCGGCGCATCGCCCGACGGCAGCTGGCTGCTGATCCTCGGGTCATCTCTGCTCGGCGGCACCATCGGCGGCGCGTCCTATTTCCTGAGCCGGCGCGTGCGGACCCGCGGCGCGATGGTGGTATCCCCGGCGACTCCGGAAGAGAAGCCGAAGGTCAAGGCGGCACCCAAGGTCAAAGCGGCACCCAAGGTCAAGGAGGCACCCAAGGTGAAGGCGACACACAAGGACGACGAGGCACCGAAGCCCGAGGAGGCTCCCAAGTCGTTCGTGGCGGCTGGACCGCCGGTCGCTCCCAAGGCCGAGAAGAAGGACGAGGCCGTCACCGAGAACAAGCCGGCCGAGGTGGCCGTCGGCCGCCGTGGCCAACGGCGCCGAGGGCGCCAACGGCGCGCCCGGACGCCCCGCGCTGTGGACGCCTCCGCCCGGCGAGCGCTGGCTGAGCTCCCCCGCCCCCGGGCACGAGCCCACGCCCGTCCTCGCGGGAATGAGCGAGGACCAGTCCAGCATTCCCTCCACCCCGCGCTTCATCCGGCCCGATGCGGAGCCCGGCGAGACGCCGAAGAAGCTGCCCCGCTTCATCATTCCGGACGACGAGGCCAAGCCGCGCACGCCGCGCTTCAGCCGCCCGGCGCCTGAAGAGACCGAGCCCAAGGTGGAGGCTTCCGTGACGACGCCTCAGTTCGAGCTGTCCGAGGGCGCCGCGGAGGTCGAGGTTCCCCCGGTGGTCGAGGTGCCCGCGGTGGAGACCCACGAGCCGGAGGCCCCTGAGGCCCCCCCGGCCGCGAGCGTGGAGCCCGACACGACCGAGTTCGAGGCCATCACGGCCGAGCCCGAGGCCACCGAGGAGCCGGTGGCACGCCGAGCCCGAGCCCGTGTCGCCCTTCCAGCCCGAGCAGATCCAGTCGTCGGGGCCCACGCCCCGCCTGGGCGTCACGGAGCCGGCCACGCCGCGGCCCGCGCCCTTCTGGGAGCGCGGCGAGCGGCCGACGCAGCCGCTCCGTCCCGCTCTGGGATTCCCCGAGCCCGAGCTCGTGTCCCCTGAGCCCGAGATGTGGCCCGCCCGCGGCCACCGAGCCCGCCGCCGAGGTGGCCCCCGAGCCGATCGCCGACGTCGTCGCCCGAGCCGGAGCCCGAGGTGGCCCCGGAGCCGATCGCCCACGTGACCCCCTTCTGGGAGGCGACGCCTGAGCCCGCGGCGGAGGTGGAGCCGGAGCCGATCGCCGAGGTGGTGCCCGAGCCCCAGGCCGCGCCCCATCTCCACGCCGTGCCCGATGCGGAGCCCGCCTCACCGGCGGCCTCGAACGGATCGGCCGCGCGCCCGGGCGTGAGCACCTGGAGCAGCGCCCCCGCCAAGCGTCCGTCCAGCCACTCGACCGCTCACGACGTGGCCGGCAGGGTGAACTTCCTGGTGGTCTCGGGCGCCGCGCTGGTGGTGACCGGACTGGTCGTGGCCCGCCGCGGTGGGCGGCACTAGACCCATCCGGCCTGTCGTAGGCCTGCTGCTCGCGATCATCCTGCCCGCGGCCGTCGCCGGGGGTGCGGCGGCGTGGCTCTCTCACTCCGACCGGGCCATCGAGCTCGCTCCGGCGAAGGAATCGCCGGCGGTCAAAGCCCCCACCGTCGAGTCGCTGCTGGCCGCCCTTTCGCTCGACCCGCGCCGGGCGCGGCACGATCTGAAGCTCGATCCCGCCCGGAGTCCATGGCTCCACGCCGCCGGGCCGACGCCCGGCCGAGCCGGCCAGCATCTCCATCCCGTCCGCCAACGCCTCCGGCCCCGTGGACCGCATGGAGGCCAAGGACGGCGCCCTCCAGATACCGCCCGCGGGCCGGGCCGGCTGGTTCGACGCCGGGCCGCGCCCGGGAGAGCTCGGGCGCTCGGTGATCGTGAGCCACGTGGACACGAAGGAGGGACCGGCGCTCTTCTTCAACCTGCTGAAGCTCCAGCGCGGCAGCCCCATCGCCGTCCGCGACCGGCGCGGAGCCGTGCACCGCTTCGCGGTGGTGCGCAGGCGCCAGGTGGACAAGAAGCACTTCGCGCCGTCGGCGGTCTACGGCGACGCGGCCCGTCCCACCCTGGTGCTGATCACCTGCGGCGGCCCGTTCTCCGAGGACACCGGCTACCGCGACAACGTGATCCTCTGGGCGCGCGCCGTCTGATCAACCGCGGCACCAGGGAGGAGCGCAGCCCGGGCGCCGGCCGGGCGAGCACCGGACCATGCCCTTCGGCGATATCGTGGCCGGGAGTGTCTGAGCTGAAGAACATCTCCCTGTCCCGAGGCGCGCCCTCCCTCGACATCATCGCCGTGGACGATCTGCGCAAGAGCGCGGACCGGGCCTTCGAGGCCGATCCCGGCGGCGCCTTCTCCTACGGCACCTCGGCCGGGTACCCGCGCCTGATCGCCTGGCTGGCGGAGAAGCACGGCGTGAAGCCGGAACAGGTGATCGCCACCAACGGCTCGATGCAGGCCGACGCCTTCCTCTTCCAGGAGCTCGTGCAGCCGGGCGACCTCGTGGTGGTGGAGGCCCCGACCTACGACCGCACGCTGCTCTCGCTCCAGAAGCTCGGTGCGGAGATCCTGGCCATCCCGCTCGAGGCCGACGGCATCGACGTCGGCGCGCTCGAGGCGGCGCTGGACTCCGGGGCGCGGCCGCGCCTCGCGCACATCATCCCCAACTTCCAGAACCCGGCCGGCTGCACGCTCTCGCTGGAAAAGCGCCGGCACCTGCTCGAGCTGGCCGCCAAGCACGGGTTCACGATCTTCGAGGACGACCCCTACGTGGAGCTGCGCTTCGAGGGCGAGTCCCATCCCACGATGCTGTCGCTCGACGAGAACGACACGGTCGTGTACGCGTCGTCGTTCTCCAAGACGGTGTGCCCCGGCATCCGCGTGGGCTACCTGGTGGGCTCGGCCAAGACCATCGGCGCAATCCGGGGCACTGCCACCGGCACGTACATCTCCCCGAGCATGGTGTCCCAGGCGATCGTGGCCGAGTTCTGCACCTCGGGCGCGATCGACCGCTCGATCGCCACGGTGAAGGACGCGCTCCGCGAGCGCCGCGACGCCACCGCGTCCGCCCTCGGCGAGCACTTCCCCGACGCGCGCTTCGTGACCCCCGAGGGGGGCTACTTCCTCTGGGTGGACCTACCCGACGGCACCGACGTGGCGGCCATCGAGGCGGCGGCGAAGGAACGCGGCGTCGTGTTCGTCAAGGGCACGGACTTCCTGCTCGAGGGCGGCGAGAGCTCGTTCCGCCTCGCCTATTCGGGCGTTCCCCCGGAGCAGATCAGGGAAGCCATCTCGCGCCTCGCCGCCGCGCGCGCCGGCCTCCCCGCGGAAGAGTCGCTCGGCCAGCGGGCGTGAGCGGCTTCGAGCTCGCTCGCCCTCGCGACATCTCCGCCCTCTTCGCCGACGCGCTCGGGGTCTACCGGCGTCATCTCGGCACCTTCCTCGCCCTCTCCGCGGCGATCGTCGTGCCCGTGCACCTGGTCGTGGACGGCATCGGGCTGGAGGAGCTGACCGGCCCCTACGACTCCTCGCCGAGCCTCGCGGAGACGGCCCTGCCCACGGCGGTGAGCTTCCTCGTGGTGGCCCCCCTCATCAGCGCAATCTGCATCCACGCGATCCACGCCAGCGCCGCCGGCACCCCTCCGCGTGCGCGTGAGGCGCTCCAGTCCGGACTCGACGCCTTCGCTCCGATCTTCCTCGCCGTGGTGCTCGCGGGCATCGGCATCAGCATCGGGCTCGTGCTGCTCATGGTGCCGGGCGTCTTCCTGGCGGTGCGCTGGTACTTCGTGCCGCAGGCCGTGATGGTCGACGGAGCCCGCGGCACGCGGGCGCTGAAACGCTCGGGCGAGCTGGTGCGCGGCCACTGGTGGCGCACCTTCGGCCTGCTGGTGGCCGCGAACCTGGCGGCCGTGATTCCCGGCGTGATCCTGGTCACTCCCTTCGAGGCCATCGCCTCGAGCGCCGACCGCGCGGTGTGGTCCCTGGTGGGCACGGTGGCCACCGAGACGATCACCGCGCCGTTCGTGGCGCTGTTCTCCACGCTGCTCTACTACGACCTGCGCGCACGCCGCCGCGGCGCCCTCGCTTAGCGAGCACCGGACCGGATTTAGCGGCCGTAGCGGTCCCGGCCCAGCACCAGCTGGTCCGGGAAGGGCGGTGCGCGGCGGAGGCGAGGGATCCGCGGTGACCGAGACCGTCTCGGCCACGCTGCGCGTGACCGACATCTGCTCGCCGCCGGCGTCGATCACCACCTCGTCCCCCTTGTACGAGAGCGTGCCCTCGAGACCCGGCCGCAGCCCGCTGTCCATCAGGTAGTGCAGCAGGTCCTCGGCCTCGTTCTCGAAGCGCAGGACGGTGACGGTGGCGCCCTCCTCCACGTCGGCCAGGGGCACGCCGAGCTCGCGCGCGCCCTCGAAGATCGGATGCCCGTGCGGACAGGTCTTGGCGTCGCCGATGGCCTTGAGCATGCGCTCCTCGACCACGGGCGACATCCAGTGCTCGAGCCGCTCCGCCTCCTCGTGCACCTGGTCCCACGGGATGTCGAAGACGTCGGTGAGGAAGCGCTCGATCAGCCGGTGGCGGCGCACGATCTGGGCGGCGTGGGCCTCGCCCGTCTCGGTGAACACCAGCGACTTGTCGGGATCGCGGGTCACGTAGCCGTCGCTCTCCAGCCGGCCGATCATCTCGTGGACCGTGGGAGCCGAGACCTGCATGGCGCGCGCGATGTTCGCGCCCGTGATCGGCAGGCCGGCCTCCTGGAGCCAATAGATGATCTGGAGGTACTCCTCCTCCGCGACTGTGACCTGCTCCTGGGACATGCGCATCCATCCTAACCGGCGCGTCGCCGC
Source organism: uncultured Thermoleophilaceae bacterium (assembly GCA_963752455.1). GTDB lineage: Bacteria > Actinomycetota > Thermoleophilia > Solirubrobacterales > Thermoleophilaceae > JACVRW01. The sequence goes on from CAVVYE010000005.1 coordinate 642,758, forward strand.
CCGGTCAGCGCAGTAGCGCCAGGATCCGCTCCACGTCGTCCTCGGTGTTGTAGAGATGCCACGCCGTGCGCAGGGAGCCTGCCCGGGCCGCGGCCATGACCCCGGAGCCGGTGAGCCGCTCCTCCGCGCCCGGCACCTCGGCCGACACGATGGCCGAGTCGCTCGGCTCCATGCCGAGGCCCTGGCGGAACAGGTTCGCCAGCCGCACGTCGTGGTCGTGGATGGCCTCCACTCCGACCCGCAGGATCACGTCGAGAGCCGGAGCGGTGCCCACCCAGCTGAACCAGGCCGGGCTCACGTCGAAGCGCCGGGCGCCGTCGGCCAGCCGCATGTCGGTGCCGTAGTAGGAGCCGTGCACATCGTCGGCCGCGTACCACCCCGCGGCGTGCGGCACGATCTGGCCGAGCCGCTCCGGAGCGACCGTGAGGAACGCGGTCCCGCGCGGCGAGAGCAGCCACTTGTAGGCGGTGCAGGCCACCACGTCGAAGCGTGTGCCGTCCAGCGGCAGCCAGCCGCAGGCCTGGCTTGCGTCGAGGACGGTCATCGCCCCGTGGTGCTCCGCCGCGGCCGCCACGGCCTCCAGGTCTGCCACCTCGCCGGTGGCGGACTGCGCGGCGCTGAACGCCACCACGTCGGTCCGCGCGTCCACCGCCTCGGCCAGCCGGGGCACGGGCACGAACTCCACCTCGATCCCCCGGCCCTGCGCGAGGAACGGCCAGGTCACCGAGGTGAACTCGGGCTCCGGCGAGAGCACCCGGGCGCCGTCCGGCAGCGACGCGGCCACCAGCCCGACGAGCGAGGACACGTTCGCGCCCACGGCGACCCACTCCAGCGGCACCCCGACCAGTGCGGCAAAGGCGGCCCGGGCGGCCTCCGTGGGCTCGCCCCAGTGCTCCCAGCTCGTGCGCCCGCCGCGCCAGTCGCCGAGCGCCGCCTGAAGCGCCTCCCACGCGGGCCGTGGGGGGAGGCCGAAGCTGGCGGTGTTGAGGTAGGTGGTCTCGGGCGCGAACAGCGTCCGCGCCTCGTCCAGCGAAAGCCGCTCTCCCGTCCCGGGCGCCATGCCCGCAAACCATGCCAGTACCGTTCCCGCGATGGCCCTGCCGCTCTCGCCGCCGGTCAAGCCACAGCTCGCGCGCTCGCGGGCCGAGTTGCCCGAGGGCGATCAGTGGCGCTACGAGCCCAAGTGGGACGGATTCCGCACGATCGTGTTCCGCGACGGCGACGACGTGCACCTCCAGAGCCGAAACGGGCGCCCGATGAACCGCTACTTCCCGGAGGTGGTGGAGCAGGTGAAGACGCTCAGCGCGCAGCGCGTGGTGCTCGACGGCGAGATGGTGGTGGTGGTGGACGACATCCAGGAGTTCGACCTGCTCTCCCAGCGCATCCACCCGGCCGCCTCGCGCGTCGAGATGCTGGCCCGCGAGTACCCGGCCGCGCTGGTGGCCTTCGACCTCCTGGCCGAGGGCGACGAGACCCTGCTGGAGCTGCCCTACGACGAGCGTCGTGAGCGCCTGGCCGCGCTGGTGGACGGCGAGGTGCAGCTCACCCCGGTGGCCGCCGACATCGCGGGGGCGGGCGGCTGGCTCGAGGGCAACTCCGAGGGTGTGGTGGCCAAGGAGGGTGGCGCCCCCTACCTGCCCGGCGAGCGCAAGGGGATGGCGAAGATCAAGCGGGTGCGCACCGCCGATGTGGTGGTGGCCGCCTTCCGCTTCGGCAAGGAGCCGGGCACGGTGGGCTCGCTCATCCTCGGCCTGTACGACGAGGCCGGCGACCTGCACGTGGTGGGCCACACCTCCGGCTTCAAGGCCGCCGAGAAGCGCGAGCTGGTGGAACTGCTCGAGCCCTACCGCACCCACGAGCGCGGCGCGGGCGAGCCCAGCCGGTGGAAGTCCGACGAGGAGCTCGTCTGGGAGGGGCTGCGCCCCGAGCTCGTGTGCGAGATCGCCTTCGACCACATCACCGGGCGGCGGATCCGTCACGGCGCGAAGTTCGTCCGCTGGCGCAAGGACAAGGACCCGGCCGACTGCGACCTCGCGCAGCTTCGGGGCTAGACCGGCCGTGAGGACCGCCGCCGCGCTGGCCCTGCTGCTGGTGCTCGCTCTGCCCGCCGCGGCGCGCGCGCAGGCCGGCACGAGCTATCTGGTTCCTCCGGACAATCCCTTCGTGGGCCGCGCGGGCGTGGCTCCCGAGATCTACTCGTACGGGCTTCGCAACCCGTACCGCTTCTCGTTCGACCGCGCGAACGGCGACCTGCTGCTCGGCGACGTGGGCCAGGGCACCCGGGAGGAGGTGGACTGGGTCACGCTGCGGGCGGCGCCGGGGCGCCAACTTCGGGTGGCCCTGCCGCGAGGGCAAGACGGCGGGGCCGGGCGGGCCGCGCTGCCCGCCGGCGGCCCGGTGGTGGGACCGCTCTTCGACTATCCGACGGTGGGCAGCGCGGTGATCGGCGGCTACGTGGTGCGCGATCCCTCGCTCGCCGGGCTGGTGGGCCGCTACCTCTACGCCGACTACTACGACGGCGAGGTGCGCTCGCTGGCGCGCAACTTCGCCGCGCCGGACGACCGCACCACGGGCCTCACCCTGCCCACCGGCCAGCTCGGATCCTTCGGGCAGGACTCCGCCGGCCACCTCTACGTGACCGACCAGGACGCGGGGGCGGTGCACCGGCTGGTGGCCGGCACCGCGCCGGGGACCCTGCGCACCTCGCAAGGTGGCCGGGACCTACGTCCTCCCCACCTACGTGACCTCTCCCCCGGGGGACGCCTCCCGGCTGTTCGTGGTGGAGCAGGCCGGCCGGGTGCGACTGGTGAAGAACGGGGTGGCTCTCCCCACGCCGTTCCTGGACATCTCGGACCTGGTGCTGGACGGCGGCGAGCGCGGCCTTCTCTCGGTGGCCTTCCCGCCCGACTACGCCACCTCCGGGCGCTTCTACGTGTACTTCACCGACACGGGCGGGGACATCCGGATCGAGGAATACCGGCGCTCGGCCGACCCCGACCGGGCGGACCGGACCACCCGGCGCGCGGTGCTGGGCATCGAGCACTCCTCGCAGTCGAACCACAACGGCGGCCAGCTCCAGTTCGGCCCCGACGGCTACCTCTACGCGGGCACCGGCGACGGCGGCGGCGGGAACGACATCCACGACAACGCCCAGAACCTCGAGCACGCTGCTGGGCAAGCTGCTGCGCATCGATCCCGACCTGATGGCCGGGGGCGGCGCGCTCCCGCCGCCTCGGGACATCAGGCCGCCCGTGCTGCGCACGGGGATCCCCGCCCGCCAGCGGGTGCTGCGGCTGGGCGGCGTGGTGGGCTACGCGCGCTGCGGCGAGCGCTGCACCGTGGCCGCGTCGGCGAGGGTGCGTGGCGGGCCGCCGGGCATATGCGCTGCCAAGGTGCGCCGCGCGGCCCGGGCCGGACCGCCGGGTGCGGGTCAGGGTGAAGCTCACCCGCCGCGCCCGCCGCGCGCTGCGGCACCGCCCTGCGGCGCGGCGGGCACCCCACGGTGCGACTGGGACTCCGCGCCCGCGACGCCGCCGGCAACCGCTCGAAGCTCGTGCGCCGGCGGGTGGCCGTCAGGCGCTAGCCAGCTCGGCCAGGCGGCGCTCGAGGAAGGCCCGCTCCACGGGGTTGGCCGCGAGGTCCCGGGCCCGGCGGTACGCGGCGGCCGCCTCCTCGACCCGTCCCAGGCGGCGGAGGAGGTCCGCCCGGGCCGCGTGCAGCAGGTGGTAGTTCTTCAGCTCGCCCCTCACCTCCAGGTCGTCGAGCAGCTCGAGCCCGCGGGCCGGGCCCTCGGCCATCGCCACGGCCACGGCGCGGTTGAGCTCCACCACCGGCCCCGGCCGCGCGGCCGCCAGCAGCTCGTAGAGCGCGGCCACGCGCGTCCAGTCGGTCTCGGCGGCGCAGTTCTCCGCCGCGATCTGCGCCTGGAGCGAGTACGGGCCCGCCGCCCCCGCGCGGGCGGCCAGCGCCGTGCCCTCGGCGATCTCGTCGTGGTGCCAGAGGCCGCGGTCCTGGTCCTCCAGCAGCACCAGCTCGCCACCGGCGTCCGTGCGGGCGTCGCGGCGAGAGTGGTGGAGCACCATCAGCGCCAGCAGGCCCGGTCACCTCGCGCTCATCGGGCATCAGCAGGCCCAGCACGCGGGTCAGCCGTATGGCCTCGTCGCAGAGCTCGCGACGGACCACGGTGTCGCCGCTGGTGGCCAGGTAGCCCTCGTTGAAGATCAGGTAGAGCACGGCCAGCAGCGGGAGCAGGCGCTCCGGCAGGTCGGAATCGGCGGGCACGGCGTAGGGGATCCCGGCGTCCCGGATCTTGCGCTTGGCCCTCACGAGGCGCTGGGCCATGGTGGTCTCGCCCACCAGGAAGGCGCCCGCCACCTCCGGGGTGGACAGGCCGCCCAGCGTTCGCAGGGTCAGCGCCACCTGGGCCTCGGGCGAGAGCGCCGGATGACAGCAGGTGAAGAACAGCCTCAGGCGGTCATCCGGGATGGAGCTCATGTCCTCTTCCTCCCCCTCGGCCCCCTCCCCGCGTCCCAGCGCGGCCAGCTCGGCGAGCTTCTGCTCGTAGCGGCGCGAGCGCCGCAGGCGGTCGATGGCCCCGTTGCGGGCCGTGGCCACGATCCACCCCGCGGGGTTGCGGGGCACGCCGTCACGCGGCCACCGCTCGAGCGCCACCACGAAGGCGTCCTGCACGGCCTCCTCGGCGAGGTCGAAGTCGCCGAGCACGCGGATGAGGGTGGCGACCGCCCGCCCCGACTCGCGCCGGAACAGGCGGTCGACTTCTTGGGCCGGCGGTCCTACCGCGCGGCCCCGGCCTCGTTGCTGTGCGCCTCGGAGCCCCGGCTCTCGTAGTCCATCACCGGCCGGATCTCCACGGTGCCGCCGGGCATGGGAATCCGCTTGGCCCAGGAGAGCACGTCGTCGAGGTCGGCGCAGTCGAGCAGGTAGTAGCCGGCGAGCTGCTCCTTGGTCTCCGCGAACGGACCGTCACTCACCACCGGCGTGCCGCCCTCGTCGATCTTCACCTTGGTGGCGGTGGCGCTCGGCTGCAGCCCCTCGCCGCCCAGGTGCACTCCGGCGTCGATCGTGGCCTTGGTGAAGCCGTCCCATGCCGCCATCGAGTCCTTCATCTGCTCCGGTGTGGCCTCCGCGTAGCGGGACTCGTCACCGAAGAGCGCGAGCAGGTACTTCATGGGTCGAACCTCCTGTGTTCGTGCGCGGCGCCTATCGCCCCGCTCACCCTAATGACGAACGGGAGTGGCCCGGATCGACATCGGGCAGGATATGGCCGTGGCGGAACTGGAGGTGGCGCAGGCGGACGTGACCACCCTGGAGGTGGACGCGATCGCCAATGCCGCCAACACCGAGCTGGCCCACGGGGGCGGGGTGGCCGGCGCGATTGCCCGCGCGGGCGGGCCCGACCTCCAGCGCGAGTCGCGGGAGCGGGCGCCCATCGGCCTGGGCGAGGCGGTGGAGACCACCGCCGGCGAGATGCCCGCACGCTGGGTGATACACGCCGCCACGATGGAGCTGGGCGGGCCCACGTCGGCCGCGATCATCGAGCGGGCCACCCGTTCGACCCTCGACGCGGCCGAGCGCCTCGGCGCCCGCTCGCTGGCCCTGGTGGCCTTCGGCACCGGCGTGGGCGGCTTCCCGCTGGAGGACGCCGCCCGGATCATGGTCGGCGCGGCCCGGCGAGCACGAGGGCGGGCTCGAGCGGATCCTCTTCGCCGTTCGCGGGGACGAGGCCGAGCGGGCGTTCCGCGCGCAGCTGTGACGTCATGAACGCGCCCGCGCTGGTGGCCCCGGACAGCTTCAAGGGCACCCTCAGCGCGAGCGAGGTGGCGCGCGCGGTGGCCGACGGCCTGCGCGACGAGGGCCGCGACGCGGTGGAGCTGCCCGTGGCCGACGGAGGCGAGGGCACGATGGACGTGCTGCTCGGCGCGCTCGGGGGCGAGCGGCGCACGGTCACCGTGGCCGATCCGCTGGGGCGCCCGGTCGAGGCCGACTTCGGCCTCTTGCCGGACGGCCGGACGGCGGTGGTGGAGATGGCTCAGGCCTCCGGGCTGAGACTCGTGCCCGAGGAGGAGCGGGACGCCTGGCGGGCGGACACCCGCGGCACCGGCGAGCTGATCGCCGCCGCCGTGGCGGCGGGCGCGGAGCGGGTGGTGGTGGCCGTGGGCGGTTCGGCCACCACCGACGGCGGAGCCGGTGCGGTGGCCGCCCTGCGGGAGGCGGGCGTGGCGCCAGAGCTGGAGGTGGTGTGCGACGTGCGCACCCCGTTCGAGATGGCGCCGCGCGTGTTCGCGCCGCAGAAGGGGGCCGACGCCGCGATGGTGGGCCGCCTGGAGCGCCGGCTGGCGAAGCTTGCGGGCACCTGGCCCCGCGATCCCACGGGGGTGGCGATGACGGGCGCCGCCGGCGGCCTCTCGGGCGGCCTCTGGGCGGCCATGGGCGCGCGGCTCGTGCCCGGCGCGCCGTTCGTGCTCGACGCCCTGGGCTTCGACGAGCTGATGCGCGCCGCCGCCTTCGTGGTGACGGGCGAGGGGAGCCTCGACTCCCAGAGCCTCCAGGGAAAGATCGTGGGCGAGGTGGCCACGCGGGCCCGCCAGGGAGGCGTGGCCTGCCACGCCATCGTCGGGCGAACCGAGCTCGACGAGTTCGACGCGCGCATCCTGGACCTCGCCTCGGTGACCGAGGCCGGGACGCCGGCCGACCTGCGCGCGGCCGGGCGCGCCCTCGTGGCCTAGATCGGGTCGGTGCGCACCCGGCCGAGCCGGGTGCTTCCGCTAGAGCAGCCGGCCCACCTCGGCGGCCACCCGCTCACCCGAGCGCACCGCGCCGTCCATGTAGCCGCACCACTCGGTGGCGGTCTCGGTGCCCGCCCAGTGGATGCGCCCCACCGGCTTGCGCAGCGCGGCGCCGTAGTCCAGCAGCACGCCCGGCGGCGCCCAGGCGCCGTAGCACCCGCGGCTCCACTCCTCCTCCATCCAGTTCTGCTCCACGTAGGCGCGCGGATGTCCGGCGGCGGGCCCGAACCACTTGGCGAACTGGGCGATCACCGCGGCGCGCCGCTGGGCGAGCGGGCGCGGGCCCCACTTCCGGGCCTCCTCGCCCTCGATGAAGCCGATCAGCACCCCGGTGTCCCCCTTCGGGGGCGAGTTGTCGTAGGTGACCTTCACCGGGCCGGTGTCGCTGGTGGCCTGCCCGGTGCGCCCGTCGTCGCGCCAGAACGGGCGGTCGTAGAGGGCATGGACCTTGAGCACCGAGCCCATCGGCATCCGCTGGGTGAGCTGGTCGCGCGCCGCGGGAAGGATGGGGTCGTACTGGATGCGCGCCGCCAGCGCCGGCGGCGCGGTGACCACGCAGTAGCGCGCGTGCACCACCGCGCGGTCCGACTCCACGGTCACGCCCCGCCGCCCCTGGACGATGCGCCGCACCGGCGTGTCCAGCAGCACCCGGTGGCCGAGCTTGGCCGCGACCCGCTTGGACACGGTCTGGGAGCCGCCCACGAAGCGGCTCTCCTGCGCGCCCCCCTCGGTGTTGATCAGGTTCTCGAAGCTGCCCGCGGAGTGGATGTAGAAGAGGACGTGGAGCAGCGACACGTCGCGAGGCTCGCCGGCGAACACCGCCTCGATCCCCAGATCGAGCAGCAGCCGCCCCTCGTCGGTGGTCATGTTGGCGAGCTTCCAGCTCTCCAGCGTCTGCCCGTCCCATTCGCGCGCCTTCGGCGCGGTCCAGGGCGTGGCCAGCGGTACCTCGCCCGCCATCTGGTCGAGCTTCGCCAGCGCGGTGGCGATGTCGCCGATGGCCGCCGGCGAGGCCGGGGGGATGGCGCCCGAGTAGGTCTTGAGCGTGCCCAGGCGCTGGTACACGTTCAGCCCGGTGTTGTAGGTCTTGAAGGTGGGGACTCCCACGGCCTTCGCGAGCGCGGCGAGGCGGGTCTGCCCCGGTCCGATCCACTGGCCGCCGAAGTCCACGGGCACGCCGCGCACCTTCTTCGTCCAGGTTCGCCCGCCCACGCGGTCGCGCGCCTCGAGCACGTACACCGAATGGCCGCGCGCCCGGAGCACCCGGGCGGTGGTCAGGCCGGCGAGCCCGCCGCCCACCACCACCACGTCGGCGGACAGCGACCGGCGGCGGTGCTTGCGGCCGCGGGCCGCGGCGGAGGCCGGCAGCGCGGCGGCGCCGGCGCCGGTGGCCGCCGCGCCAAGGGCGCCACGGCGGGTGATCCGTCTCTGCGACATACGTCCTCCTGAGCGGCTGGGCGAGGTGAGGCGCGAGGGGCGAGTCTAATCCGCGGAGGCCCGCGCGGCGAGCCACCGACACCCTGTAGGCCCGCGGCCGGAAGCGGAGGATCGGGTCGTCGCTCAGCTCGATCCCGTCGGTCACCCGCGTGGGGTCGAACACCAGGATGTCGCCGTCCCGCTCGCGCTCGGTGTCCGGGCCGGTGAGCTCCAGGCGCCCGACCTCCACGGTCTCGCGCTCGGCCGGCCATTCCTCGGTGGGGTCGTGCACCTCGTCGTCCTCGCCGGCGATCACCACCATCAGGCGGAAGGCCGCTCCGCGGCCGGTGATCTCCTCCTGGAGATAGTCGCGCGCCGCGCTCCTTCGCCTCCTCGAATCCGATCGTCCGCTCCCCCTCCTCGGGCTCGAACCGGTAGCGCACCCAGCGCGAGGTGCCCTCGGCGTCGGTCCAGCGAAACGAGTGGATCGAGTTGTAGACGCAGGTGGCGTAGCTCTCCGGCGGGTCGGCGGACAGCGCGGCCTGGATCGCGGGCACGCACTCGGGATGCGCGGCCACGAAGGCGCCCACCTTCTCCATGTTCGGCTCGCCCGTCTCCGGATCGGGCTCGCCGCGCCTGGGTGAACTCGAGGAAGTCCTCGGGCGTGCGCACGAAGAACCGCGGCAGCGAGAGCGCCACGATGTCCGTGCGCGCTCCGTCGGGCAGGTAGAACTTCACCGCGAGGCCCCGGCCCTCGCGCTCCCAGTCGGGCGTGGACGGATTGCCGCTCCCGTTCGAGAAGCGCGCGGTGACCGGCACGGGGTCCCCGGACATGTGGGCCGCGGTGGTGAGGCCGGATTCCGACGGCGTGAACGTCCCGGCCATCAGGGTGCCCTTGGCGTGGGCCACGCGCGCACCCGCATGCTCCCCGGCGATGGCGTTGATCGAGTCCACCACCTCTTCCGCGAAGGCGTCCACGCGCGCAGCCTAATGCGACGCAACGCTCAGCGCGACTCGGCGAGCGAGCGCACCACGGCCTCGTAGAAGCCCTCGCCCATCTCGCCCTCCGTCACCTCGGCGTTGGGCGGGCGCTGGGCGGCGCCCAGGTCGGCGTTGGCCACCACGAAGAACCTCCCCACCTCGGACGCCACGCCCAGGTCCTCCACCGAGTCGCCCACCGCTATGCACTGCTCCGGCGCGTAGCCGCGCGCCCGCATGTGGGCGGCCACGGCCGCCGCCTTGGAGGTGACCGCCGGAATCAGGTGGTAGGCGCGCGGCTGCCCGGGCAGGTCCAGCGCGGTCTCGTCCCGCCCGATCGTTCCGTTGTCCACCAGGCGCAGGCTCTCGTGCCCACGCGCCGCGAGCAGCTCGTTGGCCTCGGTCACGTCCACCAGCCCGCGGAAGACGTGGGACACCTCCCGTTCGAGGTGCCAAGGAGCATGGGTCTCCAGCCGGCCGGCCAGGCCGTCGAGCAGCACGTCCGGGGCGCCGGAGTCGGCCACCTGCCGGTGGATGGTGCGCCCCTCCTCGGGCTGCCAGTCGCCGGTCAGGAAGGTGAGCTCGCCGTCCACCACCAGCCCCGAGCCCACCTCGAAGATGTAGGAGGTCTGGCCGAGCAGGCGCGCGTCCTCCATCACCTGGGTCCGGCGGCGCCCCGACTTGATCACCACCTCCACCCCGGCCCGGTGGCAGGCCTCGAGCGCCCGCGCGGGCAGCAGGGTGAACTGCCCCTCGGCGGTGCGGAAGAGGGACGCGCCCCGTCCGAGCAGGGTCCCGTCGAGGTCGGTGTAGACGCAGCGGAGGGCCACCGCGCTACGCGGCGGCCCGCAGGGTCGCGAACGGCGGGCGCTCCACCAGGTCCACGCGCACCAGGCGCCCGTCGGCCGCCCGGAGCGGAGGCGTCACGCCGTCGAGCAGGCGCCCCTCCTCCCGCAGCCGGTCCGTCACCACCTGAAGCACCGCGTAGGCCATGGGCCCGAGCTCGGACAGCGGCTGATGGCGATTGCGGCGCACGTCCAGGTCCACCTGCGCCATCCCCACGGTCCCGTCGAGCAGGTCGTGAGCGTTCAGGAGCATCGCGGTCTCCACGGCGTACCCGCTCGCGAACGGGAGGCTGTGGAAGAACTCGCGGCGGGCCGCCACCTCCCCGGCGAGCGGCTGCGCGAAGGCGGCCAGCTCGGGATAGAACGCCGACAGCAGGGGCCGGGCAGCCAGCTCCGTGACCCGGCCGCCGTCCATGGGGTGCTCGTGGCCGTCGGCCGGGGCGAACGGCCGCCGGAAGTAGCCCTTCACGAAGCGCAGGTCGCTCTCGGCCATCAGCGGTCCCAGCATCCCGGTGACGAAGTGGCCCGAGAAGCCGCGCGTGTCGGAGTCGAGGTAGACGATCAGGTCGCCCTCCGCCACGGCCAGGGCCCGCCACATGGCGTCGCCCTTGCCCAGTGCGGGACCCAGCTCGGGGATCAGCTCGGACTCCTGGTGCACCTCGGCGCCGTAGCGAGCGGCCAGGTCGGCGGTGCCGTCCTCGGAGGCCGCGTCCACCACCACCACCTGATCCACCAGCCCGTCGAGGCCGAGCACGCACGTCCACGATCGGCCCGATCGTGTCCGCCACCTCGCGGGTGGGGAGCACGACGGTCACGCTCTCCTCCTTGAGGGCGCAGCAGCTCCGCGAGCGGGAACCGGGAGTGATGAAAAGAGAGAATCAAGTGGCGCGTACTATGGCTCAGTGACCAGTGTCCCGACCAGCTACCCCTGGGACCCGGTTCTCGAAACAGGCCGCGGGGAGGAGCTGGTCACCACCGCACGGGAGGGCGCCCGGCGCGGCGCCGAGACACCGGTGCCCGACGACCTCCACCCCGCGCTGCTCGAGGCCCTCGGCGGGATCGAGTCGCTCTGGTCGCACCAGGCCGACACGCTCGAGGCCGCTCGCCGCGGCCACGTGATCGTCACCACGGGCACGGCGAGCGGCAAGTCCCTCGCCTTCAACCTGCCCGTGCTCGACACGCTCGCCGGCGATCCCCGGGCCCGGGCGCTCTACCTCTACCCCACCAAGGCGCTGGCCCAGGACCAGGCCCGCGGCCTGGCCGCTCTCGGCGGCTCCTGGCTGCGCCAGGCGATCTACGACGGAGACACCCCGAAGGAGGAGCGCGCCGCGATCCGCCGCCGCTCGAGCCTCATCCTCACCAACCCGGACATGCTGCACGTGGGGGTGCTGCCCAACCATCGCGCGTGGGGCGACGTCCTGGCCAACCTCGCCTGGGTGGTGGTGGACGAGGCCCACGTGTACCGCGGCGTGTTCGGGTCGCACGTGGGCAACGTGCTCCGCCGCCTGCGGCGGCTCGCCCGGGCCTACGGCGCCGAGCCGCGCTTCCTGCTCACGAGCGCCACCATCGCCAACCCGCGCGAGCTGGCCGAGCGCCTCACCGGCCTCGACTTCACGCTCGTGGACACCGACGGCGCCCCCCACGCCGAGCGGCGCATCGCCATGTGGAACCCGCCGCTGGTGGACGAGGCCCTGGGCCGGCGGGGCTCGGCGCTCTCCGAGGCGTCCATGCTGCTGGCGGACCTGGTGCAGCGGGACGTTCGCACCATCTGCTTCCTGAAGTCGCGGCGCGGCGTGGAGCTCATCCAGCGCTTCACGCGCGACCGGCTGGAGGCCGCCGGGCGGGCGGACCTCGCCGAGCGCGTGGCGCCGTACCGGGCGGGCTACACGCCCGCGCAGCGCCGCGAGCTCGAGCGGCGCCTGGCCGAGGGGGACCTGCTCGCGGTGGTGGCCACCGACGCGCTGGAGCTGGGCATCGACATCGGGGACCTCGACGCCGCCATCTGCGTGACCTTCCCGGGGACCGTGGCCAGCCTGCGCCAGATGTGGGGCCGCGCCGGCCGGCGCGCGCCCGGCCTGGCCATGTACGTGGCCGGGGAGGACGCCCTCGACCAGTTCTTCTGCCGCCACCCCGACGAGTTCCTCGACCGGCCCGTGGAGCGAGCGATCCTCGACCACGAGTCGGAGGAGATCTTCATGGCCCACCTGGCCGCGGCGGCCTACGAGATGCCGCTGACGCCCGAGGACGAGGCGGTGTTCGGGCCGCGCTGGGAGACCTCGGCCCGCCGGCTGGTGGGGGCGGGCAAGCTCCGGGAGCGCGGGGGGCGATACCTCCCGCGTGGGTCCGGATACCCGGCGGGGGCGATCGCGCTGCGCTCGGCGTCGCCCGACTCGGTGGCCATCGTGGAGGCCTCGGGCGGAGAGCTGATCGGAAGCGTGGAGGCCTCCCGGTCCCACTCCGCGGTCCACCCCGGCGCGGTGTACCTGCACATGGGCGCGGCCTACGAGGTGGAGGACCTCGACCTGGCGGAGGGGCGGGCGGTGGTCACGCCATTCCGCGGCGACTGGTACACGCAGCCCAAGAAGGAGTCGCAGACCTACATCGAGGAGGTGCGCGAGCAGCGCCTCTGCTGCGGCGTGGACCTGTCGTTCGGCGTCGTGTCGGTGTCCGAGCAGGTGGTGGCCTACCAGCGCAAGAACGTGACCGACCACCGGGTCATGGACCTGCTGGCGCTCGACCTTCCCGAGCAGGACTTCGTGACCCAGGCGCTCTGGTACGAGCTTCCCGACTCGCTGCTGAAGGAGGAGTTTCCCCTCGACGCCCTCCAGGGCTCGCTCCACGCCGTGGAGCACGGGCAGATCGCGGTGCTCCCCCTCCTGGCCATGTGCGACCGCTGGGACATCGGCGGCCTCTCCACGGCGTTCCACCCCCAGACGGGCCGGGCCACCATCTTCATCTACGACGGCCATCCCGGCGGCGTGGGCATCACCCGCGCCGGCTACGAGCGCTTCGAGAGCCTGGTGGACGACGCCCTCCGCCTGATCTCCGAGTGCCGGTGCCGATCCGGCTGCCCCTCCTGCGTGCAGTCGCCGAAGTGCGGCAACCTGAACGAGCCGCTGAACAAGCGCGGCGCGATCGAGTTGCTCAGCCGCATGACGGCCTCCTAGCGGCGCGAGGAGCGCGCCCGATCGATCGGGCGAGCACCGGCCTCGCGCGCTAAAGCCCGCGCCGCTCCCGCCGATGGCACAAGTGCGGCACGGCAGCGCCGACAGGTTGCTCAAGTTGCGGCCCTAGCCGCCGCCGCCTCGCCCCGGGCCGGCTCGACCGGTTCCGGGGTGGGGCGACCTACTCGCGGGTCGAGCGTCAGGCGGAGCTTGCCGGACAGGCCGTCCGTCTCCGCGTGCAGCGAGCCCGTGAGCTCGTCCAGCGGCTTGATGAACGCCGCCACCAGGGGCTTGGGGATTCCGAACCCGCCCAGCTGCTTCACCAGGCTGGCGGCGAGCTGCTCGGCGTCCGCCTTCAGGACCACGGAGCCCTCGGCGCCCGGCACGGGGGTGGGCTCCTCGGTGGCCAGGCGGCCGGCGCGGTTCGCGTCGTTGGCGAGCACGAACACTCCGTTCACGACCCCGAACACCACGCCGTCTCCGTCGGGCTGGGCCAGCGCGTAGAGGTCCTCGCCGTTCTTCGGCTTCTCCAGGGCCACCGGCCCCAGGCCCGCGCCGTTCACCACGGTGGGCAGCACGGGGGCGACCTTGACCAGCGTGCGCTTCAGCTCGGCGGGATCCTTCGGCTCCGACCTCAGGCCGAAGTCGCCCGAGAGCGACACGCTGGCCGAGATGTCACCGGAAAGCTGGGCGAGCAGGTCCTTCTCGAGGTCCACGTCGAGCTGCTTCTCGAGCTGAGCCTTCGCGGCGGCGAAGTCCCCGTATCCGGACGGGTCGATCGCCTGCACCACGGTCTCGACGAAGCCCTCGATCTGCCCGATGTCGCGGACGCCGATCCCGATCTCGCCGGCACGCTCCACCACGGGCGGCGCCTCGGGACCGGGCGCGATCGGCAGGTCCTCGTCGGTCAGCCCGTCCTCGTCCGTGGTCACGCGGAAGGCGATGTCGACGGCGTCGTCCTGGAGCGAGGCGTTCAGTCCGAGGTTTCGCAGGGCGCCGATCCACTTGACCTTGCGCGCGTCCTTGGTGTCCTCGCTGGAGGCCAGCAGCGCCTGCACGTTCACGTACGCGCGCAGGATGCCGTCGTTGCCGACACCGTCCAGGGCCTCGTTGAACGTGTCCTCGTCGAGCGTGTCGTCGCCGTCGTGGCGCTCGAGAGCCTGGTTCAGAAGCTCGCGTGAGCCCGCGAAGACCACCGTGTCGCCGTCCACGGCGAACTCGGTGCCGTCGGCGTCGTAGATCTTGGCCCCGGACTGCTCGCCCTTCTCCTCGACCCCGGTCTTGTCGATCAGGTCCCCCAGCTTGTCCTCGTCGCTCACCTGGATCGCGGCCACGAAGCCGTTCTGATCGGAGCCGTCGAGGAACGAGCCACCGTCGGCGGCCCCCACGACGAACGGGTTGCCGAGGAGCGGCACCACGTCCTTTTCGAGGTCCACGCCGGTGGCGCCCTTGGCCAGGTTCGTCAGCAGGCCGTCCCGGATCTGCTCGCCGAAGGGGAACCTCTTGACCAGCTTGTCCAGGTTCTGGATCTGCGTCCCGTCCACGTCGGTGTCCACCGCCACCGCGAACGGAGCGTCCTTCGGCAGGTAGCCGAGGCTGGAGTCGAGGGCGCTGCCGCTGCTGTCGCTGCCGCAGGCCGAGAGGCCGGCGAGCGCCAGAAGGCAGGCAAGAACCACGAGGATGCGCGCGGGCGGCCGCATGCAGCGGCGCAGTGTAGAGGACCGGAGGCTCACCGGAGCCTCCCGGGACCGGTCGTCGCCGCTACCATCGTCGCGCCGCGGCGAGGTAGCTCAGTTGGTAGAGCACACGACTGAAAATCGTGGTGTCGCCGGTTCGATTCCGGCCCTCGCCATCACTCGTAGAGCAGAGTGTTGTTAGTCCGGTGCCACTGACCGCCGCGCGTGGTCACCAAGCTGGTCACCAGCGCCGCGGCCGTCACACCTCAAAGGGGTGGTCTCCCTTCACCATGGCAGCGCGTTCGACGCCTAGCGGGACGTCCGCCAACGTAGAGGCGTTTGAGAAGACGTCCGGACGCCTTCTGCTTTTCGCGCAAAGCGACAGTCGCGCCCGGCCGTCGAGCGGAGTGCTCCTTTCATGGGGATCCAACACTCTGGTGGCAATGGCGCGCGGGTTTCGGTCGTCGTCCAAGGCGGAAGCCGATGATCTAGCTCCGCTTGGTCGTCCAAACCTTCACGGACGGGTCATCTTTTCAGGCCGCGATAGAGGAGCGCGCCCTTCGCATGCATGCATGGCAAGAGGGCGCGCTCCTTGTCGACAACTCCTGAGACGCCACAGCAGCCGCAGAGCCTCTACACCGACACCTCGCGCCGGGTGATCCGCCAGGTGCCGATCAGGAGCGGAAGCAGCATCCAGAGTGCGAGCGCCGTGCCCACGTGCGCCCATTGGGTGGCGCTCATGACCTCCACGGTCATCTGGCCGAGGGCGCGCGCGTAGTCCACCCACGGGGCGACGCCGGAGAACACGGGCAGCGAGACCACCGCCATCCACGCCGTCGGCAGCGCGAAGAGGAGGACGATGGCGGGCGCGGAGGCGAGCAGGATCGCGCCGAGCGCGACGCCCACGACCATCCCGGCCGTCAGGTTGACGGCCGACTGGCCGATCAGCGGCGCGGCGTCGGACCAGGTCCCTTCGACGCCGGGCGACGAGACGAGCACCCCGGCGGCGACGACGGCGACGGACATCGCCAGCATCGCGACGGCGAGCAGGAGGCTCGCGATCAGCTTGGCGCCGAGGACGCGCGAGCGCACCGGGACGAGCGCGAAGGTGATCATCCCGGTGCGCTGGGACCACTCGGAGGTGACGAGCAGGATGCCGAGGACCGGCAGCAGGACGGCCGCCGGCTGCAGCCCGGCGTCGAGGACGGACTGGAACGTGTGGTCCGCCGCATCGCCGACGAGCAGGCGGACGACCACGACGACCACGGTGAGCGCCACCATGGCGACCTGGAGCCAGAAGCCGGCGCGGGTGTCGACCATCTTGCGCAGCTCGACGGCGACGAGGCGGCCGAGGCCGGGGCGTGCGTGGACGCCGGCGGTGTTCACGCGGATCGGTGCGGCGAGGGTGGTGGTGCTCATGCGGTTGCTCCTGCCAGCTCGGGATGGATCGAATCGGTCTGCGGTGACGGCGTGCTTGCGCCGGACGTGGTCAGCTCGAAGAAGAGGCGTTCGAGGCCGGCGTCCTCGGCCGGGGCGAGCCGGCGCAGTACGACGCCGTCGGCCATCGCCGCGCGGGCGACGACCTCGGGCTCGGCCTCGACCAGCCGCCGATCGCCGTCGGCCGGGTGGGTCGCCAGGCCGGCGCGGTGAAGCGCGGCGTCGAGCCCGGCGAGGTCGTCTGCCTCGACGATGGTCCCGGACTCGGTCAGCAGCTCGGCGCGGGTGCCCTGCGCCTGGATCCGTCCGCCGCCGATGATCATCATCCGGTCGGCGACGGCCTCGACCTCGGCCAGCAGGTGCGAGGAGAGCAGCACGGTGCCGCCGCGGTCGGCGAAGTTGCGCAGCAGGCCCCGCATCCAGCGCATGCCTTCCGGATCGAGGCCGTTGGCGGGCTCGTCGAGGATCAGGACCTCGGGGTCGCCGAGCAGTGCGTGGGCGAAGCCCAGGCGCTGGCGCATGCCGAGCGAGTACTTGCCGACACGCCGCCGGGCCGCCGTCTCGTCGAGGCCGACGAGCTCCAGCAGCGCGTCGACGCGCTGCGCCGGCACGCCCATGGTCTGGGCGGAGACGGCGAGCGCCTCGCGGCCGCGGCGCCCGGCGTGCTGGGCGGACGCGTCGAGCAGGATGCCGACGCGCCGGCCCGGGTTCGGCAGGTCGCGGTAGCGCCCGCCGAGGATCCGGGCGTGGCCGCTGTCGGGCTCGGAGAGGCCGACGAGCATCCGCATCGTGGTGGTCTTGCCGGCGCCGTTGGGGCCGAGAAAGCCCGTGACGGTGCCCGGCTCGCAGCGGAATGTGACGTCCGAGACGACGGTGCGCCCGCCGAGCTGCTTGGTGAGTCCGTTGGTTTGGATCATGCCGGCAGACTCGCGGCCCGCCGGGTTTGCAGCCACGGTCCGCGGGCTACGCTCGCCGAGCCCTGCGGCGGTGGCAGACAACGACTTTGGTAGGGGGTCGCGGCCGTGGCCCTCGCCTAGCCTTCGTCCTCGAGCGATGGCACGCCAGGCGACAGCACGCTTCACCCATCGGCCTGTCCGGCTGGTTGCGCTCCGCGCTGCCCGGCGTCGTGATCGACGCCCCCGACGAGGAGCGTGGCCGCCGCGACCGCGTCGTCGACGCGACGATCTACCTGGTTGCGTTCGCGATCAGCGCCGCCACCCTCGCGGGCACTTGGCAGATGCACCCGCCCTGGCTGCGCGTCGTGGACGTCGTGGTCGGGATCGCGGCGCTCGTCTCGCTGCACTGGCGGCGCACCCATCCAGCCGCCGTCGGGATCGGCATCGGGGCGGTCTCGCTCGTGATCCTCACGACCTCCGGCGCGAACCTCGCCGCCACCTTCAACGCCGCGATCCGGGCTCGTGGCCGTGATCTGGCCGTCATCGCCGGGCTCCTGATCGCCTGGGCCTTCGCGAGCCCGCTGCTCTACCCCCCCGCCGGTAGCTACTGGGTCAACGCGGGGGCCTGCCTGCTGCTGACGGGCGTAGTCCTCGGCTGGGGACTCTTCGTACGCGCGCGGCGAGAGCTCGTGCGATCGCTGCGCGAGCAGGCCGACCGCGCCGCGGACGAGGCCCGCGCGGCCGAGCGGCGGCGGATCGCGCGCGAGATGCACGACGTGCTCGCCCACCGCCTCTCGCTGCTCTCCGTCCACGCCGGCGCGCTCGAGTTCCGCCCCGACGCCCCGGCCGAGGAGGTCGCCGAAGCGGCCGGCGTGATCCGCGAGAGCGCGCGGGCCGCGCTCGACGAGCTGCGCGGCGTGATCGGCGTCCTGCGCGAGGACGGCGGCGAGAGCCTGACCGCAACCGCCCCAGCCGACGCTCGCCGACGTCGCCGCCCTCGTCGATGAGTCGCGGGCGGCCGGGATGCGGATCACCGCACGGATCGAGCTGGGCGACGCAGCGCCGCCCGCCGCCGTCGGCCGAACCGCGTACCGGATCGTGCAGGAGGGCCTGACCAACGCGCGCAAGCACGCGCCGGGAGCGGCCGTGACGCTAACCGTCCACGCGCCCGACGGCGACCTGCAGGTCGAGGTCCGCAGCCTCGCGCCGGTGGCCGTCGCCGCGGCCTCGCCGCTGCCCGGGGCGGGGACCGGCCTGATCGGGCTCACCGAGCGCGTCGCGCTCGCCGGCGGCGAGCTCGAGCACGGCGTCGACGCCGACGGCGCGTTCGTCCTGCGCGCCCGCCTGCCGCGATGATCCGCGTCCTGCTCGTCGACGATGACGCGCTCGTGCGCTCCGGCCTGCGGATGATGCTCGCCGGCGCAGCAAGCCTCGAAGTGGTGGCCGAGGCCGCCGACGGCCGCGAGGTGCTCGGCGCGGTCGACCTCCACCGGCCCGACGTCGTCCTCATGGACATCCGCATGCCGCACCTCGACGGGATCGCGGCCACCCGTCTGCTCGCCGCGCAGCCCGACCCGCCCGCCGTCCTCGTGCTCACGACCTTCGACGCCGACGAGCTCGTCCTGCGCGCGCTGCAGGCCGGCGCCGCCGGCTTCCTGCTCAAGGACACCCCGCCGGCGGAGATCGTCCGCGCAATCGAGCTCGTCCACGCGGGCGACGGCATGCTCTCCCCCACGGTGACCCGCCGGCTCATCTCGCTGGTGGCCGGCGACTCGGACGCCGGCGCCCGCACCGAGCATGCCCGCGACCGACTGGCGACGCTCAGCCCGCGCGAGCGCGACGTCGCGCTCGCCATCGGCCTCGGCCACGGCAACGCCGAGATCGCCGCGACGCTGCACCTCTCCGTCGCGACGGTCAAGGGCCATGTCTCCCGACTCCTCGACAAGCTCGAGGTCGACAACCGCGTCCAAATCGCCCTGCTCGTGCAAGCCGCGGGCGAGCACTAGCAGGGTCGCGGACGGATCAGAGTGTCGCTCGCCCATGAAAGCGACGCTCTCATTTGGGTCGCCCGACGCACGCGGGCGCTGTCGCAATCGCGTGAAAGCAGAAGCATGCCGTCTCCCGTCATCATCTGCCCGACCTGGGGCTAAGTGTTCCAAGCGTGGTCACTGCGTGGTGACCATCAGCGACTACGAACCGGCTGCGAGCCACTACACGACGGCGGGCCGGTTCCATTTTAGGAGCCGGTTCGCTGCGATCCCGCTACCCGTTCCTACAGCTTGCCCGCGCCTGAAAATCGTGGTGTCGCCGGTTCGATTCCGGCCCTCGCCATCAGTACCGGAACTAAGGATCAGGCCGTGACGCTCGTGCGGCCGGGGTTGATTGTGCGCGAATGTGTCCACCCACGCGTCTACGATTGACGCCAGGACAGACAATCGTGGTGTCGCCAGCTTGTCAGCGGCTACGAGTGCCGGCGTGATCAAGGACAGCGCGAGCACGACGAGCCATTGCGGGCCGCTCAAATTCCACCGTCGCTCGGAGCCGCCGGAACATGTGCAGTTCGACCGCGGCCCAGTCAAGCACCTAGGAGGCCGCTGCTCCTTGCACGCGGTTGCAGAGGGCTCGCCCGGCCGAGGTCCCGCTTCTGGTTCGATGGAAGCGGTGCGGACCTAGGTTGGGGCGAGAGCAGGACCTCGCAGAGCCGTGGTTCCACATAGACTGAAAGCGCTCGAAAGGACTGCCAAAGGCGACGTCATGAGCCACACCAAGCAGGCGAGTAAGGATCAGCCGACCGTCGAGAAGCTCGGCCGCAAGAAATACGAGAAGCAGCTCGCTCGGCTCCAGGGCGAGCTCGTTCGGCTCCAAGTAGTGGGTCGTAGCGGAGGGGGCCAAGGTCTGCATCGTGTTCGAGGGCCGGGACACCGCCGGAAAGGGCGGAGTCATCAAGCGGATCACCGAACGCGTGAGCCCGCGCGTGTTCCGGGTGGTCGCCCTGCCGAAGCCGACGGAGCGCGAGCGCAGCCAGATGTACGTCCAGCGCTACCTGCCCCACTTGCCGGCGGCCGGCGAAGTCGTGATCTTCGACCGCAGCTGGTACAACCGTGCCGGCGTCGAGCGGGTGATGGGTTTCTGCTCCGAAGACGAGGCGCTTCGATTCCTGCAGCTCGCACCCCTGGTCGAGCGGGCGATGGTCGACTCCGGAATCCTCCTGTTCAAGTACTGGCTCGAGGTCGGCCAGGAAGAGCAAACACGGAGAATCGAGTCGCGCATCAACGATCTGCGCAAGGTGTGGAAACTCTCGCCGATGGACCTCAAGTCCTACAGCCGCTGGTACGAGTACTCGCGCGCACGCGACGACATGTTCGCCGCGACCAGCACCGAGTTCGCGCCCTGGCACGTGGTTGACTCCAACAACAAGAGGCGCGCCCGACTGACCGTCATCAGTCACCTGCTCGACCGGCTGCCGTACACCTCCCCGCCGCGAGCGTCGGTCGTGCTGCCAGAGCGCGACATGAGAAACGGCTACAGCGACCCGGACCACTCCCGCTTGTACATCCCGGCGAAGTACTAACTGACCGACTCGCACATCCGCGACGCCCGGGGCGTGCACCATCGGAACCAGTGCGGCGGAGCGCCGACTACTGCCGCTCGTCCAAGCTGCTAGTGGCTGAGCCGCAACCGGACTGCTGCCTCAGTACGAGGAGTACGAGGACCCCGGCTTCTTCCCGGGCGGTTCAACGGCGGCATCTTTCACAGCGAGCGGCCCGACCGCCAGCGACTCACTGGAGACATTGACGGATCACGATTACCCCGCACCGTTCCCGGTCCACGAGCTCGCCGTGTTTGTCGAGCTCCCTGCTGCAATCCTCTAAGCCAGCGAGCGGGCTTGCTTCTCGCTCAGCCCTCACCGTCTTGGAAACGGTTTGGAAACCTCAACGGGCACCGGAGCACACCACGAGGCACCTCCGATCCCGCTATCAAGCCAAGGAGCACCCGAGTGCACCACGTGACACCCTTCGGAAGCGACTGAAAATACGTGGTGTCGCCGGTTCGATTCCGGCCCTCGCCATTGTCAGCCGTCCTCGCCCGAGCGGGGCATCCCCTCCAGCCGCTCCAGCAGCGCGCTTCCGCGAGGCGAGATCCGGTAGCCGATCCGCAGCGACTCCGTCAGCCCGAGCTCCTTGAGCTTGCGCACGTCGAGCTTGAGCGACTTCGTCTCGCGGCCCAGGGAGGCCGCCAGGTCGGGCGCGCGCACCTCGGGACGGTCGCGGATCAGCTCGAGCGTCGTGCGCGTCCACGGACCGTGCGTCGACGCGGCGTCGAGCCGGTCCAGCTTCCGGCGCAGCGCGGCCACGTCTTCGTCGCTCAGGTCGGAGTCCTCCCGCAGTGCGACGCGCGGGTCGGGTCCGGCGTAGTGCAGGTCGATCCGCCAGATCGGCCAGTCCGGCGAGCGCCGCCCGAACATCTTGAGCACCTCCGCGACCGACTTGTGGCCCGCGGCCTGCGCGTCGGCCTCGCTGATCGACTCGACGGGCACCTCGGTCACCGCGTCGAATGCGACGACCCCGACGGCGGTGCGCTGGGTCCCGCCGGCCTTCACGCGCGGGCGGTCCCAGCGCCGGTAGGCGGTGGTGATCGAACCGTCGCGGATCGCGTGGAGATGACGGAGCGGGAACATCATCCATCCGTATTACAGCGCTCGAATCACTGTAGGCTCGCCGGCCATGGAGGGCGCCGCGGCACCGGTCCTGATCGCCTACGACGGTTCGGAGGTTTCCCGGGCCGCCGTTCGGCACGCCGCCCAGCTGTTCGCCGGGCGTCCGGCCGTGCTGGTCACCGTCTGGGAGCCAGGGCTGGCGGCGGGGCCGATGGGTCTGCCCGACACCATGGGGTTGGGTACTCCGCCCCCGGATCCGGAAACGGTCAAGGCTGTCGATCATCTGCAGCAGGAGCACGCCTCGGCCGTGGCCGGCGACGGAGCTGAGTTCGCTCGCTCTCTCGGGCTGGCCGCGGAGCCACACGCCGTGCCCGACGAACTGGACGTGGCGGACACGCTGATCGACATCGCGCGCGAGCGCGGCGCGGCTGTCGTCGTCGTGGGCTCGCATGGGATCTCAGGGCTGCGTGCCCGCCTGCTCGGAGGGGTCTCCCGGAAGCTGATCGAGCACTGCGACCGGCCGGTCCTCGTCATCCGCGACGACAACCACTAGGGCGAACGCACGCCGGGGGCGCGGGTCCCCGACCCGCGCCCCGGTCTCCTCCCAGGTTTCGCTAGCTCTTCGTGCGGGCCGGCTCGGGCCCGGAGCAGATGAAGCCCACGCCCTCGGTGGCCGAGGCGGCGCCGCCCTTCGACGCCAGCGACGCGGTCGTGGCTCCACCCGTCCTCGACGTGTGGCACGGGTCGTTCGGATCGTGGATCGCCGTGCCGCCGGAGATGCAGGGGATCATGCCCGCGTACACGTCGGGGTTGAACTTCATGTCGTCGATCACCCACACGTGCAGCATGTAGTAGTTCGCCCATGTACACGTTCACGCCGCTCTGCGAGGTGCAGCTGGAGTCGCTGACGTTGAAGGCGATCATCGCCGCGTCCGACTTGCGGAAGCAGATCCACGGATGGTGGTGCCACCAGTCGTTGTTGCCGGCGAAGCCCGCGGGCGGCAGGCCGGTGTTCGGTGCGCACGTAGTAGTCGAAGCCCACGAGCTTGGCCGACGGGCCGTTGCCGTCGTACTGGAGCACCTCGGGCTTCGAGGAGACGAACTTGTCGTCCAGCCCGACGCTGTCGAGGATCGGGTTCTGCCGGTTGAACGTCGGGGACGTCGAGCATCGCCGGGGTGAGGCCCCCGCGGATGTGATGCGTGCCCATGCCCGGCACGTACGGGGTGGCCTCATTCCATCCGTCGGCCTCGGCCGGGCCCTCCACGGGCCACTGCTCGGCGTACTTCTTGGCCACGTCGAACTGGGCCGACAGGGACACGCAGTCGTCCCAGGACAGCGGCGCCTTGCTGGTGCCCGCGTACCAGTCGACGGTGCCCACGGCCGGTCCGGTGGTCACGGGGATGTTCTCGGTGGAGGTGCACCACCAGGGCACGGCTCCGCCGGCGGACCGGGCCTTGATCGCGCCCTGGTAGTAGGCGCACGACGAGGCGGTGAGGGCCAGCGCCACCAGTGCCGCACAGATCGAAAACCTGCGCGCGAATCGTGACCTGCCCATGAGAGTCCCCCCGTCGTTGATGGCGTGCCGACGCTAACAGAGCGCGAGAGCCCGCGCTACCGGTGCTTCAGGTACGCCCGCAGCCGCGGCTCGGCCCTGACCTTGGGCGCGGCCGCGCTCTGCCCCGAGGTGAGTCCTCCGGCGGCTCCGAGCACGGCCGTCGTGCCGGCCTCGTCGAGTCCCGGCGCATACGGGTGGTCGCAGACGCCGGCGGGCAGCCTCGAGACCCGCGCCGCACCCGAGCGGCCGCGGCCCCTGTTGGCGATCGCGTCCTCGAAGGCCGCGAAGGTCACCGAGTCGAGGGCGGTGCCGATGTGCGTCGTGGCCCGGCCGGGACACACCTTCTGGATCAGGATGTTCGACGCGCCCGCGAGCGCCGAGGTGGGGTGCCTGCCGCCCTGCGGCTGGACGGTCTCGTCGGTGAGGGAGCGAACGGTGGTGTACGACACGTTGCCGGGCGTCTCGTCCGGGTAGGAGTTGAGCGCCTTGAGGAGCTTCGAGCCACGCCTCTGCTGCCAGGCCGCGGGCGTGCACGGGTTCGCCGCCGAGCACGCGTCGGGCGAATCGAGACCGATCACGGTGCCGTGCTGGGTGCCCGCGGCCGAGAGCACGTCCGACACCTTCTTCCGCAGGTCCGGCCAGTACGTCAGGGCATACCGGGGCAGCAGGCCGCCCTGGCTGATGCCGAAGACCGCCACCTTCCGTCCCGCCAGCGCCGCCTCCCGCCGAAGTCCCCAGACCAGGTACTGGACGGAGACCTGGATGTCCGCGGTGGTGGCGTCCGGGAAGTCGACGTAGCACCCGGGGTGCCCGTAGGTGTCTATCGCGTCCTTGCCGATGCCCCAGGCCTGCTCGCCCGTCGCGCCCGTCCCGGTGACGAGCATGATCGGAGTCTTCTTCGCGTTCCGGACCGAGGTGGGGCAGTGGAAGGCGGCGGCCAGCTTGGCCCGCGGCACGGTGAGCTTCGGCCCGGTTGAGGGCGCGGCCGCGGCCGGAGAGGCGCAGGCGAGCGAGAGGAGAACGGCGCACGCGACGAGGTGACGGGGGGTGCGCACAGCGGGCAGCCTACTGAGGAGCGTTCCGGTCGAACAGCAGCGCGGTGACCACCTCACGGGACTCGGGCGCCGGCTGGTCCCAGTTCGAGTACGGGCGGTTGAGGAGATGCCGGCGGTGCACGAGGGTCGCGGAGCCGCCGCCGTCCAGGTTGATCGCCTCCTCGGCACCGAACGAGATGAGCAGCCGTGCGAGCTCGGGGAGTGTGAGCCCTCCGTCCACGCCGGAGCGGCGCCCGTCGCAGCACACCGCCAGGAGCTCCGTCTCGCTCAGGCCGAGGGCGCAACGCGGGTGCCTGCCGATCGTGATGTCGGAGTCGAACTGCGCCGCATCGGCTGAGAAGCCCTCCCGATCCTCGCCGTCCATCAGCGAGCGGCCCTCCGACACCAGCAGCGGGCCGGCCTGGACCAGATCGCCGGCCGGGTCGTCGGGGAGGGCCTTGCGCTGAGCGAGACTCGACCGCGCCATCCACGTGGACACACGCGCGCTCGGGACCCCAGTGGCCCTCGATGGGCTCGTGGGCCACGGCCTCGCCGTCCATCCAAACCTCTCCGAGCGGCCGCCAGGGGTCGCGGACGAAGAAGCCCGCGACCATCGCCTCCGGGTGTCCGTTGGCGACGCACCAGTGATCCAGACGCTGCGGCTCGGGGAAGTGCAGGACCCGCACCGACGTTTCGGCGCGTGGGTGACGAACGAGGTAGACGGTGGTCTCCTCCCCGTCGCTCAGGCTCATCCGGGCAAGCTCGTACGACGAGATGCCTACGTCTCCGGCTCCACCCTGATCGCCGATGCCAGCCTGCCGCCGAGCACGTGCTGGTCGTCGCCGAAGCGCACGGTCAGCGGCCCGTCGAACGGCTGGCGGTCGAGCACCTCCAGGCGGTCGCCCAGGCGCACGCCGCGCTCGTCGAGGAATCGCAGCATCGCGGGATCGGAGTCGGACACGCGCACGAAGCGGCCGCGGGTGCCGGGCATGAGGTCGGCCAGGCTCAGCGTCTCGCCCTCCTCGATGCTCAGGTCGGGCGTGGGGATGGGATCGCCGTGCGGGTCGTGGGTGGGATTGCCGAGCTTGGCCGCGATGCGCGACTCGAGGTCCTCGGAGAGGACGTGCTCGAGCGCCTCCGCCTCCTCGTGCACCCGGTCCCATGGCACGCCCAGCTGCTCGGCCAGGTAGAGCTCGAGCAGGCGGTGGTGGCGCAGCACCTCGAGGGCCAGGCGTTCGCCGTCGGCGGTGAGGCGCGACGCCGTGGTAGGGCACGTGCTCCACCATGCCGCGCTCGGCCAGCTTGCGGATCATGGCCGACACCGACGCCGGGGTCACGCCGAGCCGTTCGGCCAGCGCGGTGGTGGACACGGTGCCGTCGCCACGGCTCGCCAGCGCGTAGATCGCCTTGGCGTAGTCCTCGATCGCCTCCGAGGGACGGGCGTCGTCCACCGCGGCCATCAGATGCTCACCAGCAGCCCGGTGGCGAACATGAGCGTGATGCCGGCGAGCAGGCCGGCAACCGCCGGGGGATGCAGGATGCGGCCGCTCCCGTCGCGCAGCGACGGCGCCAGCTGGACGATCACCTGCACGATCGCTCCGGCGCCGAAGCCGAAGAGGAACGCGGCGAGGCTGGAGTTGAACGCCGCCGCGCCGATCCACGCGCCCAGCACGGCGGGGGCCCCGGCGATCAGGCCGAGCATGGCCAGCCGCATGAATGACGGGCGCATGTGGGCCACGGGCGCGACGATGGCCAGCCCCTCGGTGGTGTTGTGCAGGGCAAAGCCCACGACCAGGAACGCGCCGAGGGCGAGCGCGCCGACCGAGTAGGCCGAGCCGATGGCCACGCCCTCGCCGAGGTTGTGCAGGCCGATGCCCACCGCCACGAGGAGGGCGAGCGTCTGGCCCGAGGCGCCGGCCGCGTCGGCGGCCCGGCGCCGGTTGGCCAGCCACTGGCTCGTGCCGGTGAGAAGCAGGTACGACACCGCGGCCCCGATGAACACCAGCGCCGCCCCGCCGAAGGCCTGTGAGCCCTCGCCGGCCAGCTCGAGCCCCTCGAGCGTGGCGTCGATGGCCAGGAACGCCAGCAGACCCACGGTCACGGCCATGATCACCCGGAGCCAGCCGGGTGGCACGCGTCGAAGCCAGGGCAGCCACAGCATCCCGAGCGTCACGGGGATGATCCCGACGTACAGGCCGAGCAACGCCATCAGGCCGAAGAAGCCGGCGTCCGTGGTGGGCGTCTCCACGGCGGCCGGGATCTCGTGCGCGATCGTGGCGCCCGTGGAGGTCACGAGCGCCACCGAGTAGGCCTCGCCCTCGATCCACGGCTGCTCGAGGCGGACGGTGGCCGTGCCGAGGCGGTCGATGGCCCGCTCGCGCGCCGGTGAACTCCACGTAGGCGTCGTTCACCTGGGCCTGGGCCACCGACACGGGGTCGGGACCGTCGTTGCGCACCGTGAGCTCGATGATCCCCGGCGTCAGCTTCGTCTTCTCCACCGCCAGCTCCTCGACGGGCGGGCCGCGACGCTCGCCGAGGCCCGGGCCGCCCAGCGCCGCGAAGGTGCCGATCGCGACGGCGATCATCAGCAGCGGGACGAGACCCAGCAGCCAGACGGGCAGCCGTTGGGTGACCGCGCCCAGGTCGCCGGTGGCTCCCTGCGCCTCCATCACGACCCTCGCTTCCGCGGAAGGTCGCACACGAGACGCGGGTCGCCGCTCTCGCACACCTCGAAGAAGCCCTGCCAGCCGAGCTCCGTGAACTCGGACTGGTGCGCGTGGAACATGTAGCGCCCCGTGTACGGGAAGCTCCACTCGAGGATCCCGCGCTGTCCCTGGCACAGCATCACGGTGTCGGTGAACTCGCTGGGCTCCTTGCCGGTGCCTGTCGGGAAGTAGTTGAAGAGGTTCCCGTGCAGGTGGAAGGAGTTGATGAGGTCGTACTCGAGCACGTTCACCAGGTAGACGCGGACGAGCTGGTCCCTGCGCGTGACGATCGGCTCGTCCATGTAGGCGAAGCCGATCGTGTTGGCGGCGTAGAACTCGTTCGCCCGGTCGAAGTTCGTGTCGAAGCCGTTCATCACCATCACCAGCTCGTCGGCGTCCTCGCGGCCCTCCTTCGGATCCACGATGAAGGCGCCGTACAGGCCCTTGGCGATGTGCTCGGCCAGCGGCCGGACGTGACAGTGGTAGAGGTGCAGCCCGGCGGGGAGCGCGTCGAACTCGTAGACGGTCCTTCCGCCCGGCGGGACCTCGCCGGCGCCGAGACCGGGCACTCCGTCCATGTTCGCGGGGTGGATGCCGTGCATGTGGATCGTGTGCGGGTGGTCCGTGTGGTTCACGAAGGTCACGCGCACGCGCTCGCCCTCACGGCAGCGCAGCGTGGGGCCGGGAATGCGCCCGTTGTACGTCCACGCGGCGAACGTCACCCCGGGCGCCACCTCGATGTCCTTCTCCACCGCGTAGAGCTCCCACTCGCGGAGGACCTGCCCCGACGCGAGCCGGCTGGTCTTCCCCCAGTCGAAGTCGCGCGCGATCTCGTGGGGCGAGAACCCGTTCGCGGCGTGGTCCACCACGCCGCCGTTCCGGAAGGCCGCATGGCCCCCCTCGTGCCCGGAGTCGGGCGAGTGAGCGGTGTGCTCCTCCGCCGCCTGTGCGTCCGCCGGATGCTGGTTGGGAAGTCCCGAGTGGAGGAGCGCGGCGCCCCCCAGCACGGGCACGGAGCCGGCAAGCAGCCTGCGTCTTGTCAGTTCCCCCACGACCGGAAGTGTGGCATGCCTAAACTTTTCCTGCAACCTCCCTAGACGCTGAGGGGCCCAGGGAGGAGCGCAGCCCGGGCGCCGGCCGGGCGAGCACCGGACCCCTCAGTCCTCCGGGCGGGCGCGTGACGGCTGCACGCGCTTGGGCTCCCCGGGCATCTTCGGATAGTCCGGCGGGTAGGGCATGTCGTTCAGCCCCTCGGCGGCGTCGCGCTCGTACATGTCGAGGAGCGGTTCCAGCGAGTGGCTCGCGTCGTTGATCGCGGCGTGGCGATCGCCGATCTCGGCGAAGCGCGCGGGCATGGTCAGGACGCTGAAGCTCTCGGGCTCGTCCTCGCCGAGCTCGTCCCACTCCATCGGGGCGGAGACCGGCGCGCCGGGTCGCGGCCGGACGCTGTACGCCGAGGCGATGGTGCGGTCCCGCGCGTTCTGGTTGTAGTCCACGAAGACGCGCTCGCCACGCTCCTCCTTCCACCATTTCGTGGTCACCTCGCCCGGGAGGCGCCGCTCGAGCTCGCGCCCGAACGCGATGGCGGCGTGACGCACCTCGGTGAAGGTCCAGCGGGGCTCGATCCGCACGTAGATGTGCACGCCGCGCCCGCCGGAGGTCTTCGGAAAGCCGATGTAGCCCAGGTCGTCCAGGAGGACGCGAGCCTCGGCGGCCACGCGCACGGCATCGGCGAAGTCCGTGCCCGGCTGCGGGTCGAGGTCGATCCGCAGCTCGTCCGGATGGTCCACGTCGGCGCTGCGGACCGGCCACGGGTGGAAGGTGAGCGTGCCCATCTGCGCCGCCCAGCCCACCACGGCCACCTCGGTCGGGCAGATCTCGTCGGCGTGGCGCCCCGACGGGAACTCGATGCGCGCGGTCTCGACGTAGTCCGGGGCGCCCCGCGGTATCCGCTTCTGGAAGAAGGCGTCGCCGCCGCCCTTCTCGCGTGTCGAGAGCACGATGCCCGGGTGCACGCCCTTGGGCCACCGCTCCAGCGTCGTGGGCCGCCGCTCGAGCGCCCGCATGATGCCGTCGGCCACCGCGAGGTAGTACTCCACGACGTCGAGCTTCGTGACCTCGCCCGAGCGCTCCGTGGCCGGGAAGATCACGCGGTCGGGACTGGATACCCGAAGCTCGCGCCCGCCGGCGTCGACCATGGTGGCTTCGGACTTGGCCATGCCCCGGGAGGATGGCGTACAGCGCGGGTCAGGCGACGCCACGCCTCGAGCGCGCGGCCAGCAGGGCCATGCCGGCGATCGCGACGCCGCCCAGCACGGGCACGGCCCGGCGGGCGGCCGTGGGCGAGAGGACAAGCTCGAAGAGCGGCACCGGGTCCCCGGCACGGGCCTGGAGCGGGCCGAGCGGGCAGTCGCCTCCGTTGGCGGCGACGAGAAGCCCTTCGGCCGTGAGCCCGACGACGGCCACCGGGAGCAGCGGGCCGCGCCGGCCCGTGAGCGCGCACCACCAGATGTAGGCGATGGCCGCCAGGAACGTGACCGCGATGGCCGCGTGGCCGGCGCGGAACAACCGTGCCCCCGCGGTGAGCGGGCGCGCGGGCTGCCGCGGCGGGTCAGCGACGGCGCAACCCGAGCTCCGGTGCGGACGGCGCCGCGAGGCTGCTCTCCGCCGCGGCCGGCGGGGTCGCCGCGACCGGGCTCACCGTCCATTCCGGATGACCGGGCATCGGCGGCGTCGTCGTCCCGAAGAGCCAGGTGTGGAGGAAGCCGGTGAGGTCCTGCCCGGCCACCCGGGAGGCCAGGGCGATGAAGTCCTCGGTCCCGGGCGACTCGTCGCGGTAGCGGTGCACCCACTCGCGCTCGAGCCGCTGGAAGGCGGCCGTGCCGATCCGCTGCCGCAGGGCGAAGAGGACCACCGCCCCGCCTTCGTACACGGCCGGGCTGAACAGCGCGAGATTGTTGAATCGCGGTGCGGCGATCGGTCCGAAGGCCGCTCGCATCCGGTCCCCCTCCGCGTAGGCGTTTCGGATGAACACCTCGAAGTTGGACGCCGTGGAACTCGGCCGAGAAGAGCTGCTCGTACCAGGTGGCATGGCCCTCGTTCAGCCAGAGGTCGCTCCACGTGGCGGGCGACACGCTGTCCCCGAACCACTGGTGTGCCAGCTCGTGGACCATCACCGGCTCCCAGAGGGTCTGGGGGAACAGCGTGAACCACTCCTTGTCGTAGATCGAGAGCGTCTGGGTCTCGAGCGCGCCCCAGACCCGGGGCTCCACCACGAGCGAGCCGTACGCGTCGAACGGATAGCGCCCGACCCGTGACTCCAACCAGGCGATCTGGCGCGGCTGCAGGGCGAGCTTGGGCCGCATGAACTCCGTGAGGGCCGGCGCGGTCGCATCCCGGAGCAGCACGCCGGGGTGCCGGCCCGGCGAGGTGAAGTCGTAATCGCCCACCGCGAGCTGCGCGAGCTCGGTGGCCATCGGCTGGCGCTGGAGGTAGGTCCAACGGGCGCGGCCGTGGCGCTCGGAGCGCCACACCAGGACCCCGTTGCCGATGGCCTTGGTCCCCGCGGGCACGTCGAACGTGATCCGGAACGTGGCCTTGTCGGACGGGTGGTCGTTCGAGGGGAAGACGCGATGCGCGAAGTTCGGCTGGAACAGCGTGGCCGTGCCAGTCGGCGCGAAGAAGAAGACGCTCGAGTCCTGGTCCCCGGCGGCCGCCGTGGGCGAGGCGGCGAAATGGCTCACCCGGACCGCGAAGCGCTCATGCCTCCGAAGGGGACGGGACGGCGTGATCACGAGCTCCTCGCCCGTGCGCGTCCACGCGGCGCGCCGGCCGTCGACGCTCACCGAGCTCACGCCCTGCCCGGCGAAGTCGAGGTCGAACCTCGAGAGCGCCTGGGTGGCCCGGGCCCAGATCGTCACGGTGCCGTCCACCGGCTGTGACGGCGCGCTCGTGGCGTAGCGAAGGTCGAGGTCGTAGTGACGGACGTCGTACCCGCCGTTGCCCAGCGTGGGGAACAGCCGGTCTCCGATGCCCGCGCTCCCCGGCGAGGGCGCCGGCGGACGCCGGTGCGCCTGGGCCGGCGCCGCCAGGGCCAGCCCGCAGGACGCGGCAACGAGCACGGACCATGCGAGCACGCGGCGCTTCACGGCCGCACTCTCTCAGAGTCGGCCCAGCCGCTGCAACTTCTCTAAACCAATCGACTTACTTGTAGTTGTCGGTGCGGCAGGGCTGCCCGCCGCACACGTCGATCACCGACGCCGTTCGGCGACAGGAACGCCGACTTCTGGCTGCGCGCCGACACGGTGTTCCGCGGGAAGGCGTGCGGGTCGAGCCCGCCGCGGTTCGGGACGTTGAGCGCCGGCGCGAACGGCGTCTGCGGGCCGCCGTCCCAGTAGACGATGGCCGAGCCGGCGTACGGGAACTTCCCGATGCTCGGGATCCCGAACAGAGGCGTCTTGTCGGCGGAGCGGCCCGCGGCCACGGCGGGGCGGTAGGCGGACGCGCCGATCGAGCGCGCCTCGACGTCCGACATGACGTTGGCCACCTGGTGGTCGCCCACCGCCACGTGCAGCAGCACCGTGTGCTTCGGGGTGTTGCGCGGCGGCCTGTTGGTCACGTGGTGGGCCCAGCCGTTCGTCTCGCCGCGATCCCAGAGCATCTGGATCAGCGAGACGAGGAACAGGCGCGTGCCGCCGTCGGGATAGGCGGGCCGGAAGATGGCGTTGTAGGTGTCGAAGTCCACCGAGCGCGGCAGCAGCGCGCCGTAGTTCATCGTCGCCACGCCCAGCACCGCGCGCCTCCAGTCGGGCGCGACCGCGGTGGCCAGGCCGCCGAGGATCGCGCCCTGCGAGTTGGAGTCGAAGTAGAGGTTCGACGTGTCGAGCAGCTTCTGGCCGCCGGCGCCCTGGAAGGCCGCGTTGGCCGCGAAGCCCTGCGGGTGGGCGAGCAGCCGCCCGAGGTAGAGGGTGTTCACGATGCCCTGCTGCAGGCGGTCGGCCAGCGACGGGAACTTCGAGATGTCCTTGAGGACCTCGATCGCGTTGGGGATGTCCAGAGCCGACATCCCCGCCCAGTCGGTCGCGCAGAACGTGAAGTCGTGCTCCGCGCTCATGTCCTTGATGTTGTCCTCCTCGATCTGCGTGTGCGAGCCGAGGAGGCCGTGGCCGTAGAGGGAGATGCGCGAGGGAGAGGAGAACGCGGCCCGCGGGATGTTGCACTGGAACGGCGCCTGGGTCACGTTGCCGGAGATCTGGGTGGGCAGCGCGTCCTTCTTCGAGCTCGAGTAGTGGTAGCGCGAGCCCGGCGGGCACCCGGGGCGGTCGAGGTAGCAGGGCACGGTGAACGTGCCGGAGATCGTGCGCGCGATGCGCGCGTCCTGCGCCGGCGTGAAGTTCTGGACGCTCGTGACCGAGAAGCCCGGAGCCGAGCCCTGGATCACCCCGTCCTTCAGGTTGCGGTCGCCGAGCTGCGCGAACGCGTCGTCGCGGATCTTCAGCAGCCGCGCGGTGAGCGACTTGTCGCTGGCCACCGTGAAGTCCCAGGTGAGGTACACGCTCGAGCGCCTGACCTTGGCCTTGCGGAGCGCCTTGCGCAGCTTCGTCGAGGTCGTGCGCCACAGCCCGCGCGGCGCATGGCGCTTCAGGTTGCGCAGGACCACCACGTAGCGGCGGCCGGGCACGAGGTTCTTCGCCGGGATGGATCACGAGGTGGCGGCTCGCGGCGGGCACGCCCTCGGCGGCATCGAGCTCGCCCCACACGATCTGGCGCTTGCCGGTCCTCTCGTCGAGCAGCAGCAGCGGCTGCCGGCGGCTCCTGTACTTGGCCAGGTCGTTCACGGGCACGATCCCCGAGCGCCGGAACTTGGCCTGCGTCGTCAGGAACGGAACGTGGACCATGATCGGCTGGCCCGGGCTGAAGCCGTCGTTGCGGTTCCACTCGCGCGGGTTGACCTTCGACCCGCTCGTGTTCGCCGGCATCGCGGAACGGGTGAACGCCACGCGCCTCCCCGTCGGCGTCTTCGCGTCGCGCTTGGTCTGCGCGTAGTCGTTGGGGAACGGGAGGACGCAGGCCTTCTTCGGCACGCCGTTGCACTTCGCCGCCTGGGCGCCCGCCGGCAGCACGAACGCGGTGGCCGGCAGGACTACGGCAACGAACAACGCAAGGCGACGAAGCATCCGGATGATCCCCTCCCCGAGGAAGACAGTGCGGCCACGTTATTCGACGGGTCCGCCCAGTCTCCCGCCCGCGCCGCATGGGGAAGGCCGCCGGCCCGAAGTCCTCGCGCGAGAGGCCGGCCACGAGCCTGGCGGCGGCGCCGGTCCGATCGAGGTGCGGCGCCCCGTCGGAATCGAGCCGCACCGACCACCATCGGCCCCCGACGGCGCGGCCGGACTTCGACAGCCGCACGGTGAGAATGCCGCTGAGCGAGAGCACGCCGCCGGTGCCGAGCGTGTGGTAGCCGAGGAAGTTCCCGAGCGAGTAGGCGATCAGGCGCCCCCGGTAGCGCTCGATGCCCCGGACGACGTGCGGCCCGGAGCCCAGCACGAGGTCGGCGCCCGCGCGCACCACGGCGTGTGCGAACGCCCTCGGCCGGCCCCGGTTCTCGCCGAACGCGAACTCCGTGCTTCGCGGGGTGTGGAGCCTGTCCGAGCCCTCGGCACCGGCGTGCAGGAGCACCACCACCACGTCGGCGCGGCGCCGCGCCCTCCTCACGAGGCGCATGGCGGCGGCCGGGTCGAGGAGCGACGCCGCCCACGGATAGGGCGCGAAGCCCACCAGGGCGACGCGCATCCCGCCGGCCCTGCGAATCAGGATCTGGCCCGGGCGGCCCGTGTGGGCGATCCGGTGCCGCCGGAGCGCCGCGATGGTCTGGCTCTGCCCGCCCGGCCCGAAGTCGAGGGCATGGTTGTTCGCCAGGTTCATCACGTCGAACCCGGCCCGCGTGAACGCGCCGGCGTACGAGGTGGGCGCCTGGAAGGCGAAGCAGTTCGGCCGCCCGGATCCGCACTTCGAGGGACCGCCCGACCCGAGCGTGCCCTCGAGGTTCCCCACCGTGATGTCGCTCGACCGGAGCCGTGGCGCCACGGGCCTGAACACGGACCACCCGCCCCGCGGAGGCAGCCCGTGGTGACGCGAGAGCGAGATGTCCCCGACCCAGGTGAGCGACATCGCCGAGGCCCGTGGCGCCGGGGCGGCGAGACTCTCGGCGGCCGGCGCGCACCAGCAGGCGCACACGACCACCACTACGAGCGCGGCTCTAGGCGGTGTGGCCGCCATCGTCGGTGCCGGCCGGCCGGTCCGCCTCCTCGGCGCGAGCCAGACGCGCCGAGGCGCCATCGGCGGCACGCTTGAGCTCGCGCAGCTTGCTGTCGCTGATCGCCCGCCCGCCGTACATCTTCGCCCGGTAGAGCTCCAGGCGCTCGCGGTGGTAGCGGGCCTCCTGCCGCAGCGCCTCGCGTTCGTCGAGTGCGTTGGTGCGGGCTCCGTGGCGGAGTTCGGCGCTGCGCTCGTAGTTCCCGACGGCCTTGGCCGTGGCGGCGTCCACGCCCCCCAGGCGCGCGTAGTGGAGCCGCTCGAGAATGGCGGGCCGCGCCTGGTGGGAGCGCTCGTACTCCTCGATGTCATCCAGCTCGACCCGCGAGAGGTGGCTGAGCTCCGCGATCACCTTCTTCTCGCTGAGCCGGTCGTAGTTCACGATCGCGAGCCCGTGCTGCGCGGCCGGTGGACGCGATTCGCCGGCAGACCGGGCTCGCCCGGCGCGCCTGCGAAGCCCTCCGAGGAAGCTCTTCCTCACACCCGCAGGCGGGGATCGCGCAGGGCGACCGCGCGTGCCAGCGGCTCGGCGGGAAGACCGTCGCCGTCATCGAGCCAGCGAGAAGAGTCGAACGGTGGCCGCGGCGCGGCCTGATCGTGCCCCCGGACCCGATCTATGCGCGCGGCGAGGTCGCGGTAGCCGGCGCCCGCCACCGGAGGTCCGGCCGGGTCACGGGAGATCACCTGGAAGCCCATGACCTCGTCCAAGCGCAGCACCTGTTCCAGCGGAGAGCCGCATCTCGGGCACGGGCCGCCGACCGTGTCCTGCGGGCTCTGGGAGCTGCATATGCGGCCCTTGCAAGCCGCGCACTTGAGATGGGGCATGGATGCCCCTTTCCGGTCTGGTAGAGATACCTTAACGTGATCTCTGAGTCTGGAAACCGGGAGCAGGACTCGGAGCAGCGGGCCGGCGAGCCCCAATGGTCGTTCCTCACGAACCACGCGCGCGTTCTGCTCTGTGTCGCGCACGATCCCGACATCCGCCTGCGGGACATAGGCGACACGGTGGGGATCACCGAGCGAGCTGCCCATCGCATCGTGGGAGAGCTGGCCGCCGCCGGGTATCTGGTGCGCGAGCGCAATGGACGCCGCAACCGGTACACCGTGAACTCGCACCTGCCGCTCCCCGATCCGCTGGCCCGGTCGAAGCGGGTCGGGGATCTCCTGCAGGTCCTGGCCAGCGAGCGGGATCCGGCTCTCGACCTAGGACGTGTCGTCCCGCGGGACGTGGGTCACGATCACCACGCACTCCGCGTGACGGAGCACGTGCTGGCTGACGCTGCCCATCATGCCGATCACCCGGCCGAGCCCGCGGGCGCCCAGCACCACCACGTCGTGACCCTCCTCGGCCGCCTGGGCCACGATCTCCTGGCCCGGGTGCCCGCGCCGGAAGCGCTTGGTCACGGGCAGGTCCTGCGGCACGGCCTCCGCCGCCTCCCGCAGGAGCCTCTCGGCCGCGTTGTCCGCATCCTGCTGAAGGGCGGCCGGGTTCACGGTGGCCCAGGCGAAGCGAGCGTCCCCGGTCAGGTCGGGCGCCACCACGAGCAGGGTCAGCCGGGCGTTGTCCCGCTGGGCGATCCGCACGGCGGCGTCGAAGGCGAGCTCGGCGTGGGGAGAGCCGTCGATCGCGGTGAGGACGTGGCGGAAGGGCGGACGAGGCTCGCCGAGCACCCACCAAGTGTGCCTACCCTTCTACGTCCGTGACGCTCTCCGTTCAGCTGGGCGTGCTCATGGCGGTGGTCACCGCGTTCGCCTCGATCGTGGGCTTCCTCCTGAAGCACCGGGGCGCCGTGGCGGCGCCCCCCGTGGAGTGGCGCCACCCGGTGCGCAGCACCGTCGACCTCTTCCGTTCGCCCGTGTACGCGATCGGCTGCGTGGTGGCCACCACGTCGTGGGGATTCCACGTGGCCGCCCTGGCCCTCGCGCCGATATCCATCGTCCAGTCCGTGATCGCCGGCGGGCTCGTTCTGCTCACCGTCACCGCGGACCGTGTGTTCGGGCACCGCGTCACCCGGCGCGAGTGGATCGGGGTGGCCCTCACCGCCGCCGGGCTCGCCTTCCTGGCCGCGACCCTCGAGGGCGCCGGCGACTCCGCGCACGCCGATCACGACGCGGCCGTCCTGGCCGGCTACATCGGCCTGGCCACCGTGGCGGGCCTCGTCCTGGTGCCGCTGGCCAAGCGGCGTGCGGACGGGATCGTGCTTGCCGTGTCGGCCGGGTTGCTGTGGGGCGGCTCCGACGTGGCCATCAAGGCCATCAGCGATCACTCCGACCGCGGCGTGGCCGTGGTCCTCCATCCGCTCGCCCTCGTGATCCTCGTTCTCTCGCTGGTGGGGCTGCTCGTGTCCGCGCGCTCGCTTCAGCTCGGTCCCGCGGTGGCGGTGATCGCGGTGACCAGCGCCACGGCCAACGTCTTCACCATCGCCTCGGGCCCGCTGGTGTTCGGCGAGCCTGTCCCGGACGAGCCCCTGGGGGTGGCGCTCCGCCTGCTGGCCTTCACCCTCGTGATCGGCGCGGGCGCCCTCACGCCTCCGCCGCGGGCGCCGGAGCTCAGCGCCGCGCGCTGAGCAGTCCGGTAGCCCGGAGGTCGGTCAAGCGTCCACTCGCGCCTTCGAGGGGCGTCCTTTCTCCCCTGTCGCGTTCGGTCTCGCCCGTCAAAGCTGAACCGAACCTGCACCGGACACACGGCCCCTCACCCGCCGGGTATCCCGTGAGGAGCCCGTCTGCGGACGGGATGGATCGTGGCACTCACAGGGACCGGACATCGCAGAGGCATCGCGGTCGTGGCGCTGGCCATCTCCGCCTGCGTGGTCGGGCCGGCCTCGTCGGCCGGGGCGGCCACGCCGCTCGACCAGGTCACCTCACAGGCGCTGGCCGCGGCGGGTCAGGTCACCACGCAGGTGGACGCCACCGCGAACGGCGTGACCGCGACCCTGGAGCGCACCGGGTCCGCCGTCGATCGCGTTGGGCGGGCCACGGGCACGGTCCTCCGCGAGGCCGCTCCGGCGGATGCCGGGCGCGCGGTGGACGTGGCGTCGGGCGGCACCGCGCGGAGCATCGACGTGGCCCGGCAGGCCACCGGCACAGCGGCCGGCGCGGTCGCCCCGGCGGACCCCACCGCTCCGGAGCGCAGGCTCGGCCTCGATCCACGAGACGGCCGGGGCCGCGGACCGGGGGCATCGGCTTCGACTGACCTCTCGGCGGCAGGAGGGTGCCGCCACGAGTGCCCGCGCGGGCGTGGGGATTGAAGCCGCGCGCGGGACCACCGCTGTCGCTCCGGCCGTGCCGCCCGGGCCGGCCGGGGCGGAGCGGCGCGAGTCCTCCGCCGCGCCCACGCTCCTTCCCGGGATTCCCGGAACCGGTCTCGGCTTCGGTGACGGTGGCGTCGTCACCGGGGGCACCGCCCTGCTTCTCACGGCCTTCGCACTCGTGCTCCTGATGGGTGGCCCGGTGCCTCCGGCACTGCGCTCGGCGCTGCGGGTGACCGCCGGCGTCCGGCGCACTCCGCCACTCATCCTCGTGCTCGACCGTCCCGGCTAGGCCCCAGGCCAGCCGCACCAGGCCGGCCTCACGAGGCCCGGCCGGACGTTCGTATTCGAAGAACAGGAGACAGGATGAGACGCAGCATGTCTGCGCTCGGGGGAGCTCTGATCGCGCTCACGCTGGCCGCTGGGCCGGCCTGGGCAGGGTCCCCCGGCCAACAGAGCGTCACGCACTCCGCGGGAGCGGTTCAGATCGAGCCGATCCACGTAAGCGCGCCGGTGCGAGTCGCAAGTGAAGGACAGAATGCCCCGGGCCGTGCCCGGCCGGAGGCGGGCGGCCAGTCCGCGCGCTCCTCGGCCGGAGCGGTCCAGGTGGGCTCGGTGGCCACCGACACGCCGGTGCGCGTGCTGAGCGACGGTGACGACTCCGCCGAGTCGGGCACCGGCGATCCGGGATCCGGCAACGCAGCAGGATGCCGCGGATTCGGCGGGCGTCGTGCAGGTGGGCTCGGTGGGGGCGGACGCTCCGGTGAGCGTGCTGAGCGACGGCGATCGCACCGCACGGTCCGACCGAGACCGGCGGCGACCGGTCGGCGGAGCACTCCGTCGGTGTCGTGCAGGTCGGTGACCCCGGCCTGGACGCGCCGGTCGACGCGCTGGGTGAGGTGGACCATGCCAACACCGCCCTCGAGCTGGCCGGCGATGGCCCGGCCGGCACGGAGGCAAGGCTCGGCGCCCAGCTCGGGGAGGAATCCCCTGGCTCGAGTGCCGGGCTCACGGTTCGCCTGGCCGCTCTCTCCGGGCAGGCCGCGGCCCTTGCCGGAGCCGGATCGGGAGGATCCGGACCGGCCTCCGGGGGCAGCGTCGGGCTCGATGAGCCGGACGATGAGACCGGCGCCCCGAACGGCATCCAGCTGGCGGGGGGTGACCCCTCCCCGTCGGGCGGAGGCACGCTGCCGGCCGGGCTGTTCCAGGCGGGCGGCCTCGCCGCGGATGCGGGCACCCTTCCGCTCACCGGGCTGCGCGTCTGGCTCCTGATCGGGGCCGGAGTGTGGCTGCTGGCGAGCGGGCTGGCGCTCCTGCTCCTCGGCTCGCTGCTGCGGGCCTCGGGCAACCACCGCGAGAGCGAGCACGGGAGGTTCGCGCGCTGAGCTTCAGGACGGCAGGGGGACCCCGGTCGCCTGAGCACGGTCAGGCGAGCTGATCCACGGGGTCCGGAACCCGTGCCCCCCGGTGCGGTGCCACTCGTGCCGCACCGGGGGCCGGGAACCGGCTTGACGTAGCCGCGATCGCACATAGGCTGGGCCGCGATGACCCGCCGCAAGGGATCGCTCGGGATCGCCGCCCTGGGCCTGACCGTCGCCGCCCTGGCGCTGGCCGGACCCCCGGCCGGAGGCGCGCCAGGCACCGGCGGACGCCGCGGCCGAGGCGCGTGGGCGGCTCACGCTCGACGTCCGCTTCTCGGGCCCGTACGTCCAGGGCTCCGTGCCCTTCATCCTGGTGCGCGACGCGCGCGGCGAGCGACGTGGTGAGACGCGCGGTGAAGCGCGGAGCCACCTCGGTGTCGCTGCCCGCCGGCGCGTACGAGCTGGCGGTCTACTGGCGCCCGTGCCAGGGCCGCTGCGACCCCGAGGACCTGCCCACGGACCGCTGCGCCCGCCGCTTCACCATCCATACGGCACGACGCGGGGACTCGGAGACGGTCGCGGCCCACGCCGTCTTCTCGAACGGCGAGCCCTGCGCACTGAGACTCGAGTCCGACTGGCCGCCTCTGCCCGTCGCCCGGAGCGGAGGCTCCGCCCTCCCCGTCCGGCGCGGCGTGCTCTGCCGGCCTCAGCGGAGCGGGTGCGACGCTGCCCGCGCGCGCCCCGCGCACCAAGGGCGCGCTGCCGGTGCACACCGGCAGCCGGGTCACCGTCGCGCTCGGCGCGCCCGCCCGCCGGATCCTGCTGAAGGGCATCTGCGGCGGGGGCACCTTCGTGCCGTCGGCCGGAGGCCGCAACTGGACCTTCCGCGTGCCCGCGGACACGATGGCGAACTTCGCCGACTGCCGAAACCTCGGCCTCGAGGTCACGTACAAGGGCCCGGGCATCCGCGGCGGGGTCCGCGCCGCGTTCGGGTTCCGCCTGCGCGCCGCCCGCTGACCCGCGCGGCCCAGGCTAGGAGCGCAGCCCGATCGTCGATCGGGCGAGCACCGCAGCCACTTTTCTAGGCCAGGCCTTCGGCCTTGTACTCGCGCAGGAAGCCCTCGAAGAGGCGCTTGTGGCCCTCCTCGTCGCGGAGGATCGCGATCACCATGTCGTTCGTGACCGGGTCCTTGTCATCCGTGAACTCGATGATCTTGTTGTAGTGCTCGATCGCGCCGGACTCGGCCTGGATCACGCCCTTGATCACGTGCACGATGTCCGTCTGCTCCTCGGGCGGCTGGAGGTAGGACTGCTCGGCGCTGAACTCGAGCGACCCGGGCACCACGCCGTAGAGCTCCTTGATGCGGTTGCCGAACTCGGTGGCGTGCCCGAGCTCCTCCTGGATGTCCTCCTGCAGCGACTCGATGATCTCCTGGGCCCGGACGCCGTCGGGGTTGATCGAGTTGGCGATGTAGCTCATCACCGTCTCGATCTCCATCCAGTACGCCTTGGTGAGCATCTCGATGAGCTCCTCGCGCTCGGCCTGCTTCGCGTCGCTGAGAATTCCTTGGCGGGGTGAAGTTTCGGTGGACATGGCTCCCTTCTACCTAGTCTGGTGGTGGTGAAACTAGGCCATTGAGCACAGCGAGCGAGATCGAGGCGGTCGTAAGGCCGCCGAAGTCCCTGTGGGACCGCATCCTGGCGGAGCCCGCCCGCGCTCCCGAGCACATCGCCCTCGCGGCCGCCGAGCGCTTCGGTCCGGGGGCCGCTGAATGGGCCCGCGTGGCGGGGGCCGGCACCACCCCGGATGAGCTCGCGCGGAGCGCCTACCGCAAGCACGTGTGGATGGCCCGGCTCGAGGGCGGGGCGCTCGGCATGGGTGGCATCGTCACCGCGGCGCCGGACCTGGTGAGCCTGATCTGGATCCAGAGCAGGATGGTGTTCTACATCGCGGCGGCGCACGGGTATGACCCAAATCACCCGATGCGGCCCGCCGAGCTGCTCGCGCTGCTCGACCTCTACACCACTCCCACCGAGGCCCGGCTCGCACTGGACGGAGTGGGCAAGCACATCGCCCAGGCGGCGGCCGAGCGGGCGCTGCGAGGCAGGGACGACCACGCCCTCCATCTCAGGCTGGCGCGATACCTCGGCCGGCGCCTGACCAGGCGCTATGCCGGACGGCTCGTGCCGTTCATAGGCGCACCGATCGGCGCGCTCCAGAACGGCGGCGTCACGAAGGATCTCGGCGCGGCGGGCGCTGGCCTACTACGGCGGGGATCAGGCCCGGCCGTAGACCGGTACCGCGGCGCCGCTCATGGGCGCCGACTCGTCCGACACGAGGAAGCGCACCACCTTGGCGATCGCCCCCGGGTCCACCCACTTCGACTGGTCGGCGTCGGGCTGGGCCTCCCGGTTCGCCGGCGTGTCGATCACGCTCGGGAGGATCGCGTTCACGCGCACGCCACGGTCGCGGTACTCCGCGTCCAGCGCCTGCACGAAGGCGAGCAGCGCCGCCTTTCCGGCCACGTAGCCGGCGGCCCCGGCGAAGGGACGCAGGGCGGCGCGCGCCGACACGCCCACGAAGGCGCCGCCGCCGCGCTCCATGAGCCGCGGCATGGCCTCGTGCGCGAGCAGAAAGGCGGGTACGAGGTTCAGCTCGATCATCCTCATGAAGTCGGGCAGGGCGGTGTCGTGGACCAGCGGTCCCTGGGCGTAGCCGCCCACCAGGTTCACCACCGCCTCGAGGTCCTCCACCCCGGCCACCACGTCGGCCACGCCGCCGTCGGGATCGGTGAGATCGGCCTGGGCCAGGGACACCCTGTCGCCCAGCTCGTCGTCGATCCGCTCGCGCTCGCGCTCCACGATCCAGGTGAGCCGGCAGTCGTATCCGGCGTCGAGCAGCTCCCTCACCACGGCGGTCCCGAGAGCCCCGGTTCCACCCGCCACGAGCACGGTCATGTCAGGTTCTCCAGGCCGGGGGCGACTCCACCGCTGTGCAGGCTATCCCGTCCGAAAGCAGTTCTACCTTGGATCACCCGATGGAGCAGCCCACGCTCACCCCCAGCCGCTGCTACGTGCGCGACTTTGCGGACGGCCAGGAGGTGGACGAGGTGTTCGTCGTCCGCGGTCGCAGCGTGCGCCAGAAGCGCAATGGAGAGCCGTTCCTGAAGCTCCAGCTCGGCGACCTCACGGGAGCCGTCGAGGGCGTGATGTGGGACGGGGTCAAGGAGGCCGAGCCGCTCTGCTGCGCGGGATCGGTCATCCGCGTGGTCGGCCGCTTCCAGGTGGACTCACGCTACGGCGCGGGCATCACGGTCCGCGCCCTGCGGCCGGCCGCCGAGGGCGAATACGACCTCGCCGATCTCACCGAGGCGCCGCCCATCCCCTACGCGCAGATGGCCGAGGACCTCCGCTCGCTCGTGAACACCGTGCAGCAGCCCCACCTGCGCGAGCTGCTGGCCCGGCTGCTCGATCCCACCACCGAGTCCGGGCGCCTGTACCACGAGGCACCGGCCGCCAAGTACTACCACCAGGCCTACCGCCACGGACTGCTCGAGCACTGCCTGTCGGTGGCCCAGGGCGTGAGCGCGCTGGCCGCCACCTTCCCCGGCATCGACCGCGACGTGGCCGTCACCGGCGCCCTGCTGCACGACATCGGGAAGCTGGAGGCCTACGCCTGGGCCGGCCAGGCCATCGAGCTCACCGACGCCGGCAAGCTGCTGGGCGAGATCCCGCTCGGGTACTTCAGGGTCCGGCGGGAGATCGAGCGCATCGAGGGCTTCCCCGCCGCCTGCGCCCAATCCGTGCTGCACATCATCCTGAGCCACCACGGCAAGCTCGAGCACGGCAGCCCCGTGGTCCCGTGCACGCGCGAGGCCACGCTCGTCCACTTCATGGACAACCTCGGGGGCAACCTCGGGAGCTTCGACCGCATCCAGAAGAGCCTCGCCGACGGAGTCCGCTGGTCGGACTTCGACCGCGCGATCTCGGCCTCGGCGTACTTCGCGCCGGTCGAGGACGAGCGCGAAGCCGCTTAACGGCGTCATGGCGCAAATAGCGGGGTTGGGGGGCGGCCCTCCGCGCGTTCCCGCTTATCCTCGGGAGTTCATGGCGAAGGACACCGAAAAGCTCATCCGGCAGCTCTCCCTGATCTCGTTCCTCATGGC
Organism: uncultured Thermoleophilaceae bacterium; assembly: GCA_963752455.1. Taxonomy (GTDB): domain Bacteria; phylum Actinomycetota; class Thermoleophilia; order Solirubrobacterales; family Thermoleophilaceae; genus JACVRW01. The sequence continues at coordinate 686,017 of CAVVYE010000005.1, forward strand.
CGAGCGGCGGCCCGTGTCGGCGCTCGAGATCAAGGCCGACGTGGAGGGCTACTCGCAGATGAACGACGAGGCCTTCGCTCGCCGCTTCTACGCGGACCGCTCGGAGCTCGAGTCGCTGGGCATCGAGCTGAAGGTGGACAAGCCCGCGGAGGGGTACTACGAGGCCGAGAACTACTCGCTGCCGCCGGAGAACTTCTACCTCCCGGCGATCGCGTTCACCGACCAGGAGCTGGGCGCGCTGCGGATGTCGCTCTACCTGCTGGACGGCACGTTCGCCTACGCCGAGCCGCTGCGCCTGGCGCTTCAGCAGCTGTCGTGGGGCAAGCCCTCGCCGCTCGACGCGCCCGAGGAGCGCTCGGTGGCCATGGCCGTCACCGCGGACAGCGGCGGCCGCGAGCTCTCGCAGCGCCTGTCCAAGGTGGAGACGGCGATCTTCCGCCGCAAGACGATCCTGTTCGACTACTACACGATCGGCCGCGACGCGGTGGAGAAGCGCAAGGTGGATCCCTTCCACCTGCTCTTCCGCGGCGGGCAGTTCTACCTGATCGGGCACTCGCACGAGCGCGATGCCGTGCGCGTGTTCCGGGTGTCCCGCATCCGGGGCAAGGTGGGCTACTCGTCCAAGGCCGAGCACGACTTCAACCGGCCCGAGGACTTCGATCCGAGGAGCTACGCCACCCGCACCGACTGGCAGCTCGGCGATCCCGCGGGGCGCGGGCGCATCTGGCTGTCGGACCGCATCGACTGGCTGGCGCTGCGCCACTTCGGCCATGCCGGCGACGTGACCGAGGACGAGGGCGGGCACATCTTCGAGACCGAGTACGCCGACTCGCGCCAGCTCCTCTCCTGGGTGCTGGGCCTGGGAGACCAGGCCCGGATCCTCGGGCCCGACGAGCTGGTCGAGGAACGCGACGAGCGCCTGCGCGTGGTGATCGACCGCCACACCGGCACTCCCGAGCTGGCCTCCCGGGCACGCCGGCGGCGCGCCGCGCCGGAGGAGGAGGATCCCGAGGACCGGGGCGAGGCCCCGATCCGGCCGGAGCGCTTCGCGCGGCTGGTCACGCTCGCGGGGATGCTCATCGACGCCGCCCGCGAGGGACACAAGCTCGAGGTGGTGGACCTCTGCGAGAGCCTCCAGATCTCCGACACCGAGCTGCGCCAGGACATCGACGTGCTGAACGTCGTGAACTTCGGCGGCGGGAGCTACGTGCTCTACGCCGAGATCCAGGGCGGCCAGATCGAGGTGGACCCGGAGCCCTACGGGGACAACTTCGCCCGCCCCGCCCGCCTGCTGCCGCTGGAGGCCAAGGCCCTGGTGGCCGCCATCGACCTGCATCGGCGAGCACCTCCCCGAGGGCTCACTGGCCACGGCTCGCCAGAAGATCGTGGACGCGCTCGGCCAGGATCCGGCGGCCGAGGGGCTCCAGATCACCACGGCCAAGGGCGACGACTCCGAGGTGGCGCGGGTGGTGTCCGGCGCCATCGTCGGCCGCAACCTGCTGCGGGTCGACTACTACAAGGAGAACGAGGACGAGTTCACCGAGCGCACGATCGAGCCCTACAAGCTCGCCAACGGCCAGGAGGGGTGGTACGTGCACTCGTACGACCTCGAGAAGGACGCGCCGCGCTCGTACCGCCTCGACCGGATCCGCGAGGCCACCGTTCTGGACGAGACCTTCGAGCCCCGCGAGGGCATCGAGCCCGACGTGGAGGGCTGGCTCTCCACGGGTGAGGTGCCCTCGGCCACCACTGCCCGCATCTGGATCTCACCCGACCGTGCCCGCTGGGCGCGGGAGGACCGGCGCGTGGTGGACGAGCTCTCCGACGGATCCGTGGTGGTGGAGCGCACCTTCGCCTCCCACGAGTGGCTGGCCCGCGAGGTCCTGAAGGAAGCGGGCGACGCCGTGGTGCTCGAGCCCGAGGAGGCGCGTGCCGCCATCCTCGAGGCGGCCGAGTCGCTGGCCGGCGCCGTTCAGCGGTAGCTCTCCCCCTCGGCCGCGGCCGCGCGGGCGAACGGCAGCGTGGGTGGGGATCTGCGTCCCGTACGTCCGTCACGCTCGTGCGCCGTCGGCGGGTTTGGCTCTCGTGCATGGCATGCGTGCAGAAGGACCACGCCCCGGGGCTATCCGTCCGTGCATCCATGCGATGTACGGCGCGGATCACCCTCCCTGCTGAGCGAGACCCTCGCTGGGCGCGCCGTGGCGGCACGGCGCGCCCGCGTGGGCTTCTCTCTCCTCCCTCAGCCTTCGTGCTTGGCGGCGTAGGCCCCGGAGCGCCGGCACACGTCGCCGACGTTCACCTTCTCGCCCCGGTCCACGACCACCTGGCGGGCGGCACGCAGCCGGCCCTCGCGGTCCTCGCAGGTGAGGTTCCACGCCTCCTTGGCGTTCACCACCCGCGGTGTCGGGCTCTGGAAGCGGACCTCGCCGGCCTTCCAGTCGTCCACCGGCTGGCCGTCCACCTGGTCGTAGTTCACGACGTGGGCCACGTAGTTGCCCGGGCGGCGGATCCACCAGCACGGCGTCCTCGTTGGTGTCGCCGAACGATGCCGACTGGGTGACCACCTCACCGCTGGCGTCGGTGATGTAGATGTCCCAGTCGGTCTCCGGGTTGGTCCACTCGATGTGCACCGTGAACCGCCCGTTGTCCACGGCCGGCGGGCCCTGGACGGTGAACGGGAGGTTCTCCTGCGGGCCCTCCGGGAAGTTCCCGGTGTTCTCCGCGGGCACGCCCGCGGGGTTGGCCAGCGGGATGTTGGCCTGCGGCGGCCCCGTCGGGTTGCGGCCGTCACGACCGGCCACGATCGGGCGGGTGGACGGGTTCACGTCCCACGTGAACCTGCCCGCCGTCCGAGCGCAGGGTGCTCTCGAGCGAGTCGGGGAACAGCTGCGCGGCGCCGATCTCGGTGCCGAGGCTGTTCTGCCACACCGGCGAGGTGGAGGTCATGAAGCTCTTGTGGATCTTCAGGCTCCACCCCCTCGGCGCCTTGCCCTTGATCACCGAGTGGTCCTCGGCCTTGGCCGTGGACGCGAGCATCTCGTAGTAGGCCTCGCGGTTGCCGCCCTTGCCGGCGCCGGCCGCCGGGGCCTGTCCGAGGTACTCGGCCACCACGCCCTGCTGGAACGGCGGGTGGAACTCCACGTCGCCGATCTCGAACGTGTAGCCGAGGCCGCCGGCGGTCCAGAAGGTCCAGTCCTCCGTGCCTCCGGTGGTGTCGTACAGCCCGTAGCTGGGCTCGTTCTCGTAGGCGTTGTGTGCCGCCATCCGCGCTCCGAGGTCCTTCAGCAGGGGCTCGTCGAGCGGCGCTCCCACGTCCACCACGCCCGGGGGACGCAGCAGCAGGTTCGAGAACGTGTGGTTGGTGATCAGGTTGGTGACCTGGCGCTCCGAGAACAGCGAGCGGATGTTCTGCGTCTCCGGCTCGGAGAACGGGCCGGTGCCGCGGAACGTCTCGCCCGTGGACTCCACCTCGGCGCCCGGGCCGCCCCAGAATCCGCCGTAGTTGCGGTTCGGGTCGACGCCCTGGTAGGCGCCCGCGGTCGGGTTGTCGTTGCACGGGCCCGGGTTGTCCGGATCGGGCCAGCAGTTCTTCCGCTTCATCTCGTAGGACTGCGTGTCGAACTCGGTCTCGGCGGGGAAGTCAGGCGCCTCGCGCGAGATGTTGAACCCGTCGGGGTTCACGATCGGGATCACGATGTTGCGGGTGTCGTTCACCAGGCGGGTGGTGCGACGCGACTTGCCGTAGTTGCGCAGCAGGTCGTACGCCCACTCCATGGCGTGCTCGCCGGCCGGCCATTCGCGTGCGTGATGCACGCCGATGTTGGCGAAGATCGGCTTGCCGTCGTTCACGTCGTACGCGTGCCGGGCGATCTCGACGCCCACCACGTCACGCCCGAGATGGGTGCGGTAGGGCAGCGTGAACGGCCGGACCATGCTCGGATAGCGACGCCCGAGCTGCTTCAGCTCCAGCTCGTAGTCGGCGAGGTGCCGATAGGCGGTGTGACCGCTCGGCAGGGCGGTGCCGCCGGCCTTGGCCGCGCGGGCGGCGAAGCCGCGGTTGCGCTTCTGGTTCAGCCGCGCCTGGGCGTCCAGGTCGGCGATCTTCACGCGGTAGCCGAACTTTGCCCCGCGCAGCTTGCGAAGTCCCGCGTCTCCGGTGACGAGCACGTCGACCGACTTCGCGGTCCCGCTCTCGGTGAGGTCGAGGCCCAGGCCCTGGAGCCGGGTCTTGTCCGCGCGGGTGGGCGTGGACACCTCCACGATCTGGGTCCGCTGTGCCGGACCGGCGTGAGAGGTCACGAAGTTCACCGCCACCCGGGCGCGCTTCGCGCGGCCCCGGAAGTGGCAGGCCTGCACGATCACGCGCTGGCCCTTGGTCACGAAGCCCTCGGCCACCTCACGACCGCCCAGGGCGGCTGAGCCGGCCACGAAACGCTTGCTCTTGGCGTCGAAGACCCCGAGGTCGAAGTCGGCGCGGCTGCGCAGGCGGGCGCGCACCAGGCCGGTGGCCGGCGCGGTGGCCCGCACCACGGCGGTGCGCTTGCTGCGCCCGACGTAGTGGGTGTGACACCCCTTGGCCTGGGCCTTGGCCACAGTGACGTGGGCCCGCTTGACGGCGGCTGACGAGGCACCGGCGGCGACCGACGCGACTAGGAGAAAAGTGAGCGCTAGGACGCCGGTGGCACGCCCCACGCGAGTCTTCCGTGAACGCATGGAACCCCTCCCTTTGAGGTCGAGAACGCGAAGGATGCGTGGGGTGATACCCGATTCCGCCCCAACAATGCGGCCGGGTCCCCCAGGGCGGCGCTCCCTCCGGGTACTGTGCCGCCCGGATTCCTTGCCCTCCCGACGCGAACAGATTCAGATGACGGACGCCGAGCTCGCCGCGTTCCTCGAGGAGAAGATGGTGATGCAGTGCGCGACCGTGGGCGCCACCGGCATGCCGCACATGGTGCCGCTCTGGTTCGTCGCGAACGGCCTGGAGCTCTCCGGCTGGACCTACGCGAAATCGCAGAAGGCGAAGAACCTCGAGCGCGACCCGCGCGCCACGCTCGGGCTCGAGGACGGCGTTCAGTACCACGAGCTCCGCGGCGTGATGTTCGAGTGCGACGTGACCGTGGAGCACGATCCGGAGAAGGTCGAGCGCTACGGCCTGGACCTGTTCGGCCGCTATGCGGGCGACCTGGGGCCCGAGGTGCGCCAGATGGTGGCCGCCCAGGCACAGAAGCGGGTGGGGCTGCGGTTCGTTCCCTCTCGTGTGGTGACCTGGGACCACCGGAAGCTGGGAGGCGTGTACTGATGGACGCGCTGAAGGGCCTGATCCTGTCGGGCGGCACGGGCACGCGCCTGCGCCCGCTGACCCACACGAGCGCGAAGCAGCTCGTGCCGGTGGCCAACAAGCCCGTGCTCTTCTACGGCCTGGAGGCGATGGCCGAGGCCGGGATCACGCAGGTGGGCATCATCGTGGCCCCGGAGACCGGCGGCGAGATCCGCGCCGCGGCGGGCGACGGCTCCGCCTTCGGGCTGGAGATCGAGTACATCGAGCAGGACGCCCCCAGCGGGCTGGCGCACGCCGTGCTCACCGCGGAGCCCTACCTGGGCTCGTCCTCGTTCGTCATGTACCTGGGCGACAACCTCCTGCGCGACGGCATCGTGCAGCTGGTGGACGAGTTCCGCACCGAGCGCCCGGATGCCCTGATCCTGCTGACGCCGGTGCCCGACCCCGAGAGCTACGGGGTGGCCGAGCTGAACGACGACGGCGGCGTGAGCCGGCTCGTGGAGAAGCCGAAGGAGCCGAAGACCAACCTCGCGCTGGTGGGCGTCTACATGTTCACCCCCGCGATCTTCGAGGCGGCGCGCTCGATCGAGCCGTCGTGGCGCAACGAGCTCGAGATCACCGACGCCATCCAGAGCCTGGTGGAGCAGGGCCTGCGGGTGGATCCGCACATCGTGCACGGCTGGTGGAAGGACACCGGGCAGGTGCAGGACATGCTGGAGGCCAACCGGCTGATCCTGGACGACCTGGACGAGCGCATCGACGGCGAGATCGTGGACTCGCGCGTGGAGGGCCGGGTGGTGCTCGAGGAGGGCGCGCGCCTGGAGCGGTCCACGGTGCGCGGTCCGGCGATCATCGGCCGCGGCTCGCGCGTGACCGACGCCTACATCGGCCCGTACACGGCCATCGGCGACGACGTGACCATCGAGAAGGCCGAGCTCGAGCACTCGATCGTGCTGTCCGGCTCCTCGATCACCGACCTCGAGTCGCGGGTGGAGGCCAGCCTGATCGGCAAGAACGTGCGCATCAGCAGAGGGCCGGCGGTGCCCAGGGCCTACCGCTTCGTGGTGGGCGACAACGCCGACGTGCAGATCCTGTGAGGGCGCTCGTGCTCGGGGCCGGCGGCATGCTCGGCCAGGATCTGATGAGGGTGCTGGGCGACGACTCCGTGGGCCTCACCCGCGCCGAGCTGGACGTGACCGACGCCGAGGCGGTGCGCGCCGCCGTGGCCGAGCACGGTCCCGACGTGGTGCTCAACTGCGCCGCCTACACCAACGTGGACGGCGCCGAGGAGGAGGCCGAGGAGGCCCTGCGCGTGAACGGCGAGGGCGCGGGGATCGTGGCCGCCGAGGCGCCGGCGGTGCTCTACGTGTCGACCGACTACGTGTTCGACGGACGCAAGGGCACGCCCTACCTGGAGTCGGATCCCACCGGTCCGGTGTCGAGCTACGGGCGCTCGAAGCTCGCGGGAGAGATCGCCACCGTGGCGGCCAACCCGCGCCACTTCCTGGTGCGCACGTCGTGGCTCTTCGGCGCCGGGGGCAAGAACTTCGTGGACACCATGCTGCGGGTGGGCGGCGAGCGCGACGAGGCGCGCGTGGTGGCGGACCAGGTGGGCTGCCCCACCTACACCGGCCACCTGGCGCGGGCGCTGGTGGAGATCGCGTCCGGTGAGGACTACGGCGTGCACCATGCCGCCGCGGCGGGTTCGTGCTCGTGGTTCGAGCTGGCGGCCGCGGCCTTCGAGCGCGCCGGCGTGGACTGCGAGCTCACGCCGATCACCACCGCGGAGTACCCGCTGCCCACGCCGCGCCCCGCCTATTCGGTCCTGGGCACGGAGCGCACCCCGCTGCTGCCGTCCTGGCAGGACGGGCTGGACGCCTATCTGGCCGAGCGCGAGGTGAGGGCATGAAGCTGCTGGTGACCGGAGCGGCCGGGTTCATCGGATCCACCTACGTCCACCTGGTCTCGGGCGAGCACGACGTGGTGGTGCTGGACAAGCTCACCTACGCCGGGCGCAGGGAGAACCTGCCCGAGGGCGTGCCCCTGCTGGTGGGCGCGATCGAGGACCCGAAGGCCGTGCGCGAGGCCATGGAGGGCGTGGACGCGGTGGTGAACTTCGCCGCCGAGTCGCACGTGGACCGGTCCATCGACGACCAGTCCGCCTTCGCCCGCACGCACCTGATCGGCACCGGGACGCTGCTGGACGCGGCGCGGGAGCTGGGCGTGTCGCGCTACCTCCAGGTGTCCACGGACGAGGTGTACGGCTCGATCGCGTCGGGCTCGTTCACCGAGGAGTCGCCGCTCGACCCCTCCTCGCCCTACTCGGCCACCAAGGCCGCCGGCGACCTCCTCGTCTCCGCCCACGCGCACACCTACGGGATCGAGGCCGTGATCTGCCGCGGCTCGAACAACTACGGCCCGCGCCAGTACCCCGAGAAGCTGATCCCGCTGATGATCCTCAACGCGATGCACGGCGACAGCCTGCCGGTGTACGGCGACGGGCGCCAGGTGCGCAACTGGCTGTTCGTGGAGGACTTCTGCCGCGGCATCCACACCGTGCTCGAGCGTGGCCGGCCGGGGCAGGCCTACAACGTGGGCGGCCCGGACGAGTGCGAGAATCTCGAGGTGGTGACGCGGATCCTGGAGCTGGCCGGACGCGACGAGTCGCTGATCGAGCACGTTCAGGACCGGCCCGGGCACGACCGCCGCTACTCGCTGTCCTCGGAGAAGCTGAAGGGCGAGCTCGGCTGGGAGGCGCAGGTCCACTTCGCGGAGGGCCTGCGGCGGACGTTCGACTGGTACCGGGACAACGAGGCCTGGTGGGAGCCGATCCGCTCGGGCGAGTACCGCGCGTACTACGAGAAGCAATACGGGCGGGCCCTGGGCTGAGCGCCGTGAACCGCCTCGAGTTCGACGACCGGGTCGTTAAGCAGCTCGAGGAGGCCTACGAGAAGCGCGACATGCGCCGCCGGCGGCGGCTCGTGCGCGAGGCCCTGGCCCCGGCCCCCGGCGAGCGGATCCTGGACGTGGGCTGCGGACCCGGCTTCTACGTGGCCGAGCTGCTCGACGCGGTGGGGCCCGAGGGGTCGGTGGTGGGCCTGGACGGCAGCCCCGCGAGCCTGGCGGTCGCGGCGGCGCGCTCCAAGGGGCGCCCCAACGTCGCCTTTCACGAGGCCGACGCCACGTCGCTGCCGGTGGCGGACGCCGAGTTCGACGCCGCGCTCAGCGTGCAGGTGCTCGAGTACGTGCCCGACGCGACCGCGGCCCTGCGCGAGATCCACCGTGCGCTGCGGCCCGGCGGCAGGATCGTGGTGTGGGACGTGGACTGGGCCACGGTCTCGATGCGATCGGCGGACGAGGCGCGCATGAGGCGGGTGCTGGCGGCCTGGGACTCCCACCTGACCCACCCCTCGCTCCCGCAAACCCTCACCTCCCGTCTCCGTGAGGCGGGCTTCGAGGAGATCCGCATGGAGGGACACGCCTTCGCGACGACCGAGCTCTCGCACGGACACGTACGGCGGGTTCCTCGTCGAATTCGCCGAGCAGTTCGTGGCGGACCAGCGGCCTGGTCGAGGCCGGCGAGGCAGCGCGTGGGCGGACGAGCAGCGCGCGCTGGGCGAGCGCGGCGACTTCTACTTCGCCTGCATCCAGTTCTGCTTCGCGGCGCAGCGCCCCCGCTAGCCTCGAAGCGGTGTACCGCGACGACGCTCCCGCCCTCGAACTGCGTGGCCTGACCAAGCGCTACGACGACGGCACGCTGGCCCTCGAGGAGTTCGATCTCGTGATCCCGGCGGGCGCGTTCTTCGGCCTGCTCGGCCCCAACGGGGCGGGCAAGACCACGCTGATCAGCGCCGTCTGCAACCTCGTCAGGGTCACGAGCGGGGAGGTGCTGGTGTTCGGCGAGCCCGCCGACACGCTGCTCGCGCGCTCGTGGATCGGGCTGGCCGAGCAGGACATCAACCTCGACCGCTTTCTCACCGTGCGCGAGACGCTCACCTACCACGGCGGCTACTTCGGGATGCAGCGCGACGAGGCCGAGGAGCGCGCCGAGGAGATGATCGAGGCGTTCGGCCTCGAGGCCAAGCGCGACGTGCGCGCACCCAAGCTCTCCGGCGGGCAGCGGCGCCGCCTGCTTCTGGCCCGCGCGCTCATGCACCGCCCGCGCCTGGTGATCCTCGACGAGCCCACCGCGGGCGTGGACGTGGAGCTGCGAACCGAGCTGTGGCGCTACATCGACCGCCTCCACGCCGAGGGCACCACGATCCTCCTCACCACGCATTACCTGGAGGAGGCCGAGCGGCTGTGCGAGGAGATCGGCCTGATCCGCGACGGCCGCCTGATCGCGCGCGACAGCGCCGAGGGCCTGCGCGAGCACTTCGGCGTCGACCGCCTGCACGACGTCTACATGAAGGCGATGGCCACGCCCGCGCCACCGTGACCGGCCTCGCCTGGCTCTGCCGCCGCGAGACGCTGCGCGTCTCCAAGCTCTGGACTCAGACGGTGCTGGCGCCGGTGGTGTCGTCGCTGCTCTTCATCCTCGTGTTCGGCCTCTCGCTCGGCGGGCGCATCAAGCAGGTGGGCGACGTGGACTACGAGGTGTTCATCGTGCCCGGGCTCATCACCATGGGCATGGTCCAGGCGGCCTACGCCAACAACGCCTCCACGATCTTCCAGGCCCGCTTCGACCGCTACATCAACGACGTGCTGTCCGCGCCCATGCGCCCCTGGCAGATGACGCTCGGGTACACGGTGGGAGGCCTCTTCCGCGCGCTCGCCATCGGCGGCTCGCTGCTCGTGCTGTCGGTGCTCCTCGTGGGCGTGCCGGTGGAACGGCCGTTCGCCCTGATCGCGGCGGTGGCCCTCGGCCTGATCCTGTTCGCGTCGCTCGGCCTGGTGGTGGGCATCTACGCCGAGACCTGGGACCACACCACCTTCATCGCCAACATCGTGATCCTGCCGCTGGCCTTCGTGGGCGGCGTCTTCTACTCCGTGGACGTGCTGCCCGCCCCCTGGCACGAGCTCTCGCACGTGAACCCGGTCTTCTACCTCGTGAACGGCGTGCGCTTCGGCTTCCTGGGCGAGTCCGACGTGTCGATCTGGCTGTCCCTCGCCGTGACCGCGGCGCTGGCGGTGCCCACCTACGCCTGGGCCCAGTGGCTGTTCACCACCGGCCGGAGGCTGAAGGACTGAGCGCTCCTCCCGAGGAGGCCTTGGCGCGGCTGGAGGCGCGCGTCGTGTCCTGCCGCCGCTGCCCCCGGCTGGTCGAGTGGCGCGAGCAGGTGGCGCGGGAGAAGCGGGCCGCCTTCCGCGACGAGGACTACTGGGGCCGGCCGGTGCCCGGGTTCGGCGATCCGGCCGCGCGCGGTGTACGTGCTCGGGCTCGCGCCCGCGGCTCACGGCGGCAACCGCACCGGCCGGGTGTTCACCGGCGACCGCTCGGGCGACTGGCTCTTCGCCTCCCTCCACCGCACCGGCTTCGCCAACCAGGCCGAGTCCACTCACCCGGGCGACGGCCTGCGCCTCGACGGCGCGTTCGTGGCCGCCGCGGTGCGCTGCGCCCCGCCCGCCAACCGCCCGCTGCCCGCCGAGCGAGACAACTGCCTGCCCTACGCGGCGGAGGAGCTCGAGCTGCTCCGCCCGCGGGTGGTGGTGTGCCTCGGCGGATTCGCCTGGGACGCCGCCTGCCGCCTGCTCGGGCTGCGGCCGCGGCCGCGCTTCGGCCACGGGGCCGAGCACCGCGTGGAGGGCGGGCCGGTGCTGCTGGGCACCTACCACCCGAGCCAGCAGAACACCTTCACCGGCCGCCTGACCGAGGAGATGATGGACGCGGTCTTCGTGCGTGCCCGCGAGCTCGCGGGCGCCGCGGCCTCCTAGCGGGCCAGGTCCTCGCGCGCCTCCTCCAGCTCGCGGCGCGCTTCGTCCGCGCGCTTGCTGCCCTTCCTCTGGAGCCGGCGCACCTCCTTCTTCAGGTCGCGCACCTTGGCCTCGCGCTCGCGCTGCGAGTCCAGCGAGTTCTTCAGGTCCTCGGCCTCCGTCTTCACGCTGTCGGCGGCGTCGTTCGCCTTGTCGCTGTGCGTCGTTCACGTCGTCCTCCCCACAGGCCACGGGAGCGAGGGCGAGGGCTGCGGCGGCCGCGAGGGCGGCCAGCAGGCGGCGTGGGCGATCCATGTCAGCAGCCTATCCGCGCCGCGCGCATCGTTATGGTGACTACTTAGTTCTAATAGCCGAGTTCCCGGCCGCCACGTGGCCGGGGAGCGGGGGACCCACTTCTTTCGGGGCGAATCCCGGCCTTAGAGCCGAGTAGCACCACTCTTCTGGTGCGAGCCCGTCAGCTAACCCCGTAGGCGCAGAGAAGAGAAGGAGTTCCCGCGCCCCATGAAACGGACGCTGCCGATCCTGATCGGCCTCGTGCTCACGGTCGCCCTGTCGACCAACGCGCTCGCCGCCCGCTACGCCTCCCGGATCCTGAAGGAGGGATCGACGGGCGGAGACGTGCGCAAGCTCCAGCGCTTCCTCGACCGCACCGGCCACGAGACCGCCGCGGACGGGGAGTTCGGGCCGGCGACCGCGGAGAGCCTCATGGACTTCGAGCAGGCCGAGGCGCGCAAGGTGGACGGCGTGGCCACGCCGCCCCGACCAGCGCATGGTGCGTGCGCGGGCCGCGGGGGAGCCGGAGGTGGCGCCGCTCGACGGGCGACAAGGCCACGATCGGCCCCGACGGCCTGGCCGTGGCCCCCGCGTCGGCTCCGCCCGAGGTGGCGGAGATCATCGCCGCCGGCAACGAGATCGCCACGAAGCCCTACAAGTACGGCGGCGGCCACGGGAGCTGGCGCGACTCCGGCTACGACTGCTCGGGCTCGGTGAGCTACGCGCTCCACGGCGCCGGCCTGCTCGACACCCAGCTCGACTCGAGCGCGCTGGCCGGCTTCGGCAAGCGCGGCCGCGGCAGTGGGTCTCGGTCATGGGCAACGCCGGACACGCCTACATGGTGGTGGCCGGCCTGCGCTTCGACACGAGCAGCGGCAAGCGCACCGGCAACCGCTGGACGGCGAGCGATGCGCTCCAGCCGCGGGTACGCCGTGCGGCATCCCGCCGGCCTCTAGCCCAAGCGCAGCTCGGGGTCGCGAGACCGGCGCGGTACATTCGTATGTCGCGTGCCCGCCGATCCACTCGCATCGTTCACACCCCAGGTCCGTGACTGGTTCAACCGGTCGTTCGCCCGCCCCACCGCCGCTCAGGAGAAGGCCTGGCCGGCCATCGCCGCCGGCCAGAACGTCCTCCTCTCCGCGCCCACCGGCTCGGGCAAGACGCTGGCCGCCTTCCTGTGGGCGCTCGACCGTCTGGTGGCGCAGCCGGCGCCCGAGGGCGACCGGCGCACGCGGCTGGTCTACGTCTCTCCGCTGAAGGCCCTCTCCTACGACGTCGAGAAGAACCTGCGCGCCCCGCTCAAGGGGATCGGCGGCGACGTGTCGGTGGCCATCCGCACGGGCGACACGCCGCAGCGCGAGCGACAGGCGATGCTGCGCACGCCGCCCGACGTGCTGATCACCACGCCCGAGTCGCTCTACCTGATGCTCACCTCGAGGGCGCGGGAGTTCCTCGTGGACGCCGAGGCCGTGATCGTGGACGAGATCCACGCCGTGGCCCGCACCAAGCGCGGGGCCCACCTGGCGCTCACGCTCGAGCGCCTCGAGCACCAGGCGGAGCGGCCGCTCCAGCGCATCGGCCTCTCGGCCACGCAGCGCCCGCTCGAGGAGGTGGGCCGCTTCCTGGTCGGCGCCGGCCGGGAGTGCGAGGTGGTGGACGCGGGCATCCGCAAGCCGCTCGACGTGAAGATCCACGTGCCGGTGGAGAACATGCGCGAGCCGGACGCCCACGACGTGATCGATCCGGCGCTCGGGGGCATGGGCACGGCGGCCGGAGGCGGGGACCTGGTGGGCACGGGGCTCGGCACGAGGCCCCGGTCACCCAGCGCTCGATCTGGCCGGCGATCTACCCCGAGCTGCTCCGGCTGGTGCAGGAGCACCGCTCCACGATCATCTTCGTGAACAGCCGCCGCGGGGCCGAGCGGCTGGCCGTGCGGCTGAACGAGCTGGCGGGCGAGGACGGGGAGCCGGCGGCGATCGCCAGAGCCCACCACGGGTCGCTGGCGCGCGAGGAGCGGCTGGTGGTGGAGGACCTCCTCAAGTCGGGCGAGCTGCCCTGCCTGGTGGCCACCTCCTCGCTCGAGCTGGGCATCGACATGGGCGCGGTGGACCTGGTGATCCAGGTGGAGTCGCCGAAGTCGGTCACCGCCGGCCTGCAGCGCATCGGCCGCGCCGGCCACGGCGTGGGCGAGGTCTCGCGCGGGCCGGATCTTCCCCAAGTTCCGGGCCGACCTCCTCGAGTGCGCGGTGGTGGTCAAGCGCATGCGCGACGGCGACATCGAGCCCACGGTGGTGCCGCGCAACCCGCTCGACGTGCTGGCCCAGCAGGTGGTGGCGATCGTGGCCGCCGGAGACGAGTGGCGCGCGGGCGAGCTGCACGACCTGGTGCGCCGCGCCTACCCGTTCTCCGAGCTCTCGCGCGAGCTGCTGGACAGCGTGCTCGACATGCTCGACGGCCGCTACCCGAGCGAGGAGTTCGCCGAGCTCCGCCCGCGGATCGTGTGGGACCGGGTGGCGGACACGGTGCGGGCGCGCAAGGGCGCCCGCCAGCTGGCCATGACCAACGCGGGCACGATCCCCGACCGCGGCCTCTACGGCGTGCACCTCCCGGACGGCCGGCGGGTGGGCGAGCTGGACGAGGAGATGGTGTACGAGGCGCGCCCGGGCCAGACCTTCCTGCTCGGCGCCAGCACCTGGCGGATCGAGGAGATCACCCGCGACCGGGTGATCGTGACCCCCGCCCCGGGTGCGCCCGGGCGCCGTGCCCTTCTGGCGCGGCGACGGGCATCGGCCGCCCGAAGGAGCTGGGCGAGGCGATCGGCGCCTTCTCCCGCGAGGCCGTGGACCGCGACCCGGCCGACCTGGCCGCGGACTACGACCTGGACGAGCGGGCGGCGAAGAACCTCTCCGCCTACCTGCGCGAGCAGCGCGACGCCACCCGCGTCGTGCCCTCCGACCGCAGCGTCGTGGTGGAGCGCTTCCGGGACGAGATCGGCGACTGGCGCCTGTGCGTGCTCACGCCGTTCGGCGGCCGGGTGCACGCGGCCTGGGCGCTGGCGCTGTCGGCGCGCATCCGCGACGACTTCGGCCTCGAGTCCGACGCCATCTGGTCGGACGACGGGATCATCGTCCACCTTCCCGATGCGGACGAGCCGCCCTCGGCCGATCTGGTGATGGTCGAGCCGGACGTGGTGGAGGAGCTGGTGGTGCGCGAGCTGTCCGGCTCCGCGCTCTTCGGCGCCCGCTTCCGCGAGAACGCCGCGCGCGCCCTGCTGCTCCCCCGGGCCTACCCGGGCCGGCGCACGCCGCTGTGGCAGCAGCGGCTGAAGGCGCAGTCGCTGCTCGAGGTGGCCAAGCGCTACGGCCAGTTCCCGATCATCCTCGAGACCTACCGCGAGTGCCTGCGCGACGTGCTCGACCTGCCCGGCCTGGAGGAGCTGCTCCGCGGCCTCCACACGCGCGAGCTCTCGCTCGTGGAGGTGGAGACCCAGCGCGCCTCTCCGTTCGCCTCGTCGCTGCTCTTCGACTACGTGGCCACGTACATGTACGAGGGCGACACGCCGAACGCGGAGCGGCGCGCCGCCGCGCTCGCCCTGGACCGCGACCTGCTGCGCGAGCTGCTCGGCCAGGAGGAGCTGCGCGAGCTGATCGACCCGGCGGCGCTCGACGAGGTGGAGGCCGATCTCCAGCGCCTCAGCGAGCGGACGCAGGCGGCGAACTCCGACGGGCTGCACGACGTGCTCCGCGCGCTGGGCGACCTGACCGCCGACGAGGCCGAGGCCCGGACGCTCGGCGCGGTGCGGCCGCGGCGCCGATGCTCACCGAGCTGGAGCGCCAGCGGCGCGCCGTGCGCATGCGGATCGGCGGCGAGGAGCGCTGGATCGCCTCCGAGGACGCCGGCCTCTACCGCGACGCCCTGGGCGCCGTGCCCCCGGGAGGGCTTCCCGACGCCTTCCTGGAGGAGGTGGAGGAGCCGCTGGCCCGCCTGGCCCGCCGCTACGCCCGCACCCACGGGCCCTTCACCACCCGGGAGCTGGCCGCGCCGCTACGGCGTGGACCCCGGACCGGTGCTGCGCGAGCTCGAGCGGTCGGGGCGCGCTGGTTCAGGGAGAGCTGCGTCCGGGAGGCAGCGAGCGCGAGTGGTGCGACACCGACGTGCTGCGCCGGCTGCGGCGCGCGTCGCTGGCCACGCTGCGCAAGGAGGTGGAGCCGGCCGAGCAGCGGGTCGCTCGCCCGCTTCCTCCCCGCCTGGCAGGGCGTGGACTCCGCCGCCCCCGCGGGCGCGGGCGTGGACCGCCTCCGCGAGCTGCTCGTGCCGCTCCAGGGGGTGGCCCTGGCTCCGCAGGTGTGGGAGCGCGACGTGCTCCCCCGGCGTACCGGCAGCTACTCCCCGGCCTGGCTCGACCAGCTCTGCGCGGGCGGCGAGATCGTGTGGGTGGGCGCCGGCTCCATCGGGCGCAGCAGCGGGCGGGTGGCCATGTACTTCCGCGACGACGCCCGCTGGCTCGGCCCGCCGCCGGTGAAGGGCGACCCGCCGGCCGAGCCGCTCCACGAGACCATCCGCGAGCGCCTCGGGCGGGGCGCCGCCTTCTGGACCGACCTGCTGGCCGACCTGTCGGAGGCCGAGCCGCTGGAGCTGCAGGAGGCGCTCTGGGATCTCGTGTGGGCCGGCGAGGTCACCAACGACGCCTTCGCGCCCGCTGCGCGCGCCGCGGCTCACGCTGGCCCGGCGGGACTCGGCCGCGGGGCGCCGCTTCGCCCGCCGCCGCCGCCCGGGCGCCCCGCAGGTACAGGGACGCTGGTCGCTCACCGCTCCGCTGTTCGCGGACCCGCCCGCGCACGGCCCGCGCATGCGCGCCCTGGCCGAGGTGCTGCTCGAGCGCTACGGCATCGTGACCCGCGAGACGGTGCTGGCCGAGGGCATCCCGGGCGGCTTCGCCGGGATGTACGGCGAGTTCTCGAACCTGGAGACGCTGGGCACGGCCCGGCGCGGCTACTTCGTGGAGGGCCTCGGCGGGGCTCAGTTCGCACTCCCCGCGGCGATCGAGCGGCTTCGCAGCCTGCGCACCGACGAGGAGGCCGGCGCGCGAGTGCTGGCCGTGACCGACCCGGCCAACGCCTACGGCGCCACCCTGCCCTGGCCCAAGCGCGACGACGACTCCTCGCGCCGGCCCGCGCGCGTGCCCGGGGCCTTCGTGGTGACGCTCGACGCCGAGCCGGTGCTCTACGTCGAGCGCGGCGGCAAGGGCCTGGTGGCGCTGCGCGACCCGGACGAGGCCTGGCTGCGGCCCGCGCTCGAGGCGCTGGCCGACGCGGTGCGGCGCGGGCGCGTGCCGCGCCTGGCCGTGGAGCGCTTCGACGGCGAGCCGGTGGTGGGGTCCGAGGTGGGCGGCGCTCCTGATCGAGCTGGGCTTCCAGCAGGGCCCGCGGAAGCTGACGCTGAGCGCGTGAGCGAGCTGAACCGCGCCTGGTGGGACGAGCGCGTGCCGCTGCACACCGCCAGCGCGTTCTACGACGTGGAGGCCTTCATGGCCGGCCGCGACACGCTGCGCCCGTTCGAGCTCGAGGAGGTGGGCGACGTGGCCGGGCGCTCGCTGCTGCACCTCCAGTGCCACTTCGGCCTCGACACGCTCTCCTGGGCCCGCCGCGGCGCGCAAGGTCACCGGCCTCGACTTCTCGGCGCCGGCGGTGGAGGCGGCGCGCGGCATCGCGGCCGGCGCGGGCCTGGACGCGGAGTTCGTGGAGGCCGACGTGCACGACGCCGCCGTCGGCGCTCGGCGGGCGCCGCTTCGAGATCGTCTACACCGGCCTCGGCGCCATCAACTGGCTGCCCGACATCCGCCGCTGGGCCGAGGTGGTGGCCTCGCTGGTCGCGCCCGGAGGCTTCCTCTACCTGAGCGAGTTCCACCCCTTCTCCTGGGTGTTCGCCGAGGACGAGCTGCGGGTGGAGAACGACTACTTCCCCGCCCGCCTCGAGTTCGACGAGCCGGGGACCTACGCCGACCTCGGCGCGGCCACCGTGCACAACCGCACCGAGGAGTGGCAGCACACGCTGGGGGACATCGTCTCCGCGGTCACCGCCGCCGGGCCTGCGGCTGGAGTTGCTCCACGAGCACGATCACACGCTCTCGCCGCGCTGGGGGTTCCTGGAGCGCGCCGGGCACGACACCTGGCGCATGCCCGCGGGGCAGCCGCGAATCCCGCTGATGTTCTCGCTGCGCGCCCGCGCAGCCTGGCGGCAGGGCCCGAGTGATCGCCCGGCCAGCGCCCGGGCTGCGCTCCTCCCTAGTCGCGCAGGTCGGCGAGCAGCGGGGCGTGGTCCGAGGGCTTCGGGCCCTTGCGGTAGTTGCGGTCGATGCCGCACGACTCGAGCCGCTCCGCCAGCGGCGGCGAGAGCAGCAGGGCATCGATGCGCAGTCCCATCTTGCGGTGGAAGTGGCCCTGCCGGTAGTCCCACCAGGTGAAGCCGGGCTCGTCGGGGTGGAGCTCGCGGAAGGCGTCCACCACCCCCGCGTCGAGCAGCGCGGCGAAGCGCTCGCGCTCGGCCGGGGTCACATGGGTGGAGCCCACGAAGGCCGCCGGGTCGTACACGTCGAGATCGGTGGGACAGACGTTGAAGTCGCCCGCCCACCACCAGCGGGCCGTCCGGACAGCTCGGCGATCCGGCGCGCGGCGGCCTCCAGGAAGCGGAGCTTGTCCACGTAGGGCGGCGTGTCCACCTCCCGCCCGTTGGGCACGTACACGGACACCGCCCGCACGCCGTCCACGGTGGCCTCGAGCCAGCGCGCCTCGTCGCACGGCGGGCTCACCCTCGAGGCCCGCGCGCACGTCGGTGATCTCCGCTCCCGCGGGCGCGGCCAGGGCCACGCCCGCCCAGCGCCCGGCGCTGTGGTGCACGGCCTCGTAGCCCGCCGCCTCCAGCTCCATCAGCCGGAAAGGCGTCCGGCTCGGACTTCGTCTCCTGCATCAGGAGCAGTCCGGCCGGTGCTGCTCGAGGAACTCCAGCACCCGCGGCATGCGCACCTTCAGGGAGTTCACGTTCCAGGTGGCGATCCTCACGGCCGACCCTACAACGCAGCCGCCGCCTATCGCTCCGCCTGCGTTGGTGCCCTTCCTCGCGTACGTGCACGAGCCCACACCGGACTCGCCGGAGGGGCGACCCTGGGAGCCGAACTGGCGCGTGTGGCGTCCGGGAGCCGCCGCCGTGGCCGCCCTCGTGGGCGCCGGCGAGCTGCACGGCGCCGTGGGCCTGGCCTCGTGCTCACCGCCGTTGCCCTGGCCGTCCGCGCGCTCGATGCCGCGCTGCCCTACCGGGGTGGCCTGCGCGAGTGGCGCCAGTGACGCGTACCACCTGACAGAGCCCCATGCCCGAAGGCGACACGATCCACTACGCGGCCAACCGCATCCGCTCGGCGCTGGTCGGGGAGCCCGATCCAGGAGATCGAGACCCCGCAGCGGCGCCACGCCATGGACCGCTGGCCCGAGCGGCTGGGCGGACGCGCGGTGCGCTCGGTGGACGCCCACGGGAAGCACCTCTTCCTGCGCTTCGACGGCGACCTCACGCTCCACTCGCACCTGCGCATGGGCGGCGAGTGGGGGGTGTACCGGCGCGGACAGCGCTGGCGCCGGAGCCCGCGACGGGCCTGGCTCGTGATCCGCACGCCCGAGCACGAGGTGGTGCAGTTCGACGGGCCGGTGCTCGAGCTGATGACCGAGTCGCGGACGCGCTTCGACCAGCGGCTCGCGGGGCTCGGGCCCGACATCCTGGCCGAGGAGCTCGACTCCGCCGCGTTCCTGCGCCGCCTGCGCCAGGACGATCCCACGCGCGGCATCGCCGACGCCCTGCTCGACCAGCGCAACATCGCCGGGCATCGGGAACCTCTGGAAGGCCGAGGCGTGCTTCCTCGCCGGCGTGAATCCCTGGCGGCGCGGTGGCCGACGTGCCCGACGACGCTCGCGCTCGAGATGGTGGAGGCCATCCGGCCGCTGATGCAGGACTCGGCCGCCCGCGGCTTTGCAGGCGCGCGATCCCTGGGTCTTCGAGCGCCACGGGCGCCCGTGCCGCCGCTGCGGCACGATCATCCGCGCCCGCGGGCAGGGCGACGACAACCGCACCACCTACTGGTGCCCGGCGTGCCAGGCGTGATCCGCGTCGGCCACAAGGGGGCGGCGCACGTGGCGCCCGGCAACACGATCGAGAGCTTCGAGGCCGCCCTGGAGCACGGCGTGGACATGGTCGAGTTCGACATCCTGCGCACCCGCGACGGGCGCCTGGTGCTGGCCCACGACTTCGAGGACGCCGCGGAGCGCGAGTGCCTCACCATGGACGAGGGGCTGGACCACTTCGCGGGCGAGGCCTACGCCGGCGTGACGCTCGACGTGGACCTGAAGCTGCCCGGCTACGAGCGGGAGGTGGTGGACGGGACTCGTCGAGCGCTCGCTGGCCGAGCGCTCGCTCGTGTCCTCCATGTACACGGAGAGCCTCGACCGGCTCGGTGAGCTGCGGCCGGGGCTGCGCCGCGGCTGGTCCGTTCCCCGGGTGCGCCGCGACTACACGCGCTCGTGGCTGGCCGTGCCCGCCTACGCCGCGGTGCGGGTGATGCGCGCGCGCCTGCCCGGGCAGGCGGCGGCGCGGATCCGCGCCGGTGGCTGCGAGGCGATCATGGTGAACCGGCTCCTGGCCAGCCGCCGCCTCGTCGAGGCCGTGCACGCGCGCCGGCGGCGAGGTGTACGTGTGGACCGTGGACGACGCCCGGGCCATCCGGCGCTTCGAGCAGATGGGCGCCGACGGCGTGATCACCAACGACCCTCGCTCTGCTTCGCAGACCAGCTGCCTCTAGGAGAGCAGTGCAGCTGGCCTGCGAGCCGCCCACGTCGCTGGCGGCACCCGCCTGGGTGCCGGCCGACGGCGGAGCGGATGACCTGGCGCCGTCGCGCCACTGAACCTCGGCGTGCGCGCGAATCTGCTTCGGGCGGCCGTCGGCGGGCTGGTCGAACTGGAAGGTGTAGCCGGCCTGCTGCATCGGTCAGGGCGGCGGATCCGACGGACAGCCAGGGCGAGCTCGGCACGCCCTCGCACCGGCAGCCAGGTTCCCTGCTTCTCGCTGTACCACTCCACGGAGAAGCGGGCGTAGATCTGGGCATCGCTGCCGTCGCCGGGCACGCCGACACGGGCTCCGACCTGATTCCCGCCCGCGTCGCAGACGTTGATCGGTGGCCCACACCGGGGCCAGCTGCTCCTCGCCGGAGGCCTGAGCCACCACGGCGAGCGCGAGCGCGGCGCAAAGCGCCAGGGGAACGATGATCCGTCTCACCGTGGTTCTCATCGGCGCGGCGGCGCGGAATCTGTAGGGATCGAGTGCACGAGCCGTTTCACGCGCCATGCCGCCCCGCTCCACCGGATGAGCCAGACTCGGCCTCTGTGACGGATCCCGCGGGCGTTCGTAGTACGGACATGAGCGTGATCGCCGAGAGCGCCGTGAGCGGACCGCGACCGGCCGTGGCCGCCCGCGAGCGCGACACCTTCGCGAGCCTCTACGAGCGCACCTTCCCGCGGGTCTACGCCTACGTCGCATCGCTTCTGCGCGACCGCGCCGCCGCCGAGGACGTGACCGCCCAGGCCTTCGAGCGGGCCTACCGGCGCCGGGCGAGCTACCGCCCCTCGCGCGGGACGGCCGAGGCCTGGCTGTTCGGGATCGCCCGCAACGCCGCCCTCGACGAGCTGCGGCGCCGGAAGCGCCACGCCACGCTCGCGAGCGACACGGAGGACCTCGGCCGCGCCCACCGCTGAGGACCACGCCGAGGGACGCGCTCCGGCGCGAGGTGGTGCGCTCCGCGCTCGCCGTCCTGGACGCCCGGGAGCGCGACCTCGTGGCGCTGAAGTTCTCCGGCGGGCTCTCCAACGCCGAGATCGCGCGGGTGCTCGGCACCTCCGAGTCCAACGCCGGCACGCTGCTCCACCGGACCGTGACAAAGCTGAGGAAGGCCTGCGATGAACTCGCCTGAGGACACCATGCTGATGGAGCGCGACCTGGCCGCCCTCGATGCCGCGATGTCGGAGGGACGCGCCGAGCACGACGATCCCGCCGCGCGCGAGCTCCAGGAGCTGGCACTGCTCCTCCGCGCCGAGGCGCCCCGGCCGGACGAGGACTTCGAACGCGCGATGCGCGTGCGGATGGCCGCGGGTTTCCCGCCCAAGGAGGGCTCGCCGCGCGCCCGCGCGGCGGCGCTCCGGGGCCGGGTGCCGCGCACGCTGCCCAACCTGCGCGAGTGGTGGCCGGCCGCCGGACTGGCGGCCACCCTGGTGCTCGTGGTGACGTTCGTCGCGGTGGCGCTGCCCGGCGGATCGGGTGGCGGGGACGACGACAGCAGCCGGCGCATCGCGTCTCGGACGCGCGGAGGAGGCGCAGTGGTCGGAGCAGAAGGCTCCGGCGGCACCGGAGTCCTCCTCCGGGCGCGCTCACCGATTCTGCGAAGAGCGCCGCCGATTCCGTCCGTCTCAGCCCCTCCCCTGCAGCCCGCACCCGGCGGCGGCAATCGCTTCGCCCCCGGGCGGTCGAACCGCCGGATCGAGCGCTCGGTGTCCCTCGAGCTCGGAGCGCCCGCGGACGAGATGGAGCGGCTGGCCGACCGCGTGAACGCGGTCACGGCCCGCTACGGCGGCTTCGTGCTCAGCTCCTCGGTGAGCTCCGGCGACGAGGACGGCTCCGGCGGCGACTTCGACCTGCGCATCCCGGCCGCCCAGCTGCGTCCCGCGCTCCGCGACCTGGCCGCCCTCGGCGCGCTCCACTCGCAGACGCAGTCGGGCCGCGACGTGACCCGCCCCTACGTGACCCTGGCCGCCCGCCGGCAGGCCGCCACGGCGGAGCGCGCGAGCCTGCTGCGCCGCCTGGCCGCAGCGGACGACCGACCTCGAGGCGGAGACGATCCGCGCCCAGCTGGACGCGGTGGACCGCAGGATCGCGCGACTTCGCTCCCAGCTTCGCGGCCTGCGCCTGAGCACCGACTACGCCACGGTGCTGGTCACCCTCGCGGCGGACGACGGCTCGGGCGGCGGGGGCGGCTCCTTCGACGACGCGGTGGACGACGCCGGCGACCTCCTGGTGGGAACCGCGGGCATCGCCGTGCGGGTGCTCGCCGTGGCCCTGCCCGTCGGCCTCGTGGCCCTGGGCGTGTGGCTCGCCGGAAGCGCGATCCGGCGCCGCCGGCGCGAGTCCGCGCTCGCCTGAGCCCATCGTCCTAGCCGTGCTGCTCTCCGACGACCGTTCGCACGATGGAAGGAAGCACATGAACACGCGCACGCTCCGGGACCTCGAGGTCTCCGCCCTCGGTCTCGGTTGCATGGGGATGTCCGAGTTCTACGGCGACACCGACGAGGACCAGTCCATCGCCACGATCCGCCGGGCCCTCGACCTCGGGGTCACGTTCCTCGACACCTCCGACATGTACGGGACGGGCCACAACGAGCAGCTGATGGGCCGCGCCATCGCCGGCCGCCGCGACGAGGTGCAGCTGGCCACCAAGTTCGGCATCCGCCGGGACGACGGCGGCAACCGCTCGATCGACAACCGCCCCGAATGGATCCGGGAGGCGTGCGACGCGTCGCTCCGCCGCCTGGGCGTGGACCACATCGACCTCTACTACATGCACCGCCGCAACCCCGACGTGCCCGTCGAGGAGAGCGTGGGGGCCATGGGCGAGCTGGTGGAGCAGGGCAAGGTGCTGCACCTCGGCCTGTCCGAGGTGAGCCCGGACACCCTGCGCGCCGCATGCGCGGTGCACCCGATCGCCGCCCTTCAGAGCGAGTGGTCGCTGTTCACCCGCGCGATCGAGGAGGAGATCATCCCCACCGCCCGGGAGCTGGGCGTGGGCATCGTGCCCTACAGCCCGCTCGGCCGCGGCGAGCTGTCCGGATCGCTCGAGATCGCCGGCGAGGGGGACTTCCGGGCCCACCTGCCGCGCTTCCAGGAGGGCAACCGCGAGCGCAACCTCGAGCGCGTGGAGCGGATTCGCGCCCTCGGCGAGGAGATCGGCGCCACCCCGGTGCAGGTGGCCCTCGCCTGGCTGCTGCAGCAGGGCGACGACGTGGCTCCCATCCCCGGCACGAAGCGGGCGAAGTACCTGGAGGAGAACGCAGCCGCGGCGGACATCGAGCTCACGGCCGAGCAGCTCGAGGCGCTGGAGGAGATCTTCCCGCCCGGCGCGGTGGCGGGCGAGCGCTACCCGGCCGAGGGCATGGCCACGGTCGAGCTCTAGGCCTCTCGCTCCACCCGCACCGAGAAGCCCTCCGCCCGGGCCGCGTCGACGATCGCGTCGCTGTGGTCCGGGCCGCGGGTCTGGAGCACGAGCTTCACCGCGGTCTCGCGGACGTGCAGGTCGATCCCGTCGCGCAGGTGCTCCACGTCCACGACGTTCGCGCCGTGCTCGGCCACCACCGCCAGCAGCCCGGCCAGCGCCCCCGGGCGGTCGGGAACCACCACGGAGAGCACCATCCGGCGCCGGGCCGCGGTCTCGCCCATCCGAATGCATTCGGACAGGAGCGAGGCGTCCACGTTGCCTCCGCTGAGGACCGCGCACACGTCGCCCTCGGCGGGGGCCTCCACCCGTCCCTGCATCAGCGCGGCCACGGCCACCGCGCCGGCGCCCTCCACCACCAGCTTCGCCCGCTCGAGCAGAAGCACCATGGCCTCGGCCACCTCGTCGTCGGACACGGTCACCACCTCGTCCACGTAGCGCTCCACCAGGGGGAGCGTGTAGTCGCCCGGGCGCTTCACCGCGATGCCGTCGCAGATCGTGTTGGCCGAGCGCGCGCCGATCGGGCGCCGGGCCGCCAGGGAGTCGATGTAGGGCGCGCACGCCGCCGCCTGCACCCCCACCACCCGGGCGCCGGGCAGGAGCGCCGACGCCGCGAGGCCGATGCCGCCCGCCAGGCCGCCTCCGCCCAGCGGCACCACCACGAGGCTCGTGGCCGGCGCCTGGTCCGCGATCTCGAGGCCCACCGTGCCCTGGCCCGCCACCACGTCCGGCGCGTCGAAGGCGTGCAGGAGGCGAAGACCCTCGTCGCGCGCCATCCGGGCCGCCTCCGTCCCGGCGTCGTCGTAGCTGCCGTCCACGAAGCGGACCTCACCGCCGTACTGGCGCACCGCGGCCACCTTGGCCAGCGGAGCGCTGGCGGGCATCACGAGCACGGCCCGTGCTCCGGCCGCGCGCGCCGCGAACGCCACGGCCTGGGCGTGGTTGCCGGCGCTGGCGGCCACCACGCCGGCGCCCAGCTCCTTCTCCGACATCCGCCCGATGGCGTTGGTGGCTCCGCGAGCCTTGAACGACCCCGTGATCTGGAGGTTCTCGGCCTTCAGCGTCACGCGAGCGCCCAGCCGGCGGGACAGCTCGCCGGACGAGATCACCGGCGTCTGGCGGACGCGCCCCGCGATCAGGGCCGCCGCGTCACGCAGGTCGCGTTCGCCGAGCGTCCTCTCCACTACCGCCATGCCGATCCCACTGTGCGAGATTATGCGCCTATGGCCACGGCCGAGGAGACGGCCCGGCTGCTCGCGGGCACCGAGGTGTTCAGCGGCCTCGACGCCCGGGAGCTGGACGACGTCGCGAAGGTCTCCGTGCCCCGGAGCTGGGATCGGGGCGAGGTGCTCTTCCGCGAGGGCGACGCCGGGGACACGTGCTACCTGGTCCGCACGGGAGCGGTCCTGCTCACCCGCGAGCATCAGGACGGCCGCCTCGTGGCGCTCGCGGAGCTCCGTGCCGGCTCGCTCTTCGGAGAGCTGGCCATGTTCCGCGGAGAGACCCGCTCGGCCTCGGCCGAGGCGATCGAGCCCACCACCGCCGTGGCCCTCCTGGCCGGGGACATGCAGCGGCTGATCCGCCGCAACCCGGACCTCGCCCTGAAGCTGCTGGCCGCGCTGGCCGAGCGGGTGAGCCTCACCACCGAGCGCCTCCTCCAGCAGTCCTTCCAGACCGTGGCCGGACGGGTGGCGGGCACGCTGCTGGCCCAGACGGTCACGCGCCAGGGCGAGGGCGCGGCCGACCGCGACGTGCTGATCGTGGCCACCCAGGCCGAGATCGCCCAGCTCTCGGGCACCTCGCGCGAGAGCGCCAGCCGCTTCCTGGCCACGCTCGAGCGCGCCGGCCTCGTGACCCTCGGGCGCGGCAAGGTGACCGTGCATGAACCCGCGAGGCTCCGCAACTACATCCACTGAGGCGCGACGGCGCATGGTGCGGCGCCAGCTCCGCCGGCGGGGGATCCACGACGAGCGGGTGCTGGCGGCGATGGCCGAGGTGCCCCGCGAGCAATTCGTGCCGGAGGAGCACCGGGGGAGCGCGTACGACGACGGCGCGCTGCCCATCGGAGCGGGCCAGACCATCTCCCAGCCGTGGATCGTGGCCTGCATGGCCCAGCTCCTGGAGCTTCGGGGAGAGGAGACGGTGCTCGAGGTGGGCACGGGCTCGGGCTACTCGGCCGCGGTGCTGTCACTGCTGTGCGCGCAGGTGCTGACGCTGGAGCGCCACCTCTCGCTCGCCGAGCGAGGCCCGCGAGCGGCTGGCCGAGCTGGGCTACGAGAACGTGGAGGTGCGCCACGGCGACGGCATCCTCGGCGCCCCGGACCGCGCGCCCTTCGGCGGCGTGTCCGTGACCGCCACCGCGGAGGGCGAGCCGCCGCCCGCGCTGCTCCGGCAGCTGGCGCCGGGCGCGGCCCTCGTGTGCCCGGTGGACCGCGGCGGGCGCGAGCGGCTGGTGCGCTTCCGGGACGGACGAGGAGGAGACGGTGGCCGGGGTGAGGTTCGTGCCGCTCCTTCCCGGAGCGGAGCCGTGATCCGCGAGTTCTCCGCCGGCGGCGTGGTGGTGCGCCGTTTCCGCGGGCCGGCCCTTCGTGGCCGTGGTCCGCGTCCGCGACGACGTGCTCGCCCTGCCCAAGGGTCATCCGGACGGGGACGAGTCGGCCGTGGAGGCCGCCCGGCGCGAGGTCCGGGAGGAGGCCGGGGTGGAGGCCGAGGCCGGTGGAGAAGCTGGGCGACGTGCGGTACTGGTACTGGCGGGACGGGGACCGGGTGCTCAAGATCGTGAGCTTCTTCCTCTTCCGCTGGCGCTCGGGGAGCGTGCGCAACCACGACCGCGAGGTCGAGGAGGCGCGCTGGATTCCGCTGGAGGAGGCGCCCGAGCGGCTGCGCTACAAGGGCGAGCGGGAAATGGCCGCCGCGGCGTTGTCCCGCCTGGCGCCCGGCAGGTAGTCTGCCGCGTTCGTGTTCGTCCTCAACTTCTACTCCCCGGTCTTCATCGACCAGCTCAAGCGCGGCCGCAAGACGGCCACCATCCGGCTCGGCAACAAGAGCAAGAAGTACCGCAAGGGCGAGGTGGTGATGATCACCGTGGGCTTCCAGCACTCCCCGCGCGAGCGCATCTTCGAGGCGGTGATCGACAGCGTCGAGGTGAAGAAGGTGAGCGAGCTGTCGCGCCGGGACATCGAGCACGACAACCCCGAGTTCCGCCGGCTCGACGAGATGGTGCACTTCCTCGAGCAGATCTACGGCCGCAAGGTCGATCAGAACGACGACGTGACCGTCGTCCGCTTCTCCCAGATCTCGGACCGCCCGTCGGAGATCCGGGAGCGCATGCGCCCGGACGCTCCCGCGCAGAACTAGCCGTCCCGCGGCCCCCGGGCTTTGGCACTCTGAGTGCTAGAGTGCCAACCCTGGCACTCGGCTGTTCTGAGTGCCAAGTTTTTGACCAACCAGCGACGCGCTCCCAGACGGAGGTACCGCGCATGAAGCTCAAGCCCCTGGGCGATCGAGTGATCGTCAAGGCGATCGAGGAGGAAGAGACCACCGCGAGTGGCATCGTCCTCCCGGACACCGCTAAGGAAAAGCCGCAGCGCGGCAAGGTCCTGGCCGTCGGAGACGGCAGATGGGACGACGACGGCGAGAAGCGCATCCCGCTCGACGTGGGCGAGGGCGACGAGGTCCTCTACTCCAAGTACGGCGGCACCGAGATCGTCGTCGAAGGTGACGACCTGCTCGTCCTGCGCGAGTCGGACGTACTCGCCAAGGTCGGCTGACCCAGACCTGATCAGGAAGGAATAAACGCTTATGGCTCATAAGGAGCTCAAGTACGAATCGGAGGCACGGCGGGCGCTCGAAGCGGGCGTCGACGCTGTTGCCAACGCGGTAAAGGTGACGCTCGGTCCGAAGGGCCGCTACGTCGTCATCGACAAGAAGTTCGGCGCCCCGACGATCACGAACGACGGCGTGTCCATCGCTCGCGAGATCGAGATCGAGGATCCGTTCGAGAACCAGGGCGCCCAGCTCGTGCGTGAGGTGGCCACCGCCACCAACGACGTCGCGGGCGACGGCACCACCACGGCCACCGTGCTGGCCCAGCAGATCGTGCACGACGGCCTGAAGAACGTGGCCGCCGGCGCCAACCCGCTCGGCCTCAAGCGCGGCATCGAGAAGGCCGTGGATCAGGTCGTCGAGGCCATCGGCAAGCTGTCCACGGAGATCTCCGGCAAGGATCAGATCGCCCGCGTGGCGGCCATCTCCGCCGCCGACGACGAGATCGGCGACGTGATCGCCGACGCCATCGACAAGGTCGGCAAGGACGGCGTGGTGAACGTCGAGGAGGGCCAGACGTTCGGCATGGACCTCGAGTTCACCGAGGGCATGCAGTTCGACAAGGGCTACATCTCGCCCTACATGGTCACCGACCAGGACCGCATGGAGGCGGTGCTCGAGGATCCGTACATCCTCATCGCCAACCAGAAGATCGGCTCGGTGCGCGACATCCTGCCGATCCTGGAGCAGGTCATCCAGTCGGGCAAGCCGATCCTGGTGATCGCGGAGGACGTGGAGGGCGAGACGCTCGCCACCTTCGTGGTGAACAAGCTCCGCGGCACCTTCACCGGCGTCGCGGTCAAGGCCCCCGGCTTCGGCGATCGCCGCAAGCGCATGCTCGAGGACATCGCGATCCTCACCGGCGGCGAGGTGATCACCGAGGAGATGGGTCTCAAGCTCGAGAACACCCAGCTCTCGCAGCTCGGCCGCGCCCGTCGCGTCGTGGTCACGAAGGACACGACCACGATCGTGGACGGCGCCGGTGATTCGGAGGCCATCAAGGGCCGGATCAACCAGATCAAGAACGAGATCGAGTCCACCGACTCGGACTTCGACCGCGAGAAGCTGCAGGAGCGGCTGGCCAAGCTGGCCGGCGGCGTGGCGGTCGTGAAGGTCGGAGCGGCCACCGAGACGGAGATGAAGGAGAAGAAGCACCGCGTCGAGGACGCGCTGCAGGC
The DNA here is from genome assembly GCA_963752455.1 of uncultured Thermoleophilaceae bacterium. Taxonomy (GTDB): domain Bacteria; phylum Actinomycetota; class Thermoleophilia; order Solirubrobacterales; family Thermoleophilaceae; genus JACVRW01. The sequence continues at coordinate 714,738 of CAVVYE010000005.1, forward strand.
CACCCGGGCCGCCCTCGAGGAGGGCATCGTTCCCGGTGGCGGCACCGCTCTGCTCGGTGCCCAGAAGGCGATCAAGCTGGACGCCTTCGAGGGTGACGAGCGCACGGGCGCGTCGATCGTGTTCCGCGCGCTGGAGGAGCCCCTCCGTCAGCTCGCGAACAACGCCGGGCTCGAGGGCTCGGTCGTGGTCAACGATGTGCGCAACGCCAAGGGCAAGAACCAGGGCCTGAACGCGGAGACCGGCGAGATCATCGATCTCGTGGCCGGTGGCGTGATCGACCCGGCGATGGTGACCCGCTCTGCTCTGCAGAACGCGGCCTCCATCGGCAAGAACATCCTCACCACCGAGGCGATCATCGCCGAGATGCCGGAGAAGGATGGAGCCGGCATGGGCGGCGGAATGCCCGGCGGCATGGAAGGAATGATGTAGCCCCGAGCTACCTCCGCAGTTTCCGAGGGCCCGGCGCCGAGCGCCGGGCCCTCTGCGTTTCCGGTTAGAGTCGGCCGGTTACCTCCGACCGAAGGAGTCCGCATGAGCATCGTGGTGCGCTACCACCCCGCCTCCATGACCGCCGAGCAGTACGACGCGACCGGCCCCAAGATGGAGGCGGCCGGCATTCAATGGCCGCCGGAGGGACTGGACTATCACGTCTGCTTCGCCACCGGCGAAGGGCTCATGGTCAGCGAGATCTGGGACTCACGCGAGCAGTGGGAGGCGTTCGGCCAGCAGCTCATGCCGGCGCTGGGCGAGGCGGGCATCCAGATGTCGGCCGAGCCCGACGTGTTCGAGGTGCACGAGATCGCAGAAGCGCTGACGGCGGGCGCCCGGCGCTCAGGCGCCGCCCACCACCGCCGGCATCGCCAGCGGGGTGACCCCGAGGGCCTCGGCGTCGGCCGTGCCCCGGCCGCTGGTCATGGGCTCCTCCATCAGCTCGGCCTCCTCCCAGGTGGCGAACGCCCGGGGCCCGACCGCGCGGCCGAGCCCGCGCAGCGAGGTGCGCACCACCGGCAGCGGCACGTGGAGCAGGCGCCGGCGGCGGCCGGTGGGCCGCATCGCGATCGCGCACGATGTCGTCGTAGGAGAGCGTCTGCGGGCCGGCGAGCTCGTAGCGGCGGTGGCCGTTGCCGTCGGCGGCCAGGGCTCGCCACCACGCAGTCGGCCACGTCCTCCGCCCAGATCGGCTGGTAGAGCGAGCGGCCCGAGCCGGACACCGGGATGGCGGGCAGGTAGGAGAACCGCTCGAGCAGCGTCATCCACGGATCGCCCGGCGTGTAGACGATCGAGGGAGAGAACACCACCGTGCTCGAGCGGCGAGGCCTCCACCGCCTGCTCGGCCAGGGCCTTGGCCCGGAAGAACCGGGTGCGGGAGTGGTGCTCGGCGCCGAGCGCCGAGAAGAACACGAACCGCCGCGCCCCGGCCCGCTCGGCCGCGCGCACCAGGCGCAGCGTGGCCATCGCGTTCAGCTCCTCGATCGAGGCGCGCGGCTCGTCGCGGATCGACGCGGCCAGGTGGATCACGGTGTGGACGCCCCGGAGCGCGTTGCGGAACGACGGCGGATCCGCGAGATCGCCCATGGCGAGCTGCACGCGCACCCGATGGTCGCCGAGGCGCCGCGGATCGCGCACCAGGCAGCGGACGGGCTCGCCCCCGCGCGTCAGCCGGCGCAGAAGGGCGGAGCCCACCGTTCCGGTGGCGCCGGTGAGCAGGATCACGGGGCCAGCCTAGAGCGCCGCCGCGAGGTGGAGCAGCGGCGAGGGCCTAGGCGGCGGCCACGGGCGCCGGCTCGGGCACGACCGGCATCTCCGGCGACGGCGCGTCGTCCGCGCCTGGCCCGGCCACGACCACCCGGTCGCGGCCCTCGCGCTTGGCCTGCGAGCAGGGCCGCGTCGGCCACCCGGAACAGCTCCTCGTACCGGAGCGCCTCGCCCGAGGCGCTGGCCACGCCCACCGACATCGTGAGGTGAAGCCCGCCCGGCTCGGACTTCGTGACGTTCGACCTGCAGGCGCTCCGCCACCTCGCGGGCCTCGCTCAGCTCCGCACCCGGCATCAGCACCAGGAACTCCTCGCCGCCCAGGCGGTAGGCCAGCTCGAAGCTGCGCAGCGAGGTGCGGATCTCGTAGGCCACGTCGCGCAGCACGGCATCGCCGCGCTCGTGGCCGAAGCTGTCGTTCACGCTCTTGAAGCGGTCGATGTCGCACAGCACGAGCGACAGCGCGCCGCCGGAGAGCCGGGCCTGCTGCTCGATCTCGGCCGTGCGGGTGCCCAGCGACGAGCGGTTGAGCAGGCCGGTGAGCGGGTCGAGCACCGCCCGGTCGCGCTGGGTGAGCTCGCCGTGCATCAGGGCGCTGGTGATGGTCACGACGCACACCAGCAGGGCGATGTTGGCGATCAGGCGCTCGGGATTGCCGAGCACCGCCTCGGGATCCACGGGGATCGTGGCCAGCAGCATCGCCACCGCGGTGATCACGGCGCAGGCCACCACCACCTGCCACCGGTAGCGGGTGGCGGCGAAGGCCACCGGGACGATCATCCAGGAGAGCGAGGGGCTGTCCAGGCCGCCGTTCAGCGCGGTGCCCAGGGCGAGGAAGAAGAGAACCACGAGGGTGGCCCGGGCGATCACGATCTCGGGGTGGGCCGAGCGCGCCATGCGCTTCTCGACCGTGGCCAGCTCCACCAGCACCGGAGCGAACACCACGAACGTGAGGTAGCCCGTCCAGGGCGCCACCAGCACGACGCGAGAACAGGAGCACGCCGGCGCAGATCTTCCTGGCCGAGCGCACGCGCTGCTCCTGCCTCGAGCAGGCGAACGCGGTCCATCTCCGTCGGACACAGGAACGAGCTGATCCGCCCCATCCCCTACCTGTCGGCACACGGGGGCCCCGGGTTGACCCTTTCGCAGGCTTTCCCGCGAGTTCCCACCGGTACAATTGCCGCTCCTCGCGCCGCGGGCGCCCCTACCCGAGACGACAAGGACAGGACACCCATGGCATACGTGATCGCTGAACCCTGCATCGGCCAGAAGGACAACTCGTGCGTCGAGGTCTGTCCGGTGGACTGCATCCATCCCACGCCCGACGAGCCGGACTACGAGGCCGTGGAGATGCTCTACATCGACCCCGAGGAGTGCATCGACTGCGACGCCTGCGTCGAGGCCTGCCCGGTCGATGCGTGCTTCGCCGAGGACCAGCTGCCGGAGGAATGGCAGCACTTCACGCAGGTCAACGCGGACTACTACAAGAATAAGGCCTAGGCCGCGAGCGGCTCATGCCGGCGGCGCCGGAGGGCGCCATCGGCAGCGCCGTGCCCGTGATCGCCGGAACGGGCGGGCCCGACGGCGCCTGCATCACGGCCAGCTCCTGCGGGGTGGCGGCGATGATGCCGCGGGCCGCGTGGCGCAGCGCCTGCGATGCCGGCGCGTCCGGATCCTCGAGGACCAGTGGGATCCCCTCGTCGGCTCCCACGCGCAGTGCCTCCTGCAGCGGGATCTTGCCCAGCAGCGGCACGTCCAGCTCGTCGGCCAGGAGCTGACCGCCGCCCTCGCCGAAGATCGTGAAGCGCTCCCCGGTGGGCGTGGTGAAGCCGGACATGTTCTCGATCACGCCCGCGATCTCGAGGTCGAAGCGCAGTGCCGACTCGGCCGCCCGCTTGGCCACGTTCTGCGCGGCGGGCTGCGGGGTGGTGACGATCACGAACCGGGCCTGCGGCAGGAGCTGGGAGAGCGTCATGGACACGTCGCCGGTGCCGGGCGGGAGGTCGATGAGCAGGTAGTCCAGCTCGCCCCACTCCACGTCCTCGAGGAACTGCCGGATGGCCTTGTGGAGCATCGGGCCGCGCCAGGTGATGGCCTGGTCGCGCTCGGAGAGGAAGAACTCGATCGAGATCACCTTCACGCCGCCGTGGGCCTCGAGCGGGATGATCTTGCGCTCTCCGGACACGCGCGGCCGGCCGTGCACGCCCAGCATGCGCGGGATCGAGTAGCCCCACACGTCGGCGTCCAGCGCCGCGGCCGCGTGGCCCTCGGCCTGAAGCGCGGCGGCCAGGTTGGCGGTGAGCGTGGACTTGCCCACGCCTCCCTTGCCCGAGGCCACGCAGATCACGTTCTTCACCGCGGCGAGCGCGCCCTCGGGGAGCCCGCCCTGCCGGCCGAGACGCTGCGAGAGGGTGGCCTTCTCGTCGTCGCTCAGCACGTCGAAGGTCACCGTGACCACGCCCACCTCGCCGAGGGCGGTGACGTTCTCGATCACGGCCTTCTCGAAGTGGGCGCGGATCGGGCATCCCGGCGTGGTGAGCGATACGCCGACGTCCACCCGTCCGGGCTCCGGCTGCTCGATGAAGCGGACCATGCCGAGCGTCACGATGTCCTTGCGGAGCTCGGGGTCGATCACGTTGCGAAGGGCGTCGCGAATCTGGGTCTCGGAAGGCATGGGGTTCGATTCTCGCAGACGGCCTGGCTCTGCCCGCCGGGCTCCCTCCCGGACCCGCAAAGACCGACGGCGCCCTGTAAGAGGCGCCGTCGGCTGAGGGAGGAGAGATACTGCACTGCCGGGTTTGCCGGCAGCCTCGCCCCGGCCCCGGTCTCTCCAACCGGGCGGGGGGAAGCGGTGGGTCTTAGGCGAGGGCGGTAACGCGGTTCGCGATGCCCTCGGCCTGACGCTGCGCCTCGCGGCTGGTGGTCTTCACCCCGCGCTCGGCGTCACGGCGGGCCGTCTTGACCTGCTTCTCGGCGTCACGGCGCACCGACTTCAGCGTGCGGACGGCCTTGGTGCGGCGCTGGCGCAGCTCGCGCTCGACACGAGTGCGGGTGCGCTTCACCTCACGGACGGTCCGGTTGCGGGCGGTGGTGCCGCGGCGCTCGAAGCGACGCAGGTTCGTGGACACGCGCTTCTGGAGCTTGGTGAGCTCCTTCTCGGCGCTGTCGCGACCCTCGACGTAGGGCTTGGCCACATCGAGGACGGCGTCACGAGCCACGAGGGCGGCGCCCACGGGGATCAGCACCGCGCGCTCGGCCTGGGCCTGCACGGCGGCGACGGTCGAAAGCTCGGCCTGGGCGCGCGTCGCGGCGGACTTGCGTGCCGACTGGCTCCGCTTGGCGGCGTTGCGACGACGGGTGGCCGCGGCCTTCTGGGCGGTGGCCTTGCGCTGCTGCTGGGTCTGGGCTGCCATTTTTGGCTCTCCTTCCCCGGCACTCCCGGGGCTCGAATCGACCCCGTCTCCCGGGGCTCGAAGGTCTTATTAACTCTAAGTTCGGTAGAACTATACCACCGAACACATGTTTGTACTCCTTCGCGCGTCCGAGGGTTACGCGGAGGGGCGGAATTCGGTCGTGCGGCGACGCAGCGGTGGCTCGCGGCCCTAGGCAGCCGCGCGGGGGCCACGCGGCGCAGCCACAGCTCCGGGCGGCGCAGTTCCCGCTCGTCGGGCAGCGCCGCCGGCGCCGACCAGACCAGGTTCAGGGCCTCGATGCCGCCCTGTGCCACCACGGCGTCGCTGAACGCCTTGCCCCGCTCGTACTGCTGGAGCTTCAGGTCCAGGCCGAGCAGGCGCTCCACCACCCGCTCGGGCGCCGAGCGCCCGTGGCGGCGGCGGTCCATGGCGTCGCGCAGAGCGGGGAGCTCCGGGATCAGCCGCTCCCCGAGCGCGTCCATCACGTGCTCGGAGTACCCCTCGATCACCGCCATCGCGGATTGGAGGCGGGCCATCACGGCGCGCTGCTCGCGCGTCTGGATCAGCGCGGCCAGCCCGCCCTCCCGGAACGTCTCCACCAGGCGCGCGGGACTGGGCAGCGACGGCAGGCCGCCGGCGGCGCCGCGGTCGATCCTCACCTCCACCGACTCGAGGTACCGGCGGATCAGCGAGGCCAGGTGCTCCCGCAGCCAGGGCACGCCCTGGAACTGGAACACGTGCGTGAGCTCGTGAGCGCAGATCCATCGCTCGAAGGCGGCGCGCTCCACGTCCAGCTCGGCCACGGCCTTCCTCAGGTTGGGCGCCACGAACAGGAGGCGGGGCGGGCGGTCGCCGCCCAGCAGCGACACGTCGTACTGGCCGAGCACGCGCTGCGAGACGTAGCCCATCACGAGCCCGGCCTCGGCGGCCACGGTGGCCGCCGCGCCCACACGCAGCGCGCCGGCCAGCGGGCCGGCGAACGAGAGCCGCCGGTCGAGCCGCTCGGCCACGGGGTCGAGCAGGTCGGAGAGCGAGCCGAGGTTGGCCGAGGCCCACTCGGCGCGGCTCACCAACTCCGGGGGCGGCACCGGAGTCGAGGGCTCGAGGCCCGTGTACTCGGCCACGTGCCCCTCCAGCTCCGCGCACACCCCGGCCAGGTCGAGACCCGCCTCCGGCGCCTCATCGGCACCGGCGGACAGGCGCGCCACCTGACGGGCAAGCGACCAGTCGACCATCGCCGCGAACGCTATAGCTCCGGGAGCCGCTGCTGCAGCTCCAGAACGGGAGCGAAGAGGTCGCCGTGCTCGCTCACGCGGTCCAGCACGTCCCCCGCCTCGAACACCAGGGCGGCGGGATCCTCGAGCTCCTCCCAGGTCACCGGCGTGGACACCGTGGGCTGGGCGCGCGCCCGCAGCGAGTACACGGACACGGTGGTCTTGTGCTCGTCGTTCTGGCTCCAGTCGATCAGAACCCTGCCCCGCCGGAGCTCCTTCTTCTGGGTCGACACGATCAGCTTCGGATGCTCGGCCTCCAGGTGGCGAGCCAGTGCCTGGGAGAGCGGCTTGGTGTCGTCGTAGGTGGCCTCGTTGCGGTTCAGGGGCACGTAGACCTGGAGCCCCTTGGACCCCGACGTCTTCGGAAACGCCTCCAGGCCGATCTGGCCCAGCGCCTCACGGAGGACCCGGGCCACCTCGCAGCACTCCGCCAGACCGGCGGGCTCACCGGGGTCCAGGTCGAAGGCCATCACCGTCGGGCGCTCGATGTGCTCGGCCCGCGAGAGCGACGGGTGCAGCTCGAGGTCGGCGAGGTTGGCCATCCACACCAGGGTGGGCAGGTCCTCGCACAGGCAGTAGTCGATCGTCTTGCGACCCGTGGGCACCGGCGCCGTTCGCACCCAGTCCGGGCGGTGGGACGGGCACTGCTTCTCGTAGAAGTACTGGCTCTCGACCCCGTTCGGATAGCGCTTCATCGTGAGCGGCCGGCCGCGGAGGTGGGGCAGCAGCACCGGGGCCACTCGCGTGTAGTAGTCGATGATCTGGCCCTTGGTGAACCCGGGCTGGGGGTAGAGGACCTTGTCCAGGTTCGAGAGCGAGAGGGTGCGGCCCTCCACCTCGACCTGCACCCTCCGGGCCGGCGGCACGGAGCCGGACTACGACTTCTTGGCCGTCTTGCGCCGCGAGGTCGCGGAGCGAGCCGCTCTTCGCCTTGGCGGAGCCGTTCGAGGCCTTGCGCCCGTTGGAGGACTTGGCTCCGCCCGATGACTTGGCCGGCGGCCTTCTTGCGTCCGCCCGGGCTCTTGGCCGCGGCGATGCTGGCCTCCAGGGCGGCCATGAGGTCGGGCACCTTCTGCGGCTCCTCGGAGGGCTGCTCGATCACGATGTCCTCGCCCTGCGCCTTGCGCTCGATCATCTCGAGCACGCGGTCCCGGTACTCGTCGCGGTACTTGTCCGGGTCGAAGTCCGAGGAGAGCGACTCGATCAGCTGCGTGGCCATGTCCAGCTCGCGCTTGCTGGTCTTCTTCTTCGACTCGCCCGCGCCGCTGTCGAGCTCGTCGGCCGGGATCACCTCGTCGCCGAAGAGCATGGTCTCCATGGCGAGGATTCCGTCGCGCGGGCGGATGGCCACGAGGTTCTCCTTGGAGCGGAGGACGACGCGGGCGATCGCGACCTTGGCCGACGAGTCCATCGCGTCCACCAGCAGCTTGTACGCCTTCTCGGCCCCGGTGTCGGGCACCAGGTAGTAGGGGTGGTCGTAGAAGATCGGGTCGATCTGATCGAGGTCCACGAAGTCCTCGATGTCGATCGTGCGCGTCTTCTCGGGCGAGATCGAGTCGAGCTCCTCCGGCGTGATGATCACGTAGCGGTCGGGGCCGATCTCGTAGCCCTTGACGAGGTTCTCGTAGGGCACCTCCTCGCCGGAGGCCGCACTCACGCGCTTCTGCTGGATGCGGGAGCCGGATTCGCCGTCGATCTGGTGGAAGCGCACGGTCTTGCGCGACACCGCGCTGAACAGCTTGACCGGGACATTCACCAGGCCAAAGCTGATCGCTCCGCTCCAAATCGCTCTCGGCATGCCTAAAAGTTACCCGGCCGGGGGTGGTTAACCCTCTTCACGGATGCAATCTTGCGGGTCCTTGTCCGGCCGGAGGCCCTTGAAGGACGGCGCGCGCAGGGTCCCGCTCTTCGTCCACTCGCGGAACTCCACGGCGGCCACGAGCTCCGGATCCACGAACACCGTCCCCTTCGGAGGCTGGCGCCCGCTGAACGGCGAGTCGTCGCGCCGGCGGTGGCCGAGCTCGCGCTTCAGGAGGTTGAGCGTCTTCTCGGTGAACCCGGTGCCCACCTTGCCCGCGTACACCAGCCGGTCCCCGTCCATGACCCCGACGGCGAGCGCGCCCAGATGCCCGCCGCGCCCGCCGGTGCCCGGGGTCCAGCCCCCGATCACCACGTCCTGCTCGGCCACGTTCTTCACCTTGACCCACGCCTGGGAGCGCCGGCCGGGCTCGTAGGCGGAGTCGAGGCGCTTGGCCACCACGCCCTCCACGCCCATGGCCGCGGTGGCCTCGAGCAGGGCGCTGCCCTCACCCGGGTGGTAGGCGGGCGTGCGCCAGGCGGGACCCTCGAGCTCGAGCTGCTCGAGCAGGGCCCGGCGCTCCTCATAGGCCAGGGACATCGTGCTGTGGCCGTTGAGGTAGAGCAGGTCGAAGATCACGTAGGTCACCGGCAGGTCCCTCATCCGCCGCCGGACGGCCGATTCCGAGGCCAGGTGCATGCGCGACTGGAGCCGCTCGAAGCTGGGACGCCCCTGCTCGTCCAGGGCCACCACCTCGCCGTCCAGGACCATGCGCTGCGCCCCCAGGCGCCGCGGCAGCTCACGCAGCTCCGGGTAGCGCGAGGTGAAGTCGGTGAAGTTGCGCCCCTGGAGCGTGAGGTGCCCGTGGTCGCAGTAGGCGAGCGCGCGGATCCCGTCCCATTTGACCTCGAAGCCGAAGGCCGACTCGTCACGGGGCAGGGAGCCGGCGCGCGCCTGCATCGGCGCGATTCCCTCGGGCAGCGGCTCGTATCCCGGGTCGTCCGGCGGGTCCATGCGATGGATGAGCCAGTCCGAGCCGCGGGTGCGGATGAGCGCGTAGCGCCCGCGCACGCGCTCGCCGTGGAACTCCGCGATCACCTCGTCGTTGCGGAACTTCTCCGCGTCGTAGGTCCCCGAGTCCCAGACCCTCATGGTCCCGCCGCCGTACTCGCCCTTCGGGATCTCGCCCTCGAACTCGAGGTACTCGAGCGGATGGTCCTCGGTGTGCACGGCCAGGCGGTTCTCCTTCGGGTGCTCGGGCACGCCGCGCGGGAGGGCCCACGACGCCAGCGTCCCCTCGTGCTCGAGCCGCAGGTCCCAGTGGAGCCGGCTGGCGTCGTGCTCCTGGACCACGAAGCGCCCCGCCGACGCCGGCGCCTTCCCGTCCCCGGCGGGCTCGGGCGTGGATCCGAAGTCCCGCTTGCCCCGGTAGCGCTCGAGCCGGTCCGCCATGCCCTGAGTGTTCCCGATCCGGGGCCGGAGGGACTCAGCCGCCGAGCGGCGTGCGATCGATCTCGCGGCGAAGGTCCACGATCGACTCGAACACGACCGCCGCCCCGGCATCGCGCAGCTCCTGCTCCGAGAAGCCGCCGGTGAGCACGGCCACGGTCTCGATCCCGGCCCGGCGCGCGGCCTCGCAGTCCCAGGTGGAGTCCCGACCATCACGGCCTCACCCTCGGTCCCGGCCTTCTCGATGGCCGCCTGAACCAGGTCGGGCTCGGGCTTGGTGGCCTCCACGTCGTCGGAGGTGGTCCAGCCGTCCACCATGTCCCGGACGCCGAGCAGGTCCAGATAGTGGTCCACCTCGTCGCCCTTGGCCGAGCTGGCCAGGACCACCGCGAGGCCCTGGTCCTTGAGCTCCCGCACGAGGTCCGCCGCGCCCTCCAGGGGCTCGACCTCCGGCATCAGCTCTGCGTAGAGGTCCTTCTCCTCCGCCCGAATGTCGTCGCCCTGCTCACGATCCGTCTCCTCGCCCGCGAGCGCGCGCACGAGCTGATCCCCGCCCATCCCGATGTGCCGGTGGATGCGGTAGAGCGGGAGGACCACCCCGTGGCTGCGGAACGCCCGGTACCACGCGAGGGCGTGCTGGTAGTTGGTGTCGACGAGGGTGCCGTCCACGTCGAGGATCGCTGCGCGGGCCATTCCATTCCCAGTGCCAGAGCGGGCTGCTCGGTAAACCCATCGCATATCCGTCCAGAAAAGAGTGCACAAACGCGCAGGGGGCGGCACCGGGGCGACATACCTCTCATGAACCGCCCCCCCGCCCCCACCCTCAAGCCCGTTCGGTCCCCCGCCGAATCCCCGAAGCGACATCGTCTGCTCGCCGTCGCGCTCAGCACGAGCGCGGTATTCGCGCTGATGCTGGCCCCGGCCGGCACAGCCGCCGCCGGCAAGCGGTCCGGCGACGAGTCCGCACATCACGTCACGGCCCACTGGACCCCGGTGCGC
>CAVVYE010000006.1:0-10381 GCA_963752455.1 uncultured Thermoleophilaceae bacterium
AAGGCCTCCCTCCTCGGGCCCATGCTCACCGTCCCGGTGTCCGGTGGACGCCTGGCCCTCGGCACCTGGCAGGGGATCTACCTGTGCGAGCACCGCGACCACGGCGGATCGCGCCGCGTGGTGGTCACGGCGACGGGCGAGGAGTCGCCGGCGTAGGCCGCTCGGATTCGTCGCCTTTTCCCTCCCCCTGCAACACTCGGCCGCCTCATATGCGAACATGCGTTCGTGCGCTGGGAAGAGCTCACGGTCGAGAACGAGGAGGGGCGCCGCCTGCCCGGGTACCGCGACGCGGCCACCGTCCGGACCTTCGACGCCCCGGAGGCGCTGGACGTCCGCTTCTACGAGGTGCACGCGCGGTCCGTCCTGAACAAGGTGCCGAAGGCGTCGCAGATGCCGTTCCGGTGGACGATCAACCCCTACAGGGGTTGCACACATGCTGTGCCAATTCTGCTTCGCGCGCCCCACCCACACCTACCTCGACTTCAACGCCGGCCGGGACTTCGAGCGCGAGATCGTGGTCAAGGTGAACACGCCGGAGCGGGCCCGGGCCGAGCTGTCCAAGCCTTCCTGGAAGCACGAGCACGTGGCCCTCGGCACCAACACCGATCCCTACCAGTGGGTGGAGAAGAAGTACGAGCTGCTGCCCGGCGTGTGGGAGGCCATGCGCGACACGCGCACCCCATGCTCGGTGCTCACCAAGTCGCCGCTGCTGCTCCGGGACATCGAGCTCTTCCGCCAGATCCCCGACTTCACCGCCAGCCTCTCCATCCCCACGCTGGACGAGAAGGCCTGGCGCGCGAGCGAGCCGCACACGCCCCACCCGCGCAAGCGGATCGAGGCCGTGGCCGAGCTCAACCGGGCCGGCATTCCGTGCGGGGTGCTGGTGGCCCCGCTGATGCCGGGGATCAACGACTCGCCGGAGCAGGTGGAGCGGATCCTCGAGCTCTGCGCCGAGGCGGGGGCGGTGAGCATCGGCGGCATCTGCCTGCACCTGCGGGGCGAGGTGCGCCAGGTGTTCATGGACTGGCTGCGCTCCTACCGGCCGGACCTGGTTCCGCGCTACGAGGAGCTCTACGCCGGACGCGCGTACGCGCCCAAGGCCGAGCGCGAGCGCATCTCCGGCCTGATCCGCCGCCGCGGCCGGCTCACACCCTTCACCCGGGGGCGCACCGACATGCGCGCGCCCGAACCGGCTCCCGAGCCCGAGCCGGAGCAGGCCACGCTGTTCTGAGCGGAGCGCGGCCCGGGCCGGAGCTCAGTCCCTCGGCACGGCCTGGAACTCGCCCGTCTCCACGTCGCGCTGCGCCGCGCGCGCGATCTCCTCGCGTGAGAGTGCGGGCATCTCCCCCGTCTCGACCTTCCGGCGGATCTCACGCTCACGGAAGCGCTTGAGCTTCAGGATCTCGAGCACCACCACCAGGTAGACGCTGGCGGCCAGCGCCAGCAGCCCGAACGCCAGGATCACGGCCGTCCAGCCCGCGTTCAGCGTGCCGTCGTCCTCCGAGTAGGGCACGAAGCGCATGGCCAGGGCCAGGGCGGCGAGCGACAGGGTCCATCCGTACAGGTAGAGAACGGTGCGCCGCTGGGAGAAGCCGATGTCGGTGAAGCGGTGGTGGAAATGCCATCGGTCGGCCGAGTACACGGGCCGCCCGTACTTGATCCGCTTGGCCACCACGAAGGTGGCGTCCAGCGCGGGCACGGCCAGGATTATCAGCGGGAAGAAGAGGGCCACCACGGCGGCCGTTTTCAGCAGGCCCTGGATCGCCACGCACGCCAACAACAAGCCCAGCAGGTTGGCCCCCGTGTCCCCCATGAAGATCGAGGCCGGGTGGAAGTTGTGCCAGAGGAAGCCGAGCGCGGCGCCGGCGGTGAGCGCGGCCAGGACCCCGGCGGCGTCCCGGTCGAGCGAGAGCGCGATCACCGCGAAGGTGGCCGCCGCGATCGTGCACACGCCCGCGGCCAGCCCGTCCGCGCCGTCGGTGAAGTTCACGATGTTCATCACCACCACCATCCCCACCAGCGTGAGCACCGTGCCCCAGTTGCCGAGCTGAAGCGGCTCCACGAACGGCAGCGTCAGGTTGGTGACCTTCACCCCCGCGGCCACCGGGATCGCCGCCGCCCCGAACTGGCCGACCAGCTTCAGCAGCGGCGGCAGCCCGCCCTTGCGCGAGTCGTCGAGCGCGCCGACCAGGGCGATGGCCACCGCTCCGGCCAGGATCCCGCGGGTCTCGCGGTCGTCCGGCAGGAACAGTGCCCCCGAGACCACCACGGCCGCGAGGATCGCCAGCCCGCCCAGACCGGGCACGTCGTGGTCGTGGAGGTCTCGGTCCCGCGGCTGGTTGAGCACCCCGAGCCGGCGGGCGAGCCGGGCGGTGGGGGGAGTGGCCACGAAGGCGACGACTGCCGCGACGAGGAACGCCCAGAGGGCATCGAACTCGTCCATAGCGCTCGCAGCCTACTGGCGGACCCGAAGACCATGGTCCGAGTGCTCGCCCGGCGCGCAGCCCGGGCGGCGCTCGGCGTGCACCGGAGCCAGGTCGCCTAGACGGCGGCGGCGGCGAGCTGCGGGTACAGCGGGTAGCGCTCGGCCAGCGCGCGGGTGCGCTCCGAGAGCTCGGCCTGCTTCGCGTCCGGGAAGTCCCCGGTCAGCGCGGCGCCGATCACGTTCCCCACCTCGCGGAAGTCGTCGACCTGGAGGCCGCGGGTGGCGAGCGCGGAGGCGCCGATGCGCACTCCCGAGGACACGGCCGGCGGGCGCGGGTCGAAGGGCACGGCGTTGCGGTTCACGGTGATGCCCACCGCGTCCAGGCGGTCCTCGGCCTGCTGCCCGTCGAGGTCGGACTCGCGCAGGTCGGCCAGCACCAGATGCACGTCGGTGCCGCCGCTCAGCACGTTCACCCCGGCGGAGAGCATCTCCTCGGCCACGACCTTCGCGCCCTCGCGGGTGCGGCGCTGGCGCTCGCGGAACAGCTCGGTGGCGGCGATCTTCATGGCCACCGCCTTGCCGGCGATCACGTGCATCAGCGGCCCGCCCTGCTGGCCCGGGAACATGGCCGAGTCGATCTTCTTCGCGAACTCCTCGCGGGAGAGGATCATCCCGCCGCGGGCGCCGCCCAGCGTCTTGTGCACGGTGGTGCTCACCACGTCGGCGTAGGGCACCGGGCTCGGGTGCTCCTCGGCGGCCACCAGCCCGGCGAAGTGGGCCATGTCCACCACCAGGTAGGCCCCCACCGAGTCGGCGATCTCGCGGAAGCGGGCGAAGTCGAGCTGGCGCGGGTAGGCCGACCACCCGGCGAGGATCAGCTTCGGCCGCGCGTCCTCCGCGATCTGGGCCAGCTCGTCCATGTCGATGAGCGAGTCCTCCTCGCGCACGCCGTAGGCCACCACGTCGTAGAGGCGCCCGGAGAAGTTGATCTTCATCCCGTGCGTGAGGTGGCCGCCGTGATCGAGCTTCATCCCGAGGATGCGGTCCCCGGGATCGAGAAGCGCGTGGTAGACGGCGGCATTGGCCTGCGCGCCCGAATGCGGCTGCACGTTCACGTGCTCCGCCCCGAAGAGCTTCTTCGCCCGCTCGATGGCCAGTGTCTCGGCCACGTCCACGAACTCGCACCCGCCGTAGTAGCGGCGGCCGGGATAGCCCTCCGCGTACTTGTTGGTGAGCACCGACCCCTGGCAGTCGAGGATGGCCTGGGGCACGAAGTTCTCGGAGGCGATCATCTCCAGGGTCGACTCCTGGCGCGCCGCCTCGTTCACGAGCACCTCGGCGATCTCCGGATCCACGTCGGCCACCGGCTTGGTGAAGAAATCAGGCCCCAGTTCGCTCATCTGAGGCACCGTAGCATCGCGCGCGGTGAGCTAAGGGCGATCGCCGAAGAAGTCCAGCATCCGGGGCAGAACCGCATCAGGAGCCTCATCGAGCATCCAGTGGCCCACCCCGGGGATGCGCTCGATGGTCATGTCGTCGGCGTACTGCTCGTAGCCCGTGAGCGGGTTGTCCTTGAGCAGGTCGTCCTCCGCGCCCACCACGAGGCGGGTGGGCACGATCAGCTGCCGGCCGCGGTACTTCCCGGCGAGGAGCGGGCGCAGCTCCCGGGTGAGGAAGGTCCGGTAGAGCAGCACGGTGGCCCGGGCCCGGGCCGGGTCGGTGAAGCGCTCGCCGTACAGCTCGAGCTCGGCGTCGTTCCACTCCCCCACCTTCCGGCTGGCCGCCAGGGCGCGCGGCACGAAGCCCATGCGCTGCACCACCTGCTGCCCGACGCCCGGCGAGGCCATGAGCACCTGGTACCAGGCCTTGGCCAGCTGCCCGGGACTCGGCCGCTCGGGCGGGGGCCAGGGATGGAGGATCGACATGCACATGAACTTGGAGAAGCGCTCCGGCGCGCGGATGCAGGCCAGGAAGCCGGCGAAGCCGCCCCAGTCGTGTCCGGCGAGCCGCACGCGCTCGAGGCCGAGCGCGTCCATCACACCCAGGAGGTCGGTGGCCAGCTGCTCCTTCTCGTAGTGCTCGGGCGGGACGTCGCTCCATCCCATCCCCCTCAGGTCGGGGGCGATCACCCGGTAACGCTCGGCCAGCGGCGCGATCAGGAAGCGCCACGCCCACCAGTTCTGTGGCCAGCCGTGCTGGAGCACCAGGGGCTCGCCCTGGCCGGCCTCGGCCACGTGGATCCGCAATCCGCCCACGTCCACATGGCGATGGGTGACGCCCGGTACGTCGGGGAGCTTGCCGTCGGCCATGCCGGCCGAACCTACCGCAGCCGGGCCTCCACGTCAGCGGCGCCCACGGCACCCTCGCGCAGGATCTCGAAGCCGCCGGCCGCCTCGTGGTCCACCAGCGAGACCACGGTGGACGGCACGCCGGGCAGCTCGCCCGCGTCGAGGATCAGGTCCACGCCCGCCCGTACGTGCTCGGGCACGTCGGTGACGCGGCGGGCGTCCGGTCCGCCGTGCGCGTTCGCGCTCGACTGGAGCACCGGCCAGCCCATCTCGGCCAGCGGCGCGAGCTCACCCGCGAGGTCCGGCACCCGGAGCCCCAGCCGGTCGGGCGCGGGGCCGCACGCCAGCGGGAACCGGCGCGCGGGATTCGGCAGCACGAGCGTGAGCGCGCCCGGCAGCAGCCGCTCCACCGCGGTCCGCGTGCGCTCGCCGAGCTCGGGCAGCGCCTCCAGGGCCAGGTCGAGGCGGAAGAACATCACCGCCGCGGGCTGCGCCGGAGGGCGCCCCTTCAGCCGGTAGAGCCGGTCCACCCCCTCGCGCGAGTCAGGCTCGGTGGCCAGGCCGTACACCGTGTCGGCGGGGAACAGGGCCACTCCCCCCACGGAGATGCAGCGCCCGAAGGTGGCCACCTCGTCGGGCGTCACGGCGACGTGCCCAGCGTCACGCGCTCGCGGCCGGCCAGGTCGCGGCGGGTCTCGGCGTCCTTCAGGAGCTCGCGCACCGCGGGGCCCTGGTCCGGGCCGTGCTCCAACGCCAGCGGGGTTCCCGCCGGGGCCTCGGCCACCAGGGTCCGGATCGCGTCGAGACCGTCCGCTCCCGACACCAGCGCGTCCCGGGGCTCGTAGCGCGTGATCTCGGGCTCGAGGCCCCCCACTCGTCCTCGCGCACGTAGGGCAGGTTGGCCACCACGAGGTCGTACTCCCCCGGGGGGAGGCCCTCGAAGCGGGCGATCTCGATCTCGGCGCCGAGGCGGTGGGCGTTGTCGCGGGCCAGGTCCACGGCGGGGCCCGAGGAGTCGGATGCGCTCACACGCAGGTCGGGGCGCTCGTCCAGCAGCGCCAGCGCCACCGCGCCCGATCCCGTGCCCACGTCGTGCACGCGCGCCGACTCGGGGAGTCCGAGCGCCACCTCCACCAGCAGCTCCGTGTCGGGCCGCGGGATCAGCGCGCGCGAGTCCACCGCGAGGTCGATGTGGCGGAAGCCCTTGAGCCCGACGATGTAGGCCACGGGCTCGCGCTGGATCCGGCGCCGGATCCACCCGGAGAGGACCCGCGCGGCCGGCGGGGGCACCGGGCTGTCCGGGTCGGTGAGGAGCGCCCCGCGCTCCACCCCCAGCGCGGCGGCCGCCAGAACCTCGGCGTCGAGGCGAGGCGTGTCGCAGCCGGCGGCCTCGAGCGCCGGGACGGCGGCCCCGATCACGTCGCGGGCGGTCACCGCCGCATCAGCCGGAGACGAGTGCGCCGGCCTCCAGGCTGCGCCGCTTCTCGTCCGCCTCCAGCGCCGCCGTGAAGTCCTCGAGCTCTCCGGCGAGGATCCGCGTGAGGTCGTTCTTCGTGAGCTTCACGCGGTGGTCCGTGACCCGGTCCTGCGGGAAGTTGTAGGTGCGGATCTTCTCCGAGCGCTCGCCGCTTCCCACCTGGGCCTTGCGCTCGGCGGCCTGCTCGGCCTGCTGGGTGGCGCGCTCCCGCTCGAGCAGCCGGGCGCGCAGCACGCGCATGGCCTTCTCCCGGTTCTGGAGCTGCGACTTCTCGTCCTGCATCGACACCACCACGCCGGTGGGCTTGTGCGTGATGCGCACCGCGGAGTCGGTGGTGTTCACGGACTGGCCGCCCGGGCCCGACGAGCGGTACACGTCCACCTGGAGGTCGTTCTGGTCCACGTGCACGTCCACCTCCTCGGCCTCGGGGAGCACGGCCACGGTGGCGGTGGAGGTGTGGATGCGGCCCTGGGACTCGGTCTCCGGGATGCGCTGGACCCGGTGGGTGCCGCCCTCGTGCTTGAACACGCTGTAGGCGCCCGCGCCCTTGATGGCGAAGGTGTAGTCGCCGTCGCTCACCGACAGCGGCTCGGTCTTGAAGCCGCGCCGCTCGGCGTAGCGGGTGAGCATGCGGAACAGGTCGGCCGCGAACAGCCCGGCCTCGTCGCCCCCCGCCCCACCGCGCACCTCCACGATCACGTTCCGGTCGTCGTTGGGGTCGGGCTCCACCATGGCCAGGCGGATCTCCTCCTCCAGCTCGGCCAGGCGGGTCTCCGCCGTGTCCAGCATCTCGCGCACGTCCTGGTCGTCCGCGCCCTCGCCCAGAAGCTCGCGCGCGCCGGCGGCGTCGTCGGTGGCGCGGCGCCACTCCACGGCCAGCTCGTGGGCGTGCTCGATCCCGCGGTAGGAGCGGCCCACCTCCGCGTAGCGGCGGTGATCCCCGATCACCTCGGGGTCCGACATCTGCTGCGAGAGCTCGGCGAACCGGTTCTCGATCTGCTCCACCAGCTTCTCGATCACGCTTCAAGGGTAAGCCCCCTCCCCGCGGACCTTGATCTTCGGACGCCGCGCGGGTTAGTGTCGCCACACGCATCTGCAAGCGTTTGCAGGTACGGGAGGAGGGCGATCTGTGAGGAGCCGGCACTCATGACCCGCTCGTACAGCGTGCCCACGCTCGAGGCACCGGACCTCGAGGCCGCCCTGGCACGCGATGCGCGAGCACGGGCTCCGGGCCTCCGCCGCCCGCCGGCTCGTGCTGGAGGCCATGTTCGCCAGCGACGAGCCGGTGACCGTCGAGCAGATCGCCGACGGGCTCGGGGGTCGCCTGCCGCGCTCCGACATCACCTCGGTCTACCGCAACCTGGAGCGGCTGGAGGGCATCGGGCTCGTGCGCCACTTCCACATCGGGCACGGCCCGGGGCTCTACGTTCGCGCGGGGGCGCCGATGCGGGAGTTCCTCCTGTGCGACGCGTGCGGCGCCGTCCGCGTCGATCGATCCCTCCGAGCTCGACCGCGTGCGCGAGGTGGTGCGCGAGGACCTCGGGCACGAGGCCTCCTTCACCCACTTCCCGATCGCGGGCCTGTGCCGCGATTGCGCGGAGCAGCGGCTAGTGCTCTTCGCGATGCACATTCCCGACGGCTTCCTGAGCGGCGGCGTGGCCGCGGCGCTCGCGGTCGTCTCGGGGACGGTGGTCCTGTGGGCCCTCCGTGTGTCCGACCGCAACCTCACCGAGGCGCAGGTCCCCCTGCTGGGTGTGGTCTCGGCCTTCGTGTTCGCGGCGCAGATGCTCAACTTCCCGATCGCCGGGGGCACGAGCGGCCACTTCCTGGGCGCCACCCTCGCGGCCGTGCTGCTGGGGCCCGCGGCGGCCTGCCTGGTGATGTCCGTGGTGATCACCATCCAGGCGCTGGCCTTCGCCGACGGGGGCATCTCCGCGCTGGGAGCCAACGTGTTCAACATGGGGATCCTCGGCGCCCTGATCGCCGGGTTCCTGCTGGCCGCGGCGGTTCGGACGATGCGGCCGGAACGGTCCACGTACCTGGGCACGGTGGGCGTCTTCGCCTGGACCGCCGTGATGGTGGGCGCGCTGGCCACCTCGATCGAGCTGGCCGTCTCCGGAACGATTCCGCTGGGCACCGTGCTGCCGCCGATGCTCGGCGTGCATGCGCTGATCGGGGTCGGGGAGGCCGTGATCACCGTGGCGGCGGTGAGCGCCGTGCTCGCCTCGAGGCCCGACCTGGTGTCGATCGCCCCGCAGCGTGGGGCCGCCGACCCCGGACGCGCGGCGGAGGTCACGGCATGAGACGCCCGTCGGTGCGCGCCTTCACCATCCTGGCGCTGGCCGTGGCCGTGGGCCTGGCCCTTCGCGGTGGCCCCGTTCGCGTCCACGCTCTCCGGACGGCCTCACCAAGGTGTCGGAGGACAGGTCGTTCGCCGACCACGCCGACGCGGTGCAGCGACGACTCCCCGATCCCGGCCTACGAGTTCCCGGGCATCGAGAACGACAGGCTGGCCAAGGGGGTGGCCGGCTTCGTGGGCACGCTCGGGGTGTTCGTGGTGGGATACGGCTCTGCCCTGATGCTCCGGCGGCGGGTCCGGGCCACGGCCTGAGCCGCGAACGATGTCCGGCGCCCACGGCCTCCAGCTCACCGGCGTCACCGGTCACCTGACCGGTCCGGTGCACCGGCTCGACCCCCGGGCCAAGGTGATTGCGCTGGTGGCGGTAACGCTCGTGGCCGTGTCCACTCCGCTCGCCGCGTGGCCGGCGTGGTGCGCGTGCGCCGCCGTGCTCGCGGCGGTGGCCGCTCTCGGGCGGGTGAGCCCGGCGGAGATCGCCCGGCGAGCCCGGGCGCCGCTCCTCCTGGTGCTGGCGGTGGCGGTGACGCTTCCCTTCGTGCGCACCGGCGGGCAGACGTGGGCCCTCGGCCCCCTCACGATGCACGAGCGTGGGCTCGAGGTGTTCGCCACGGTGGCGGCCCGGGCGAGCATCGGCACGCTCAGCGCGGTGCTGCTGATGGCCACCACCACGCTCCCGGAGGTGCTCACCGCGCTGGAGCGCATGCGGGTGCCGCGCCTGTTCGTGATGATCGCGGGTCTCACCTACCGCTACCTGTTCGTGCTCACGGGCGAGGCCACCCGCATGAAGGCCGCGCTGGCCGCCCGCAACTGGCGGCCGCGCAGCGCCGCTCACGCCGGGGCCGCGGGCCGGGTGGCCGGGGCGCTCTTCCTCCGCGCGCACGCGCGCGGGGAGCGCGTGCACCTGGCCATGGTGGCCCGCGGCTACTCCGGCACGATGCCGGCGGCCGAGCCGGTCCGGCTCGTCCGAGCGGACGTGCTCTTCCTCACCCTGGTGCTGGGCACGATTCTGTGCGTACGAGTGCTGGCGGGGCTCGCGGCTTGAGCTGCACGATCCACGCCCGCGACCTGCGCTACCGCTATCCGGATGGGCGGGAGGCGCTCACGGGAGTCGACCTGCACGCCGCCCACGGCGAGCGGATCGCCCTGCTCGGCGCGAACGGGGCCGGCAAGACGACGCTCATCCTGCACCTGAACGGGCTGCTGCGCGGATCCGGCGCTCTGGAGGTGGCCGGGCTCGCGGTGGAGGACGGCAACCTGCGGGAGCTCCGCGCGCGGGTGGGCGTGGTGTTCCAGGACCCCGACGACCAGCTCTTCATGCCCACCGTGCGCGAGGACGTGGCCTTCGGGCCGCGGAACATGGGGCTCGCGCCGGGCGAGGTGGCCGCGCGGACGATGGAGGCGCTCGGCACCGTGCGCATGGCCTCCGCGGCGGACCGCGCGCCGCACCAGCTCTCCATGGGCGAGCGGCGCCGGGTGGCCATCGCCACGGTGCTGGTGATGGATCCGAGCCTGCTGGTGCTGGACGAGCCGTCGGCCAGCCTGGACCCGCGGGCGCGGCGCGAGCTGGTGTCGGTGCTGGCCGAGCTCGACCGAACCCTGGTGGTGGCCACGCACGACCTGCCACTGGCGGCCCAGCTGTGCGAGCGGGCGGTGATCATGTCCGCCGGGCGCGTGGCCGCCGACGGTCCCTGCCGGGAGCTGCTGGCCGACCGCGAGCTGCTGGCCGCCCACGACCTGGAGTGGCCGCCGGGCTTCGACCTGGACGCCGTGCCGGAGCCGCACGCGGCCGGTGCCCCACTAGCCTTTTCGGAATGAGCGAGCACACGCACAGC
>CAVVYE010000007.1:0-32018 GCA_963752455.1 uncultured Thermoleophilaceae bacterium
AGCGCCGGCCGCGAGCCCGGCGAGATCATCCTCCAGGCCGGCTTCTCCTGGGCGGCGGACGACGACGCGGCGCTCGAGGGGGCGCGCGTCTGGAAGGCCACGATGATGGACGAGTACTTCACCGATGACTGGCACGAGCCCGCCGTGATGTACGCGCGAGCGGAGGAGCAGATCTCGGACGACGACTTCCGCGCCCAGTTCATCGTCGGCTCGGACATCGCGCACCACGTCGAGCGCATCCGCGAGATCGAGGAGCTCGGCCCCACCGTCGATCTGCCTCCAGAACGCCTCCGGAGCGGACCCCCACGCGGCGCTCAACATCTACGGCGCCGAGATCCTGCCCGGCGCTGCGGGCCACTCCGAAGGCGCCAGCTTTACCCGGGTCCGAGGTTTAGTTAAACCCAAAAGGGGACATCATCCGTACATGAGGTAGCCGCCGCGGGACATTGGCTCGCTCCGGCGCCGACTAATTGAGGGACGACCTGCGATCGCCACAGCGGTTGCGAGCCGGACCAATAGGTCTACAAATCCTATGGAGGTCCCCCTTGATTGCCGCCCTTCCTCTGCCGCGGGCAAATGTCCGCTTCCACAGGCCCGAAGAGTTCGAGCGTGAGCGCTCCCGCGAGACCGAGCGCCGCCTGCTCGAGCTCTACCACCGAGAGGGAGACGTCGATGCTCGCGACGAGCTCGTCACCCGTCTCCTGCCCCTGGCCCGCGACCTCGCGATGCGCTACTCGTACACCGACGAGCCGGTGGACGACCTCATCCAGGTCGCGACCCTCGGCCTGATCAAGGCCATCGACCGCTTCGAGCCGGGCCGGGGCACCAGGTTCACGAGCTACGCCGCCCCCACCATTCTGGGTGAGCTGAAGCGCCACTTCCGGGACAAGGGCTGGTCGCTCCACGTCCCCCGCGACCTTCAGGAGCGGGCCATGGCCGTGAGCCGGGGAACCGAGGTGCTGTCCAAGGAGCTCGGGCGCTCGCCCAAGGTCCGGGAGGTGGCGACCCACCTCGGCTACACGAGCGAGCAGGTGCTGGAGGCCAGGGAGGCCGCGGCCAGCTACGAGGCGGCGTCGCTCGACGCTCCCACCTCCCGTGAGGACGACGAGGGCGCGTCACTGGTGGACATGCTCGGGGGCGAGGACTCGTCGTACGAGCTGGTGGAGAGCCGGGACGCGATCGCCACCACCTGGCACTCGCTGCCCGAGGTGGAGCGCCGGGTGGTGGAGCTGCGCTTCGTGCACGACCTGACGCAACGGGAGATCGGCGACCGCATCGGGTACTCGCAGATGCACGTCTCCCGGCTCCTGCGCCGGGCCCTCAGCCGCCTGGAGCACGCCGCAGAAGCCGCCTGAGCGTGCGGGCGTTCTCCACGGCGAAGCCCTCCCAGTCGTTGTTGAGGTACGACGAACACCTCGGCCCGGCGGCGCCAGCGGCGGATGCGCTCGGCCCACTCCTCGAGCTCCGTGCGGGAGTAGTTGCCGCGCCGGCCGCGGCGGCCGTGGTGGAGGCGCACCAGCGTCCAGTCGGCGGTGAGCTCGTGCGCCTGGAACGGCCACTTCGGGTGGTCGGCGATCACCAGCGCCACGCCGGCGTCCCGCAGCCGCGCGTACACGTCGTCGTGGAACCAGCTCTGGTGGCGGAACTCGATGCAGTGGCGCCCGCGGCCCAGTAGCGCGAGCAGTCCCTCGAGCCGCTCGTCGTCGCGGCGAAAGTTGGGCGGGAGCTGCCACACGAGCGGGCCCGAGCTTGCCGGCGGCCTCGAGCGGCTCCAGGCGCTCGTTCATTCGCTCGATGCCCTCCCCCACGTCCCGCAGCCGGCGGACGTGCGTGAGGTAGCGGCTCGCCTTGGCGGCGAAGAGGAAGCCGGAGGGCGTCTGCTCGGCCCAGCGGGCCACGGCATCGCGCGAGGGGAGGCGGTAGAAGGTCGAGTTCACCTCGACGGTGTCGAACTCCTCGGCGTAGCGCTCGAGCCAGCGCGTCTTCGCCAGACCCTCCGGGTACAGCCGCCCGCGCCAGTCGTCGTAGTTCCAGCCCGAGCAGCCGACCCGCACGGCCCTCACGGGGCCTCAGCGCCGTGGGCGAGGAAGACGCGCGGTGTCCACGACCTCGAAGGCGCTTCCGGGCACGTCCTGGAGGGAGTGGAGGTCGTCGTTGTCCCAGCCCCGGCTCGGCGCCCCGGACACGTACCAGGGCGAGCCGTTGTCGGCCAGGATCATCCCGTAGCGCTTCAGCGCGCGCAGAACGACCCGGGCCTGGCGCGGGAAGCGGGTGATCGGCGAAGCCTCGCTTCAGGCGCAGCCGCTGACCCATCGCCGGCAGCGACGGATCCGCCGACGACGAGGCCTGGTGGCGCGCGGGATAGATGAAGGCGCTGCCGGGTGCTCGGCGCGGTGAAGCGCAGCGCATGGCGGATCGCGCCCTTCCTCACCTCCGGGTAGCGGGCAAGCCCGGGAAGGATCGGCAGGCCGGCGGCGTCCGCCGACGTCCAGCCCTTCGGTCGCAGCCGGTTGGATCGGAGGTTCCACACCGCACCGGAGCCGGCGCGCCAGCGCGCGCCTCCGTTCTCCGGGTAGGCGGCGAACAGCTCGTACAGGCGGCAGCGCGAGCGGTCCACCACGATCACGTGACGGTCCCCGTCCGCGCCGCGACCACCCTCCACCGGCGCGTTCGCCGGCACCGGATAGGGGCCGCGGTTCGACTCGCTCGCGTAGTCGAAGCTCACCGGCACCCGGCGCTGGCCGGCGGGGACGGTGACGTAGGGAATCCCGATCGGGCCGCCGTCGTAGAGTGCCGGACCCGAAGTCGGCGTGCATGTGGGCGTCCGGTGCCGATGCTCCTGACGATCTCCGCCGAGCGCGCGTGCACGGGCAGCCGGTCCACCCGTGCGTTCCACTGGCTGTTCGCCGGGAACACCGGGCACGGGCCCACCCTGGGCCCGGCGGCTCCGCCCGCGCCCGCACCCGGCCGCGGCGAGCCACAGCGCGGGCAGCAGGACCAGCGCTCCCAGGAGTGCACGGCTCCTCACCGGCTGGAGGGTAGGCCCGGGCCCGGGCCGATGGGGCTCGCTAGGCGGATGTTCTAGCCGCCGGGGGCGGCCGCCCGCTCCACCCGCTCCCGCTGCGGGCCGACGGTGTGGCGCGGGTCGGCGGCGGACTGGAACCCCGCCCGGTACACGGCCCAGCGCTCGAGCATTCCTCCGGCCAGGATCATCCCGGCGCCCGCGAGCGTGGCCGCCCGCCGGCGTCCGCGAGCCCCCGCGGCCAGCACGCCCGCGCCCCCGGCGGCCAGTCCCTGGGCGGCGCGGCTGAGGGTCCCGGCGCGGCCGCTGCGGTAGGGCTCGCCGAGATCGCCGAGGCGGCGCTCCATCACCCGGGCGGCGCACACCTCGGCCACCGCGCCGCCGATGGCCAGGCGCCGCGCCGCGCCGGCCCGTGCCGTCCGGGAGGAGGATCGTGTTGGCGGCGCCCGCGGCGGCCGCGGCACCGGCGGAGAACACGAACGGCAGGGTGAGCCGGGCCTCCGACCACACGGGCACCGCGGTGTTCGATACCAGGGCGGCGGTGTAGGTGGCGAGGGCGAGGCCCGAGAGCGCGGCCGCCGGCCGGGCCGGGCGCGAGAGCCCGGGAAACAGGCCCACGCTCCGCGTTTGCCGCCGCCAGCGCAGCCGCCGGGCCGAACACGCTGAGCGTCCACGAGCCGATGCTCATCGGCGAGGTGACCTTCAGCACCCGGAGCATGTTCAGGAAGCGCGCCGGGCGCCCGAGATCGGACACCAGCAGCGCCGGGCTCACGGCCGCGCCGCCCAGCGCCACCGCCCACGCCCGCCGGGCCAGGTCGTCATCCCCGCGAAGCTCGGCCATCTCGGCCAGCACGGCCGAGGCCCCGGCCATGCCGCCCACGAAGAGGTACGTGGGGATCTCCCAGGTCCACACGGGCGGCTTGATCACCGGGCGTCCGTAGTACGAGCGCGGCTCGGCCCGGGGCACCACCGGGCGCTCGCGCTCTCCGGCGCTCACCTCCGCCCGCCGAACACCGCCGCGGCCACGCCCGCGGCCAGCGCCGCCGCGCCCAGCGCCGCGCCCGCCCAGGTCTGCGGCAGGTTGCGCGTGGCGTCCCGCGGGTCCGGCGGGAGCCCGTACACCTCCGGATCGTCGAGGAGCAGGAAGAAGGCCCCGAAGCCGCCCACGCCGTCGTCCGGGTCGGCGCCGTAGAGCTGCGCCCCCTCCACCCCGGCCTCCACGAACAGCTCGAGGCGATCCGTGGCGCGCTCGCGCAGCTCGTCCAGCTCGCCGAACTGAATCGAATGGGTCGGGCAGGCCTGGGCACAGGCGGGTGTCAGGTCGTCCTTCAGGCGGTCGTAACAGAGCGTGCACTTCCAGGCGCGCCCGTCTCCCTCGCGCCGGTCGATCACGCCGAAGGGACAGGCGGGGACGCAGTAGCCGCAGCCGTTGCACACGTCGGGCTGCACCACCACGGTGCCGAACTCGGTTCGGAACAGAGCGCCCGTCGGGCACACCTCCAGACACGCGGCGTGGGTGCAGTGCTTGCACACGTCGGAGGCCATGAGCCAGCGGAAGCCATCGGCGGCCTGCGTCGGCGGCCCTCCCTCCCGCTCGGCCAGCAGGTTCAGCTCCGCCGCCTCCACCAGCGACTGCGCGGCGGCATCCTCCCCCAGCGGCCGCTTCTGCTCGATGAAGGCCACGTGCCGCCAGGTGTCGGCGCCCAGGTCCACCGTGTTGTCGTAGGACATGCCGGTGAGCCCGTCGCCCGAGTCCGGCACCTGGTTCCACTCCTTGCACGCCACCTCGCAGGCCTTGCAGCCGATGCACACCGAGGTGTCGGTGAAGAAGCCCATCCGCGGGTGAGCCTCATCCCCGTAGGAGCGCAGCCCCGGAGTCGTCACGTCCGGTCACCCATCCCGGCGCGGTGGCGATACTCCTCCACGAGTTCGAGCAGGGCCGGACCGCGCGGCCGGCGCCCGGGTCGCACGTCACACGTGGCCGCCTTCACCTCCTGGATGTGCACGTTGGGGTCGAGCACGATCGGGAAGAGGTCGTTCACGGTGTCGCCGGTCACGAGGCCCTTCGACCCCCAGTGGTACGGCAGGCCGATCTGTTGAATCGTGCGGCCCTCGATCGTCACAGGCCGCATTCGCTCGGTCACGAGGACGCGGGCCTCGATGGCCGAGCGCGCGGTGACGATCGTGGCCCACCCTCCGTGCTCCAGGCCCCGCTCGGCGGCCAGCTGCGGGGACAGCTCGCAGAAGAGCTCCGGCTGGAGCTCGTTCAGGTAGGGCACGTTGCGCGACATGCCTCCCGCCGTGTGGTGCTCGGTGATCCGGTAGGTCGTGACCACGTGGGGGAACACCTCGCTGCCCGGCTCGCCGGCCTCGGGGTGATAGGGGTTCTCCGCCCGCTGGTAGCGCTCGCGCATCGGGTTGCGCTCCTGCCCGTAGAGCGGGTTCCGGGCGGGCGACTCGTGTGGCTCGTAGTGCGCAGGAAGTGGCCCGTCCACCACGCCCGTGGGAGCGAAGAGCCAGCCCAGGCCGTCGGCCTGGGTGATGAAGGGAGCGGTGCCGCGCAGTGCGCCGAGGCCGCGCGCGTCGTCGTCCTGCGGCTCGAAGTCCGGGCGCTTGTCCTGCGGACCGATGTCCGGGTGGTCCACCCCGGTCCAGCGTCCGGCCTCCTCGTCCCACCACACGTAGCGCTTGCGCTCGGACCACGGCCGTCCCTGCGGGTCGGCGGACGCGCGGTTGTAGAGGATGCGGGTGTCCGCGGGCCAGGCCCAGCCCCACTCGCGCGCCACCCAGTTCTGCTCCCGCCCGGGCCGGCGGCGCGCCGCCTGGTTCACCCCGTCCGCGAACACGCCGGCGTGGATCCACGACCCGCAGCTCGTGGAGCCGTCGGCACGCAGCTCCCCGTAGCGGGGAATGTGCCCGCCCTCGGCGTCGCGGCCCCCGATCTCCCGCAGCACCTCGCTCGCGTCGGGCTCCCCGGTGCGGCCCGCTCACCGGGTAATCCCAGGTGAGGTCGAGCAGCGGGCGGTCGCGCGGCTCGGCCGAGCCGGACAGGCGCTCGCGGATCTTGCGGCCCAGGTGGAAGAAGAAGTGCAGCTCCGAGCGGCAGTCCCCCGGGGGCTCCACCGCCTTCTCGTGCCACTGGAGCAGGCGCTGGGTGTTGGTGAAGCAGCCGTCCTTCTCGGTGTGGGCCGCCGCCGGCAGGAAGAACACCTCGGTGGCGATGTCCTCGGTCACGAGCTCGCCCGTCTCGATCTCCGGCCCGTCCTTCCAGAAGGACGCCGTCTCGATCTCCACCAGGTCGCGCACCACCAGCCAGTCGAGCTTGGTCATGGCCAGCCGGTGCAGCTTCGAGTTGGCGTTCCCCACGGCCGGGTTCTGGCCCACCGAGAAGAAGCCCCTCACCTTCCCGTCCAGCATTCGGTCGAACGTCGAGTAGATCGAGTGGTCGCCGTCGATGCGCGGCAGGTGGCTGGAAGCAGAAGTCGTTCTCGGAGGTGGCCGCCTCGCCCCACCATGCCTTCAGCAGGCTCACCATGTAGGCGTCCAGGTCACCCCAGGCACCGGTGTGCGGCGCGTTGGCCTCCACGAAGCGGTCGAGCCCGGGTTCCGGCTGGGGGCTCGGCATCGGTATGTAGCCGGGGAGGATGTTGTAGAGCGTCGGGATGTCGGTGGAGCCCTGGATGTTCGCGTGGCCGCGCAGGGCCAGGATCCCACCGCCGGGCCGCCCGATGTTGCCCAGCAGCAGCTGGAGGATGGCCGCGGTGCGGATGTACTGAACGCCAACGGTGTGCTGGGTCCATCCCACCGCGTAGACGAGCGCCGACGTGCGCTCCGGCCCCGAGTTCGTGCACAGCGCCTCCGCCACCTGCCGGAAGTCGGCCCGGGAGACGCCGCAGATCCGCTCCACGACCTCCGGGGTGTAGCGGTTGAAGTGGCGCTTCAGGATCTGGAACACGCAGCGCGGGTGCTGGAGGTCGAAGTCCATCTCGGGCGGCAGTCCCCTCGCGAGCGGGATGCCGTGTGCGCCGTGCGCCTGCTCCCCCGAGACGTCGCCCTCGCCCTCGCGCTGCACCCCCGCGTAGCTCCAGGTCGACGTTGTCGTACTCGCCCGTCTCCGGGTTCCAGCCCGAGAACAGCCCGTCCAGGTCCTCGGTGTCCTCGAACCCCGGCCGGATGATCACCGGGGCGTTCGTGTAGCTGCGCACGTATTCGCGGAACTCCAGGCCGTTCTCCAGCACGTAGCGCACCAGCCCGCCCAGGAACGCGATGTCGCTGCCCGCCCGGATCGGCACGTGGAGGTCGGCCATCGCGCTGGTGCGGGTGAAGCGCGGGTCCACGTGGATCACCTTCGCGCCCCTGGCCTTGGCCTCCATCACCCACTGGAAGCCGACCGGGTGGCACTCGGCCATGTTGGACCCCTGGATCACGATGCAATCCGAGTTCTGAAGGTCCTGCTGGAAGGTGGTGGCGCCGCCTCTACCGAACGAGGTCCCCAGACCGGGGACCGTGGAGGAGTGTCATATGCGGGCCTGGTTCTCGATCTGCACCGCGCCCATCGCGGTGAACAGCTTCTTGATCAGGTAGTTCTCCTCGCTGTCCAGCGTGGCGCCGCCGTAGAACGCGAGCCCGCGCGTGCGGGCCAGGCGGGCGTGGGGATCGCCCTCGGCGTGCTCCTCCCAGGTCTCGGCCCGGGCGGCCACCACCCGGTCGGCGATCATGTCCGTGGCCGTCTCGAGGTCGAGCTCCTCCCACTCGGTGCCGTGGGGGCGCCGGTACTTGACCCGGAACTCGCGCGGCGGGGCTGTTCACGTAGCCCTCCGACGCCGAGCCCTTGGGGCAGAGCCGCCCGCGCGAGATCGGGCTATCGGGGTCGCCCTCGATCTGGATCACCCGCCCGTCCTTCGCGAACACCCGCTGGCCGCAGCCCACCGCGCAGTAGGGACACACGGAGCGCACCTCCGTGTCCGCGTCGGCGATCCGGGGGCGAAGCTCGCTCGAGCGGCGTGAGCGGGCCGACCTCCCGAGCCCGAACGGATCCCGCAGCTGACGCAGCAGCGGCGGGAGACGGTCGCTCATCCGGCTCGGCGCCGGTCAGGCGGAGGAGTCGGTGGCCTGCACGCGGCCGGTCTCGCCCTCGGGAAGGCGCCCGTCACGGCCCACGTAGCCGTCCTTGCCGCCGGTGATCAGGTACAGCGCGGGCTCGTCGCCCACGTTCCTGATCTTCCGCACGGTGGCGGCATCCACCCGGGCGAGGCCGCCCGGGCCCAGCACCCTGCTGTCGCCGTCGCCGAAGATGAACTCCAGCCGGCCACGATGCACGAAGTAGAGCTCCTCCTGCTCCTCGTGGAAGTGGCGGCCGGTCTCGATCCCCGGGGGCAGCTCGATCGCGTTCACACCGAACGCCGTCACGCCCAGCTCGCGGCGCACCTTGCGGAAGCCGGGACCCTCACCGAGACCGTCCACGTTCGCGACGGCGTAGCCCTCGCCCTGCTCGATTCCTGACACCTCATCGCTCATACCCCGCAGCCTATTACGCGGCGCGCTCGGCGCTTCGCAGGCCGCCGCGCGCCCACAGGAGGGACACCGCGGCGATGCCGATGGCCATCGCGAAGGCCAGCAGGACCTGCGACGGATCGCCGGCCAGGAAGCTGCGCTCGGTCTCGAGGAAGCGCGTGATCGGGTTC
Organism: uncultured Thermoleophilaceae bacterium; assembly: GCA_963752455.1. Lineage (GTDB taxonomy): Bacteria > Actinomycetota > Thermoleophilia > Solirubrobacterales > Thermoleophilaceae > JACVRW01. Next base: position 8,707 of record CAVVYE010000007.1, read on the forward strand.
ACCGTGGCCGCCGCGTGCACCCAGCCGGTGAGCAGGTCGTACGGCAGCCACACCGGCGCCAGGAACAGCAGCAGGAACACGGGCACCTGCATGGCCGGCGCCGCCTGCATGGTGCGGAAGCGCATGGCCACGCCGCTTCCGAAGAGCATCGCCCCCAGGTTCACCAGCAGCGCCAGCGTGTAGAGCCCGAGGAGATCGAGCCCGCCGCCCACCACCGTCATGCCCGTGATCAGCGCCACCGCGGTGATCACCACGATCGTGGTCACCGCCCGTGCCAGCGCTCCCACCCAGTACCCGGCCACGATGCCGCCGTGCTGCGGCGCGGCCAGCATCAGCCGCCGAGCGAACCCGGACTCGAAGTCGCGGGCGATCGAGAACCCGGTGAACACGCCGCCGAAGGCCGAGGCCTGGAGCAGCACGAAGCCGTACACGAAGGCCGTGTAGTTGGACCCGAACTCGAACCCGGGCACGGAGCTCACGCGCGAGAGCCCGCCGGCGAACGCCGTGAAGAAGAAGAGCGGGAAGAGCAGCGCCGGGCAGCAGGATCGCCGGGTTGGTGAAGTAGTTGTGCACCGAGCGCCAGCCCACGGCGCGCGCCACCTGGATGAATCCGCTCAGCCTCATGTGCGCGTCATCTGCGTGCGCAGGGCCGAGGACGCGGCCACCATGGCCACCACGGCGATGGCCCCCGCGGCGGCGAACCCGTAGAGCCAGCGCCTCTCCGTCCCAGCCGGTGATCACCAGCGAGCGGATGCCCTCGAGGATGTAGGAGACGGGATTCCAGGTGGCCACCGTGCGGAACCAGTCCTGCTGGATCAGGTCCCGCGGGCAGCGCCATCGAGGACAGGAAGAGCGCGGCGAACATCAGCGGGAAGATGCCCTGCACCGCCTCCCCGGAGCCGGTGCGGAGCGCCACGTAGGCGCCGATGCTGCCGAAGCCGAGCGAGATCAGGAGGGCGAGTGCCGCGATCACGAGCGCGCCCGCCACGCCCGACTGGATGGTCGCTCCGGCGATCAGCCCCACCGACCAGGAACGTGGTGGCCTGGATGGCGCCGAGCGCCAGCACGCCGGCGAGCTGGCCCACGAGCAGGGACATGCGCCGCAGCGGCGTGAGCGACAGGCGGTTGAGGAAGCCCGTCTCCACGTCGCTGGCCACGTTGGTGCCCGCGCTGTTGGCGGCGAAGAGGCCGCCCTGCACGAAGCACACGGCGAGCACGAAGTCGAGGTAGCGGGACGCGGGGAAGCCGGGGATCTTGGTGGCGTTCTGGAGCCCGCCGCTGTTCACCGCGAGCAGCAGGAGCGGGAAGAAGAGCGCGGGCACCACCATCGCCGGCTGGCGCAGCGTGCGGAGCACGGAGCGGCGGGCCAGCGTCCCGACCTGCAGGCCGAGGCTCGTGGAGCTCACGCGGCCACCGGGTCCGCGGCCTCCGCGCGCGCTCCTCCGCGTCGCCGGCGCCCTCGAGGTGGCGGCCCGTCTTGGCCAGGAACACGTCGTCGAGCGAGGGCGAGTGGAGCTGGAGGTGACCCACGCGCACGTCCTCGGCGTCGAGGGCCCGCACCACGTCCGCCAGCTGAGCGTCACCGCCGGAGAGCCTCACCCCCGCGCCCTTGGGCGACGCGGCCACCGACTCGCCGAAGCGGGCCAGCACATCGCGCATGCGGCCGAGGTCGGCGGGCTCCGCCGGGATCACCTCGAGGCTCGGCCGCCCGATCTCCGCCTTCAGCTCCTCCGGGGTGCCCTCGGCCACGATCCGTCCCTGGTCGATGATCCCGATCCGGTCCGCCAGCACGTCGGCCTCCTCCAGGTACTGCGTGGTGAGGAAGACCGTGACCCCGTCGTCGGTGGCCAGGCGCTGAACCTCGGTCCACAGCGCCGAGCGGCTCTGAGGGTCGAGCCCGGTGGTGGGCTCGTCGAGGAAGAGGATCCGGGGGCCGTGCACCAGCGCCAGGGCCAGGTCCAGGCGGCGCTTCATCCCGCCGGAGTAGCGCGCGCACCTTGCGGTCCGCGGCCTGGGTCAGGCCCACGCGCTCGAGCAACTCCTCCGAGCGCCGCACCCGGTCCGCGCGGGGAAGTCCGTGGAGGGCGGTCTGGAGCTTCATGTGGTCGCGGCCGGTGAGGAAGGGGTCGAGGGCGGCCTCCTGGAGGGCCGCGCCGATGGCGGCGCGCACCGCGGGGCCCTCCTCCACCACGTCGTGGCCCGCCACCTGCGCCCGGCCCGACGGTGGGCGGCAGCAGCGTGGTGAGCATGTGCACGGTGGTGGACTTGCCCGCGCCGTTCGGTCCGAGAAAGCCGTACACCTCGCCCGGCGCGACGTGGATGTCGATCCCGTCCACCGCGCGAGGGCCCTTCTTGAACTCCCTGACCAGGCCGTGCGTCTCGATGGCGGGCGTGTCGCTCATGGCCGAGCACCGTAGCGCGGCCATGAGCGAACCGCGACCGCTAGGCGCCCTGCGCCTGCGCGCCCGACCCGTGGCTGGCCAGCCGGCCCGAGGCGATCGCGCCCAGACCACCCAGCGCACCGGCGCCAAGGGCGGCAAGCGCCCATCCGGTGCCGGCGAGATCGAGGCCCAGCGCGGCGTCGAGCGACACCTCGCCCGCGCCCACACCGGCGAGCGCGAAGGCGATCAGGCCGTAGACCAGAGGCAGCTCGATGCCGCCGTTCTGAGCCCAGATTCCCTTTCCGCGGTGCGCCGTGAGCGCGGCCGTGACCATCGTCGCGATCAGCACGGCGGCCGCGAGGGGCACGAACAGGCCCAGCGCCAGCAGCAGCCCGCCGAAGAACTCGGCCGATCCGCCGAGGGTGGCGTGGACTCGCCCCGGCCGGAGGCCCAGTGACTCCATGAAGCCGGCGGTCTCGCCGAGCCCATGGCCGCCGAAGAGACCAAAGAGCTTCTGCGCGCCGTGACCCATGAAGAGCACTCCGACGAATACATGTAGAGCGAGCAGACCGAGGTCCAGCCGCCAACCTCCCTAACGAATCGTAAGCAGCAGAGACCGACGTTAGCAGATAGTTGTCGCGCGCAAGCATTTTCCTGCCTCCAGAGCGGGCAGGAGGGCGGAAGACGGGCGTCGAACAGAGTCGCTATACTTTCGATAGCAATCGAACTATCTAACCGAAGCGTGGTTAATGGCTGAAGCAACTGTTACCCGGAGTGCACCCACTCCACCCGAGCTGCTCGAGGACTCTCTGCAGCTCTTTTTCAACGAGGCGCGTCGCTATCCGCTGCTCAACGCAGCGGAGGAGATCGAGCTTGCCAAGCGCATTGAGAAGGGCGATCTCGCCGCCAAGGACCGCATGGTCAACGCAAACCTGCGGCTCGTGATCTCCGTGGCACGCAAGTACCAGGGGCAGGGTCTGCCCCTCACCGACCTGATCCAGGAAGGCATGCTGGGTCTGATCCGCGCGGTCGAGAAGTTCGACTGGCGCAAGGGCTTCAAGTTCTCCACCTACGGCACGCTCTGGATCCGCCAGGCGATCGGCCGCGGCCTGGCCAACTCCGGCCGCACCGTGCGCCTTCCGGTTCACATCGTGGCCCGCGCCCGCAAGATCGCGGACGCGGAGCGCAAGCTGGCGGCCGATCTCGGCCGCTCGCCCACCGAGGAGGAGATCGCCGCACACGTCGAGCTTCCGCTCGACGAGGTGGCGGACATCCGGCGCGCGGACCGCGGGCCGGCGAGCCTCGACCAGGGCGTCGGCGAGGACGGCGACACCGCCCTCGGCGATCTGGTGGCCGGCGACGGCCCCAGCGTCGACGACGAGGTGGCCAGCGAGATGGCGAACGAGAGCCTCCGCAAGGCCGTGGACACCCTTCCCGAGGTGGAGCGCAACGTGATCTCGCTCCGGTTCGGACTGGATGAGGAGCAGCCGGTCGCGCTACGCGAGACCGGACGGCGCCTCGGGCTCTCGAGCGAGCGCGTACGCCAGCTCGAGGACCGCGCCCTCAAGCGCCTCGCGCGCGAAGAGGCCGTGGCCGCCCTCCGCGACGCGGCGTAGTCAGCCGCACCCGCTCGGCGAGGCGCTCAGCCGCCGAGCGGCCGGGCCGTCTCGTCCACGATCGATCTCGAGCAACCCGGTCATGCCCCCGCGCGCGAAGGCTGCGCGCTGGCGCATGGCCCCGTTGCCCTCTCGCAGCATCCGCTCCACCGCCGCCAGCTCCGGGGCGTCGCTCGCCAGCTCGTCGAGGAGCCGGCGTACGGCTTCGCGCACCGGCACCAGCCCGTCGCCGTGAAGTATCCGGGCGTCCAGCCCGTCGCGTGACGCGCTGAACCAGGACCAGGCCACGGCCTGGGCCGGCGGCCGGCCGCTCGAGCGGCGCCTCCACCCCGCGCCGCGCGATCGCGCTCACCAGCGCGGCGATGCCCGCCGCGTCGTCCAGGCGCGACTGAACGTCGAGCTCGCGCATCTCCACCGTGCCCAGGCGCGGCTGCAGGCGCACGTCCCACCAGACCATCGTGCCGTCCGCGTCGCTCGGGCCTCCGCCCCGCGCCACGGCCTCCAGCTCCTCCACGTACTCCTCCCAGACGCGCAGCGGCGGCGGCGCGCCCCGCCCGGGATAGCCGCGCACGAGCGCCGAGCGGGCGCTGGCCAGGCCCGAGTCCAGGCCGAACCAGAAGGGCGAGGCCGCGGCCAGGCCCTGCAGCAGCGGCAGCCGCTCGCGCAGGGCCGTGAGCGCCGCGCACGCCTCATCGGCGCCGGCGATGCCCACGTGCACGTGGAGGGCGCATTCGGGCGTGCGCCGGATCAGTCCGCGCATCTCCTCGGCCACGCGCTCGTAGCGCGGCGCGTCGGTGAGCACCACGTCCCCGAACCGGGCGGCTGGGTGCAGGCCCACGGCCAGGAGCGTGGCCCCGGCGGCGCGGGCCGCGGCCCGGCCCTCGTCCAGCTGCGCGGCGGCCCGGCCGGGAGTCTCCGCCGGGGCCGAGCGCAGCTCCACCTCGGCCAGGAAGGCCTCGTGCCCCGCGCGCTCGGGCGGCAGGCCGAGCTTCGGCACGACCTCGGCGGCGGTATGGGAGAGGGCCAGGTCCTCCCCCGCCACCAGCAGCAGCTCCTCCTCGAGCCCCACGCTGAAGGGCGTACCTCGCCCGAAGGCGTGCTTGATCGGGCCGAGGGCGGGACACCGGTCGCAGGGTTCGTATCAGCGTCATGCGGCCGCGGCGATGCGCTCCAGCTCGGCGGGGTCCAGCCGCAGGTCGGCCGCGGCCACGTTCTCCTCCAGGTGCTCCACCGACGACGTGCCGGGGATCGGGAGCATCACGTCCGCGCGCGCGAGCAGCCACGCCAGCGCCACCTGGCCCGGTGATGCGTCGTGGCTCTTCGCCACCTCGTCCAGCGGGCCCCCGGGCCGGGCGAGCCTGCCGGTGGCCAGGGGGAACCAGGGGATGAACCCGATGCCCTCCCCGGCGCACACGTCGAGCACGTCCTCGGAGTCGCGATCCTCGAGGTTGAAGCGGTTCTGGACGGTCACGACCTCCACGATCTCGCGGGCCTCGGCCAGCTCGTCGGTGGACACGTTCGACACGCCGATGTGCCGGATCTTGCCCTCGTCCTGGAGCTCCTTGAGCGCACCCACCGAATCGGCGTAGGGCACGTCGGGGTCGGGCGCGTGGAGCTGGTAGAGGTCGATGCGATCGACCTTCAGCCGCCGGAGGCTCCCCTCGCAGCACTCCTTCAGGCGCTCGGGGCGGGCGTCGCGGGGCCACTCCCCCGGGCCGGTGCGCCGCAGGCCCGCCCTTGGTGGCGATCACGAGCTGCTCCGGGTAGGGATGCAGCGCCTCGGCGATCAGCTCCTCGCTCACGTCGGGGCCGTAGGAGTCGGCCGTGTCGATCAAGTTCAGGCCGAGGTCGAGCACCCGGCGCAGAACGGCCCTGGCCTCGTCGGGATCGTCCGGCGGGCCCCAGATGCCGTCGCCGGTGATGCGCATCGCGCCGAACCCGAGGCGGCCGACCTCGAGGTCGCCGCCGATCTTGAAGTTATCCATGCCGGGCTTCTACCACCGCCCGGGCCGGCTCACACCTCGAGGCGCTCCACCAGGACCTCCGCGCGCTCCCGGAACCGCTCGACGCCGGCCAGCTTTATGTCCTCGTAGCCCCGGATCACGTCGGGAAGCTCGGCCAGCTCCACCGCGGTCCCGTGCGACTCGGGGGTGAGCGCGGAGACGGCGCCCGCCACGAGCCGCTCGTACTCGCCGATCAGGGCACGCTCCGTCCGCCGCACGCGCGCCAGCCCGAAGGGATCCAGCGGGGTGCCGCGCAGCCGGCGCATGGACCGGAGCATCCGGAGGACGGGCACGAACCAGCGACCCAGCTTGAGCTTGCGCTTCATGCCCAGGGCACGCAGCAGCGGCGGATGGAGGTTGAACCAGACCCTTGCGTCATCGCCCAGCTCCCGGCTCATGCGGGCGCGCTCGAACCCGTCGAGGTGCAGTCGGGCCACCTCGTACTCGTCCTTGTAGGCCATCAGCTTGTGGAGGTTCCGCGCCACCGCCCGGGCCAGCTCGTCGTGCCCGGGCGCGCGCTCCTGCTCGGCCACCTGCACCCGGCGCACGGCCTGGGCGTACCGAGCGGCGTACGCGTGTCCCTGGTAGGCCACGAGCTCCGGTATCCGCACCTCCACCAGGCGCCGGAGCTCGCCGCGGTCGCCGTCCACCGCCTCGCTCACCAGCGCGAGCTCGCGCTCGGAGAGCTCGCGCTCGTCCGGTGCGTCGTCCTGGGCCTCCACCACGCGGTCGAGCGCCTCCGGGGCGGCCACCGCGGCCCGTCCCCACGCGAAGGCGCTCAGGTTCTTCTCCACGGCGGCGCCGTTGAGGGTTATGGCCTGCTCCAGCGCGCCGGCCGACACCGGAAGCAGGCCGCGCTGGAACGCCGCGCCGAGCATCAGCGTGTTGGTCATCATGTGATCGCCGAACAGGTGCTCCGAGAGCTCCTGCGCGTCGAGGTAGAGGTTGTGCTCGTCCCGGGTCACGGCGCCGATCCGGTCGAGCTGGGGCGAGAGCTCGGGGAAGCGCTCGGCGGGGTCCAGCACCATGCGCCCCGTGGGCACCGCGCTGGTGGACACCACGGCCACCGTCCGTCCCGGCTGGGCGGTGGCCAGGTTCGCGTCGGTGGTGGCGCCCAGAAGGTCGAAGCCGAGGTAGGTGTCCACGCTGCCCGCGGGCGCCTTGCTCGCCGAGGCGAGCGGGCCGCGCGAGATCCGCAGGTCCGACACCACGGGGCCGCCCTTCTGCGCGAGGCCGGTCTGATCGAGGCCGCGCACGTGCAGGCCGTCGATGAGCGCGGCCATGCCCAGCACCTGGCTCACGGTCACCACGCCCGTGCCGCCGATGCCCATCATCCGCACGCCGCAGTCCGTGTCCCGCACCAGCAGCTCCGGCTCGGGCAGGCCGGTGGGCGGCTCGGGCGCCACGCGCTTGGCCCGCTTCCCGGGAACGACGGTGAGGAACGAGGGGCAGTCCCCCTCGACGCACGAGTAGTCCTTGTTGCACGAGGCCTGGTGGATCTGCGTCTTGCGCCCGAACTCGGTGTCCGTGGGCACCACCGACATGCAGCTGGACTTCTTGCCGCAGTCCCCGCAGCCCTCGCACACGCGCTCGTTGATCCAGATCCGCTCCGCCGGCTCCACGGCCTTGCCGCGCTTGCGCTTGCGCCGCAGCTCGGCCGCGCACTCCTGGTCGTGGATCAGCACGGTCACGCCCGGCACGGCGGCCAGCTCCTGCTGGGTGGGGATCAGCTCGCTCCGGTCGCGCACCTCGGCGATCGCAGCGAGCTTCACGCCGCGGTAGCGGGACGGGTCCTCGGTGGTCACCACGATCCGCCGGACGCCCTCGAGCTCCAGCCAGCGGGTGAGCTCGGGCACGCCCATGCCGCCCTCCACGCTCTGGCCGCCGGTCATGGCCACGGCCTCGTTGAAGAGGAGCTTGTAGGTGATGTTCACGCCGGCGGCCACCGCGGCGCGGACGGCCAGGGAGCCGGAGTGATGGAAGGTGCCGTCGCCGATGTTCTGGACCAGATGGCGGTCGTCGGTGAACGGCGCCATGCCGATCCACTGGGCCCCCTCTCCGCCCATCTGCGTGATGCCGGTGATCTCGCCCTTGCCCTCCGGGTTCAGCAGCACCATCGTGTGGCAGCCGATGCCCCCGCCCACCAGCGTGCCCTCGGGCGCCTTGGTGGAGCTGTTGTGCGGGCAGCCGGAGCAGAAGAAGGGCGAGCGGGTGGCCATGGGAAGCGGCCGCGGGCGACGGGCGATCTCGTCGAGCTCCGCGAGGCGGGCGGCCACGGACGGCATCTCCACCCGTCCCCTGAGACGGTCGGCCACGGCGCGGGCCACCTGGTCCGCATCGAGGTCCAGGGTCGCGGGAAGAAGCGGCGCGCCGCGCTCGTCGCGCTTGCCCACGATCCGGGGCGCGTCCGGCATGCCGTAGAGGGCCTCCTTCAGGTGCGTCTCGATGAAGGGGCCCTTCTCCTCGGCCACCAGGATCTCGTCGAGCCCGCGGGCGAAGTCCCGCACCACGCCGGGCTCGAGCGGCCAGATCATTCCCAGCTTGAGCAACCGGATCCCGGCACGCTCCAGCGCGCGCTCGTCGAGGCCCAGGCCGCGGAGGGCGTGGAGAAGGTCGTAGTAGGGCTTTCCGGCGGCCACGATCCCGAGCCAGGCGTCCCGCGCGCCCTCGATCCGGTTCACGCCGTTCTCGCGGGCGTAGGCCAGGGCGAGGTCCGTCCGGATTCCGGTGAGCGTCTCCTCCATCTCCAGTGAGGCGGGAGCGAGGAGGTTGCCGTTGGGCACGTGGGAGTAAGGGCGCCCGCGCCACTCGATCTCCGGCAGCACCGGGGTGACCCGGCCGGGCGCCACGTCGGCGGTGCCCAGCGCGTCGGCCACGCTGGTCACGATCTTCATCGAGGTCCAGAGCCCGGAGGCCCGGGAGCAGGCCCATGCGTGGAGGCCGAGGTCGAGCACGTCCTGCACGTCGGCCGGGAAGAACACCGGCATGTGCAGGCCGGCGAGGAGCGACTCGGATGCGCTGGGGAGTGTGGATGACTTGCTGGCCGGGTCGTCGCCCACCACGGCCATCGCACCGCCCGTGCGCGACACGCCCACGAAGTTGCCGTGTCGGAGGGAGTCGGCCGCCCGGTCGAGTCCGGGCGCCTTCCCGTACCAGAGCCCCAGCACTCCGTCGTAGCGGGAGCCGGGCAGCGAGGCGGCCATCTGGCTCCCCCACGCCGAGGTGGCGCCCAGCTCCTCGTTCACGCCCGGCACGTGGCGCACGTGATGCTCGGCGCACAGCTCCCGCTGGCGCCCGAGCTCCTGGTCGAGGCCACCCAGCGGCGAGCCCTGATAGCCGGACACGAGGGTGCCCGTGTGCAGCCCGAGGCGGCGATCCGCCCGGTGCTGGTCGAGCGGCAGCCGGACCAGGCCCTGCACGCCCGTGAGGAGGATCCGGCCCTCCTCGAGGCGGTACCGGTCGTCGAGCGACACGTCGCGGCGCGCAGCCCGGCGGCGCTCCCCGGGAACCGCGGCGGGACGGCGATCCTGGGCGCGGGGGCGGCGGCGGTCCGGACGTTCGCGCAGCGCGGTGGGGTTCACTCGTCTCTCCTCGGGTACAACCTCGACAGCGGCCTTTGGCAAACACAACTTACCATTGGCGGCACACAGAGGACCTCGCCCACGTGGCGCGCAGCCCCTCTACATCCTGTCCACCACTATTGAGGCGGTTGTGGTTGATGTCAACTCATTGTCGGACTATGGTCAACTGATATGACCATTTCTGCGCAGCCTCCGCTTCGGTCCACACCGGCGCTCGCCGAGGACGATCACGAGCGCATCGTGGTCCGCCAGGACCGGGCCACCGGCACGCGCCTGGTGGTGGCCGTGCACTCCACGGTGCTCGGCCCCGCGCTCGGCGGAATGCGTCTCAAGCGCTACCCGGGCGGCCTGCGCGAGGCGATGGCCGACGCGATGGGCCTGGCCCGCACCATGACGCTCAAGGCGTCGGCGGCCGGCCTCGCCCTCGGGGGCGGCAAGGCGGTGATGATCGACGACGGCGAGCAGCACATGCGCGAGGCCCGGTTCGAGGTGGCCGCCCGGACGGTGGACGAGCTGGCGGGCGACTACGTGACCGCCGAGGACATCGGCACCACCACGGCGGACATGGACCTGATGTCGCGGTACACCCCGTACGTGGTCGGGCGCTCGGCGGCCTGCGGCGGCGGGGGCGATCCCTCGCCGGTCACGGCCGAGACCGTCTTCCGCGCGGTGGGCTGCGGTCTTCGCGCGGCCACGGGGTCCGGTGATCTCGACGGCCGCCGCGTGGGCATCGTGGGACTGGGCAAGGTGGGCTACGCGCTGGGCGCGATGCTCGCCGGCGGAGGAGCCCACGTGATCGCCTGCGACCTCGATCCCGAGCGGGTCGAGCGGTTCGTGAGCGAGCACGGCGGCGACGCCGCGCCCTCGGCCGAGGCCGTGCTGGCACTCGAGCTCGACGTGATCTCGCCCTGTGCCGCCGGCGGGATGATCGACGACGCGATCGCGCGCTCGATCGACTGCCGGGTGGTGGCCGGCGCGGCCAACAACCCGCTCGCGGGCCGCGACGTGGCCGGCACGCTCGCGCGCCGCGGGATCCTCTACGTGCCCGACTTCCTGGCCAACTGCGGCGGGCTCATCCACGTGGCCGCCGAGTGGTACGGCAACGAGGGACCCGACGAGGCCGTGCTGGTGGACCGGGCCGAGGAGAGCATCGAGCGGGCGATCGCCACCGCCGAGGCCGAGGGCTCCACGCCGCTGGAGGTGGCCGAGCGCCAGGCCCTCGAGCGGGTCGAGGCGGCGCGAGGGTGAGCTCCGGGCTCCTGGCCCGGGAGCGCCCATATACTCGAACCGGTTTGCAGCGCGACTTTGAACCGGTCGCCACCCGCCGGACCTTTCAGGAGGCGGTGGAGCAGATCGCCGAGAAGGTGAAGGCCGGCGACCTGCACGTGGGTGACCGTCTCCCCTCCGAGCGCGAGCTGGCGGCGCGGATGCAGATCAGCCGTCCCGACGCTCCGGGAGGCGGTGAAGGTCCTGGCCGAGGCCGGTGTGCTCGAGGTACGCCGCGGGCAGGCGGGCGGCATCTTCGTGGCCGCCGAGCTGGTGCCGCGCGAGCTGCTCCAGAGCCGCCAGGAGATCCGCGTGGGCGAGGTCTCCGGAGTGCTCGAGGCCAGGAGGCTGCTGGAGCCGCGCGTGGCCCAGCTGGCCGCCGTGCACGCCAGCGAGGAGGACTTCGCGGTGATGGCCGCCCTGATCGAGCGCAAGCGCGAGCTGGCCGCGCGCCACGACGTGCTGCGCCACGAGGATCTCTTCCTCCAGCTGGACCTGAAGTTCCACCTGGCCATGGCCCGGGCCACGCGGAACTCCACCGTGGTGTCCCTGATGCGCAGCCTGTTCAAGCGGCTCGAGATCGCGCGCGACATGGCCCTGCACGCCCCGCCGGTGCCCGACTGGGTGATCGACGTGCACGAGCGGACGCTCGCCGCCATCCGCAGCGCCGACTTCGCCGCCATCGACCTGGTGATGGACGAGCACCTGGCCCAGCTCGAGCAGATCTGGGAGCGGGAGACGGGACGTGGGCTGGTGCGCCCGCTGCCGGACTTCCTCCAGCCCGTGGCCGCCAGGTCGCGGGCGCTGCGCGCCGGCTAGTGCCGATAGCGTGACGGGCATGCCCGGCCCGCTGCTCGTGGTGGACGCACCCTCGATGCTGTTCCGCGCGTTCTACGCGCTGCCCGACTCGATCACCGGGAACGACGGCCAGCCCGTGAACGCGCTGCTCGGCACGGCCAACCTGGTGCTGCGCGAGGTGGAGGAGCACTCGCCGCGAGCCGTGGTCCTCTGCTTCGGCCCGGACGCGGCGGACTACCGGGTCGAGCTCTTCGACGGCTACCACGCCGAGCGGCCCGAGGTGCCCGACACCCTGGCGCCTCAGTTCGCGGACTCGCGCGACTTCTTCGAGGCCTTCGGCTGGACCGTGGCGGCCAGCGAGACCCTCGAGGCGGACGACCTGCTCGGCTCCTACGCCGAGGTCGAGTCGAAGGCCGGCGGGAACACCCTCGTGATGACCGGGGACCGCGACATGTTCCAGTGCGCCACCGACCTGGTCACCATCCTCTACGTGCGCACCGGCGCGCGCGGCGCCGAGCTGGTGGACCCGGCCGAGGTGAGGAAGCGCTACGGGGTGCCCCCGGAGCTGGTCCCGGACTTCATCGCGCTGCGCGGCGACCCCTCGGACGGCATTCCCGGCGCCAAGGGCATCGGCGAGAAGACGGCGGCCGACCTGCTCGGGCGCCACGGCTCGCTGGAGGCCGCCCTGGACAACGCGATGCGGGAGACCCGGCCGAGGGTGCGCGCCGCGCTTCTGGACCAGAGGGACGAGCTGCTGCGCTTCAAGGAGATCGCGACGCTGCAGGACGCCGGCGTCAAACGCCCGCGGGACCGTGGCACCGACCTGGCCGGCGCCGCCAAGGCCGCCCGGGCCCGGGGCATGGACCGGCTGGCCGGCCGGCTCGAGGGCTAGCTCACGCCTCCGGCGTCCGCGGGGCGTAGCGGTGGTGCAGCATCAGCGCGTTCCCGTCCGGATCGCGGAAGAACGCCATGTGGCATACGCCGGTGTCGAAGGTGTCGCCCATGAAGCTCACGCCGCGGCTTTCCAGCGTCGCCCGGGCCTCCTCCATGTCGTCCACGTGCAGGGCGATCGGGTTCGCGTTCGGGCTGAGGTCGCCGATGCCCATCTTCACCGGATCCATCACGTTCAGCGTCACGTTCCCGGGCTCGAACTCGGCGAAGTTCCGCTCCGGCCGGTACACCGTGCGACGCAATCCGAGCGTCTCGCCGTAGAACTCCACGGACCTCTCCAGATCCCCCGTGGGGATCGATACGAAGTCCACGCCGCTGGGAATGCTGCCGTTGCCGCTCATGCGGCCCGATCCTAACGCCGGTGCGACTCGACCGCAATCTCTGACTAAAATCAGAGAATGCCGGATGCGCTGGTGGACCAGGTCCGCAGCTTCAACAGGACGGTGACCCAGCGCGCCGGGGCGCTGAGCGACCGGTTCCTCGCCCGCGACCGGCCCCTCGGGGAGGCGCGGCTGCTGTGGGAGATCGGCACCGAGGGGTGCGAGGTGCGCGCCCTGCGCAGGCGGCTCGACCTCGACTCCGGGCAGGCCAGCCGGCTTCTCCGCGCCCTCGAGGCCGCGAAGCTGGTGCGGGTCACGCCCAGCCCCTCGGATCGGCCGCATCCGCGTGGCCCGGCTCACGGCCGCCGGCCTTCGCGAGCGCGCGCTCCTCGACCGGCGCAGCGACGACCTCGCGGAGTCGATCGTCACGCCGCTCGATACCGGCCAGCGGGAGCGACTCGGACAGGCGATGCGCACGGTGGAGCGTCTGCTCACGCTCTCCGCGGTGGAGATCCGGACGGTGGATCCCCTGCATCCCGACGCCCGGCAGTGCATCCGCGCTTACTTCGCGGAGCTCGACCGGCGATCCCCCTCGGGATTCACCCCGGCGCGAGCATCCCCGTGGAGCCGCGAGGCGGTGAGGCCGCCGGCAGGCCGCTTCCTGATCGCCTACCGCCGCGCCGAGCCCGTGGGCTGCGGCGGCGTGAAGCACCACCCGGGAGCGCCATCGGAGATCAAGCGGATGTGGGTGTCGGAGACCGCGCGGGGACTCGGCCTGGGGCGCCGGCTGCTCACCGAGCTCGAGGCGGACGCCGCGCGCGCCGGCGCCTCGGCCACCCGGCTGGACACCAACCGCGCGCTCGTGGAGGCCATCTCGATGTACCGCTCGTCGGGATACGCCGAGATCCCCGCGTTCAACGACGAGGGCTTCGCCCACCACTGGTTCGAGAAGCGGCTCGATCAGGGCGCCGCGTAGCCCCGCATACGGGCCACAGGAGCCAGCAGGGCGAACACCGCGCGCTGGACGAGCCACGGCGGGCGCGCCACCCGGATCTCGTCTCCGAAGCGGGGCGCCAGAACCGACAGGTGCAGCAGCGAGGGCATTCCCGAGTCTCCGATCTCGCCCCGCTCCGCCAGATCGAACCAGAGCCGGAAGAACGCCTCGGTGCGAAGCGCGGGACTAAACGGCCTGAATCGCGACGGCATCCACGTCCCCGTCGTTGGCGAAATTGTGCGGTACGCCCGCCGGAATGGTGAGCGCATCACCCGGCCCGAGCCGATGCTCCACCCCGTCGACGACGAACCGGAGCGTTCCGCTGATCACCTCGGCACGGCTCTCCTGCCGCGGGTGGACGTGCACCGGTTCGGGGTCGGAGGGTGGATTGACGGTCTCGATGCGAAGAACGTCGTCCTCGACGGGCAGGAAGCGCATCCGCTGGCCCGTGCGGGGATTGTGGATCTCGTCGACTGCGGCGGTCGTCATGTATCTTCGCCGGCGAGTTAGTTAGGACACCTAGCTTAGGTAGCCTAAGCATCTTGTCAAGCGAGCGTCTTCACATCGGCCAGCTGCTCGTGCAGCTCACGCGGCAGTTCCAGGTCGAGCTGTTCGAGCGCCTGGTGGCCGCGGGGCTCGAGGACGCCCGCATCTCCCACGCTCACGTCACCGCCTACATCAAGGCCGACGGATCCCGCCTCACGGAGCTGGCGGGCCAGGCGCGGATGACCCTGCCCGCGATGTCCGAGCTGGTGGACGACCTGCAGCGTCTCGGCATCGTCGAGCGCCGGCCCGACCCGAGTGACGGCCGGGCGAAGCTCATCTGCCTGACCGAGGCCGGTTGGGAGGCGATGCGAACCGCCCAGCACGCGATCAGGGAGATCGAAGCCCGGTACGTGGAGATCGTGGGGGCCGAGCGCTTCGAGGCCGCCGCGCGCGCGCTCGACGACCTCGTCCGCGACCTGGACGGCCAGAGCAGTGGAGACGGTGGGAATTGAACCCACGTCCGCGGGCGCGTAAGAGGCAGCTTCTACGAGCGTATCCGGCCCTCTGATCTCGCCCCCCACTCGCCAGGCCGGCGGGGTTGTGGGGGGCCAGCCCTCTTGAGTGTCCCCGTCGCGGCGAGAGCAGACGCGACGGGTGAAGTCCGTTTTCTTATGCCGGGTCCTCCGCCACGGAGCCGAGCGGAGGCCGACAGCTCATCGGACTAGGTTTAGCTAGGCCGCGAGCGCGAATTCGTGATTACGATCCGCACTTATGGTTTTCCCGGTGGTTTAACGAGGCCTACCGGGGACCTCGACTCGCAACTGCCTCCACAGAACGTCCACGTCGAAGCCTGTCGTCCCCTGGAAGCTCTTCAAGGGTAGTCGAGTTTCTACAATTGGGGTGTGGAGTTCCGACGCTTGGCATGGATCATGCTCTACCCCGTGGCCGCGCCTCAGGCGCCGGCGCCGCGCGCGCCCGAGCCCAAGCCGGCTCTGGCGTCGCGCCGGCGGCGCCATCCTGGCCGCCGGGCTCATCGCGCTCAAGTTCGCGGCGAAGCTCAAGGGGCTTCTGCTGCTCCTCCCGAAGCTCAAGATCCTCACCACCTCGGGCACGATGCTGGTGTCCATCGGCGCGTACGCCCTGATCTGGGGCTGGAGGTTCGCCGTCGGCTTCGTGCTGCTCCTGCTGGTGCACGAGATGGGCCACGTGATCCAGCTCCGGCGCGAGGGCATCGACGCGGGGCCGCCCATGTTCATCCCCTTCCTGGGCGCGCTCGTGGCCATGAAGCAGCTGCCGAAGGACGCGGCGGCGGAGGCCCGCGTGGGCCTGGCCGGGCCCGTGCTCGGCTCGCTGGCCGCGCTCGTGCCGCTGGCCATCCACGCCGCCGGCGGAAGCGACCTCTTCCTGGCGCTCGCCTACGTGGGCTTCCTGCTGAACCTGTTCAACCTGCTCCCCGTGCTGCCGCTCGACGGCGGACGGGCCATGGCCGCCCTCTCCCCCTGGATGTGGTTCGTGGGCTACGGCCTGCTGGTGGCGGCCACGGTGGCCTTCCCGAACCCGGTGATGCTGCTGATCCTGCTGCTCGGCGGCATGGAGACGTGGCGCCGCTGGCGGGCGCGCAACACGCCCGAGGCGCGCGAGTTCCATCGCGTTCCGCGGCGCACCCGCCTGATCGTGGCCGGGGTGTACATCGGTCTGGCCCTGGCCCTGGCGCTGGGCGTGGACGCGACCCATCTCGAGCGCGACTTCAGCGACGTCATAGGCCGATCCCCTAGGGGCCATTCCCAATTGGCAGGCGCCCCGCGGGGCGGCAGGCTCGGTGGCGAGATACAAACCTCGGCACCGGAGATGGAAATGGACGCAGACGACAGCAGCAGGACGAGGGCCGCGAGCACACGGGCCCGGAGGACCCCACGCAGCCGATGGGCGCACAGAGCCGCCCCGGCGAACCGGCCCCGCGAAAGCTGGTCCGCGTCCGCGAGGGGCGGATGATCGGAGGCGTCTGCGCCGGGCTGGGCCGCTACTTCAACGCCGACCCGATCCTCTTCCGCATCGGCGCGGTGGCCCTGGTGCTGCTGGGCGGCGCCGGGCGTGCTGCTCTACCTCGCCGCGCTGATCCTCATCCCGGCGGAGCCCGAGGGCTGCCGGGACCCCGGCCTCGGCGGGCGGGCGGTCCGTCGGCCTCGCGGTGGGCGTGATCGTCCTCCTCCTGATCGCGTGGCCCTTTCTTCTCGGCGGCGGCCTCATCGCTGCCGCGGTCCTCGTTCCTGTCGCGACCCTTGCTATCGCAGGCGTTCTCGTATGGTGGCTCGTCTCCGGCGAAGGACCGAGCGGAGAGGCGCGGGACATCGCCAGGCGGGCGGCACTCGGCGTCGGGGTTCTCATCCTGTGCGGGATCCTGGCCCTCGGAGCGGGATTCGCCGCCGCGGTCGGGGGCGGCGCCGTGGTGGCCATCCTGCTGATCGTCGCGGGGGTGGCCCTGGTGGCCGGCGCGTTCGTCCGGCCCGTGCGCTGGCTCATCCTCCCCGCGGTGCTCGTGGGCCTGTCCGCCGGCGCGGTGGGCGCGGCGGGCGTGGCGTTCGAAGGCGGGTTCGGCGATCGCAACTACACCCCCAACACCCGGGCCGACCTTCGCGACAAGTACGAGCTCGGCGTCGGCCAGATGGACGTGAACCTGAGCAAGGTGGACCTGCCCCCGGGTGACACGCCGCTGGAGGTGGACCTCGGCATCGGCGAGGTGCGCCTGACCGTGCCCGCGGACGTGTGCGTGGCCACGGAGGCCGACGTGGGCGTGGGCCAGGCCCGCGTGCTCGGCGAGGCCAACGAGGGCGTGGACGTCCAGGTCGTGGACCGTCGCGAGGCCCCTCCGGCCGCCAAGCGCCTGGTCCTGAACGCCGACGTGGGCGTGGGCGCACTCCGGGTGCGGGACACCAACGACCCGCCCTTCGACCACGAGCGGTTCGGGCGCGATTGGCACGACAACACCGAGGACACCCCACACGGGAACAGGGCATGCCGGAGTGACGCGCGTGCGGGCTAGGCCCGACCTCGCCTCGCTCGTCGCGGGCCTGGCGGTGATCGCCCTCGGGGTGCTCCTGCTGCTCGACGCCGAGGGCTCGATCGACATGGGCTTCGCCCTCTTCGCCCCCGTGGCCTGCGCGGCCACGGGGGCGATCCTCGTGGCCCGCGGGATGAGCCGGGACCGGTGACCGCCACCGCGGGTGCCGCCCGTCCCCGGCTGCGGCGCGACCGCGAGAACGGCTGGCTGGCGGGCGTGGCCGCGGGGATCGCCGGTCGCTTCGGCCTCGACCCCGTGCTGGTGAGGCTCGCCTTCGTCGTGGCCACGGCTGCCGGCGGGGCCGGCGTCGCGATCTACGCCCTCGCGTGGCTCGTGGTGCCGGCGGGCGACTCCGCGCCGCGCGAGCGCGCGCCCTCGCCGCGCGGGCGGGCCGCCGTGGAGGTGGCGCTGGGCACCGGGCTCCTGCTCCTGAGCGTGCTGCTCGCGTTCCGCGGCCTCGGACTGTGGTTCTCGGACGCGATCGTCTGGCCCCTGGTGCTGATCACCACCGGCGGGGTGCTGATCTGGCGCCAGTCGCTCGGCGACGACACGGGGCGCGCCGGCCGACACGCGCCCGCGCCCCTCCACGGCGGCGCCGGCGCCGCCACGCGACCAGCGCGAGACCGCGCGCACAGCGGCCGTGGCGTTCTCCCGGACCGGCGTGGGCGTGGCCCTGGTGATCGCCGCCGGATTCGCCTTCCTCCAGGCCACCGGCGCCCTCGGCGCCGCCCGGGACGTGCTGCTGGCCGTGATCGCCGTGATCGTGGTGCTGGGCGTGATCTTCGCCCCCTGGATCGCGCGCCTGGCCCGGTCGCTGGCGTCCGAGCGCGCCGAGCGGATCCGCTCGCAGGAGCGAGCCGAGATGGCCGCGCACCTGCACGACTCCGTGCTCCAGACGCTGGCGCTCGTTCAGCGCCGCGCCGCCGAGCCCCAGGAGGTGGCCGCGCTGGCCCGCAGCCAGGAGCGGGAGCTGCGCGCCTGGCTGGCCGGCCGCCCCGCGCCCGGGCAGGCCGCCCGGCTGGCCGCGGCGCTGGAGGGAGCGGCGGCCGAGGTGGAGGAGCGCCACGGGGTGCCCGTGGAGGTGGTGGCCGTGGGAGACGCCCCGCTCGATCCGAAGGCAGAGGCGGTGGTGGCCGCCGCGCGGGAGGCCATGACCAACGCGGCCAAGTTCGGCGGCGGGTCGACGGTGGACGTGTACGCCGAGTCCACGGACGAGCGGATCGAGGTGTTCGTGCGCGACCGCGGGCCCGGGTTCGTGCCCGCGGAGGTGCCGGCCGACCGCCGCGGGGTTCGGGAGTCCATAGTGGGCCGCATGGATCGCCATGGGGGCCGGGCCCGGATCACGAGCGCTCCCGGCTCGGGCACCGAGGTGGAGCTCGTGATCGACCGCGACGGCGGCGCATGACCGGTCCGAGCGTCCTGATCGTGGACGACCACCAGCTCTTCCGCTCCGGCGTGCGGGCGGAGCTCGAGCCCCTGCTCGAGATCGCGGGCGAGGCGGACGGCGTGGAGTCCGCCGGCGGAGGCCATCGCCCGGCTCGGCCCGGACGTGGTGCTGCTCGACGTGCACATGCCCGACGGCGGCGGCGTGGAGGTGATCCGCCGCGCCGCTCAGGCCTCCCCCGTTCCCGTGTTCCTCGCCCTATCGGTGTCCGACGACCCGGGCGACGTGATCGCCGTGGTCCGCGCCGGCGCGCGCGGGTACGTGACCAAGAGCATCTCCGGGCCGGACCTGGCCGACGCGGTGCGCCGCGTCCACGCCGGCGACGCGGTGTTCTCCCCCCGGCTGGCGGGCTTCGTGCTCGACGCCTTCGCCGGCCCCGCGCCCGTAGGCGGAGAGCGAGCTCGACGCGCTCACCCCGCGCGAGCGCGAGGTGCTCCAGCACATCGCACGCGGCTACATGTACAAGGAGATCGGCCTGCGCCTCGACATCTCCCCGAAGACGGTGGAGGCCCACGTGTCGTCGGTGCTCCGCAAGCTCCAGCTCTCCAGCCGGCACGAGCTGTCGCGGTGGGCGGCGGAGCGGCGGCTGGTGGACGACTAGGTCAGTCGTCGGAGGCGGCAGCCGCCAGGCTGGCGTCGCCCTCGTGCACGTGGAACTCGCCGTTCGGGTCGGCGTGCATCGCCAGGGCGCGCATCAGCGCCCGGGCCTTGAGCATGATCTCCTGGTACTCCTCCTCGGCGTCCGACTGCATCACGATGGCGCCGCCGGCCCCGATCGTGGTGGTCTCGCCGTCCATCACGATCGTGCGGATCACGATGTTGAGGTCGCAGCCGCCGCTCAGCCCGAGGTAGCCGATCGCGCCGGAGTAGACGCCGCGAGGCTCGTGCTCCAGCTCGTCGATGATCTCCATGGTGCGCTTCTTCGGCGCGCCCGTCATCGAGCCGCCGGGGAAGCAGGCCCGGATCCCGTCCGGCGGCTCCACGTCCTCGCGCAGCTGGCCGCGGACGGTGGACACCATCTGGTGGACCGTCTCGTAGGACTCGATCGCCATCAGGTGCGGCACGTGCACCGTCCCGATGTCGCAGACCACGCCCAGGTCGTTGCGGAGCAGGTCGGTGATCATCAGGTTCTCGGCCTGGTTCTTCTCGCTGGTGCGCAGCTCCTCGGCCAGGCGCAGGTCCTCGGCCTTGTCCTGCCCGCGCGGGCAGGTGCCCTTGATCGGCTTGGCCTCGACCCAGCGGTCGCGCCCGACGCTCAGGAAGCGCTCGGGCGATGAGCTGAGCACCGTCGACGTCGCCGAAGCGCAGATAGGAGGAGAACGGCGCGGGATTGATCGACCGCAGGGTGCGGTAGAGCGGCAGCGGCTCGGGAGCGATGTCGGTGCGCACCTTGTTGGTGAGGCACACCTCGTAGGTCTCGCCCTCGGTGAGGTAGTCCTTGATGCTCTGGATGTCGTCCAGGTACTGCTGGTGCGAGCGGCTCATGTAGAACTCGGCCGGCTCGCCGCCGGCGGTGATCGCCGCCAGGTCCACCGGCTCCAGCGGCGGCAGCGAGTCCAGGCGGTCCGAGGTCTCGCGGATCCAGCGCTCGCCCTCGTCCTCGCTCGTGGGCGCCGTGACGCAGACCAGGTAGGTGCACTTCTCGTAGTGGTCGAAGGCGATCAGGCGGTCGGCGAAGATGAACGCCGCGTCGGGCATCGAGGAGTGGTGGGGCACGTCGCCCTCGCAGTCCCCCTTCAGCTCGTAGCCGAAGTAGCCCACGAAGCCGCAGTTGAAGTCGAAGGGCAGGTCGTCGGAGAGGAAGCGCAGGCGCTTCATCTCGCGGCTCAGGTAGTCGAAGATCGACTCCTGGTGGACCTCGTTGGCCACGCCGCGCCCACGTGCACCTCGCCGTCGGCCACGTCGTAGGTGATCACCGAGCTGAGCGGGCCGCCGCTGGCGCCCATGAACGAGAAGCGGGAGCGCTCGTCCACCTTGCTGCTGTCGAGCCAGAAGGCGTAGCGGTGGTCGCCGTAGAGGTTCACGAAGACCTGCTCGGAGTCGTACAGGTGGTCGAGGCGCTTGACCTGGAGCCGGAGCTTGGGGCGCTGCGGCGGCGACCAGCTCTTGGCGGAGTTCGGCGCCGGGCTGCTGAGCGGGCGCCCGCGGCCGCCGTTCTTGTCGTGCACTCCGGCGGTGAGGTCGCGGAAGTTGGCGAGCAGGCGGCGGCCCCACTCGGTGGAGATCGACTCCGGGTGGAACTGAAGGCCCCATACGGGGCGGGTGCGATGGGCGGCGCCCATCACCACGCCGTCGCCCGTCCAGGCGGTGGCCTCGAGGTCGGCCGGCAGCGGCTCGGTGATGCAGAGCGAGTGGTAGCGCACCACCTGGAAGCCCTGGGGGATGCCCGCGAAGAGCGAGGAGTCGTCGTGGTAGACGGCGCTCAGGCGCCCGTGCATCACCTCGGGGGCGTGCACCACCTCGGCCCCCGCCATGTGACCCACGCCCTGGTGGCCGAGGCAGACGCCGAGCAGCGGCACCTTGGACTCGCGGATCGCGTCGGCGCAGACGCCGAAGTCGGCCGGGTTGTCCGGGCGGCCCGGTCCCGGGGAGATGACGATGTTGTCGTAGTCGCCGCCCTCGAGCTGGGCCCAGGTGGCCGCCGTCGTTGCGCACCACGACCGGCTCCTCACCGTTGGCCTCGGCCAGCAGCTGGAAGAGGTTGTAGGTGAACGAGTCGTAGTTGTCGATCAGCAGTGTCTTCACTGCATCGATCTCCCTGCATCGACGATAGGTATCCCGGACGGTGGCGGCCGGCCCGGAGAGGTGCCCGCCGCCGGACCGTCACTGGTCCATCGGCAGACTCCCTGATTCAGAGTAGCCCCGTTTCGGAACCCGGCAAACCGCGGAGCCTCAGATCAGGTACTTGCGGAGGATCTTGCCCAGGGGGCTCTTCGGGATCTCCTCCCGGAACTCCACCACCTGGGGGACCTTGTAGTTGGCCAGGCGCTCCTGGCAGAAGGCGATCAGCTCGCGCTCCTCCACCTCGTCGGTGGGCACCACCACGGCCTTGACCAGCTCCTCGCCGGCCACCTTGCCCTGCACCCCCACCACCACGGCCTCGCCGACCTTGGGGTGGGCCGACACCACGTCCTCCACCTCGATCGGGTCGACCTTGTAGCCGCCCACCTCGATCAGCAGCTTCTTGCGCCCCGTGATGGTGAGCCGGCCCTCCTCGTCGAGGCGCCCGAGGTCGCCGGTCACGAAGTAGCCGTCGCGGAAGACGTGCTCGTTCAGATCGGGCATGTCGGTGTAGCCGTTGGTGAGGCCGGGGGATTGAACGGCCACCTCGCCCTCGTAGCCCAGGGGCGCCTCGTCTCCCTCGTCGTCCTCGATCCGCACCACAACGCCCTCCACCGGGCGGTCCGACCGTCTCGAACGACGCCACCGGGTCCTCGTCGAGGTTGGCGGTGAGGGTTCCGGCCTCGGTGCAGCCGTAGAGCTGGCGGACGGGCACCCCGAACTTGTCCAGGAAGGCGTCGAAGAAGGGCCGCGGGAGCGCGGTGCCCGCGGAGAAGCAGAGCCGCACGGCCGAGAGGTCGGCCTGCGCGGGCGCCTCGGCCATCAGGCGGAAGTTGAAGGGGACGCCCGGGAAGATCGTGATGCCCTCCTTCTCGAGGAGCTCCAGCGCCCGCTGGCGGCGCAGCAGGAACGGGTTCGGGTCCTCGAGGATCACCAGCGTCCCGCCGGTGCGGGCGGCGGCGAACATGCAGCAGCCCATGCCGTAGGTGTGGAACAGCGGGATGGTGCAGAAGATCCGGTCGTCCGGGCCGTAGCCCATGTCCGGGTAGTACTCGGCCTCGCCCCGGCACTGCGCGTGGGTGCGGGCCACCCGCTTCGGGCGGCCGGTGGAGCCGGAGGAGAACATGTACACGAGCGGCTCGTCCGGATCGCGCGGCGGGAGATCGGCCGGCTCGTGGTCCATCAGCATGTCGAGCGTCAGGGCCTGGCCGTGCGCCGCGCTGGTGGTGATCACCTTGGCCGGGCGCTCCCAGCCGGACACGATCCGCTCGCACACGCCGGCGCTGCGGTCGTCGCTGATCACGGCACGCACGTCGCAGGTGCGGAAGTAGAACTCGAGCTCGTCCTGCTTGAAGGCGGGGTTGAAGGGAGCCACCACGGCGCCCAGGGAGGAGATCGCGAAGTAGCTGGCCACGAACGACGGATCGTTCGGCAGCAGCAGGCCCACGGCGTCGCCGGGGCCGATGCCCTCGGCCGCCAGGCCCGCGGCCAGGCGCCGGGCGCGGTCCGCCAGCTCGGCGTGGGTCACCCGCTCGTCGCGGTAGACGATCGCCACGTCGTCCGGGCGGGCGGACGCGTTCTCCCTGAGAAGCTCCATCAGCATGAGCGATACCTCGTTCGGGCGGGCAAGACG